>NZ_MJGW01000001.1:0-298412 GCF_001865025.1 Plantibacter sp. MMLR14_011
GGTGATGATCTCCGCCAGCTCGCCCTTCTTCGCGTCGAGCAGCTCACGGAACTTGAAGACGATCTGCTGACGCTTCGCGAGCGGCAGGTCGCGCCAGGCGGGGAAGGCGGCTGCGGCGGATGCGACGGCCGCTGCGATCTCGTCCTGGTTCGCGAGCGAAACGTGCTTCGTCGCGACACCGAGTGCCGGGTCGTAGACCGGGGCGGTGCGGCCGGAGGTGGACGGGGCCTCGGCTCCGTCGATCCAGTGCGGGACGACCGGCAGCGTGCCGGCGTCGGTGGTGGTGCTCGTGG
This sequence comes from Plantibacter sp. MMLR14_011, assembly GCF_001865025.1. NCBI lineage: Bacteria > Bacillati > Actinomycetota > Actinomycetes > Micrococcales > Microbacteriaceae > Plantibacter > Plantibacter sp. MMLR14_011. The sequence continues at coordinate 294 of NZ_MJGW01000001.1, forward strand.
CGGTGGTGGTCATGCGGATGGCTCCTGGGCGTCGTGGGGTGCAGGGGTGCTGGGTGCTGGTCGTGCCGCGGCGGACGGGTCCGGGGTCGGGAGTCCCGACACCGAGTCCCAGAACGGGTCCGGCTCGCCGCTCATGCGCGCAGCTCCCCGAGGGCGGCGTCGATGATGGCGACACCCGAGGCGACCTCGTCGGCGGTCACGACGGCGGGCGGGACGACGTGGATGCGGTTCTCGCTGATGAACGGCAGGAGGCCGGCCTCGAGCAGGGACGTCTTGAACCGACCCATCGCCGCCGCATCGAGTGGTGCGCGGGTGTCGCGGTCCTCGACGAGCTCGACCGCCCAGAACACGCCGCTGCCGCGGACCTCGCCGATGAGCTCGTGGCGCTCGGCGAGGGAGCGGAGCGCGGGCCCGATGTGGTCGGCGCCGATCGCCTTGGCATGTTCGACGACGCCTTCCTCGGCCATGGCGGTGAGCGTGGCGACGACACTCGCGGCGGCGAGCGGGTGGCCGGAGTATGTGAGTCCGCCAGGGAACACCTGCTCGTCGAAGACGCGGGCGATGTGCTCGGAGACGATGACGCCACCGAGCGGCACGTAGCCGGAGTTGACGCCCTTCGCGAAGGTGATGAGGTCGGGTCGCACGTCGAACGCGTCGAACGCGAACCACTCACCGGTGCGGGCGAAGCCGGCCATGACCTCGTCGAGGATGAGCATGATGCCGTAGCGGTCCGCGATCGCGCGGACCCCCGCGAGGTAGCCGGGCGGCGGCGTCAGGATGCCGGCGGTGCCGGGGACGGTCTCGAGGAGGATCGCGGCGATCGAGCCGGGACCCTCGGCCTGGACGGTGCGCTCGAGATGACTGAGGGCGCGCTCCGACTCCTCCTCCGGCGTCGTGGCCCAGAACTCGGTGCGGTAGAGGTAGGGGCCGAACACGTGCACGTGACCGCGCGCGTATTCGTTGGGGATGCGGCGCCAGTCGCCCGTCGCGACGATGGCCGCGCCCGTGTTGCCGTGGTACGAGCGGTAGGTCGAGATGACCTTGTCGCGGCCGGTGGCGATGCGTGCCATGCGGATCGCGTTCTCGTTCGCGTCGGCGCCGCCGTTGGTGAAGAAGACCTTCTCGAAGCCCTCGGGCGCACGCTCGAGGATGAGACGAGCCGCCTCGGCACGGGTCGCGTTCGCCGCGGCGGGCGCGATCGTGGTGAGCTGCGCCGCCTGCTCCTGGATCGCCGCGACGACCTTCGGGTGCTGGTACCCGAGGTTCACGTTGACGAGCTGGCTGGAGAAGTCGAGGTAGTGGCGTCCGTCGTGGTCCCACACGGTGCTGCCGAGGCCGCCCGCGATGGGGAGCGGCTTGAGCGTGCTCTGGGCGGACCAGGAGTGCAGGACGCGCTGGGTGTCGGCGTCGCGGACGCCGGCGTTGTCGAGGCCGGAGAGGAAGTCATTGATCACTCCTGCAGCCTGGCAATCGACGCGGCCGATGTACATGGCGGGATCAGTGGTAGCTTCGGCACATGTCCACCACTTCAGTGATCGCTGGCGAGGCCGGCCGTGCGTCGTCGAACGTGTCCCTGCGCACGCTCATGGCCGAGCCGGTGTTCAAGCTCGGCCTCGTCGTCGCGGGTGACGCCGACGTCCTCGACCGCGACATCGCCTGGGTGCACAGCTCGGACCTCGGCGACCCGACACCCTGGCTGGAGCCCGGCCAGTTGCTCCTCACCGACGGCATGCAGTTCACCGGCGAGATGAGCGACGAGCTCGCCGACCGCCGCGCCGACGAGTACGTCCGCCGCCTCTCCGCCCGGGGCGTGCTCGCGCTCGGGTTCGCCACCGGGATCATCCACGCCGACATCCCCCAGCGGCTCGTCGACGCCTGCGAGCGTCACGGGTTCACCCTGCTCGAGGTGGGGGAGCGGACGCCGTTCATCGGCATCATCCGGTTCGTCGCCGACGCGGTCGCCGCCGCCCGCGTGGCATCGCTGGAGTGGTCGCTCGCCGCCCAGCGTGCGGTCGCGAGGGCGGCGCTCCGACCCGACGGCCTGACCGCGATCCTCGCGGAGCTGGGGCAGCAGCTCGGCTGCTGGGTCGCGCTGTACGACGCGCTCGGCAACCGGGTCACCACGAGGACGCGCGAGCCGGTGCCGGAGGGCGTGGAGGCCGCCGTCGCCGAGGTGCTGCGGCGCGGGTCGCGGGCCGGACTGCACCTCGCGGACGGAGCGGAGGGCGCGACGCTGCTGACGCTCGGCCGCCGAGGCGAGCTGCGGGGCATCCTCGCGGTCGGTTCCAGCGTGCCGCTCGACCATGCCGAGCACGACCTCGTCTCCAGCGTCATCGGCCTCGCGAGCATCGCCCTCGAACAGCACAGCGCCCTCGACCTCGCACGCCGGCAGCTGCGCTCCGGGCTCCTCGAGCTGCTGCTCTCCGGGGACCGCGCCGTCGCCGAGCGCACCGCCCAGCGGCTCTGGGGGCCGCTGCCGCCCGACCCGATCCGCGTCGCCGTGGTCGACATCCCCGTGGGTGAGCTGGGCTTCCTCTCCGAGCTCGACGTGCAGGCCGCGGCGCATGGCGGCACGTTGTTCTTCGCCGAGCAGGACGAACGGATCGTCATCGTGTCGAGCGACGCGGACACCGGACTCTGGGACGCCGTCGTCGGCCGCCACGGGCTGTCGGGCGGGGTGTCGGCGAGGACGAGCTGGGAGGGGTTGCGGGACGGGCTGGCCGAGGCCGAGCGGGCGCGCGCATCGGCGGGGGAGACGCCGCGACTCGTGCGGTACGAGGCGCTCGCCGAGCAGGGGTTGCTCGGGTTGCTGAGTGCGTCGGGTGGAGAGGTGCTGGCGAACCGGCTGCTGGAGCCGCTGGGCGGGCTCGGAGCCGAGGCTCGTGCGGTCCACATGACCACGGCTCGGGTGTGGTTGGAGGCCAACTGCGTCACCGATCAGGCGGCTGGCCGCCTCGGGATCCACCGGCAGACCCTCCGAGCGCGCATCGGCACGCTGGAGTCGCTGCTCGACCTCGACCTCTCCCGCTTCGGCGACCGAGCCGAGCTGTGGAGCGCCCTCCAGCTCGCCGACGGCTGACGGATTCGCGCGTCGTGCACCCTCGTTCCCAGATTCACCCCTTCGGTCCCTGAGGCTGTCGAAGGGCGGTGGTCATCGGGGCGGGACTGCACTTCGACAGGCTCAGTGACCGGATGGGGCTCAGCGACCGGGGAGGTTCTCGGTGGGGACTGCCGATCGACGAGCGTCAGTGCACGAGCTGGCTCACACGTTGCACCGAGACCCCGAAGACGGCCGCGGCGTCGCTCTGGCTGGCTCCCTTGGCGATGAGGCTCAGGACGGCCTCGCGGCGCTTGCGCGCTGCCTCGCGCACCTGCTGGCGTGCCTGCTCTTCAAGGGTGTTGGATTCGCCCCAGAGGCCGACCGCCTCATCCCGGACCGTCACAACGACGTCCCCGTCGTAGTCATCGAGATCGAGCCACAGGGCCGCGACGTCGCGGGCAGCTGCAGCGATGTCCTTGAACCTCTTCGCCGAGCCCATGGCGACGATCCGGTGTCCCGCGCCTCGGGGGGAGTCGGTGGTGAGCGAGGGGATCTCGAACGTCCACCACTTGCCGTCGAGGTAGGTCACGACGTCGAGCGTCTGGGTCACGGTTGCTGCGGTCATTCGCGGGCCTCCTGATTGTCTGTCGGCGCGGTCGAGCGGTGCGGTGCGCTACTTCCACCCGCTCGGCGCATCCGGGAACATCTCGATGAGCTGCTTCACGATTCCGGTCGACACCTCGTGGTGTGGAATCGTCAGATACTCGCGCCCGTTCTCCGGATTGCCCCATTTCTCGTGGGAACCCTTCTGCTGCCGGAGCAGCACCCAGCCTTTCGAGCTGAGGAACCTCACCACATCGCGGTACTTCTGTGGCCTCAGCACAATTCTACTCAAGCCCCCCATTGATTTCAAGATGAAGAGGGGGCTAGATATTTGAAGCCGCTGACGCAACTCGACCGTGCCCCAGACTGACGAGCCTCGCCCTCCTCGAAAGGCTAGCTCGCGACGTCATCGCACCTGGTCGGGTGCGCGCGCCCTGTGGACAACGGGAGTGATGCACGCCCTGTGGGGGACGTTCGGCCACCGAGCGCAGCTCGGCCATCGAGTTTGTCGAGGTGCGTACGAGGCACTTCGACAAGCTCAGTGGCCGGAAAGCGTTCCGCGGGTGAGGAGCGCGGTGAGCGGGTGCACCGTGTCCCGGTCCTCGCGCGCACCCCATCCCGGTCCCTGAGCTTGTCGAAGGGCGGTCGACATGGGGCGGGACCGCACTTCGACAGGCTCAGAGACCGGACGGGGGCGTCGGTGGCCGGGGCCGAAGCACCTACGCGATGCGGATGAGCTTCTTGTTGACGAACTCGTCCATCGCGGGCTTGCCCATCTCGCGGCCGGTGCCGGAGCGCTTCACGCCGCCGAAGGGCAGCTCCGCCGCGTCGCCGAGCACGAGGTTGATCCACACCATGCCGGCGTCGATCCCGTCCGCGACCCGCAGCGCCTGTTCCTGGTCGGTCGTGTACACGTAGGAGCCGAGGCCGAACGGGGTATCGTTCGCGAGGCGCACGGCCTCCTCCTCGGACGCGACCCGGTAGAGCGCCGCGACGGGGCCGAAGAACTCCTCGTGGAACGCGTCCATCTCGGGCGTGACGTCGGTGAGCACGGCCGGCGGGAAGAAGTTCCCATCCGGTTCGCCCGAAGCGAGGATCGTCGCACCCTGTGCCTTCGCGCGTCCCAGCTGCTCGCCGAGTCGCTCCGTCGCGGCGGCCGACGACAGCGGGCCGAGCTGGGTGCTCTCCGCCATCGGGTCGGCCGGTGCGTTCGCCGTGAAGACCTCGGTGAACTTCGCGGCGAAGTCGTCGAACAGCTCGTCGATGATGATGAACCGCTTGGCGGCGTTGCAGGACTGACCGTTGTTGTCGATGCGGGCGTTGACGGCGTCCTGGACGGTGGCGTCGAGGTCGTCGGTCGACAGCAGGATGAACGGGTCGGACCCGCCGAGCTCGAGCACGACCTTCTTGAGGTGCTTGCCGGCCAGCTCGGCGACCGCGGAACCGGCGCGCTCCGAACCGGTGACCGAGACGCCCTGCACGCGCGGGTCGGCGATGACCGTCGCGATCTGGTCGTTCGTCGCGAAGATGTTCACGTACACGGAATCGTGGGCGCCCAGCTCGGCTTCGGCGCCGTCGAAGATCTGCGCGATCGCCAGCGCCGACTCGGGGCACTGCGGGGCGTGCTTGAGGAGGATGGTGTTGCCGTTGACCACATTCGGGCCGACGAACCGCGCCACCTGGTAGTACGGGAAGTTCCACGGCATGATGCCGAGCAGCACGCCGAGCGACGCACGACGGATGAACGCCGAACCGGTGCCGTCGGACAGCTCGATCGGCTCGTCGGCGGAGAAGGCCTCACCGTTGTCGGCGTAGTACTGGTAGATCGCGGCGGCGAAGTCGACCTCGCCGAGCGCCTGCTCGTACGTCTTGCCCATCTCGCGGACGGCGATCTCGGCCAGCTGCTCACGGCGCTCCGTGTGGAGGGCGGCGACGCGGGCGATGAGTGCGGCGCGGTCGGCGACGGGAGCGCGACGCGACCACTCCTCGTGGGCGGCGGACGCGGCGGTGATCGCCTGCTGCAGCTCCCCGTCCGTGATCGTCGGGTAGTCGCGGAGAGTCTCTCCGGTCGCGGGGTTGACGACGGCGTAGTCGCTCACTGGTGTGCTCCTTTGTCTGAGGTGCTGCTGGTGCGGTGCGGTGCGGTGTCCGTTGCCGGCCGATGCGAGCTGTGCGGGTTCGACGTGAGCGGGACCACCACCTGCACCGTATCGAACCACGCTCCGCCTGTCATGGGTTGGACGGCGGCTCCTGCGTCGAAACCCGGCTCAGGAGTCGAAGCCCAGCCCGACGGCGTCCATCGTGCGGAGCCAGAGCCCGCGCTTGCCCTCGTTGCGGTCGGCCCGGGCCATCTCCGACAGTGAGATGCGCGCACCGATGAACGCGAGCGGGTCGGGCGGGAACGGCGTCGGCTTCTTCTGGACGAAGTCCATCGTCGTGCGCTCGGTCGGCGTGCCGGCGAGGAGGTCGAGCATGACGTTTGCCCCGTACCGGGTGGCTCCGACGCCGAGGCCGGTGAACCCGGCGGCGTGCGTCACCCTGCCGCCGTGCGCGGTCTCGAAGAAGGAGAAGAACCGCCCGCAGGTGTCGATCGCCCCGCCCCACTTATGGGAGAACCCGAGGTCGGCGAGCTGCGGATAGGTGTGGGCGAAGTGGGCGGCGAGCTTGAGGAAGGACTCCTCGCGCTGGTCGAAGCGCGGCTCCACTCGGCCGCCGTAGTTGTAGACCGCGTCGTAGCCGCCGTAGAGGATGCGGGTCGACCCATTCGCGTCGGTCGTGAGCCGCGAGTAGTGGAAGCGGTTGTCGAGGTCGGAGATGCCCTGCCGCCCCTTCCAACCCAGGCTCTCGAGCTGCTCTGCGGAGAGCGGGTTCGTCATGAGCGCGTAGTCGTAGACCGGCACCGTGTACTTCCGAGCGCTCGGGATGAGGGCCTTGAAGACGTTGGTGCCGAGGGCGACGTGCTTCGCGACGACCGACCCGTGCGTCGTCGTCAGGGTGACCGACGTCGCGTCCGACCGGATCGAACGGACGTGCGTGTACTCGTGGATCTCCACACCCAGGTCGAGGCAGACGCGTCGCAGCTCCCACGCCAGCTTCGCCGGGTTGACGAGCGCCGCACCGGTGGGCTCGAACAGGCCGGCCTGGAAGATCGGCGAGTGGACCTCCGCCTGCATCGCCTCGCGGTCGAGGAACCGGGCACCGTGCTCCTCGGCGCTCTCGCGCAACCAGTCGACGTGGTGCGGAGCCGTCGCCGCCTGCAACAGGCCCGTCTCCTCCCAGTCGCAGTCCATGCCGTACCGGGCGATGGTCTCGCCGATCTCGCGCAGGTTCTCGCGTCCCAGCTCCTCCAGGCGGTCGAACTCGTGCGGCAGGCGGCTCTTGCCGTTCGAGGATCCGTGGGTGAGGCTCGGCTCGCAGAACCCGCCGTTGCGACCGGACGCCGCCCACGCGATGCGGCGGCCCTCGAGGAGCACGACCCGGCGGTCCGGGTCGCGCTCCTTCGCGAGCAGCGCCGTCCACAGGCCCGAGTACCCACCACCGACGATCGCCAGGTCCGTCTCGACGTCCGCCTCGAGGCGGGGGAGCGGAGCGGGCCGTGCCGGGTCGTCGAGCCAGTACGGCTCCGGTTCGGCCGAGGCCAGCTGTTCCCGCAGGCGTGCGGTGTCGGCGAGGTCTTCGGCCAGTTCGTAGGTGGTTCTCATGATGGGTCCCCTGTGGTGCGTGGTTCGGTGCGGTCGCGTGGTGCGCGGTCAGTCGGTGCGGGCGGCGTCGGTGCGTTCGGCCTCGGCACGCGGGGTGCCGGCGGATGCCCCGCCGCTCCCGAGTCCCGCGTCGCGCTTGGTGCTCCGCTGCACGAACAGCCAGATCACGACGCCCAGTGCGAGCAGCCCGAGCGCGATGCCGAGCTCGAGGAACCCGCCGTAGCCCGTGGTGGAGAACCCGGTGGCGCCGACGACGAGGATGATCGCGAGGAGCACCGAGAGCACGACCGACAGCGGCACGAAGAAGCGCGGCAAGCGGATCGGGCGGACGGCGTCGGGGCGGTCCTTGCGCAGCAGGAAGAAGCCGGAGACGGCGAAGAAGTGCGTGAGGATGTAGCCGAGGTTGCCGGTCACGATGATCGCGAGCGGGTTCTGCAGCACGACGAGGATGACGACGTTCATGACGAGCATCACGTTGAGCGAGCGGAACGGCACACCGCGGCGGTTGAGCACGCCGAGTGACGGGACGGTGACGCGCTCCTTGCCCATGTTGAACAGCACGCGTGAGGCGTCGGCCACCGAGGTGGTCATGATGAGCAGCAGCGAGGCGATGAGGCAGAGCACCATGACGTCCGCAGCGCCGCCGACGAGCGAGGCGAAGCTCGCGACGAAGAAGGTCGCCGGGTTGTCGGCGATCGCCGCTTCACCCGCGTAGCCGCCGAGGGTCAGCGGGATGACGAAGAAGACGCCGAGGCAGAAGAGGACGGAGGCCTTGATCGCCTTGGTCGTGTCCTTCACCGAGTCGCGGTACTCCGGGGCGAAGGTCGCGCAGACCTCGATGCCGAAGGTGGTCCACGCCATGATGTACAGCCAGACGATCGCGGTGTGCAGGCCCTCGATGCCCTCGAGCTTCCAGGTGAGGTCGAGCGGTGCCCAGTCGGCGCTGAACAGCGGGAAGACGATGAACACGAACAGCGGGATGAGCAGGATGCCCGCCGTGATGTAGACGAACGCCATCGTGACGCGGACGCCGATGACGTTGATGAGGTACATCACGCCGATGACGCCGAGCCCGATGAGGATCGGGAAGGTGATGGAGATCGGGCCGAGCTGGATCACCCAGTCCTCGTTCGGGAACCACTGCGCCTGGATGAGTGCACCGGTGACCGCGCCGTAGGTGGCGAGGTTGGTGCCCCAGGGGAGCCAGTAACCGACGCCCGTGATCGGTGCGACCCAGGGTGCGCGCGACTTCCACGCTTCGGCCGCGTAGTGCGCGATGCCGCCGGAGGAGTTCGGGAACATGGTGGCGAGCTCGGTGTAGATCCAGTTGACGCCCATGGCGAGGATCATGGAGATCGCCCACAGGACGGCGGCCCCCCAGCCGCCGAGGCCGGTGATGGAGGCGCCGAGGGTGGCGATGAGCGCGGCTGGCATGGTCATCGCCATGGCGAAGCCGTCGAACCAGCGCATCCGTTTGGGCAGGTGCGTGGTCTCGTCGGTGCTGGTGACGTGTTCGGTCGACATGGGCTCTTCTCGATTCGTGGGGGACGGGACGTCGCTGTCTCGCTGCTGGTGCACTCAATGTGCCGAAGAATTGTTGTGACGACAAGATTGTGTCGGTCTCGTTGTTGTAATCGTAACTTTGACGAAACAATACTGCTTGTTCGAGGAATCGCAAGGTCCTAGGCTGATCCCACATTCTCCCGACGACATCCGCACGACGCTGTTCGGCGTCGTCGGCCCAGCCACGACACCAGGAGGTCCGGAATGACCACGTTGCCGACACCCACTCGCACCCAGCTCTTCATCGCCGGCGAGTTCACCGACGGATCCAGCTCGGAGCGCTCGGAGGTGATCAGCCCCGTCACCGGTGACGTCATCGCGTCGATCCCCGTGGCCGGCACCGCCGAACTCGACGAGGCGGTGCGACGTGCGCACGAGGCGCAGCGGGAGTGGCGGAAGCTCGGCGTGTTCAAGCGCGCGGAGATCTGTCACCGGGTCGGCGACGCGATCAACGCCCGGGTGGAAGAGCTCGCCCGCCTGCAGACGCTGGAGCAGGGCAAACCGCTCGCCGAGTCGATCGCCGACATCGCCGAGGCCGCACAGCTCTTCCACCTCCACGCCGAGGACGCCCTCCGTCTGTACGGCGAGACGCTGCCGTCGAGCGACATCGACAAGCGCATGTTCACCTGGCGCGCACCGGTCGGCGTCTGGGGCATCATCACGCCCTGGAACTTCCCGCTCCTCATGTTCAGCGAGTTCGTCGCCCCGGGCCTCGCGACCGGCAACGCCTGCATCGTCAAGCCGCCGAGCAACACGCCCCTCGCGGTCCTCGCGGCGATGGACTGCCTCGTCGAAGCGGGCGTCCCGGCCGGGCTCGTCAGCGTCCTCCCCGGCGACGGCGCGTTCGGTTCCGAGCTCGTGTCCCACGACGGCATCGACGCCATCGGCTTCATCGGCTCGTCCGCCACCGGGGCGAAGATCGTCCGCACCGCGGGCCTCAAGCGCTCGCTCATGGAGTGCTCCGGCAACGGCCCGATCGTCGTCCTCGAGGACGCGAACATCGAACGCGCCGCGAAGGCCGCCGTCGACTCCGCGTTCTACAGCGGCGGGCAGGTCTGCTGCGCGACCGAGCGGCTCATCGTCCACCACAACGTCCACGACGCCTTCGTCGAGGCGGCCCTCACCTACGCGAAAGCCACCGTACGACTCGGCAACCCGTTCGACGAGGGGATCAACCTCGGACCGCTCAACAACGAGGGCGTCGCCGCGAAGATGGACCGCCACCTCGACGAGGCCCGCTCGCTCGGCTTCGACATCCTGTTCGGCGGCGGTCGTGCCACCGGCCATCCGACGGACCTCTACTACGACTTCACGATCGTCGACGGCGTCTCCGAGGACAGCCTGCTGTCGCGCGAGGAGTCGTTCGGCCCGGTCCTCCCCATCCTCACGGCCAAGGACGACGACGACATCCTCCGCATCGCCAACGCCGACGCGCTCGGCCTGCAGTCCGCGGTGTTCACCGAGAGCCTGTCGAAGGCCTACCGCTTCATGGAGGAGCTGGAGACCGGCCAGGTCATCGTCAACGACTCCAACGGCTGGTGGGACATCAACATGCCGTTCGGTGGAGCGGGCGGCAAGGGCACCGGCTGGGGTCGGATCGGCGGCATGTACACGCTGCACGACATGACCGACCTCCGCACCGGCGCGATCCACGTCCGCTAGTCGGACCGATCCGCCGATCGGCGACCTCCCTCGGTCAGCTCGACCGGCGCCGCCTCGGTCGACCGCCCGCGCTCGGGTCGGTCGGTCGGCCGGGGCTCGTGGCTCGGGTGGGGCGGACACCGCACCCGAGCCGCACGGCTTCCCTCGCTACGCTTGCCAGATGACCATCCGCCCGCTGCCGGAGGAGCCACATGAACGACCTTGACGACATCGACCGTCGGCTGATCGCGATCCTGCAGCAGGACGGACGGAAGGCGTTCTCCGAGATCGCCACCGAGACCGGGCTGCCGGCCTCGTCCGTCCGCTATCGGATCCAGCGACTCGAGGACACCGGGATCCTGCAGATCGTCGGCATCGCGAACCCGCTGTCGATCGGCTTCGACCACCTGGCGCTCATCGGCATCCGCTGCGAGCCGGGGATGGCGCGCGGGGTGTGCCAGGAGCTGTCGAAGCACGCGGAGACGAGCTACGTGGTGCTCACGAGCGGCGGCTTCGACGTGATGGTCGAGGCCGTGTGCCGCGACATGGACCACTACAAGACGTTCCTCCTCGACACCCTGCAGCCGACGCCCGGCGTGCGATCGACCGAGACGTTCTTCGTGCTCGAAGCCCACAAGCTCGCCTACGGCTGGGGCGTCGGGTAGGCCGTCGGCCTGCGCCGACACCGCCCGCCTCCGTCCTGCTCAGAGAGGTACCTCATGACCGATCACTTGCTCGCCCCCAACGCGGTGCTCCAGGGCTCCGATGTGTCGCTCGCGGACAACCCGCTCGCGCCCGAGGACGTCGTCTCGGGGTCGCCGCGGAGCGGGATCGTGACGCTCGCGGCCGTCGGTGACACCGAGGTCGGCGTCTGGGAGTTGGGTGTCGGCATCGTGCAGGACACCGAGATCGACGAGGTGTTCGTGGTCCTCTCGGGTGAGGCGACCGTCGACTTCGCCGACGGCACTCCGTCGCTCGAGCTCCGTGCGGGCTCCATTGGCCGACTCGCCGCCGGCGCCCGCACCACCTGGACGGTCCGCGAGACCCTCCGCAAGGTCTACGTCGCCTGACCCGCCGGCGCGACAGCAGGACATCCGCCCGACAGCAGGACGCTTCGTGCCCGTCCGTCCTGCTCTCGCGCCGATCTCCTGCGTTCCGAGCACCCCAATAGGCTTGTCGCATGAACCTGCGCACCGTCGAGCTCGACCACACGGACCACGCCGCCCTCGACCTCTGGTGGGGTGCAGCGTCCCGCGGCTTCCTCTCGAAGCCCGACACCGACGTGGCGGTGCGTGCCGAGCGGCGTCAGCTCCTCGTCGGCAGCTCCATCCTCGGGGTCTACGACGACACCGCGGCCGAACCGCTCGTCCCCGTCGGCACGCTCGGTTCCTTCCCGACCGCCCTGTCGATCCCGGGTGGCTCCGTCCGTGCCCTGGCCATCACCGAGGTGACCGTCTCGACGTCCCATGAGCGTCGAGGCATCGCGCGATCGCTCATGGAGAACCGACTCCACCACGCGCAGGCCACCGGAGCCGCGGTCGTCGCGCTCACCGCGAGCGAGGCGACCATCTACGGTCGCTATGGCTTCGCCCCGGCGACCTGGGAGTTCACGCACGAGGTCGACCCCAAGCGCGTCGCCTGGCGGGGTGCGCCGCCCGCCGGCCGCGTCCACACGCTCGACCCGCGCTCGCTCGCCACCATCGCACCAGGGCTGTTCGAGCGCTCGCGCGGCACCGGCGACATCGACCGCGGTGTCGCCTGGTGGAAGCAGGCCCTCCGTGAGGTGACCATCCGGCACTTCAGCCACGGTGAGGGTGACACGCTCGCCCTCCGCTACGACGACGCCGACGGCGAACCTCAGGGCTACGCGCTCTACCGCGTCGGCGAGGAGTGGGGCACGATCGTCGTCGACGACCTCGTCGCCACCACCCCGGAGGCCCGCTACGCGCTCTGGCGGCACCTCACCGGGATCAGCCTCACCACGAAGGTCACCTTCCACCAGGCTCCGACGGTCGAAGCCATCCAGTGGCGACTCGTCGACCGTCGCGCCGTCAAGACCACCGCGCGAGCCGACTCGCTCTGGCTCCGCATCGTCGACGTGCCGACCGCCCTCGGAGCGCGCCGGTTCACCGTCCCCGGGGCGTCCGAACCTCGCGAGCACCTGCTCGACGTCGATGACACCCTCGGCCTCGCCGGCGGTCGGTTCGCGCTCCGCATCGACGAGCACGGTGCCGCGGTCGCGGAACGCCTCGGTGACGTGCCGGAGTCGGCCGACGACGACGCTGTGCGCCTGACCATCAACGAGCTGTCGGCCGTCCTCCTCGGCGGCCCGCGCGTGTCGGCGCTCGCCGAAGCGGGGCTCATCACCGGGTCGTCGGAGGCGGTGCGAGCGCTCGACCTCGCCTTCGCGACGGAGCAGGCGCCCTTCCTGCGGACGCACTTCTAGGGAGATCCCCGCGCCGACTCCTCTGGTCGCTCAGGGCGCGATCACTCAGGGCGGGATCGCTCAGGGCGCGGTCGCGCTGAGGAAGATCGCCGCGGCGGGGAGTCCGAGCAGGACGAACCAGCCGGTGACGAACGCGCCGACCAGGCCGGTCGCGAGGATGAAACCGCCGATGGTGGCGGCGAGGGTGCGGAGCAGCTGGCGTTGCTCGGCCGGGATGCTGCGGCGCAGGGTGCGGGGGAGTGCCGCGAGCTGCGGGCGTGACGTGCGGATGGAGCCGGTGGTGGCGGGGTGCTGCAGGGTCGTCATCGGGTTCGGGTGGTTCCTGGTCGGGTTCGGGTGGTTCCTGGTCGGGTTCGGTCGGGAGGTGCGCTCCGGGAACGCCTGATCGGTTGGGTTGAGATCTGTATCTCGGAGTGCAGATTTGTTATACACCGTGGTGTGACCGCGTGCAACTCAAGCGGCGCCGCGCCTCGCCGATAGAGTGACATCCGTCGAGCAAAGGGGAGTGTCGGATGAGGATCGTCGTCGCAGGAGGCAGCGGGATGGTCGGGCGACACGTCGTCGCGGTGGCCGAGGAGCGCGGACACCGGGTGGTCGCGCTGTCGCGTGCCGCCGGCGTCGACCTCGCCACCGGAGCCGGGCTTGCCCAGCAGTTGGAAGCCGCGGACGTCGTCATCGATGTGACCTCGACGGCCACCCAGTCCGCCCAGCAGTCGCGCCAGTTCTTCGGGGCGGTCACCCGCAACCTGCTCGAGGCCGAGGGCGCCGCCGGCGTGCCCCACCACGTCGCGCTGTCGATCGTCGGAAGCGACAAGGCGCCCTTCGGCTACTACGCGGGCAAGGCGCTACAGGAGGAGCTCGTCAGTACCGGACGGATCCCGTGGACGATCCTCCGCGCGACGCAGTTCCACGAGTTCGCGCAGCAGATGGTCGAGCGGTTCCGCTTCGGGCCGGTCACGATGGTGCCGACGATGACCTCGCAGCCGGTCGCCGCGCGCGAAGTCGCGGAGCGCCTGGTGGAGCTGGCGGAGGGCGAACCGCAGGGGCGCCCGGCCGACCTCGCAGGGCCCGAGGAGCTCCGGATGACCGCGATGGTCAAGGCCTACACCGCGGCCAAGGGCATCCGTGGCCCGGTCGTGCAGATCCCGTTGCCCGGCGGCTTCGGCAAGGCGATGCGCGACGGCACCACCCTCTCCGGGCCAGATGCGCAGCGCGGTGTGCAGACCTTCGCGCAGTGGATCGACGGGCTCAGCGCCGCTCGCTGAGCGTCAGCTCCGCTGAGCCGCCGCTCACGGCCGCAGGCTGAACGCCACCTCGCTGTTCCGCGGGGTGAGCCAGGAGACGCCGGACGCGACGGGACGATCGTCCGCGTCGAACACCGTCGACTCGACGGTCAGCAGACGCTCGCCCGGCTCGACAAGCAGGTACTCGGCGACCTCCGCCTCCGCTCCGCGGATCGAGACGAGGAGGTCGTTCCGAGCGAGGTCCACACCGTGGCGGTCGCGGAGGGTCGCGAACAGGGACGCATCGGTGAGGTCGCTATCGAGGATCCCGGGGAACCGGTCCAGTGACAACTCGGTGATCGCGAGGTGATGGACGGAACCGTCGACGGAACGCAGCCGGGTCAGTCTGGCGACCCGATCGCCGGGGACGAGGTCCAACCGACCGGCGGCCGGCTCGCGGACGGCACGGTCGGCCAGGTCCACCACGCGGCTCGACACCGTGAAGCCCTGCGCCGTCTGCTGCGCATGGAAGCCGGTGACCGCCCCGGCGAACCGCTCGCGGTAGCGCATGCGGTGCTGCGGCTCCGTGACGAAGGTGCCGCGCCCCTGTTCGCGGACGAGAAACCCTTCGTCGATCAAGCCGTCGACGGCGTGACGCAGGGTGATCCGGCTCACCCCGTACTCGGCGCAGAGCGCCGGCTCGGCCGGCAGTCGAGCGCCGGCCGGGAGCACGCGGACCCGCGCCAGGAGGAGTGCCCGGACCGTGAGGTACTTGCTGCCGCTCGTCCGCATCGGAGTCCTGCCCGCCTGTCTCCGGAGTCGTGAGCCGACACCCGGGATTCGTCTCGATTCATTATGACGTCATGACGTCTTGCGTAGCGTTCGACGGACCACGACCTCAGGAGAACCGATGCCCTCACTCGACGACCGCGCGATCACCACCGCCCGTCTCCTCGCCCTCGACGCCGTCGAGTCGGCCGGATCCGGGCATCCGGGGACGGCCATCGCGCTCGCCCCGGTCGCCCACCTGCTCTTCCAGCAACACGTCCGCCACAACCCGGCCGACCCCGCCTGGATCGGCCGGGACCGGTTCATCCTGTCGTGCGGGC
Organism: Plantibacter sp. MMLR14_011; assembly: GCF_001865025.1. Classification (NCBI taxonomy): domain Bacteria; kingdom Bacillati; phylum Actinomycetota; class Actinomycetes; order Micrococcales; family Microbacteriaceae; genus Plantibacter; species Plantibacter sp. MMLR14_011. The sequence continues at coordinate 15,620 of NZ_MJGW01000001.1, forward strand.
ACGCCAGCATCCTGCTCTACACGCAGCTCTTCCTCACCGGGTACGGACTCGAGATCGACGACCTCCGTGCCTTCCGGAGCCTCGGCGCGAAGACCCCCGGACACCCGGAGTTCGGGCACACCGCGGGTGTCGAGACGACGACCGGTCCGCTGGGGCAGGGCCTCGCCACCGCCGTCGGCATGGCGATGGCGATGCAGCACGAGCGCGCACTGCTCGACCCTGACGCCGCACCCTGGACGTCCGTGTTCGACCGCACCGTCTGGGTCCTGGCCTCCGACGGGGACCTCCAGGAGGGGGTGTCCGCCGAGGCCGGTGCACTCGCGGGGCGTCATCGCCTCGACAACCTCGTCGTCGTGTACGACGACAACGACATCCAGATCGAGGGCGACACCTCGCTGACGAGCTCCGAGGACGTCGTCACCCGCTTCACCGCGCAGGGGTGGCACGTCGATCGGATCGAGCTGGCCGCGGACGGCGACGTCGACCTCGATCGACTCGACGCCGTGCTCGCAGACCGTGCGGCGGCGGACGGCCGTCCGCGGCTCGTCGTCCTCAAGTCGCAGATCGCCTGGCCGGCGCCGAACGCGACGAACACCTCGGCAGCGCACGGGGCTCCGCTCGGTTCGACGGAGGCAGCGCTCCTGCGCGAGGTGCTCGGAGTGGACACCGCACCGTTCGAGATCGACGACGACGTCCTCGCTCACACGCGACAGGCGACCGACCGCGGCGTGGCGATGCAGGAGGACTGGCAGGGGGAGTTCACGCGCTGGCGGGCCGACCACCCCGACCGCGCGGCCGAGTCCGACCGCGCGAGGAGCGGACTCCTGCCCCAGGACCTCCGCGACGCCCTCCCCGTCTACGAGCCCGGACAGACTTTGGCGACCCGCGACGCCTCGGGCCAGACGATCCAGGCGCTCGCCGCCCGACTCCCTGAACTGTGGGGCGGGTCGGCCGACCTCGCCGAGCCCAACCGCACCGCGATCGCCGGCGGCCGGTCGTTCCTGCCCGAGGAGACGGAGGGGACCGGGCGGACCGGACGCAACGTGCACTGGGGGGTCCGCGAGCACGCGATGGCCGCGGCGATGAACGGGATCGCGCTCGTCGGCGGGTCCCGGTTCTTCGCCGGCACCTTCCTCGTGTTCAGCGACTACCAGCGCCCGGCCATCCGCCTGGCAGCCCTCATGCAGCTGCCGGTCACCTACCTGTGGAGCCACGACTCGGTCGCACTCGGGGCCGACGGTCCCACCCACCAGCCGATCGAACACCTCGCGAGCCTGCGGGCCATCCCCGGCTTCGACGTGGTCCGCCCCGCCGACGCCGCTGAGACGGCCGCCGCCTGGCTCGCGATCCTCGAGCGGCGTCGGCCGGCCGGCCTCGTGCTCGCACGACAGCCCCTCCCCGTCGCGGGTACGGACCGCGACGTCGTCCTGGACGGGGTGCGTCGCGGCGCGTACGCCGTGCTCGACTGCGAGGAGCCCGACGTGATCGTCGTCGCGACCGGCTCCGAGGTCGCGCTCGCCCTCGAGGCGGCGGAACACGCGGGCCGGGACGGGCTCGCCGTCCGCGTGGTCTCTATGCCGTGCCGGGAGTGGTTCGCCGAGCAACCGGCCGAGGACCGGGCCGCCCTGCTGCCCGAGCACGTCACAGCCCGGGTGGTCGTCGAGGCCGCGACGGGCTTCGGCTGGCACGACGTCGCCGGGCCCGCCGGCCGCATCGTCGGCATCGACGAGTTCGGCCTGTCCGCCCCGGCCGAAGACGCCCTCCGCGAGCGTGGGATGACCGTGGAGCGGTTGCTGGACGCGATCCGCGAGGTCGCCGACGCCCGCTGATCGCACGACGGCCCGGGTCGACACCGACCCGGGCCGACCGGCGCGCTCGCCGCTACCAGGCGGTGAGCGCGCCGTCGATGGGGAGGTTGACGCCGTTGACGTAGCTTGCTCCCGCGCCGAGCAGGAACACCACCGGCGCGGCGATCTCCGTCACCTCGGCCATGCGACCCATCGGCGTCTGGTCGGCGAGGAAGCGGTTGCGCTCCGGCGGGTTGAGGTCCGTCATCTCCGTCCTCGTGTACCCGGGGCTGACGGCGTTCACCCGGATGCCCTGCGGGACCCACTCCACGGCGAGCGACCGGGAGAGATGGATGACCGCGGCCTTCGACGAGGCGTACCCGATGTGCGGCTCCGCCCCGCGGTTGTAGATGGTGCCGCTCGCCGAGGCGATGTTGACGATCGAGCCGCCGACCTCGCGCATCACCTCGAACTCCGCGAGGCAGCTGAAGAGCACCCCGCTCAGGTTGACGTCGAGCACGCGGTCCCAGTCCGCCGTCGACATCTCGACGGTCGGCTCCAGGTGGTCGATGCCGGCGCAGTTGACCGCGTAGCGGACCGGACCGAGTTCGGCGGCCGACGCGACCGCCTCGCGCATGGCGTCCCGGTCGCGCACGTCGACCTCGATCGCTCTCGCCTCGACGCCGGCGTCGGCGCACCGGCGCAGGGTGTTCGTGAAGTCGGCTCCGGCCCGGTCGAGGCAGGCCACCGCAACGCCTTCCGCGGCGATCGCGGCGACGATCGCGGAACCGATACCGCCGGCGGCTCCGGTGACGACGGCGACGGTGCCGGGTTCGAGGGTCTGCATGGTGTCTCCTTCGGGGACGGGAGGGTGGGGTGTCGGCACGCCGCCGACACCCCTGGGGGTGTGATCAGGACGCGGACGCGGCCTGGGACTGCTGGATCCGGGCGAAGAGCTCGCCGTTGGTGAGGTACCACTGGATGAGCAGGAGGTAGGAGCCGTAGAGGACCCCGGAGGTGCCGCGCTGGGAGAACTTCAGCTCCAGGTGCTCCATCCGGACCGCGGGGAGGTACGTCGCCAGGCAACCGCGGATGCGCTCGAGGATCGTCTCCGAGGCCGGGAACGCGTCGCCGACGACGATCACGTCCGGGTCGAGGACGAAGGTGAGTCCGGCGAGACCGTAGGCGAGGAGCTGGCAGACGCGTTCGACGGCCCAGACGGCCAGCGGATCGTCCACCTCGAAGGCGGCGAAGATCTCTTCCGGCGTGGACTGCTCGGTGAGCGACGACTCCGGGAAGTCGAGCAGCCGGCTCGTCACATGCTGCCGGAGCGCCCGCGGCGACGCGTAGTCCTCGAAGAGTCCGTTGAACTCGTGGGTGTCGACGTTGCGGGTGTGGATGCCGGAGTTGAAGTTGATGCCGAGGTGGCCCACCTCGCCGGCCACGCCCCGGGCACCGCGGAAGATCTTGCCGTCGATGATGATGCCCCCGCCGAAGCCGATGCCCCCGACGATGTTGAGCAGGCAGGCCGGCTTCCGTCCGGTCTCGCGGACGTGGTCCTGGTACTCCGCGAGCGCACTGGTCTTCGCATCGTGTTCGAGGAGGACGGGGACCTCGGGGAACATCGCCTGCACGGACGCCCGGATGTCCCGCTTGCCGAGTTCCGAGAAGCCGTCGGTGTGGAGGATGACCTCGCCGTCGGTCTCGAAGAGCCAACCGAGGCTCGAGATCGCGACGCCGAGGAAGCACCGTTGGTCCCGACGTTCCAGGATGCCGCGCAAGGTCTGTTCGATGAGCGCCAGGAGCGGTTCGATCTTGATGTCCGAGGCGATGGGGACCTCGGTCGTCTCGACCTCGATCCCGGAACCGTCGAAGATGCGGAAGGTGAGTTCGTAGCGGTTGATCCGGACCGCCACCATGAAGTACTCGGCGAGGTCGAGCCGGATCCCGGTGGCGCGTCGGCCGCCGGCGGAGAACGTCGGGATGTTGTCCTCGACGATGCCGAGGCCGATGAGGTCCTGCACCAGCAGGGTGACGGCGGCGCGGCTGAGCCCGGCCTCTCGGGCCAGGTCGGAGCGGGAGATGGGAGCCTGTTGGAGGATGAGCCCGAGGACCTCGTCCGGGTTCACACGTTGCGGACCACCCATCAGCGTCCTTTCACGATCTCGGCGGGGTCGACCGGGTCGCCCCCACTTGCGAGGAGTCTACCGGCGGCCCGATAGCGCGAGAATGCGGCGTCGAGGTGGGCGACACCCGCGGGCTGCGGGGCGTAGCGCGCGACGAAGCCGCGTCCGAGCGCCCGCTGTGCCGCCGGGAGGGTCTCGTAGTGGCCGGCCGCCGTGGCGGCGTACATCGCGGCGCCCGTCGCGCTCGCCTCGCGTTCCTCGCTGACGAGGACCTCGACGCCGAGGGCGTCCGCCATGCTCTGGCAGATGAACGGCGACTTCCGGGCGATCCCGCCGACGAGGATGACCCGTTCGAAGCGGAGGCCGTTGGCGGCGAGCCCGTCGACGATCGCCTTCGTGCCGAGGACGGCGGCTTCGACGAGGGCGCGGTAGACGTCGACGGCGTCGTGTCCGATCCGGAGGCCCAGGAGGGCGGCGCTCGCGTCCTCGTCGACGTCGGGGTAGCGGCGCCCGTTGATCCAGTCGTGGGCGACGATCGTGGTCGGAGGGCGCTCGACCAGGTGCTGTTCGAGGTCGCCGAGCAGCCGGTCGGCGGTGCGTTCGACGATCTCGGCGACCTGGTCCTCCGGTAGGACGGCGCGCAACTCCGGTGCGAGCACCGTGCGGACGGGCCAGAGCAGCACGCGCCCGTACCAGGCGAAGAGGTCGCCGAACGCGGCCTGGCTGGTCTCGCCGCCGAGGCGACCCGGGATGATCGAATCCTCCGCGATGCCGCACAGGCGGCGGAGGTCACGACCACTGATCGCGTCGTCGTCGGTGAGGAAGAGGTCGACGGTGGAGGTGCCCATGACGGTGACCATGCTGCGGTCGTCGATGCCCGCACCGACCCCGCCGGCGTGGGCGTCCAGCGAGCCCATGCCGACGACGGTCTCGGTCGAGAGCCGCAACCGGGCGGCCCACTCGGGGCTCAGGATGCCGACCCGTGCGCCCGCCGGGACGGGTGGGGTCGCGAAGGTGTCGGCCACCGCCGCCAGATGGGGGTGGACGGCCGACAGCACCGCGCGCGGCACCATGCCGCCGAGTCGTGTGTTGTAGAGCGCCTTGTGGCCGGCCGCGCAGGCGTTGCGGGCGAAACGCTCCACGTCGTCGGCGCCGGTGAGGAGGTTCGGCAGCCAGTCGGCGTGCTCCACCCAGGAGTGGGCGTGTTCGAGGATCCGTCCGTTCGTGCGGACGGCGCGCAGCATCTTCGCCCACCACCACTCCGAACTGTAGACGCCCTGGTAGGAGGTGTGGTCCGGTTCCGACTCGCGGAGGGCACGGTCGACCTCCTCGGCTTCGGCGGCCGAGGTCCGGTCTTTCCAGAGCCAGAACATCGCGTCGGGCTCGTCGGCGAACTCGGGGAGGAGGGCGAGCGGGACGCCGTTGCGGTCGACGGGCGCCGGCGTGGATCCCGTCGCGTCGATCGCGATCGCACCGACGGCCTCGTCACCGAGGCGATCGGCGATCTCGGCGAAGCAGGCCTCCAAGGTCTCGAGGTGGTCGAGCGGGTGCTGGCGGAAGCGGTGTTCAAGCGGGTCGCAGTAGGCGCCGGTGGCCCAGCGCGGGTAGCTGCGACTGACCGTCAACACCCCCTCGCCGGAGGACGCGTCGACGACCGCGACGCGGACCGAATCGCTGCCGTAGTCGACTCCCGCGACGAGGTCCGGCTGGTCGCCGCTCATGCCGTCGGGTCGATCCGGATCACGCACTTGGTGACCTCGGCCTTGTGGTGCACCGCGTGGTCCATGCCCTGCTGGACGTCGTCGAGTCCGTAGACGGCGGAGACGACGTCCTGCACGGGGATGGTGCCGGCGGCGACGGCCGCGATGGCCTTCGGGTAGGTGTTGCGGTAGCGGAAGACCGTCGTCAGCGTGAGCTCCTTGTCGATCAGGAGGTTGACGTTGAGGTCGGCGCGGCCGTCCTTCGTGTAGCCGACGAAGGTGACCGACCCGCCCCGCTTCGCGATCCGGATGGACTGGTCCATGGTCACGCGGTTGCCCGCGGTCTCGAAGACGGCGTCCGGCCCGTACCCGAAGCGGGCGGTGAGTTCGGCGAAGAGGTCGGGTGACGTCGACGCGTTCACAACCTCGGCTCCGAGTCGACGGGCGAGGTCCAAGCGGTTGTCGACGACGTCGACGACCACGACGTCCCGCACGCCGGCGGCCCGGAGGGTCAGCAGGGTGAGGAGGCCGATGCAGCCGGCACCGAGGACCACGGCGCTCGCACCGAGCCCCACACCCGAGCGGTCAACGGCGTGGAAGGCGACGGAGAGCGGTTCGATCATCGCGCCCTCGAGGAGTCCCACGGAGTCCGGCAGCGGGTGGCAGAAACTCGCGCGGTGACGCACGTACTCCTGGAAGGTCCCCTCCACCACGGGCAACGAGGCCCAGAAGTACACGTCCGGGCAGAGGTTGTAGCGTCCGCCCCGGCAGAACTCGCACTCGCCGCAGGGCACGCCCGGTTCGAGTGCGACCCTGGTGCCGGGGGCGAGGTCGGTCACGGCGGAGCCTGTGGCGACCACCACACCGGAGGCCTCGTGGCCGAGCACCATCGGCTCGGTCACGACGCTCTCACCGATGTAGCCGTTCTGGAACAGCGCCATGTCGGAGCCGCAGATGCCGACGTAGGACACCCGGACGAGCGCCTCGTCCGGCGCGATCTCCGGGATCGGTCGCTCCTGCAGCTCGAGGACGCCGGGTTCGGTCAGGACCGCTGCGCGCATGGTGGTGCTCATTCCTTCACGGCTCCGCTCAGCAGACCCTTGATCAGACTCTTCTGGGCGACGAAGCCGAGGATGATCGGCACGATCACCGCGATCGTCGCGACGGCGGACATCTTCCCCCAGAACAGCCCCTGCTGGGTCATGAACCGGTTCATGTACACGGGGAGCGTGCCCGACTCGGTGAAGGTGAACGACACCGCGAGGAGGAACTCGTTCCAGGTGAGCACGAAGACGAGCAGCGCGGTGGAGATGAGCCCACCGCGGATGATCGGCAGCATGACGCTCAGGAACGACTGCCAGCGGGTGGCGCCGTCGATCTGTGCGGCCTCGAGGATCGACACCGGGATGTCGGTCATGTAGGTGGTGCACATCCACACCATGAGCGGGATGCCGATCGAGGTGTACAGCAGGATGAGGACGACGGGCGAGTCCAGCAGACCCAGCCAGTTCACGATCAGGTAGATCGGGATGATCACCGCGACCGCGGGGAGCAGCGTCGTCGTGATGTACCAGTTGAAGTGCACCGTCGGCCGCTTGAGTCGCCCGAAGACAATCGTGTACGCGATCGGCACCCCGAGGATCAGGGTGAGGATCACCGTGATCACCGTGATGACGATCGAGTTCACGAGGTGGTGCACGAGGTCCGGTGTGATGACCGCCTGGTAGTTCTCGAGCGTCGGCGCGAAGTTCCACGACGGCGGCGCGATGTCCTGCTCCGACTTGAAGGAGGAGTACACCATGTAGAGGATCGGGAAGGAGTACACGATCGCCACGGCGAACAGCGCCACGGCCGCCAGTGCGCCGGTGACCTTCCTCACTCGTGCTTTCTGCGTGCGGTTCATCGCTCGGTCACATCCTTCTGCGTCCGGAAGAAGACATTGATGATGATGAGGGTGAGGACGACCATCACCACCGAGATGGCGGCGGAGCGGCCGACCTGCCAGTCGTAGAAGGCGGTGCGGTACACGTAGTACGGCAGGTTCGCCGAGGCGACGCCGGGTCCGCCCTGGGTGGTGACGAAGATGATGCCGAAGACCTTCATGAGGTTGATGAGCCCGAACGTCGCGGCGACCTTGAAGAAGGGCTTCATGAGCGGGATCTTGAAGTACCAGATCTGACGCAGGAAGCCAGCGCCGTCGACGTGGGCGGCTTCGAGGACGTCCTCTGGCAGGCTCTGGAGCCCGGACAGCAGGATGAGGAAGAGGAACGGCGTCCACTGCCAGACGCACAGCATGATGATCGTCGGCAGTGCGGTATCGGCGCTGAAGAAGGACACGGCCTGACCGCCGAGGGCGCGCGAGACGACGTCGTTGATCCCGAAGGAGGGGCTGAGGATGAGGGTCTTCCAGACGATGCCGATGACCGGCTCCATCACGAAGTAGGGGATGATCAGCAGCGATCGGGCGATGGCCACGCCGGGGAACCGCCGGTTGAAGGCGAGCGCGAGGACGAACGCGAGCACGAGGGAGATGACCAGTGAGGCTCCCGTGATCAGGAGCGTGTTGCGCAGGACGACGTAGAAGTCGCCGTCCTGGAACAGGTAGAGGAAGTTGTCGATGCCGGTGAAGGTCACGGGCAGGTCTGGGCGGCGGATGTTCCAGCTGACGAACGACAGCACGATCGTGACCAGGAAGGGGACCTGGGTCACGACGAGGACGACGATCAAGCCGGGAACCTGGAGCAGGTTCACACGATTGCGGACGAGGGTCATGGCCATTCTCTTCGGGAGGTGGGGGACAGCGGTGGGCGGACGGGCCGGCTGATGAGCCTGGCCCGCCCGCCCGGGGTGCTACTTGGTGCGGCCGCCGTCGACGAACGCGTCGGTCGCGACCTTCTGAGCGTTCGCGAGCGCGTCCTTCGTCGACCCGGAGCCGGAGATGTACTCCGCGAGGATCTGGCCGATCTTCTCGCCCATGCCGGACCACTCGGGGATGCTCGGCAGTGAGTTGCCGACGTACGGGGTGTCACCGACGGCGGGGTGGGTGAAGTCGACGTTCTCGAGTGACTCGAGCACGAGGCTCGCGTAGGGGGCGACGGCCTGGTACTCGGGCGCCTGGTACGTGGACGCACGGGCGCCGGTGAGGACGTTCAGCCACCCCTTCTTCTCGGCGACGAGCTTGACGTAGTCCTTCGAGGTGACCCAGGTCATGAACTTGAACGCGGCGTCCTGGTTCTTCGACGAGGAGGTAAGGCCGATGCCCCAGCCGCCGACGGTCTGCGTGTTGCCCTTGCCGGGGCCAGCGGGAGACAGGGCGTAGCCCATCTTCCCGGCGACGGCGGAGTCGGCGCCCTCGAAGACGTCGGCCGAGACGGTCGCGTCGTAGTAGATGGCGGCCTTGCCGCTCGACATCAGGTTGAGCGTCTCGGTGTAACCGTTCGACGAGGCCTCGGGCGCGCCCGCGTCCTTCTGCAGCTTGCGGTAGAACTCCCACGCCTCGGCCATCTCAGGCGAGTCGTAGCCGGCGTTCCAGTCGTCGTCGGCGATCTGCGCACCGAAGGCGTACTGGATGGTGTTGTGGATGTACATGTTCTCGCCGTAGCCAGCCTTGCCGCGGATCGCGATGCCGACCTGGCCGGTGGCCGGGTCGTTCAGCTGGGTGGCGAAGTCGTAGATCTCGTCCCACGTCGGCTGGGCCGGCATGGTGAGCCCGGCTGCGTCGAACAGGTCCTTGCGGTACATGGTCATCGTGCTCTCGCCGTAGAGCGGGATCGCGGCCATACCCTGCTTCTCGGAGGAGAAGGCCGAGACGGTGCCGGCGATGAGGTCGTCCTCGTCGTACGCGGCCTTCTCGTCGGCGTCCATCTTCTCGAACATCGGGTCGAGCGGGACGGTCCAGCCGGAGTCGAGGTAGGTGCCGGCGTCGGACGTCCCGAGGGTGACGACGTCGAACTGGCCGCCGTTGACGGCGACGTCCTGCTGGATCTTGGAACGGATGTCGTTCTCGGTGAGCATGACGAACTCGACCTCGATGCCGGTCTCCTTCGTGAACTCCGGGGCGAGTTCCTGCATCGTCATCATCGGGCCGTTGTTCACGGAGGCGATGACGATCTTCTTCCCGTCACCTCCGCCCGAGGGGTTTGCTCCCTGGCAGCCGGTCAGAGCGACGGCGAGGGTGACGACAGCTGCGGGGACGGCGAGTCTCCGCAAACGCTTCTGGGACATGGGGGCCTCCTGGTTAACACCATTGTTATTTACACGATAAACAGATTTCCTAAAGCAGGTCAACACTTCTGTGGTCACAGATCGATGCCGGCGGGGTTTTTATTCGCACTGTGAACATCGTTACCCGCAAACGGGTGCCCCGGCGAGGTGTGGAGCGGGGGTGCGACACGGGTGGACGGTCTCACCGGTTTCGAACGCTACCGATTCGGCTTGTGTTTGCTTTGCTTCGAGTGCACAGAAACAGGTATCGTCGAGCTTGTCAAGAACCAGCCCGTCCGACGGGCGTCCGGATCGGTGTCGTCGAGGCGCCGAGCACGACCAGGAAGGGAGGCCGCCATGAGCGAGCCTTCGAGCTCACGGGACGCGTTCGCAACCGAGCGCCGGGAGCGTATCTGGCGCCTCGTCACCGAGCGGGGACGCGTGCGGACCTCGGAGCTCGCCCGGTCGTTCGACGTGACCGAGCCGACGATCCGGAAGGACATCGCCGAGCTGGAGTCGCGTGATCTGCTGCGACGCACCCACGGCGGTGCCGTCGCGCGCCGCCCGATGACCGAGGTGCCCGTCGGTGAGCGCGAGCGGAAGTTCGTCGCGGAGAAGCAGCGCATCGCCGAGACGTGCCTGCAGTTCATCCAGGACGGCGACGCGATCTTCCTCGACGGCGGGACGACGACGATCCAGCTCGCGATGCTCCTCGCAGATCGCGGCGCAGGCGTGCCGCGCGACGTGAAGGTCATCACGAACTCGTTCGCGGTCGGCGAGGTCCTCGGCAACCGGCTGGACGAGCACCCGGTCGTCCTCGGTGGTCGCTACCGACCGCAGGGGAGGTGCTTCGTCGGCCCGCTGACCATGCGGAGCCTCGAGCAGTTCCGGGTCGACGTGGCGTTCATCGGCGTCACGGGCGTGAACGGCGACGGCGCGTTCGCGGCGGACATCGGCGAGGCCGAGGTGAAGGGTGCCGTCGCCAGACGGGCCACCCGCGTCATCATCCCGATGGACCACTCCAAGGTCGGGCTGACCGACTTCGTGGAGGTGTGCCCGCTCTCGGCCGTCGACACGATCGTCACGGATCGTCCCGACGGGCAGCTCACCGAGTGGGCCGGCGCGCACGACGTCTCCCTGGTGTACCCGGAGGACTGAACCGGCGGCACCCCGACCGCTCCGGCGGTCGCACCAGCACGGGCGCGGAGCGGTTCCGCGACCGGAACGATCCGTGTGGATCGACTCATCCATTTCGAAGGAGAAACATGAGCACCATCATCCATCCCGAGCGCTTCGCCGGGAAGACCGCCATCGTGACCGGGGCCGGTGGTGCCATCGGTTCCGCGACCGCCCGCCGGCTGGCGGCGCAGGGGGCGAACGTCGTCGTCGTCGACTTCGACGAGACGACCGCCCAGGCGACCGTCGACGCCATCACCGCCGACGGCGGCTCCGCTCGGGTCCGCGTCGCCGACGTGAGCGACCCGGAACAGGTCCGCGGCTATGTGGACTACACGCTCGAGCAGTTCGAGCGGATCGACATCCTCTTCAACAACGCGGCGATCAACGGACAGATGGTGCCGATCGTCGACTACCCGCTCGACGTCTACCGCAAGGTGGTCGCGATCAACCTGGACGGGGTGTTCTACGGCCTCCACTTCACCCTGCCGCACATGATCGAGCAGGGCTCCGGCAACATCGTGAACACCGCCTCGGTGGCGGGGATCATCGGGCACGCCGACCACTCCGCGTACGCCGCGACGAAGCACGCCGTCGTCGGCCTCACCCGCGTGGCGGCCGCCGAGGTGGCCGGCAAGGGGGTCCGGGTCAACACGCTGGCCCCCGGCCCGGTGAATGCGCCGATGATGCACGCGAACGAGCGGATGCAGACGCCGGACGACCCGATGCGCTACCGCCGCAAGGTCCTCGCGAACATCCCGGCCGGCCGATACGCCGAGATCGACGAGATCGCGAGCGCCGCCTGCTGGCTCATGAGCGACGAGTCGGAGTACGTGCACGGCATCGTGCTGCCGGTGGAAGGCGCCTTCACATCGTCGATCTGACGCGGACCTCCTCGATCTGACGCCGACGTCGTCGATCCCACGAAGAACGGCCGGCACCCGATGTCCGGGTGCCGGCCGTTCGAGCGGCCGCCGCGCCGCGATCAGCGCAGGGTCAGGCCGCCGTCGATGATGAGGTCGGCGCCCGTCATGTGGCCGGACGCGTCGCTCGCCAGGAACACGTAGGCCCCCGCGAGGTCCTCGATCGTCGCGAGCTTGCCCATGGGGGTGATCTGCTTCCAGCCCTCCTGCTGCGGCTTCATCCGCGGCGTCTCGACCATCGGGGTGATGGTGAACCCGGGGCTCACCGAGTTGACGCGGACGCCGTGTGGTCCCCACTCGTACGCCAGGGTGCGGGTAAGGCCCCAGGCTGCGGACTTCGACGAGTTGTAGGGCGCCTGGTACTGCGGCACGGAGAAGAACGAGGAGATCGACACCGTGTTGATGATCGAGCCGCGGACGCCGTTCTCGATGAACCAGCGGCCCTCCTCGCGGCAGCAGTAGAACATGCCGTCGACGTTGACGCCGTAGACGCGGCGCCATTCCTCGTCGGTCGTCTCCGTGGCGGCGCCCGCGTTGCCGACACCCGCGTTGTTGACGGCGATGTCGAGACCGCCGAGCCGGTCGGCGACGGCGGGGATGAGGTCGGCGACGGCCGCGGAGTCGGTGACGTCGCAGGTGAAGTGCTCCACCTCGCGGCCGTGCGTCTCGGAGAGTCGCGCTGCGGCCGCCGCGGGGTCCGCTGCCGCGAGGTCGACGACGGCGAGCTTCGCCCCGGCGCCGATCAGGGCGTCCGCGACACCGTAGCCGATCCCCTGCGCGGCCCCTGTGACGAAGGCGGCCTTGCCCTCGAGCGAAAACGACACCATGTGTGACTCCCTTGTTCCGTGATTTGCGTGTTCTGCAGCATCTGCCGGTCCCATGTTCGCTTGGCGGCCCGAAAATGGCAAGAAACCAAAATAAAGCAAACCTGATACGATCCATTTCGAAAGTGAGGCAGTGATGCACATCGGACTGGACATCGGCGGCAGCAAGGTCGCGGCGGTCGCCGTCGACGCGGCCGGCCGCGTCGTCGCCGAGGACTGGCAGGCACACCACGCCCAGGGCAACGCCGCGGTCGCGGCCGAGCTGGTCGCGGCGGCGGCACGCCTCGCCGGCAGTGATCCGATCGACTCCGTGGGCGTCTCCGTGTCCGGACTGGTGCGGCGCGACGGCACGATCACGAGCGGCGCCTCGCTCCGTATCGTCGGCGACCTCGGATCGGACCTCGCCACGTCACTCGGCACCACCGTCCGGGTGATCAACGACGGTGACGCGACCCTGCGGTCCGTCCTCGACCGGCACGAGACCGAGACCGGCGAACGGGTGCGCGACGCCGTCCTGCTCACGCTCGGGACCGGGGTCGGCGGTGCGATGGTCGCCGACGGTCGCGTCGTCGACGGCGTCACCGGCCTCGCCGGAGAACTCGGGCACCTGCCCGTCCTGCCGCCGACCGACGCGCGCTGCGTGTGCGGCAGCTCAGGCTGCCTCGAGCAGGTGGCGGGAGGGAAGGGCATCGGCGTCCTCGCGGCGCAGGCCGTCGAGACCGGATGGGCTCCCGGGCACGGGGTCGCAGCGAACCCGTCCGCGAAGGACGTCGTCGAGGCTGCGCTGCGGGGCGATCCCGTCGCCACCGGCCTGCTCGACCAGGCGGCTGTCGCCTGCGCGCAGGCCATCCGTGCCATCTGCGTCACGATCGAACCCGCCGTCGTGTTCCTGGGCGGGAGCATCGCGCACGGAGCCGCCGAGCTGCTCCCTGCGCGCATCGAGCACCACCTTCACCGGCGCTGGTCGTTCGCGGGCCTCACGACGCCCCCACCGGTCCGCCTCGACGCGATCGGCCCGTTCGCGGCGGCCATCGGAGCCGCCCTCCTCGCCGGCGACCACCTCAGCCCAGCACCCGCGACGGCGACCCTCCTCGTCTGACCCCTGTCTCCGCTCCACCCACCTGTTCCGCACCACCCTCTGGAAGGTAACCGCTATGACCACCCCTCTGCGCATCGGCATGATCGGCTGCGGACGGATCGCGCAGGCCGCGCACCTCCCCGCCCTCGCGAAGACCGATCAGCTGACGCTCGTCTCCGTCTACGACCCGAGCGAGCTCCTGTCGTCCCAGGTCGCGGCGCGCTACGGCGTCACCACCTCGGTGACGCTCGACGACCTCCTCGCCGCGGACATCGACGCCGTCGTCATCGCGACCCCCGACCGCTTCCACCACCAGCTCGGCATGGCGGCCCTGCAGGCCGGCAAGCACGTCCTCGTGGAGAAGCCGCTCGCGGCGACGGTCGAGGAGGCGGAGGAACTCGTGGCGCTCGCCGCGGAACGCGGGCTCCGGCTGCAGACCGGCGCCATGAAGCGGCACGACCCTGGTGTCGCCTTTGCCCACGACGCCCTGCCGGAGCTCGGCCGGGCCGTGTCGTACCACTCGGTCTACCGGGTGCCGGCCCGCCGCGCGCCCATCGAGGCCACGCTGTTCCCCGACATGATCGTTGACGACGCGGTCCGTGCCGTCGAGAACACCTTCAAGTCGAGCGGGAACCGCACGGGGTACCTCCTCGCCACCCACGGGGCCCACGTGTTCGACACGCTCGTCCACTTCACGGGTCTGCCTCGCTGGATCCGCGTGCACGGGAACCAGGTGGGCGAGGACTACACCTGGCACGGCGTCGTCGGCCTGGCCGAGGGTGGCGTCGGGTCCTTCGAGATGACCGTCGACGTCCACGGCGACTGGTCTGAGGGCATCGAGCTGTCAGCCGAGAAGGGCACGATCCGGACGAGGACGCACCAGCCGTTCTGGAAGCGCGCCTCCGACGTCGAGGTGTTCGTCGAGTCCGAGGGCTTCTCGCGTCGCCCGCACCCGACAGACACGAACGCGTTCAAGCTCCAGCTGGAAGCCTTCGCGGCCGCCGTCGCAGCCGGTGGCGGGGAGAGCCCGAGCCCGCAGGACGGGGTCTCCGTCGTGCGTCTCATCGACGCGGCGATCGCGAGCGCGGCGGCCGACGGCGAACTCGTCGCCCTCACCGAGCCGGCCCTCCGATGAGCGGCGTCGACCTCGGCGTCTTCGCCCGGTGTTTTCCAGCGCAGGCGCCGGAACCGCTTGGCCGGGCGATCGCGGACGCGGGATTCTCCTCCGTGCAGCTCAACCTCTCGGCCATCGGGCTCCCGACGATCCCGGACGCGCAGGCGCTCGCGGACATCGACCTGGTCGCCGTCCGTCGCGATCTCGAGGCTCCGGGGCTGCGCATTTGGGGGCTCTCCGGCTCCTACAACCTGGCCCATCCCGACCAGGAGCGTGCGCGGGAGCAGACCGAGGACGCCGCCCGGCTGATCCGTCGTGCACCGGAGCTCGGGGTCGTCGCCGTCACGCTGTGCACGGGGAGTCGGAATCCCGACGACATGTGGCGGGCGCACCCGGACAACGACACGGCGGAGGCCTGGGCGGACCTCCTGCGCAACCTCGGTCCCCTGTTCGACGCCGCCGAGGAGGCCGACGTGTTCCTGGCGGTCGAACCGGAGCCGGGCAACGTCATCTCGGGCACCGATGCGGCCGTCCGGCTCCTCGACGAGCTGGGGGAGCGCGCCTCGCGCATCGGCTTCATCCTCGACCCCGCGAACCTCGTCGGCGAGACGGGACCCGACGAGTACGAGACGGTGCTGCGCGACGCGTTCGACCGACTCGGGTCGCGGGCCATCTGCGTCCACGCGAAGGACGTCGTCACGTGGGACGAACGGATCGCGGGCGCCGCTGGGCTCGACTTCGACCTGGTGCGAGCGCTGCACGCCGCCCTGCCGCACCCGGTTCCGGTCGTCGTCCAGGACGCGGACCCCGCGAACCTCGCCGCGGTCCGTGCGCTCGTGCTCGGCGACGCATGAGCGCAGCCGACCCGTCCTCGGCGTACGCGGAGACCGCCGCGGCCACGATCATCGGTTCCGGCGAGACCGTCGTGCTCATGCTGCACGGGCTCGGCGGTGACCGGAACCAGCCCATGGGTCTCCTGAGCGAACCGCTCGTCGAGGGGATCACGGTGATCGCGCCCGACCAACGTGCTCACGGGGAGACGGTCGTGATCGGCGAGCCGGAGGACTTCACGGTCGACCGCCTGGCCGACGACGCCGTCACCCTGCTGCGGCGTCGAGGGCTCATCGCCCGTCCGCTCATCGTGGTGGGGATATCGATGGGAGCGGCGGTCGCGTTGCGGTTGCTGCAGCGCGGCGGGCTCCGGATCCGGGGTGGGCTGCTCGTCCGGCCCGCGTTCGCCGAGACGCCCTGGCCGGAGCACCTGCGGGTCTTCCGGGAGGTTGCGGCGCTCCTCCGGTCGGAGGAGGCTGCCGGGGTCGATGCCTTCGCGGCCTCCGAGGCCTACCGGTCGATCGTCGAGGTGTCGCCCGCCGGTGCCGAGAGCCTGCTGGCCCAGTTCACCAAGCCGGGAGCCGTCGAGCGGGTCGTGCGCCTCGAGCAGGTTCCGGCGAACCCGTCGATCACATGGGACGGGCGATGGACCGCGCCCTACCCGATCGTGGTGGTCGGGGCTGAGGCGGATCCGGTGCACCCGCTCTGGGTGGCCGAGCTCTGGCACGAGCGGCTGTCGACCTCCGAACTGGTCGTGACCCCGTCGCGCGACCGGGAACCGGCGGCCTACGACGAGCAGATGCGGGACGTCACCCGCCGCTGCCTCGAGGCCTGGCGCGACCGCCGCTGAGGGCGTCCCCGCTCCGCCAGCCTGGTCGGTCAGGCGGCGGCCCGGACGTCCTGCATGAGTCGAGGCGTGCGCCACTCGCCGATCCGCTTGAACCATACGGACGGCGGATAGGCGAGCCGGACGACGAAGTAGTTCACGTACTCGATGACGCCCAGCAGCCAGACGAACGGGATGCCGATGACCGCGAAGGGGTGGGCGGGGAACCAGACGATGATGCCGATGAGTCCGGCGAGCAGCAGTACCGCGTCGAGCACGCGGAAGCCGCGATAGATGGCAGCGAGTCCGCGAGGCATCGTGCCCTGCCTGACCCATCGCCGGGCGAGCAGCCAGTAGACGCCGGCCTGCACGAGGATCACCAGCAGCGGTACGAGGGCCGACCAGAACGCGAGCGCATCGCTCGGCCGTTCGAGCAACGGCAGCATCGACACGGACGCGACCCAGATGAACACGACGGCGGCGAACAGCTCGCCGAGTCCGAGGCTCAGGTACCGGCCCCGGAGGACCGTGCGGCGATCGTCGGTCATGTCACCAGCCTAGACACGGTCTGTCGCGTCTGTCGCGTCTGTCGCGTCGGTCGAGCGGGCTCGACGGGCCTTCAGGTGCTCAGAACGAGACGGTCGGCAGCGTCATGATCTCGGCGCCGTCCTCGGTGATCGCGATGGTGTGCTCGCTGTGGGCCGTGCGGCTGCCGGTCACGCTGCGGAGGGTCCAGCCGTCGGCGTCGGTGACGAGCTTGTCGGTGTCGGCCATGACCCACGGCTCGATCGCGAGGAGGAGGCCCGGGCGCAGCTTGTAGCCGCGGCCGGCGCGACCGTCGTTCGAGACGTGCGGGTCCTGGTGCATGGTCGTGCCGATGCCGTGGCCACCGAACTCCATGTTGACCGGGTAGCCGGCGCCGCGCAGCACGGTGCCGATCGCGAATGAGATGTCGCCGATCTTCGCACCCGGCTTGGCGGCGGCGATGCCGGCGGCGAGGGCCTCCTGGGTGGTCTCGATGAGCGCGAGGTCCTCGGGGGTCGCCGTGCCGACGACGAAGCTGATGGCCGAGTCTGCGGCGATCCCGTCGAGGAGGACGGCGAGGTCGAGGGTGAGGAGGTCGCCGTCGGCCAGCGTGTAGTCGCGGGGGAGGCCGTGGAGGACGGCGTCGTTGACGGCGGTGCAGATGTAGTGGCCGAAGGGACCGCGACCGAATGAGGGGGCGTAGTCGACGTAGCAGGAGACGGCGCCGGCCTCGAGGATCATCGCCTTCGCCCAGCGGTCGATCTCGAGGAGGTTGGTGCCGACCGTCACGCGGTGCTTGAGCGTGTGGAGGATGTTCGCGACGAGCTCGCCGGTGCGACGCGCCTTCGCGACCTCGGTGGGGGTGAAGATCTCGATCATGCGGGGCCCTTCCATCGGCGTGCTGCGTTCGTGGTGCGGTGGTGTTCGTGCCGCGAACGGCGCTCGACCAATAACTATACCGGTCAAACTATCCCGTACTACACTGGGCGCATGGTCCGCCTCCCGCTCACGCCCACCGATGTCGAACGCGGTCAGCGCCTCGGTGCGCTCCTCCGCGAGGCTCGTGGTGAGCGTTCGATGCTCGACATCGCCCTCGATGCCGGCCTCTCGCCGGAGACGCTGCGGAAGATCGAGTCGGGCCGGGTCGCGACGCCGGCGTTCTCCACCATCGCCGCGATCGCCGAGGTGCTCGGCCTCTCCCTCGACGAGGTCTGGGCCACGATCAGCCCGACCCGGCGTGCCGCCGCCCCGTCCGGCGAACGCCTGCGCGAGCGACTCGTCTCCTAGCTCCCCGATCGCTCCGGTCCCTGAGCTTGTCGAAGGGTCTATGTGCGCTCGCTACTGCGTATCGCTCGTCGTCGGCTGGACCGGGCGGGTGAAGACGTTCTCGCTGATCTTCGTCCAGTCCTCAGCGGGGTCGAGCGCGGTGTCGACGACGGCGTCGGAGAGCACCGTGTACTCGTTGACGCTGTCGCTCATGCCGACGCGGTCGCCGCTACCGCAGGCTCGGAACGGCTGGGTCTCCGCGAAGACGATGATGCAGATCCGGGACTGACCCTGCTCCGTCGCCGACGCGAGGAAGATCTCCGTGTCGCCCTGGACGGCGACGAGTCGGGTGGAGTCGGCGTCGATCGTGAACGGGTCGTCGCTCCCGGCTCCGACGGTGCTCGCCGGGAGACGATCCTTATCGGCCTGGTCGCGCTCGAGGTCGGCGTAGCTCGTCACTCCGCCGCTGCAGGCGCTCAGTCCGGCGGCGAGTGTGAGTGCGATGAGTCCTGCTGCGATGCGTCGATGCATGTGACGTCCCCGAGGTCGATTCCCGACAGCCTACGACTCCTGCTCCCTGCGGGCCGCTGCGACGCCCGCGTCTCGGCTCGCGAGCACGATCGCGACGATCCCAAGGAAGACCGGGGCGACGACCCCGCCCAGTCTGTCGAGGATTGAGAGGAATGGCGCGAATTGCGACGCGTCGGGCCCTGCTGCGACGATGACCACCAGCTGCACGACCCTCACAGCAGCCGCGGCGACGAGCACCCAGAGTGGCGCGAGGTTCCACGGGCGGGGCACGGTCCCGGCGCGGGCGATCTGCGTGGTGCCGATCGCGCCCAGTACGAAGGTGACAATCAGGTCGACGTATCCGAAGCCGATCATGGAGCCGCGGCCGGGCATGGTGTCCAGGGCGTTGAGCACGGGTGTGCCGACCGCGGTCCATACGGCGAGTCCGATCAGCGCCGAGGTGCCGAACGGTCGCCTCGCAGTCACGCTCGTGGAACGGTCCGCGCCGATCGCGAACATGATCGTCGACACGACCATGAGCAGGGTCGAGAGCAGGCTTCCGGTCGGCCCCAGGTAGGAACCCACCTGCAGGACCGGGCCGAGCAGGACCGACCCGATCATCAGTGCTCCGGCGACGATCCACACCTGCTTGGACCCTGACGTGACTGCGTTCGTCTCCCCCATGGGCGCCCAGTCTACGGACGGGCCAATTCTCCGGTCCCTGAGCTTGTCGAAGGGCGGTGGCCCTCTCCCCGGTCCCTGGGTTCACCTGCCACCGGTCCCTGAGCCTGTCGAAGGGCCTGCACGCAGGACCCGAGCTGTGTAGCGTGGCACGGATGACCGAGGAGTACCCCCACCCACACACCACTCGTTTCGTCGACGTGGACGGCGCGTCGATTTTCGTCGAGGAGTCCGGCACCCCCGTCGGCGTCCCCGCGCTCTGGCTACACGGCGGCCCCGGCGGGTCGCTCGGCTCCGGCTGGTACCGCTCGCACTTCGACCTGTCGCGGTACCGCCTCATCGGTATCGACCAGCGCGGAAGTGGGCGAAGCGTCCCGAACATCGTGGACGCGCGCGAGCAGCTCGACGAGCACACCACCCAGCGCCTGATCGCCGACATCGAGCAGGTGCGTGAGGCGCTGGGGGTAGAGCGCTGGGTGGTCGCCGGAGTCTCGTGGGGAACTACCCTTGCCCTGGCTTACGCGCAGGAGCATCCCGACCGGGTGATTGCACTGGCGCTCGTCGCGGTGACGACCACGAGCCGCGACGAGGTCGACTGGATCACCGAGGGCGTCGGCCGCGTGTTCCCCGAAGAGTGGGCGCGATTCGAGGGTGACAGCGGTCGGCGGGAGGGTGAACGGGTCGTCGAGGCCTACGCGCGCCGTCTCCGCGAGGGCGACGCGACGGACCGCACACACGCCGCGACCGCCTGGGACCGCTGGGAGAGTGCGCACGTGTCGCTCGACCACCCGGAACGTGTCGGCCAGCTGTTCGCCGATGCGACCGAGCGGGAAGCGTTCGCGACGCTCGTCACCCACTACTGGAGTCACGACGGCTTTCTCACGGGCGACCGGGCGGTGCTGTCGCGGATGGACCGCATCGCGCACATCCCCGGCGCGCTTATCCATGGCCGCCGGGACATCAGCGGACCGGCCGTGACCGCCTGGCGCCTCCATCAGCTGTGGCCGGCGAGTGAGCTGACGATCGTCGAGACCGAGGGCCACGGCGGCGCCGAGGAGAGCGCCGTGCTGCGTGCGGCCCTGGACCGCTTCGCGGCGCTCGCTCCCTGAGCCTGTCGAACGGTCGGCCCCATTGTGCGGCCGACAATCAGCCGTCAAATGCCGAGAACGGCGCCACCTGCGCATCCTCGCTGAGGACATCGACGATCTCCGTCGCGCAGTGTTCGTCGGGTTGCCCCGCCTCGTGGTCGGAACTCCAGCCGACGACCACTCCTCGCTCGAACCGCACTGTCGCCTGGAAGCAGGTGTACACGGCCGGGTCGACTTCGGTGCCGGTGACGATGATCCCCTGGAAACTGGCCTCGTCTCCGGCGTCGACCAGGTTGTAGACGACCGCTCCTCCGTCCTCCAGCCCGAGCGACGCCGGGTCATCGTCGCCATTCCAGTAGACGCTGGGGAAGCTGCCGTCAGTGCTGCGGAGCTCAGCGAGGAACCGGCCACGATCGGTCGCACGCGCGTCGGCCAGGGCTCTCATCAGCGGATCCTTGTGCTTCCAGATGGCGCGGGTGGCCGGTCCACCGACGTCAACCGAGGCGTTGGTCTGCGCACACGAGCTGAGCGCCGCGATCGCCGCAACAGCGATCGCGACCCCCAGCGCGCGTCGAACCGCAGGGGTTGGAGAGCTTCGCGGGTACATGCGGGCAGCCTACGCAGGACCCGCCGGCCCGTGGCACACTCGACCCATGGAACCCGAGGTCGTGATCCGCGTCGCCACGCCGGCCGACGCCGCCGGGCTCGCCGAGCTGAAGCTGCTGATGTCGCCTCCCGCCGCCCCGCTCGCCGACTGGGAACGAGCGCTCTTCGCCCACGACCTCGTCTCATGGATCGCGGTCGACCCCGATTCCCGGGTGTGCCTGGTCGCCGAGGTCGACGATCAGCTCGTCGGGATGGCATGGCTGGTCGTGTTCTCCCGCGCCCCCAACATCGGGGCCCTCCGTCGGCTGACCGGCGACGTGCAGAGCGTGTTCGTCCGCCCGGAGTTCCGGGGTCGCGGCATCGCCGGTCGCCTGATCGACGGACTGCTCGATGCCGCACGCGCTCGCGACATCGGCCGGGTCTCCGTCAGCGCGAACGAGGGCGCCGCGCCGGGCTACCTCCGTGCCGGGTTCGAGCGGGCACCACTGCTCCTCGAGTGGCGGGCCGAGTCGGACGGATCCCGCTAACCTCCAACGGTGGCTCAAGAACTGATCTGGTTGACCCTGCTGGCGCTCGCGGTCGTGGTGGTCCTCGCCGGATGGATGAAATACCTCCGCAAGCCGGCCTGGTCGGGCCGGGCGTTCGCCGTCCTCGTCCTGACGAACCTGCCGACCCTCGGACTCCTCGTGGTCGGTGCACTCGCGGTCGTCGAGCAGTGGCCGATCCTCCCTGCAATCGCTCCGCTCCTGCTGTTCGTCGGGGCTCTGCTCCAGGTCGTCCATGCGACCGAGGACGCTCGCAAGCTCGGCGTCAGGGAACGCGACGCTCTCGCCCTGTCCGGCTGGATCGCCGTGCTCTTCGGGGCCGGCTGGGCGGCGGTCGACGCGCTCATCTGACGGGACGCGCTCACTCGACGGTCGTTCGCCCACTCCCCGAGAACGACGAATCGCCCTGATCCGCGAGCCGAGCGGTGGCTCGGTGCGGTCCAGGGCGATTCGCGATGCGGCGTGACCTACATGTCGCGGTAGCGCTTGGCCTCGGCGACGAGTTCGCGCAGCTTGTCGGCGTCGACGTCCGGGCCGTAGCCGGGGGTGTCGCGCTGGATGCGCCATCCCTCGGAGAGCGCGCCGATGTCGAGGGGCTCGAACCCGAAGGAGTCGATGAGTGCGGCGACGGTGGCCTTCGCGTCGGCGTCGTCACCGGCGATGACGAGGGCCCGGCGGTTCGGGGTGCCGGACGGCTTGCCCTTGGTGGTGAGGTCGGCGGCGTAGATGTGGTTGAACGCCTTCACGACCTTCGACTCCGGCAGGTGCGCCTGCAGCATCTCGGCCGTGGTGGTGGTCTCCTCGTCGAGCTCGGCGATGTGGCCGTCGCGCTCGGGGTAGTAGTTGTTCGTGTCGATGACGACCTTGCCCGTGAGCGGTGCGACGGGGACGGTGTCGATCGCGTGCAGCGGGATGGTGACGATGACGATGTCGCCGCGCTCGGCCGCGTCGAGGGCGGTGCCGGCGGTGGCGTGCTCGCCGAGCTCCGAGACGAGGTCGGTGAGCGTCTCCGGTCCGCGCGAGTTGGACACGATGACGTCGTGACCCTGCGCCACCGTGAGGCGTGCGAGCTGAGAGCCGATGTTTCCTGAACCGATGATTC
This sequence comes from Plantibacter sp. MMLR14_011, assembly GCF_001865025.1. Classification (NCBI taxonomy): domain Bacteria; kingdom Bacillati; phylum Actinomycetota; class Actinomycetes; order Micrococcales; family Microbacteriaceae; genus Plantibacter; species Plantibacter sp. MMLR14_011. Next base: position 38,531 of record NZ_MJGW01000001.1, read on the forward strand.
CGATGGTTGTCATGTTCAGGGGAACGGCGCGTGTGGGGTCGGGCATTCCTGCTCCTGGCGATTCTCAGCGGACGTTCAACCGCGATTCCCGAGCTGCGTCCCAGTACCGTGCCGTGCGTCTGGTCAGTCCGGAGCCGCGACGCCGAGGAGAGCGCCGATCGCCACGTCGAGTCGGGCGCGGACCTCGTCCTCCGGCTCGGGGGCGTAGGTGAGCTGGGAGGCGACGCCGCCCGCGAGCGCCCAGACGGCCCAGGCGGCGGTGTCGGGATCGACCCACGCGGGGATCTCGCCCTCAGCACGCCCGCGTGCCACGAGCGAGGCGATGAGCCCGCGGAGTCGGGCGTCGCTCTCGGCGATGGCGTCAGCGATGTCCTGGTCGACCAGCGCGACCTGCGCGAACACCTCGCCCTGGCGGTGTGCGGCTCGGCGTGGTCCGTCGAGGGGGAGGACGCCGATGAACAGGTCGACGAGCCACCCGCGCAGGTTCGGGCGGCCCGGTTCGCCGGGTGGCAGGGGTGCCGAGGTGTCGCGGAGTCGGGTGAACGCCGCCGCCACCATCCGCTGCTTGCTCGGGAACGCCTTCTGCACGGAACCGAGCGAGCAGTCGTCCTCACTCGCGACGGCGCGGAACGACAGTGCGCCCAGGCCGGACCGCGCGACGATCCGCAGCGCCGCATCGGCGAGTTGGGTTTGGCGCTCGGTCAGGTCCACGTTCTCAGGGTAGGGCTGGGGCGTCGGTCGTCGCTGCGCCGTCCGGCCGCGAGGGCGTTCGGCGCCCGAGGAGCGCCGCGTAGCCGACCATGACGACGCAGGCCGCGCCGAGTCCGATGAGTGACCGGCTGTCGGTCGCGTCGCCGCCGATGAAGCTGACGAAGTTCCAAGCGGCGTGCCAGGCGATCGCGGGCCAGAGGCTGCCGGTGAGCACGAGGAGTTGGGCGGCGACGAGGCCGAATAGGGCTGCGAACGCCACCTGCAGAATGGAGGATCCGACGTCCGCACCTCCCGCGAGGTTCGCCAGGTGCAGGACACCGAAGAGGACGGAACTGCCGACGACAGCAGTGCGGGTGCTGCGTGCGTGGAGGATCGCGAACACGATGCCGCGGAACCAGGTCTCCTCGTTCAGCGCGACGGCGGCGACGAGGACCCCATACGCCGCGATGGTCGGTGCGTCGACCCGGATGCCTTGGGCGCCGAGGATGATCAGGACGGTGGCTGCCGCCGGGACGAACCAGAGTGCGGCGCGCGCTCGCCGCGGACGCCGGAAGCCGTAGTCGCGGACTCGAGGCGGCGACAGGCGCATGACGACCAGGCCGAGGATCGCGGAGACGGCGGCCCCGTCGGCGAGCGTGAGGGCTGCTCCGGCCTCGCTCGCCCCGGAGAGTTGCGCTGCTGCTGACGCGCCGGCCGTGAACACCACGGGGACGAGCGCGAGGGCGATGGCGGCGAGCCACGGCGCGCGCACGCGCCAGCTCGCGGCGGGGTGATCCCAAGGCGGTCCTTGCTCGGGGGAGGGGGTCGGTGCCGCGGCAGGGACGGGGAGAGAAGGCATGCCCCAAAGAATACATGTGTATTCCGAGCGGTGTGACCGCCGGATGCGGTCAAGTACGGAGCGGCCCGCCCAGGCCGTCACCGAGCGCCCTCCTCGGTCTCTGAGCACCCTCCTCGGTCACTGAGCTTGTCGAAGTGCGCCCTTCGACCGGCTCAGGGACCGGGGCTTGGCCGTGGTGCCGCTCGCCTCACTCCACCGGCGGCAGCAGCTCGAACGCCAGCGGTTCGGTCGCGACCCCGTTCACCTGCAGCGCGATCCCGTGCGCACCCGGGTGGTAGCGGCGGGTGGTGATCGCGCGGAACGAGTGCTCCCGCGTGAGGAGGATGTGCTCGCCGGGGGCCAGCTCGGTCGTCGTCAGCTTGAACGTCTTCGTCGTCTGCGAGCCGTTCGCCTTCTGGTGGTGGACGACGTAGTCGATCGCCAAGCGGGCCGTGTCGGTACCGGTGTTGCGGACGGTCGCGACGAATCGGACCGTTCCGCCGAACGGGATGTGGGCGCTGTCGACCGCGAAGCCCTCGACCTCCGTCGTCGCCGCGCCGAAGCCGAGGGCCGCGAGGGCACCCGGGTTGCCGCGCTTCACGAGGGTGCGCAGTGCGTGGCGGACGAGCGCCGGGGTGTTGGCGTCGGGGTCGGTGAGCCAACGGTCGGCAGTTGCGACGACGAGGTCGGGGTCGTCGCGACTGAGGTCGTTGAGGTGGTTGGCGACGGAGCGGCGTACGTATTCGCTCGGGTCGCTGTAGAGGGCGTCGAGGATCGGGACGGTGACGCCCGGGTTCGCGACGATCTCCCGCACGCGCACCGCCCACGGCAGATAGGGGCGGGTTCCTTCGCTGGCGAGGCGGCGGATGTGCTCGTTGTCGGAGGCGGTCCAGTCGAGGATGATGGCGAGCGCGCGGTCGAGATCGTGGCGCAGGAGGGTGCGGATGGCGAACTCGGCGCTGAGGCGCTCGGTGAGTTCGGCGAGGAGTCGCATCGCGTCGTCGAAGGCGTCGGCGGTGCCCTCGTCGACCGCGCGGGCTGCGACGGCGCTCGTCACCGGCCAGATCAGCCAGCCGGTGAACGCGGGGTTCGATGCGTGGGCGGTGCGGATGATGCCGGCGAGCGTCGCGTAGTCGCCCGGGACGTCCTCGAGCAGGGCGTCGCGCAGGAGGTCCGCGCGTTCGCGGAGGGCGAGGCCGTCGAGTCGCTCGGCAGCGTGGGCCGTGGCGTCGAACGGGTTGCCCGGCGCGGTCTCCTGGAGCGAGCGGGTGAGGGTGCGGGCGACGGCGGTGCCGAGGAGCTCGTCTGCGAAGGGCATATGGCGATCATGGCGTGTGCCGCTGACAGGTGGGGTGCCGAGGCTGGGTTGAGTCGCCCGGAAATGTTCCGATTTCGCGCTATCTGCGACAGATCTGGGCGACTCAAGGCGCTTGGGCGTCGCCACCTGCGCTGAGTCGCCCGAATGTGTTCGAAACTCGCCCGATTCGGGACAGATGCAGGCAACTCAAGGTGACTGGGTGTGCCGCCCCTGGAGTCAGTCTGGGCTGTGCTGAGTTGCCCGGAACTGTTCCGATATCGCCCGTTTTCCGACACATCCGGGCAACTCAGCGCGACGGGGCGTTCCGCCTCCGTTCACCCTGTCGCGATAGCCTGGCGCGCATGACTGCATCGCTGACTGCCCTGGCCGAAGAACTCACGCGTCGGGGCCTCGTCGTCTCGCCGGAGATCGAGGACACCTTCGTCTACGGGCTCGCCCGCTTCGACGCGATCGACGCCGAGGTCATGCTCAACGTCGACCCCGAGCCCGAGGAGCAGGAGGGCGAGCCGGAGCCGGCGGCGCTCGCCGACTTGGCGCAGCGGGTCCTGTCGACGCCTGTGGCGGAGTGGAAGGTGCTGCTCGACCGGGTGGCGTCAGAGATCGAGGAAGCCGTCGAGTCGGACGAGGTCATCGAGACCGCCGACCTGCGTGACGACCTCGTGCTGCGCTCGGTGATCGTCTTCATCGACGCGGTGCTGCTCTCGTTCGACGCGCCGAAGCAGTTCCCCGACAGCTCGGTGCTCGTGCAGCTCGACGCCGATCTCGCGTTCGAGGCCGTCGAGGTCGAGCCCGACGAGGACGACGAAGAGGGCGTCGAGTCGATCAAGTTCTCGACCGTCGAGGAGCTCGTGCGCCGCCTCTCGATGTAAATGCGGCCGTCGAGTGCTGATCACGAGTCGCCAAGGTTCAGGGGCTGCACACATCCCTCCGGTGGCCCAGGGTGACGACCACCAGCATCATGGATCGCCCCAGAGCGTCGACGGGGCTCACGATCGGCGAGCCGCCCGCGGACGCAGTGGTCGAGGCGTCTCTGCCGGACCCCGCCCAGTCGGGTCACCGGGCCAGCCGACGGGGCGGTAGCCTGCGAGAGCGGCGTCGTCTCCGGAGCGCCGACCCTCGAAAGGACGCCGACATGACCGCTTCCTCCACCCTCGCCGTCACGGGAGCGACCGGTGTCGTCGGCGGCCTCGTCGCTGCCGACCTGGCCGCACGCGGAATTCCGCAGCGACTGCTCGTCCGCACGCCGACCAAGGCGCCGCAGCTCGCCGGGTCGACGGTGCACCCGGTCGAGTACGGCGACCGCGATGCGGCCCGTGCCGCCCTCGAGGGGGTGGAGACGCTGTTCATGGTGTCCGCGGCGGAGAATGCGGATCGCCTCGACCAGCACCGCACCTTCATCGACGCTGCAGCCGAGGCAGGTGTGGAGCACGTCGTCTACACCTCGTTCGTCGCTGCGGCTCCCGACGCGGTGTTCACGCTCGCGCGCGACCACTTCGCGACGGAGGAGCACCTCAGAGCCTCCGGTATGCGGTGGACGTTCCTGCGCGACAGCTTCTACATCGACTTCATGGAGGCGCTCGTGGGGGAGGACGGCGCGATCCGTGGTCCTGCCGGCGACGGGCGTGTCGCGGTCGTGGCGCGAGTCGACGTCGCCAGAACCGCCGCGACCATCCTCGCCGCACCGGCCGAGCATGCCGGTCGCACCTACGAACTCACGGGACCGGAGGCGCTCAGCCTCACCGAGGTCGCGGCGATCATCACGGCCGTCCGTGGTACGCAGGTCTCCTTCGTGGACGAGACCCTCGACGAGGCCTATGCGTCGCGGGCCGACTATGGCGCGCCTGGCTGGCAGGTGGACGCCTGGGTGAGCACCTACACCGCGATCGCGAGTGGCGACATGGCCGCCGTCAGTCGCGATGTCGAGGCGATCGCGGGCACGCCGCCGCGCTCCCTCGAGGCCTTCTTGCGCGACACCCCGCGCTGACGGCGGCAGACCGCATCAGACCACGGACGGTTCTCGTGCGTCCGACGGATTGACTACTGCGTGTCCTCGGGGCCGTTGTCGAACGGGCGGGTGAACACGTTCTCGCTGAGACGGATCCAGCCGTCGGCGGGGTCGAGCTCGGTGTCCGCGACGTCGTCCGACAGCGGACGGAACTCGTTGAGGCTGTCGCTCACGCTGAAGCTGCGCGCAGAGCAGCTGAACGCGCCGCCGTTCGGGCCGGTGCTGGCATTGAGACCCGTGCTGCAAGACCTCCCCGAGCCGCCCGATGACGACTTGTGACGCGTACCGCTGGCGTGGTCGCCGCCGATGGGCTGAGCTGTCCGCATGACTCTCCTCACCGACAACGCCCCCACAGCCCCCGCCGTCCCGGCCGCCTCGGCCGCCGAGCGAGCGGACCGACTCAACGCCGCCGGCGCCTCATGGTCCGAGCGCATCGCGTCCGCGCCGTCGAGTGCCGCGCTCACCTACCGGGTGTCCGGTTCCGGCGAGGGCTCCGTCGCGAGCGCGATCGCCGCCGGCAAGCACCGCTTCATCGTGGATGAGCCCGCGGCGCTCGCCGGAGACGATGTCGCTGCCAGCCCGGTGGAGTTCGCGCTCGGTGCGCTCATCTCATGCCAGATCGTGGTGTACCGCCTGTATGCGAACGCGCTCGGCATCCAGCTCGACGACATCAGCATCGACGCCGAGGGTGACCTCGATGTGCGCAACCTCTTCGGCATCACCGACGAGGTCCGTCCCGGCTTCTCGACGATCCGGCTCGACATCCGTCTCACCGGCCCCGAGACCGACGATCGCTACCAGGAGCTCCGTGCAGCGGTCGACGCGCACTGCCCCGTCCTCGACCTGTTCCAGAACCCGACGCCCGTGGAGGTCGTGGTCACGAAGGTGGGAGGCTGAGTCACATCACACAGACCGAAGCGACTGCAGGCCGGTCGAGAACGAGTCCTCGAATCGACCGAACTCGGCCGTGGTGATGTCGTTCCGCCGCGCCGCGTCGCGCCAATCCGCGATCGCCTCAGCCACCTCGTTGCGTATGGTGCGTGCTTCGTCCGGAGAGAGTCGGCACAACCGGGCGAGTTCCTTGAGCCCCTCGGCTTGGTCGGCGGGGAGGTCCGCGCCGGCTATCGCCGTCTGCCGCATTTCTGGATTCGGGTTCGGGTTCACGTCGAATGCGGGGCTGAGTGACCATCCGCCACGGCCATGCAGGAAGCCGTGATTGCGCAGGTGATCGTCCGTGTTGTTCAGTCCGACGCTGATTGCGACGCGGCGGAACAGCTCGCGCGCGTCTGCGGAGGCCTGCGCGCTGACCTCCGCGAGGCGATCCGCGATGTCCGAGTAGTCCGATTGGTCTCCGTCATGCAATTCCAGCACCGTCATCGCGCTCATGTAGCCGATGCGCGCGGGATCGCGGTCGAATCGGTCGAGAAGGAGCACATGGCGGCCCTCCACGCGGATGAGACGGCGTCGTGGAACACGCACTCCGGCTGCCTCTGCGAGGTCCAGAGCGGTCGCCTCCCACGCCATGACGTCCCATTCGTCATGCTGGTGGGGGAACTTCGCGATCATCTGCCGGCCGGTGTCGTCGAGCACCGCTGACTTCGGTCGAGCTCCGCCCAGGGACCCGGTTCCTGCCGCGAGCAGCGCTTTCACGGCTTCGAAATCGTCGGCCTCGGTCGTGTTCGCGGCCGCATCGGCGGCACGAAGCAGCTCAGGCAGGCGGATGAGACGCGGCACCTCGTGTCCGGCGCTGAGGAACTCAGGGCGGTCTCCAGTGGTCGCCCGGAACCGCAGAGCGCCCTGCCGAGTCTGGTCGCTCACCTCTGTGAGGAAGTCGGCATCGTCGAACTCGCGTGGTCTGCGATTCTCCACGCGTGCACGCGCCCGTTCGCGCTTCTTGATGAGATTGCGGCCCCAGCGGTCGGGTGCCGCGTCCGCGAACGCTCCCGGCAACCCGCGCGTTTGTTGTGTTCCTGACACCATCCGCAGTGCGGGGTCGAGCTCGTATGCGGTCGGGTTCTCGAGGTAGGTCGTGTCGTACTGGAATGTGGTCGATGTGAGCGTGCCGCGGCTTCGATGGAACTGGGCACGTCCTGCCAGGAGGGTCGTTCCTGAGATATCGACATGCACTTCTACGGAGTCGTAGAGCGTCATCGAACGCGCTTCCGCTCGAGCTGGCTCGCGCGAGCGCGGCCGAGATCGGTATCGAGGGGGTCGAGCGAGTGGGTCAGTGTGTCGAGCACGCCGAGGGCGCGTGCGACGCGCAGCACGACATGGAAGCTGACTCCAGGGTCTCCGTGTTCAAGCTTGCGGAGTGTGTCTCGAGTGATGTCGGCGCGGTCTGCGACCTGCGCGGCAGTGAGCCCGAGGATCTTTCGCCAGCCCGCGAAGTCCAGCCCGACCTCGCGAGCGGCGCGCAGTACCGCGGCGGGATGGTCCTGTGGCACGAGAGACTCCAATAAAGACGACTGATGTCGCCAGTATAGCGTTTTATGGCGAATATACTCGTCATTGTCATGAGTGCGGCTACGGGCTACCGACGAAGGCCTTCCCATCGTCCGCGACCGATTCCTACGCGGGGAGGTGCGCTTGCAGCATCTCGGCCGTAGTGGTGGTCTCCTCGTCGAGCTCGGCGATGTGGCCGTCGCGTTCGGGGAAGTGGTTGTTCGCGTCGATGACGCCCCTGCTCGCGAGTGGCTCGACGGGGACGGTGTCGATCGCGTACAGCGGGATGGTCACGATCACGATGTCGCCGCGCTCGGCCGAGTCGAGGGCGGTGCCGGCGGTGGCGTGCTCGCCGAGCTCCGAGACGAGGCCGGCGAGCGTCTCCGGAAGCCGGTACCGGTCCCTGAGCTTGTCCAAGGGCGGCCCGCTCACACCCTCTGCCGGTCCTTGACCCTTCGGTCCCTGAGCCTGTCGAAGGGCTGACCGGGACTCGAGATGCGCTCGGTCCGGGCCCATCGCCCGGCCGCTGCGGTACTGATGGTGCTCTCCGCCGCACCCTCCCGGGCCGTCGTTTGACATCGCTCGGCGTTCGTCGCGGCCAGAGCGATTCACTGAGCCGACAGGGTCATTTTGACTAGGTGAGAGAAGGTTTGGAAGAACGCTCTCGTCGCGGCACACTGGCCCGATCGTCATGACCGATTGGAGAACCATGCCCCACGCTGTCACGGAGCATTCGACGCCTCACGTCAGTACCCCTGTGCGTCGATTGCGGCTCAGAAAGCGCGAGATCCTCCTGTTGATCGGTGCAGGTGTCATCGACATCGTCAGCCGTACCGTGCTGGCGCGCCTGACGATTGATCTTGCGCCACAGCTGGTCGCGCTCTTCATCAGCTTCGTGATGCACGGATTCTGACTCTGTGCAGTGATGCGCCGAACCGTTCGCTATTGGCGGCTACTCCCACACGGTGATCGCGACATCGGCTGACGTCGCGTCGAATTGCGTGACCGTCACCGCTGCGTAGCGACCCGTTTGCAGTCACGGACGCGCGGTGGGTTCGGTTGCTCAGTTTCCAGGGGTCGCGGCCAACATCGCAGCCGGACCGTGCTGCGAGACCCCGATGTCCCTACTTGTTTTCCGACACCCCATCGGCACCCGATGCGGAGCACGACACCGTCGCATACGCGCCCGTCGACGTCTGCTCGGCGACCACGTCGCCGTCGACGGTGATCTTGCAGCTGACCGAACCGGTGTCCTCGGCTCCGTTCTGCGCCTGGAGCGAGTAGGAGGCGAAGTCGTACTGCTGGCCGGCCTTCACGGTCAGCTCCTTGATGAAGGGGAGCGCCTGACCGGAGGACTGCTCGGTGCTGCTGCTGCCGGCCGAGTAGGTGGAGTAGGTGATGGAGGCGTCGGTCGCGGTGCCGTTGACCTCGTAGACGATCGAGATCTCCTTGTTCGCGGCTTCGGATGACTTCGCTTCGGCGGTCTTGACCGCGTCGCTGATGAGTCCGGCGAACCCGGCCGTGTAGGTGATCGCGAGGATGACGCTCAGGACGATCGCGATGGCCGAGATGATCGTTCCGGCGACGGCGAAGCCCTTCGTGCGGTTCTTGAGGCACAGCGCGATGATGCCGAGCACGAGGCCGACGAGTCCGACGAACCCGGCGACGTAGTTCAGGATCGGGATGAACGCACCGATGAGCGCGAACCCACCGACGATGAGGGCGGCGATGCCGAGTCCGTTGCCGCGCTTGCCGGTCTTCACCGGAGCCGGGCCGGGCACCGGCAGCGGGTAGGGCTGGTTCTGGGCGGGCGGCTGATTCGAATACGACATGCGCGTGGTGCCTCTCTGCTGCGTTGGTTCCACCGTACCGAGGGCAGGCGTTCAGGGGCAGGGGTGGACGGAACGCCGGTGACGGCGGTGTCGTGCCGGTGAAGCTCGGCGAGGGCTCTGCTTCGCGACGGTCTGCCGGACGTCCGCACGCTTCGTTAGGCTCGGCCCATGAGCAGCGATGTCCCACTCATTCCGGGCGAAGACGCCTTCCCGCTCCACATCTTCGACGCCCTCGGCTTGGACCCGGTGGTGTTCAAGGACCGCATCGGCGGGTCGGTGATGGTGATCGAGAAGCGCCCGGAGGACGGGCCGGTGACGATCCTCACCTCAGGGGTGTCACGGCTTGCGACCGACTCCGGCAAACGGATCGAGCTCGCTGTCGAGGTCGTCGACGGTCAGCAGGGTGCGGCGATGGTCGCGCTGCGCATCGTCATCAACGAGATCGCGACCAACCGCAGGGTGCCACCGGTGCTCGCGCCGTGGCGCAACGGGACGCCGTTCCTCACCGGGACGGCGATCTCCGCGCTCCTGGTGACGCCGTCGCGCTGGGGAGCGTCGTTCGACGAGGTCCGGAACGAGGCCGGCCAAGTGGTCGGACATGTGCGGACGCTGCGGCTACTCACGGACGGCGAGGCCGCGGTTGCGGGCGAGCGTGGGTGGGATGCGCTCGTTGCCGAGGTCGGGTCGGTGGATGCGCTGTTGGATGTGGAGCGAGCGGAGCCGTTCGACGATTCGGGCGCGCAATAGCCAACCGCTCGCATTGATCGCCGCTGGTAGATTGACCGAATGGCGGACCCCTCACTGCGCGACGAGCTCGCCGATTTCGTAGCCGAACGTGATTGGGCACAGTTTCATACGCCGGAGAACCTTGCGAAGAGCATCTCCATCGAGGCGGCCGAGCTCCTCGAGTGCTTCCAGTGGGGACCGGATGCCGACACCGGTCGCGTGCGCGATGAATTGGCCGATGTCCTCACCTATTGCCTGTTGTTGACGGATCGGCTCGGTCTCGATGCGGAGACGATCGTCCGCGACAAGCTCGCACGGACGCGGGAGAAATACCCGGTGGAGAAGGCGCGGGGGCGGTCTGTGAAGTATGACGAACTTTGAGATCACGAGTCTCGACTTCACATCGACCGAGGTAAAGCTCTGGGCGGCGGGTGATCGCCGATTCAGCGATTGGCCGGTCGTGTATCTGTTGGATGGGCCGGTCGGATCGTCCAACGTTCCTTCGGCCCCGCGACGGAAGCGGGCCGGAGTCGCCGCCGAGCGTGATGTCTACGTTGGTGAGTCCCTCAACGTCGCTGCGCGCATGCGTCAGCACTTCGAGTCCACAGCGAAGGAACATCTCACCGGTCTTCGTGTGATCGTGGATGAGACCTTCAACAAGTCGGTCTGTCTCGATCTCGAATCCTTCCTGATCCGCATGCTCGCCGGGGACGGCGCCTACCAGGTGCTCAATCGAAATGACGGCATCGTCGACGCCAACTATTTCGATCGCGACCGTTACCGCGAGTCCTTCGAGGACGTCTTCGATCGACTCAGGGCGGATGGTGTCTTCACTCGATCCCTTCCCGAGATCGAGAACAGCGACCTCTTCAAGCTGTCGCCGTTCAAAGCGCTCACACCTGATCAGACCATCGCTGTCGAAGGCGTCCTCGAGGGGCTCTTCGAAGACCTCACCCGGTCGCAACGAAGCACGACCGTCGTTCAGGGCGATCCCGGAACCGGCAAGACGGTCGTCGCGATCTACCTCCTGAAACTGATCGCTGACATCCGAGGCTCAGCTGCCCTCGACGAACCTGACGATGACACGCTCTTCTCGTCGTTCTTCACCGAGGGTCACCGTGAGCTGCTGCAGGGTTTCAAGGTCGGAATCGTCGTCCCACAGCAGTCATTGCGCGCTTCGATCAAGCAGGTGTTCCGCAAGACGCCTGGCCTGCACCCGGACATGGTGATGACCGCGTTCGATGTCGGGGCATCCGACGAAGAATTCGATCTCCTCGTCGTCGACGAGGCGCACCGCCTCAATCGGCGTGCGAACCAACCATCCGCGGCACAGAACAAGCAGTTCCGCGAGATCACGACCAAGTTGTTCGGCGCGGACGACAAGTCGAAGACGCAGCTCGACTGGATCATAGCGAAGAGCGCGCACCAGATCTTCCTGCTCGACGCCGGACAGAGTGTCCGTCCCGCGGATGTCCCCGCTGAGCACCTGCACCAGCTGGTCGCCAGAGCGCAGTCTGCTGATCGATACGCCGGCCTCGCCTCGCAGATGCGCGTGCGCGCGGGGTCGGGTTACGTGGACTACGTCCGGAACATCCTTGGAAACCAGGTAGAGATCGAGCTGGCACCGGACTTCGGCGAGTACGACCTCAGGTTGTTCGACGACCTCGCTGAGATGCGGGAGGAGATCCGCAAGCGGGACGCCGAGTTCGGGCTCGCGCGAATGGTCGCGGGCTACGCCTGGGAGTGGAAGACGAAGAACGACAAAGATGCCTACGACATCGTGATCGACGATGTCTCCATGCGATGGAACGGCACACAGACCGACTGGATCGCGTCGCCGAAGGCGCTCGAGGAGGTCGGCTCGATCCACACCGTTCAGGGATACGACCTGAACTACGCAGGAGTGATCATCGGACCAGACCTGCGGTACGACGCTGCGACGAACCGCATCGTCTTCCACCGAGAGTCCTACTTCGACAAGAAGGGCAAGGAGAACAACCCGGCTCTCGGCCTGACCTACTCGGACGACGATCTTCTGCGCTACGTCACGAACATCTACACGGTGTTGCTCACGCGCGGCATCCGGGGGACGTACGTGTACGTGAGTGATACTGCACTGAGGTCGCACTTGAGGCGTGCCCTGTCGTCAGGTGAAGATTTGCTTCGTCCTGACGGGATTCAAGAGACGCGCTAGCCGCTGGCCTGGCTGAGCAAGGTGCCATTCGACGCCGGGCCGCGATCGATCAGTCCATCATTTCGCCGTCTTTGCTGAGACACCTCGCTGTGCCTCAGATCCGCCTTTCGGCGTGACCCATTCGTTTCGTCGAGCGGCTCCTTGATACGACTGACGTCTTCATGTGCTTTAGTCATGTGTGGACGGGGGACGCAGTGGTTAGTCGGTATTGGTGGGTGAACCAAACGCATACGTTTGAAGCAGAGCGAGACCTGGGGCTCTTGTGGGCGCCCTTGAGACGAGGAGACGGGCGTCGCGTTTCCCACTGGGAGTCGCTGGCGGACGTTAGTGCCGGCGATGTTGTCTTCCACTACGCGAAGCAGCGCATCCAAGGAGTTAGTCGAGTTCGCACAGCGGCAATCGAAGCACAGCGGCCTTTCGAGACCGATTCTTGGCCTGATGCGGGCCGGAAGATCCCTGTTTCCTTCGAAGCCTCGGAGACACCCGTTCGGCTGGACGAGATTGACTTGCTCACTCGCCAGGCCGAGCGCCATCCAAACTCGCCGTTCCAAAAATCTGGCCGGGTCAACCAGGGCTACCTGTTTCGTCTTTCTGATGTCGCGGGTGCGGCGCTGCTCGACCTACTTGAACGCACAGCGCCCGGCCCAGATTGGCGCCAAGCATCGGAAAAAGCCACGAGCTTCGTCAAGAGAACGGGTAGCGATACGAAGGGCTCTCGGCCTCCGTATAGCGAACACGCCTGGACTGCCCCGTCGACTGACGATTTGATACTTTCCTCGAGTCGACCCCGGGGCGAGCTTGCCTACGACACCGAGCAGATCGTGACGCGCGAAGAGTTTCGTTTGCAAGTGGCCTTCTCGCATTGGTTGGAAGCAAACGAAACACCGCCGACCGACTTGACGCTCCGGACAGGCGCGACGGCTATCAAGCCGGACCACTACGTGAAGAGTCGTAAGTGGATCGTGGAGGCGAAAAAATCTGAGGCTCGCCCATACGTTCGGTTGGCCATCGGGCAAGTGCTCGACTACGTTGCGCTAGCGAAGACGCACAAGATCGAAGCCACACCTGTCATTCTTCTGCCTAGACGTCCCACCCCTGACCTGGTGGCTCTCCTTCGCGCGCATGGCATCCTGCTCGCTACGCCGAAGGCTCATGACGTTGTTGATTTCGTTGTTGAGTGATCGCTAGTCCGCCTCCCTGGGGCGACCGTCACAGTCCGCAGGTGCGGGGCATGTTCGGCTTGTGATGCCAGATCGACGGTGAGCGCGATGCGCCCATCGACCGGCATGACAGTCTGTTTGACGTTCCTCTGGCATCCTTCTGTGTCGTTGCCCGTCGTTAGGGTTCGTACAGGCGCGCGCGGCAGACTTCCTCAGGGCTGTTTTGGTAGCACCGCGCTGGCCTTCAACGCGCGATGGAACAGTTCAGTTGCAGCCGTCTGTCGGACCAGCCCGACCGCCAGGTATCACCCCGATGAAAGGCCCACACGTGGACGCTTCTGAACTCAACTCCTCCGTCGGCCAGGGGCTCGAGCAGCTTGGGTTGGGGCTCCGCCCCGTCGTCCAGGGTGCGTTCGCCGATGCGGTGCCCGGTGTCGAGTGGACTCGGATCATCGAGGAAAAGGACCGCGCGGCCGGGATCGGGCACGGGCGGTACTCGGCGACCGACGTTTCACTGATGCTTCGGGCGATGACTGAGCGGGTCGGTGAGCTGGGGTACCTGTTCGACCGCCTGCTGTCGCGGAGTGCTCGTGGGTATGCGAGTGAGCTTCGGGAGGTTCGGAACGCATGGGCTCACAACGCGGGATTCACGGAGCAGTCGGCGTACCGGGCGTTGGACTCGATGCAGTTGCTGTTGGAGAGCGTTGGGGCTGCGGAGCAGGCTGCGGTTGTGGGGGAGTTGAAGGGGCAGGTGTTGGGCCCTTCGACAGGCTCAGGGACCGGTGGGGTGGGCTCAAGGATCGAGCCGGATGCGTGGGGCGGGATGGCTGACGGTGGCGAAATGGGCCCTTCGACAGGCTCAGGGACCGGAGCGATTGCGTCGACAGGGTTGGCCGACGATCGCGAAGCGGACCCTCAGCAGAGCACCGAAGGTTCATTGTCCGAAGCCCCCGTCTCCATCCGCGTCAGCGCGACGCCGACGCTCAGCTACGCGATGGCGCACTGCAGCATCGCGGTGATCGACGAGGTCGTCCTCGAGAACCACGGCGGGGAACGCCGGGCGGCGTCCGTCGAGATCGACGTCTTCACCGCCGACGGCGCCCTCGCCGACACCAAGGTGCTCCTCGCCGACCTCGGCGAAGACCGCACCACCCTCCTCCGCAGCCCCGAGGTCCTCCTCGACCCACGCCGCATGCTCCTTGTCGAAGAACAGCGCCCCGGCGTCATCCGCGTCACTGTCCGCGACGCCGCCGGCACCCAGCTCGGCACCGTCGAGAGCTCCGTCACCGTGCTCGCGTCCAACCAGTGGATCGCCGCACCCGTGCAGCTCGGCCTCGAACTCCTCGCCGCCCACGTGCAGCCCAACGCCCTCGTCGTCAGTGAGCTCATGCTCGAAGTCTCCGACCTCCTCGAGAAACAGACCGGCAACAGCTCCCTCGCCACCTACCAACTCGACGACCCCGCCCGCATCGACGCCATCGTCGCCGCCGTGTGGGACGCCGCCCGCGCCCGCGACATCCGCTACGCCGAACCGCCCGCCAGCTGGGGTCAGAGCGGCCAGAAGGTCCGCACCCCCGAGGAAGTCCTCACCAGCCACCTCGGCACCTGCCTCGACACCACCATCCTGCTCGCGTCCGTCCTCGAAGCCATCGGCATCCACCCCCTGCTCTGGCTCCTCAAGGACCACATCTTCCTCGGCTACTGGCGTGTCCAGACCACCCTCGACGTCGTCGCCAGCACCGACGTCTCGGAAGCCGTCAACTCCCTCGAACTCGGCCGCATCGGCGTCGTCGAGACCACCATGCTCACCGGCACCTCCGCCACCTTCGCCGAGGCTTCCCGCCGGCCCCACACCGACCACCTCGCCGGCTCACTCGACGACTTCATCGGCATCACCGACGTCGTCCAGGCCCGCCTCCGCAAGATCTACCCACTGCCGAGCCGCCGCGTAGGCGCCGAGGGCGAACCCATCGTCACCCTCTACCAGGCACCCGAAGCCCGCGCCCTCACGCAGGACGCCCCGGCCACCGCCGAATCCGCCGCCGCGGGCCACGGCCCCGACGTCCCGAAACGCGTCTCCACCTGGAAGAACGCCCTCCTCGACCTCAGCCTCCGCAACAAGCTCATCAACTACACCGACCGTTCCGGCTTCGAGCTCGCCGTCCCCGGCCCGGCCCTCGGCCGCCTCGAGGACAGCATCAACCACGGCACCCCGCTCACCCTCGTCGCCTCCGACAGCGTCGCGACGATCGACCAGCAGCGCGGCATCCGCTTCGGCCGCGACCTTGACGAAAGCGACCGCATCACCTTCCTCGAGGACAAGAAAAGCGCCTTCATCGACGTCACCGAAGCCGCCTACCCGACGAAGCTCCGCGCCCTCGCCTACAAGGCGAAGACGATCGTCGAGGAGACCGGCGCCAACAACCTCTACCTCGCGTTCGGCATGCTGAGCTGGCGCTTCGGCGACCGCGACCTCCGCTCGCCCCTCGTGCTCGTGCCCGTCACGCTCACGACCACGAGCCGCGGCTCCTCCTACCGCCTCACCCTCGACGAGTCGGGCTCCTCCACCCCCAACTACTGCCTGCTCGAGAAGCTGCGGCTGAGCTTCGGCCTCGAGATCCCGGGGCTCGCCAACCCCGTCGAGGACGGCTCCGGCATCGACCTCCCGGCCGCGTTCACCGCGGTGCGTCAGGCGATCCTCGATGCCGGCCTCCCGTTCCGCGTGGAGGAGACGGCGTCGCTGTCGATCCTCCAGTTCGCGAAGTACCGGCTGTGGAAGGACCTCGACGAGAACTGGGAGACCCTCGCCAGCAACAGCCTCGTCGACCACCTCATCAACTCGCCGCTCGAGGCCTACGCCGACCCGACGCCCGCACAGACCGACACCGACCTCGACCGCCTCGGCCTCGACTGCCCGGTCGCCGCCGACTCCTCGCAGCTCGACGCCGTCGCCGAGGCGGTCGCCGGCCGCACCTTCGTGCTCGAAGGCCCTCCCGGCACCGGCAAGTCGCAGACCATCACCAACCTCCTCGCCCGCTCGCTCGCCGAGGGCAAGAAGGTCCTCTTCGTCGCCGAGAAGCGTGCGGCGCTCAACGTCGTCAAGCAGCGACTCGAAGACGTCGGACTCGGCGCGTTCTCGCTCGACCTCCACGACAAGGGTGCGCGGCCAAACGTCGTCCGCGCGCAGATCAAGACCGGCCTCGACCTCCGCACCAAGGCCGACGTCGACGCGCTGAGCACCAACCGCGAGCTGTCCGAGTCCGGCCTCCGCACCCTCACCCGCTACGCCGACCGCCTCCACGAGGTCAACGCCGCCGGCTTCTCCCTGTACTCCGCACGGAGTCGCCTGCTCGCGATGGACCACGACCTCGTCCCGATGGCGATCCCCGAGCAGCTCGTCGCCGCCGGCACGCCCGAGGCCTTCGAGGAGCTGCGGCAGGTGTTCCGCGACCTCCCCGAGCGTTCCGACCTCGCCCGCCCGAGCACGACCCACCCGTGGGCGTTCCTCGACGGTCCGTCGGCTCCCGGGCTCGACGCCGCGACCGTGCAGCATGCTGGCCGAGCGCTGGACGCAGCTCTGGCGACGACGCTCGACGCCGGCCTCCCGATGGACGCCCTGCGTCTCGCGACGCGCCCCGACCTCCTCGGCCTCTGGTCGACCGCGGTCGCCGCACCACGCCTGCCGATCGGCGCGCTCATGGCCGGGACTCGGCCTCAGGACTTCGTCCGGCTCGACGACGCCCTCGCCGCCGCCGAACAGCTCCGCGACGCCCAGGCCGAGTGGCGCTCGACCTTCACGCCCACCATCCTCGATCGCGACATCGCCGGCCCCCTCCACGCCGCTGAGCAGGCCGCGGCGTCGAGCTTCTTCGGTCGCAAGAAGCGGCTCCGGGCAGCGCTCGCCCAGCTGAGTGACGTCCTCGCCGTCGACGCGACCTCGTTCAAGGTCAAGCAGCTTGTCCCGCAGCTCACCGAGGCGAAGGCGGCGCAGGATCGTCTCGTCCAGCTCCGCGGCACGCTCCGCTCGACCGCTCTGCCGCTCGTCGGCGACCGTTGGAACCCGCTCGTCGAGCCGACCCAGCCCGTCCGCGAACTGCTCGGCTGGTACCGCTGGCTGTCGGAGGGCTTCCGGCTCCCCGGCACGCCCGATGACGCGTTCATCACCGCGGTCCGCGACCACTACGCCACGACCCAGCCGTCGCAGCAGGCGGCCCAGGCGCTGACGACGCTCGCGAGCACCTGGAGCGACTTCCTGCGCACCGCGGCCGTCAGCACCGAGCGCCTGTCGGCGTGGTCGGGTGGCGAGGGCTTCCTGCAGGCCTGGTGGTCGACGCGCGATGCACGCCGTCTCGATGCGGCCGAGCCCGTCGTCCTGGAACGCTGGCTCGACCTCGTGCGGGTCATCGAACCACTCCGCACCCACGGACTCGACGACGTCCGCGCCGCGATCCTCGCCGGTCGCATCGAGACCGAGGACGCGACACTCGCCTTCGAGAAGGGCCTCGCGCAGGCGTCGATCGACGAGCGCGAGCGCACCACCACGCTCGACGCCTTCGACGCCACCGCCCACAACCGCAGCGTCACCCGCTTCACCACGAGCGTGAAGGCCGTGCGCGAGGAGCTGCCGCGGGCGATCCCGGCGTCGGTGCTCGGGCTGCGGACCTTCAGCTCCCAGTCGGAGAGCGGTCAGGTCGGCGGGCTGCGTCGCCAGATCGACCGCCAGCGCGGCGGCATGAGCGTCCGCGCGCTGCTCGAGAACTTCGGCGAGCTCATCACGCAGATCATGCCGTGCACGCTCGCGAGCCCGGAGTCGGTCGCGCGGTTCTTCCCGGCGGCTGCCGAGCTGTTCGACATCGTCGTGTTCGACGAGGCGTCGCAGATCCGCGTCGCCGACGCGATCGGGGCGATGGGGCGTTCTCGCTCGGTCGTGGTCGTGGGCGACAGCAAGCAGATGCCGCCGACGACGTTCGCCGAGGCCGGCGCGACGATCGACGACGACGCCGACTACACGAGCGAGGTGCTACAGGACGAGGAGTCGATCCTCTCCGAGTGCGTGCAGGCGCGGGTGCCGAGCAAGTGGCTGTCGTGGCACTACCGCAGCCAGGACGAGTCGCTCATCGCGTTCTCGAACCACCACTACTACGACAGCCAGTTGTCGTCGTTCCCGGCGCCGTTCGCGGGTGCGGGCGACGGTGGGGTCGCGGGTCACGGGCTGGCGTTCGTGCGACTCGACGGGCAGTTCGAGCGGGGCGGCCGCGGCAAGTCGTTGCGGACCAACCCGGTGGAGGCGCAGGCGATCGTCGAGGAGATCTCGCGCCGCTTCGAAGCATCGCCGGAGGAGACGCCGTCGCTCGGGGTCATCACCTTCAACGCGCAGCAGCGGACGCTGATCGAGGATCTGCTGCGCGACAGCGCCGACCCGCGGATCGCGCTGGCGCTCGACGAGCAGGACGGGCTGTTCGTCAAGAACCTGGAGAACGTGCAGGGCGACGAGCGCGACACGATCCTGTTCTCGATCGCGTTCAGTGCGAACGAGAAGGGCGTGATCCCGTTGAACTTCGGGCCGCTCACGCGCGCTGGCGGAGAGCGACGGTTGAACGTCGCGGTGACGAGGGCGCGGCGACAGGTGGTGTTGTTCGCGAGCTTCGACCCCTCGGAGCTGCGGGCCGAGCAGACCTCGTCGATCGGCATCAAGCACCTGAAGGCGTATCTCGAGCTGGCGCAGCGCGGGAGCGAGGCCGCGGGTGAGGATGGTCGTCGTCAGGCGATCATCGACCGCCACCGCGACGAGATCGCCGACGAACTCCGGTACGCCGGGCACGCGGTGCGGACGGATGTCGGGCTGTCGGACTTCCGCGTCGACATCGGCATCGCGACGGAGGCGGAGCCGGACCGACCGCTGGTGGCGGTGCTGCTCGACGGGGCGTCGTGGCGTGAGCGTCGGACGGTCGCAGACCGCGACGGACTGCCGGTCGAGGTGCTGAGCGGCCTGATGCGGTGGCCGGGCGTCGAGCGCGTGTGGTTGCCGGAGTGGTTGCACCACCGCGAGGAGGTGCTGGACCGGCTGGTCGCGGCGGTGGAGGCTGCTGCCGAGCGGGTGGCTGCGGGGAGTGCAGCGGCGGAAGCGTCGGCTGGTGCGGAGTCGGATGCGGCCGATGCGTCGGCTACCGATGATGCGGACGTCACTGGCGAGGATTCGGATGCGCCCGCGGCCGCTCGCAGCGCCCGAGTGCGGGAGTGGTCGGAGCGGCTGGCGTCACTGGAGACCCTGTCGGAGTTCCGCGACCGCAAGGTCGGTTCGGCGCAGTCCCTCGAGGCGGTGCCGGTGGCGGACCCCTCCGCGCGCCACCCGGAGTTGTCCGAGTATCAGCCCTGGGATGCACCCACGCTGGGCGGGATCGAGGTGCTCGATCGCTTGCCGGGGCGTCAGTCGGTCGTCGCGGTGCAGGGTGCGATCCGTGCTGCGGTTGAGGCCGAGGGGCCGATCCATGTGACGCGTCTGGCGAAGCTGGTCGCGGGTGCGTTCGGTCTCGACCGGGTGGCGGGTTCGCGGGCGAAGTCGATCCTCGACAAGGTCCCGGCCGAGTTGCTGGGTCGCTCCGACGAGCCGTTCGCCTGGCCGACGTCGATCGACCTACTCACGTGGCGCGGTGCGCGTCAGTCGTCGGCCGAAGCGGCTCGTGCGATCGAGCACATCTCCCTGGTGGAGATCGCGAACGCGATGGCGATCGCAGCGGAGGAGTCCGCCGGCCTCTCGCCCGACGAACTCCGTCGCGAGACCCTCACCATCTTCGGTGGCAAGCGCGTCACCGCCGCGATCGGAGCCCGCCTCGATGAGGCCCTCGAGTTCGGGCTGGTGTCCGGGCGCCTGGCACGGAGTGGCGAGGCGATCGTCACTTCGGCAACGTGAGAGAGCTTCCTGGAACAGTCCTTCTTTGTTCGGAGGCCGAGATAGCGGCGGGAGCTGCCCGCTATTGGACGGTCCCACCTCCTGTCGGATACGAACGGATGTCGGATCGAGGGTGAACAGGAGACTCTCCGCTTCGAATGCGCCAACGCGCGCAGTTATGCGAATGTTGTCACCGACGCGTACGGAATCTCGAGTCTTATCCTGAAGATGAAGGTCTGCGGCGCTCACGTCCCGAAGCTGGAAGTTCGGTCCGCCGTAGGAGTGAGTTTCGCTGTAGTCGCCGTACGCGACGAGGATGTCGTAGCGGGTCGTGTAGTCGCCATGGGCACTTATGGCCGCGATGCTCCCGTCGAACTCGATCAGTTGACCCCTGTGGTTGGCTGCAAACGCCTCGACCGATTGTCCTTGGTCTGAGCCACTCAGTAGCAGGGCGAGCTCCTCGTTCGCTTCCGCAGTGAGAGGCCATTCCGTGTCGGCGGCACCTGTGGGTGTTGCCGTTGGGACAGGTTCGGTCGTCTCAGCCGCTCGCGCTGGCGCCTCTGCCTGTTTCGAATCACTGCCTTCCAAAGTCGCGCCCACGGCGATGATCCCTCCGAGCGCGAGGGTCAGTGCTCCGGCGATGAGGATGGTGCGTCGCTGCAGCCTCGGCTTCGGGCGACGGAATGTCAGCTGTGTTTGCAGTGGCCCCTGACGCCGATCGAGTGTTTCCCAGCCGTCTGACTCCCATTTCTGGATAGTTCTTATCTCGGAACCGCGGATCGCGCGGACAGTTCTCTGTTCGTATTTGGTGTCTTCGGCAGACATGTCGACTCAGACCGCCCGAGTACCGATGTCGCGCAGCACTGCGGCTGACGCGCGGACGCCGTCCATCGCGCCCTGGATTGTGGCCGGGTCGCCGCCCGAGACCGCGGTCGTCAGCGTGTCGAGGTTGGTCTGCAGGCCGACGAGGGCGGGCGTCCATTCAGCGGCGATCGACGGCGGCGCGTCGAGCGATTCCAGCTGACCGAGGTTGAAGCTGATCTCGGCCGTGTTCGAGATCAACCGCCACGTGCCGCCCTCGGCCAGCGTGGTGACCATGTCGTCGAGGTCCTTGTCGATGTCCGCGGTGTGCTTGCTCGCGCCCGCCTGGAACGCGGCGACATCGACCACGGCCGGTGCAGCGGGCTCGGCAATGGGCTCGACCGTCGCGGTCGGAACCGGTGTCGGAGTTGCTGTCGGCGTCTGCGTTGCAGTCTGCGCGACGGCGACCGACTCGGTCCGTCCGCCGTTGATCGCGTTCGAGACGCCACCGACGAGCAGGAGCGAACCGACGACAGCGCCAGCGATGATCCAACCCTTCGCCTTGCCGCTCATGCCGGACGTGGTGCGTGGCTGTGACGCGTATGGCGACGGAACCGGTGCGGCGGCGGCGAACGCGGGCGGTGCGGTCTTCTGCAGCTGGAGCGGCTGGCTGACGAGCGGAGTGGTCGCCGCCTGCTGCGGAGGCATGACTGCGGCGGGCGCGGTGTGGGTGGTCCATGCGGCACCGTCCCAGTAGCGCTGCTGTGTCGGGTCCGAGTAGTCGGGGTACCAGCCGGCGGGCGTGGCAGAGGGCGGGGTGGTCGAGCTCATGGGAACGGTCCTTGCATCGGGTCAACGCGACCCGCAGCGGCATCGGATCATCGACGGCAGGTGACGGACCCGCGAACCGGGCCAAGCACAGTCTGGCGGGGGAGGGGCGGGGGTCATCAGTCCCAGAATGGGTCACGCGCCCGAGTTGTGGGAGGGTAGCGCAAGGTGGATCGACGAGCCCGGTATCCGCGGCCAGCATCGACCATTCCGACTTGACCGATGGAGAGTGACCTCCGCATGTCTGAACCGTCACCTGAAACGGATTCCGGGGGAGACCCACCCGCGCCGCTGAAGTTCACGCAAACGACGGCGGGACGGTTTCTGATCGCGTGCTCGATCATCGCGGCGATCGGCGCGATCGTCGTCGTCAGCGTTGTTGTCGGCGGATCGCATCCTCCAGCAGCCGTGCAATTGGAGAGCCAATCGTCGGTGCCGTCGCCGCCAGCCGACGCTCCTTCGATGCAGGCTGCAGATGATCCGATAGAACAAGCACGCGAGGTGGTTGGCGGCTCGTACTCCTACGAACGAGTGCAGCAGGCGACTGCCGCGGCGCTTGTCGCAACCGGTACGCCGGTAACGACCGACAACTTCTCTAGAGCCTGGAGTTCGGTCCTCGCTGTCACCGACAAGCTCGGTATCGAGCCGATGGATGTCATGTTGTGCGTGCCAGAGCTCGCTTCCTCCGAATCGGGCCTCACCTTTCCAGAGGTCGCTGCGCTCTGTGCCAGTGAGATCTATCTCGGCAAGAGGTGACGGGAGGCAACGATGGTCCTCCCGAGTGAACAAAAAATCCCCCAAGTGCGCTTCAACGAGAGGCGTGGGGGATGTGGTGGGTGAAGGCTAGCATTCAGGCGCTGACGGTGGGGCGGCGGCGTTGAGGCTGTGCAGAGCGTTGAGACCAGGACCCGCAACCACCTCCACCTTGAACCCCGCCTCGTTCTCGAGCCAGCCCGCGTAGTGCTGCTCGCCACCGGCGTGCGGATAGCGATCCTGATACAACGGCCGCCAGCCATGCTCAGGACCGGCCGCCATGATCGCGTCGACAGCCTCCCGCGTGCCGCCGCGGAACGCGAGATGATTCACGCCCGGCCGTCGCCGATCGTGCGACTCCGCACTGAGGTTCGGCGACGCCGTCAGCGTGACGTAGGTGTCGCCGGCCTCCCAGGACTCGCCGCCCGGCCACTCGCTCTCCGCGACGAACCCGACACGGGACAGCAGCCAGGCCCAGCCCGCACGTTCCGCCTCCACGTCCGCGAGCCACACCTCGACGTGGTGCAGCCCGGGGCCGACCGGTGCCGACGGACGCGCCCGCTGCAGCGCATCAGCTCCGTCCTGCAATCGCTCCAGCGTCCTCGCCACCGCGACCCGCGCGAGCGCATGCGGTCGCGCGAGCACGTCGATGTTGCGCGCGATCCGCACGTCCGCGAGCGGCACCAGCACCAGCCGCGGGTCGGCCCGCGGCGCCGTGTACCTCGGGAACAACGCCAGCAGCTGCCCGCCCACGATGAGCGACGCCGCCAGGTGGTAGTCGTTCACCCGATGCGCGCGATGGAACCGCACGCCCGCCGTCGCCTCGACCACCCCGAGCGCGACATCCGGCGCGAAGCCCGCGTGCGCTGCGATCCACGACTCGTCCGCGAGCTCGACAGCAGACACCGACGGCCGACCCGCGAGCGGATGGTCCACCGACATCGCCACGTCGAACGGCTCGCTCAACAGCGTCGTCACCGACAGTTGCTCCGAAGCCCACGGCTCGTCGTGGTCCATCCGGTGCGCGACGACGAGGTCGTACTGGTCGACGAGCTCGGCGAACTCGGGTTGCGCGACATCGTGCTCGCCGAACACCAATGCCGGTCCGCCATCGGTGTCCTCCAGCAACCCGGGCAGCAACGCCTGTCCGGCACTCTGGAACGCCGCCACCCGCACCCGCGCGCCCGCGTCGTCACCGTACTCACGCACCGTCTCGGCCGCGCGGTCGATCAGCGTGTGCACCGTCCCCGCCATCTCGGCCAGCGCCATCCCGGCCTCGGTCAGGCGGATCTCGCGCCCCACCCGATACGTCAGCGCGACGCCAAGCTCACGATGCAGCGCGGCCAGCTGCTGCGAGATCGCCGGCGCCGTCACATGCAGGTGCCGTGCGACGGCCGCGATCGTGCCGCGCTCGGCCAGTTCGCGCATGATCCGCATCTGAGAGAGATTCATCAGCTCAAGCTAACTGGTCACGTGGAAACCCTCAATATTCATGACGGATCGATCTGACTACGTTGGTCACCAGGACAGCGCAAAGACGCCCGTCCGCGTCAGCCGATACCACCGGCCGCCGCCGCTCCCGCAGGAAGGAACGCCGTTGCTCGCCCTCTGGAAACGACCCGACACCGCCGGTTTCGAACTCATCGAGCGTGCTATGCCGGCCATGGGCTCCGACGACGTTCTCATCCGCGTCCACCGCACCGGCATCTGCGGCACCGACCTCCACATCGAGTCGTGGGACCCTTGGGCGGCCGGCGCGGTGGACGCCCCGCTCGTCCCCGGCCACGAGTTCTCCGGCGAAGTCGTCGAGGTCGGCAGCCGCGTCGAGGGGATCCCGGTCGGCGCAGCGGTCTCCGGCGAGGGGCACCTCGTCTGCGGAACGTGCCGCAACTGCCGCTCGGGCCGCCGTCACCTCTGCCGTCACACCCGCGGCCTCGGCGTCAACCTCGACGGCGCCTTCGCCGAGTACGTCGTCCTGCCGGCCACCAACGTCTGGGTTCACGGCGACCAGGTCACCCCCGACCTCGGTGCCCTGTTCGACCCCCTCGGCAACGCCGTCCACACGGCCCTCAGCTTCCCGATCCTCGGTGAGGACGTCCTCATCACCGGCTGCGGCCCCATCGGTCTCATGGCCATCGCCGTCTGCCGGGTCGCCGGGGCGCGCAACATCGTCGCGACCGACGTCGTCGCCGACCGCCTCGAGAAGGCGCTCGCCGTGGGCGCCGACCGCGTGGTCGACGTCTCGAAGGAGCGGGTCGCCGACGCCCAGGCCGAGCTCGGCATGCTCGAGGGCTTCGACATCGGCCTCGAGATGTCCGGACAGGCCGCCGCCGCGAGCGAGCTCATCGAGAACCTCAACACCGGCGGCAAGGTCGCCCTCCTCGGTCTCCCCTCGACCAACATCGAGATCGATTGGACCAAGGTCATCACCCGCATGATCACCATCAAGGGCATCTACGGCCGCGAGATGTTCGACACCTGGCACCACGCGAGCGCCATGGTCGACCACAGCCCAGAGCTCCGCAACGCCCTCGAGTCACTCGTCACCGCCCGCTTCCCGCTCGCCTCCTGGCAGGACGCGTTCGACACCGCGCGCGGGGGAGCGGCCGGCAAGGTGCTCATCGACTGGACCGACATCCGCGACGTCGTCATCACCGGCCTCGTCGACGAACAGGCGCCGGTCGCCGCCCACGCCGCGACCGCCGCCTGAGCGACCACCACCCCCAGCTCAACCGCCCACTCGATCCCGAGGAGACGACATGTACGGCATCATCAAGAACCAACTGCGCGACCAGCTCGACGCCATCGAAGCGGACGACCTCACCAAGCGCGAGTTCGCGATCACGTCCCGCCAGGGCAGCCACGTGACGATCGACGGTCGGGAGGTGCGGAACTTCTGCGCCAACAACTACCTCGGCCTCGCCAACGAGCCCTCGATCGTCGATGCGGCCAAGCTGGCGCTCGACGAGTGGGGCTACGGGCTCGCGAGCGTCCGCTTCATCTGCGGCACGCAGCAGATCCACCGCGACCTCGAGCAGGAGCTGAGCGCCTTCCTCGGCACGGAGGACACCATCCTGTTCTCCTCCTGCTTCGACGCGAACGGGGCCGTCTTCGGTGCGCTGTTCGGGGAGCACGACGCGATCATCTCCGACGCGCTCAACCACGCGTCGCTCATCGACGGCATCCGCCTGAGCAAGGCCCGTCGCCTGCGCTATCGCAACCGCAACATGGCGGACCTCGAGCAGCAGCTCATGAACGCCGCCGACGCGCGCCGCACCGTGATCGTCACCGACGGCGTGTTCTCGATGGACGGCTTCTACGCCCCGCTCGACGAGATCTGCGACCTCGCCGACCGCTACGGCGCGCTCGTCCTCGTCGACGACTCGCACGCCGTCGGCTTCGTCGGCCCGGGCGGTCGCGGGACGCCCGAGCTGTTCGGCGTGCAGGACCGGGTCGACATCCTCACCGGCACCCTCGGCAAGGCGCTCGGTGGTGCGTCGGGCGGGTATGTGAGCGCGAAGCAGGAGATCGTCGACGTGCTGCGGCAGTCGGGCCGGCCGTACCTGTTCTCGAACAGCCTGGCGCCGTCGCTCGTCGCCGGGGCACGTCGAGCCGTGGAGCTCGCGGCGGAGGGTGACGAGTTGCGCGAGGGACTGTTCCGCAAGGCGGACCTGTTCCGTGCTCGCATGACCGAGGAGGGCTTTCGGCTGCTGGACGGCTCGCACCCGATCATCCCGGTGATGTTCGACGACGAGCAGCAGGCGGCCCAGGTCGCGGCGCGGATGCTGGAGCAGGGCATCTACGTGATCCCGTTCAGCTTCCCGGTGGTGCCCCGCGGTGAGGCTCGCATCCGCGTGCAGATCAGTGCCGCGCACAGCGAGCAGGACATCGAGGACTGCGTCGCCGCGTTCGTGGCGGCGCGGGGGTAGGTGCGGCGGCTACTCGGCGGGGTGATCGGCGTCGCTGAGGGCGGCCGTCGATCGAAGTCGCATGCTCAGCACGTGCCGCACCGACCCGTCTGCGCCGAGGTCGTCGTCCACGCGCCGCATGCCGATCTTGTCCGCCACGCGCGACGACGCCCGGTTGTCGGGGTGGACGATCGCGACGAGCTCTGACGAGTCCGTGTGCTCCTGGGCGAAGTCCCGACTGGCGGCGGCGGCCTCGGTCGCGAACCCTCGACCCTGCCAGGCGGCGCTCACGTGGTACCCGACCTCAAGCTTCAGCTCGCAGTTGACCCGCTGCCACGTCAGGCCGCAGTCACCGACGAAGTCCCCGTCGTGGGTCTCGATGATCCAGAGCCCGAGGCCGTACTGGGCGTCGTTGTCCTCGTTCCAGGCGATCCACGCTGCGGCCTGCTCGCGGTTCTTCGGTGACGGGTAGATCCCCATGACCGCAGGATCGCCGAGGAGCTTCGCCATGTTGTCGAGGTCCGCCGGCGTCATGCGCCGGAACCGCAGGTGCTCTGTGCCGTGGGGAAGTGGCATCGGTTGCGCGACCTCTACTGCGGCAGGCCGCGTCCTGCGGCGGCTCGGCGCTCGGCCTGTGTCTCCGCGTGGTGCTTCCGGAGCGCGGAGAGGACCGCGGTCCGGATGATGAAGATCCACAGCAGCACGAACAGGATGAAGCCGAGGAGCCAGGCAGTGACGGAGAAGATGGTGAATGCGGTGGGATCGATGTTCACGCGTGAAGGCTACCGGTTGGCCGAAGACCGCGAGGTCCGCTGAGCGGTGCTGAGGTCACTCACCGACGGCCTTGCCCGGGACCTCGCGCAAGTGTCGCCGTCTTCGGGCCTCACCCCGAGGTGGAGGTGAAACGGCAACAGTCGCCTGTTAACCCTCTGATACTTGATATATGTTATTCGCCCACCTTATGCTCGATCTTGCTGGCTCCGAGCACTCTGGATGCCATCTCGCATCGTGCCGGGGAGCCTCCGTAGAGCAGACACCCCAATGCACGAGTCCAACAACGGGGGAAGTACGTGGATCCGCAGTATCTCGGCACGATCAGTCGCATTCATACCTTGGGCCCGGAGGGCTCGAATCTCGAGGCGGCTGCGCGGAGATGGCTGAGCGATCATCAGGTGACGGGCCGAGTGGAGCTTCACAGCAGTGTGGAGCGAGCGGTCCAGGCGCTCGAAGATGCGTCGCAAGCGGTCATGGCTTGCGCTGCCTACCCGGCTCTCCATGACCTCGTGTTCAGCAACCTTGGGGAGCTGACGATCATCGACACGTTTCTCATGCCGACGCACTCGATGGTCCTCGCGCGCACCGATGCGACTGAAGGTGCGGTCATTTCCACCTGCGCGGCTCACCCCGCACCGCGAGCACTCGTTCCAGGTGCGGTCAGGTGGATCTCGAGCAGCAGCAACTCGCAAGCAGCAGCCGATTGCGCGGCCGGACTCGCCGACTCGTGTATCACCACACAAGCGGCGGCTGACCGCTTCGGGCTGACGACACTCATCGACCATGGCCCTGTCGACATGGCTTTCACCTTGCACGCTCACCCGTCTATCCGCACGCGCTGACGGCCGACCAAAGAAGAGGACCAACATGCTCGAAACCAATATGGAGAACTTGATCCGGCCTGCCAACGCGGCCACAGCGGACGTTCTTCGCGACCAGGTGGTGCCCCTCATCGATGCGTTTCGACTGCGTCAAACTGCCCTGGGGGTCATCCCTGATCCGACCGATTCGGACCGAGAGCTACTGACTCGTATCCGAGATCAAGTCGTTGCAGTGTTCGGGGACATTGGTCGGGACGTTCAGGCGCAAGCCTTCGCGGACGACATTGCCGATTGGCTCGATAGAGGACTCGACGAAAAGCCATATTTCGACCGATCGCGTGATGCCTTCTCCCGTGTCGGCGACGGCGAAGCTGCCCTCTTCGTCGGCGTCACTCGCGCAACGAACAGCACGACACCCTCCGGTGTCCGACTTGAGCTGTTCTTCATCCAGCGCCATCAGTCCAGGCTGCTGGCTGAGGTGGAATCGACCTACCCGCACGACCACGACGTGCACATGGACGTGATCCTGCTCGCTGGTTCCGAGGGGTTCACGCTCGGTAACTGCCTCGTCTTCTTTCCAGAGAGTGTCGCCGCGCACCGACCGATCGAGCGTCAGTCCTACGCGGTCTTCTTCTTCAGCAAGTTCTTCGACATCCACCGCACGATCGCGGCCGCAAATGCCGGCCTCCTGCTGGACGATCCCAACCGCTTCTCGAGCTCAGCCCGACTCGACGAGTACCTCTGCTTTCAAGTGCGAAGTCTGTGGGGGTATCTGCACGACCGTGCACACTTCTCGGGCCCGTGGTCCATGGCCGATAACGCGGTGCTGAAGATGCACTGGTTCATCGGGGTGATTGAAGAGATCAAGGTTGACGTCAAGCTGCTCCTGATGGCGCGTGAAGGTGACGTTCCGTACTTCGACGAGCTCTTCAGCATGATCTTGCTTGAACGGGTGTTCCGCTATCCACTGGAGCCTCACCCCGAGCGAAACTTCGATGCGGGCACTGGCATCTTCCTGTTCTCATACCTCCAGGATCGCGGAGCTCTGGAGATCCGCGGTGGGGTGATCGGTATCGACCAAGGCGGCGCGGTCGAGGCATTGCGTGCGTTGGTCGTGGACATTGAAGCCCTGGAACGTGACTCATTGACGCCTGACGAGTACCGCTGGAACGCGACCCAGATGGTGCGCCGGTACCTCGTCGAAAGTACTGTCGCGGGTGACAAGTATGCGCTGACCGACGAACAGCGCATTCTTCGCCGTCACGTCGAACATTTCGATGCCGTACCCCCGTTGGACTTCAGCAGAACACCCTCCGCGTGACCGGGGAGCATCAACCGGAAGTGGCCGTCGTCGTTCATCCACGACGACGCTTCGACGGATTCATCTCGAGTGCGCAGAAGCTCGGATGCCGCGTGGTCGTGATTCCTCGCGAAGACGAGTCCTCCGATTGGGATCTCGCAGAACAGAGGACGAATGTCGTGATCGCGCACTGGTCGGGCCCGATCGGAGGAACAGAGTTCGTCGAGTTCTTGAGTGATGTCATCGGTCGGTTTCGCGCATCCGGCATTTTCGGCATGCATGAGGCCTCGCTACCGGCGGTGAGTCTTGCAGCAGCGATGCATCAGCTGCCCGGACTGTCGGTTCGTGTCATCTCACGCCTGCGAGACAAAGGGGCTATGCGGTCGGCTTTGGTGCGTAGTGGACTACCAAGCCCGAGATACTGTTCGGGGCCCGTAGGTGAAGCGTTGCTCGCCGAAGCCAAGTCACTCGACCTGCCGGTGGTCGTCAAACCATCGAACGGGTTCTCGAGTACAGGGGTCGAGCTTGTGGTCGATCACGATGAGCTTGCTCATGCGATTGTCCGGTCGGCCGCCGCGATGACCGATCTCGGTCCGTCGACCGAGGTGGTCGTCGAGGAGTTCATCGCAGGGCCGGAGTTCGCGGTCGAAGCCATGACCTTCGCCGGAGCAAGCCGCATCCTGTCCATCGGATACAAAGGACAGCCCCAGGGTCCGTTCTTCGAGGAGTCGATCTACCAGATCCCGTCAGGCCTGGACCTGAAACGCGAGAACGACATCCGCCGAGTCGTTCTGGAGGCACACCGAGCGCTTGATATTGACAGTGGTCCGACGCACACCGAGCTCCGTCTCGATGCGGACGGCACCCCTCACATCTTGGAGATCGGCGCCCGCATCGGCGGTTCAGGTGTCTCTGCCGCCCTCGTGAGCGCCGCGACCGGGATCGACTTCTTCGCGGAGGTACTCGCTGCCGCTACCGGGCGGCGCCCGAGCGTGTTCGATCACGAGACGACCTCGGTGGTGCAAGCAGCCGGTAACTACATCGTGCCCTGTCGCGGCAGCGGCGTGATCCAGGAGATTCGAGGACTCGATATGGTGAGCCAGCGATCAGCCGTTCTCGACATCGTCCAAATGATGTGGCCCGGCGAAGTCATCCTCCCCTACCCTGCCTTCAGTGGGTACCCGGCCTTCGTTCTTTCTGCACACGCGGATCTCGGTGAGCTGCGGGACTTCCACCATCAGCTCGACGCAGACATCTCGGTCGTGTACGCATGATGGCTCGGAAGCAATTGTGGGTGGATGGCCGGATTCTCCCCGCGGAGCATGCCACGGCTTCGGTGATGTCCCACGCCCTCCATTACGCGGGGGCGGTCTATGAGGGCATTCGCGTCTACGGCGGCCGGGCCTTCGAGCTTGACCGTCACGTCTCGCGTCTCGTCGCTTCCGCTGAGCACCTCGGATTCGGCTTGCCGCTCGACGGGCGACGGATCTGCCTCGAGATCGAGAGCTATCTCGCAGTGCTCGACGTGAGCGACTGCTACCTCCGGATCATCGCTTGGCGCGGAGAGGCGCTGGGGCTCGGCGGAGAGGGGGCGCCCGTCCATCTCGCATTCGCTGCGGCGGTGTGGCCCGCTCCGTTCGCCACCCGAGACGGCATCGACCTCAGCTGGTCGCAGTGGCGGAGGCCAGCTCCGGACACTGTTCCGGTTCTGGCCAAGTGCTCGACGGTCTACACGATCGGCACACTTGCCGCACAGGAAGCGCGCCAGGCGGGTGCCGACGACGCGCTGTTCACGACGCATGACGGCCGGCTTGCGGATGTCACGGGAGCGAACGTCTTCCTGGTCTTCGGCTCCACGTTGGTGACGCCAATCGCAGACACGTTTCTCGGAGGTATCACGAGACGCACGATCCTGAACGGTGCTGAGTCCTTGAGTCTGCGAACGGAAGAACGCCATGTCCGGCCGAGTGAGGTGTTCGAGGCGGATGAGGCTTTCGTCTGTGGCACTGCGTACGAGGTCGTCCCGGTCCGGAGCGTGGATTGGCGCGTGCTGCCGAAGACAGACATAGGACGGACTGTGCAGCAGTGGTACTTGGAGACGGTTCATGGCCGATAGCTCGAACGACCGCACCCGCGACGTCGCCGGTTCACGGCTCTTGATGATCGGGCTCGACTGGCCGGCGGTCGATACTGCAGCGGCCCTCGGCGTCGAGACGGTGGTCATCTGCTCACGAGCCAGTGCGCGAGCTGGGCTTCGTGAGCTTGGAGACTTGCCAGTCCTGCTGGTCGAGGACCACAGTCGACTCGACGATTGTCTCGCCGCTCTGATGCTCGCCGGCTCGCGTCCCGAGCAGTTCGACGGTGTATACACGACGGACGAGTTCGCGCTCGGCGCCTGCAACGCGCTCGCCGCGCTTGCCGACACGTCGCGGCTCACCCGCTCGGGTGATGTCTCGGTCTTCCGGGACAAGCGCGTGCAGAAGAGCGCGGTCCAGGCAGTGGGGATCCCGACCGCCGCCCATTGGCCGATTCCAGATGTGCGGACGTTCGACGCCGGTTCAGTACCCTGGCCTGGCTCGTACGTGTTGAAGCCGGCATCGCGCGCAGGGACGATGCACACCGCGATCGTCCGGAATGAGCCCGAGCTCCGTGCGGCATTGATCGCCCTCGGCGAGTCCGACGCCGGCGACAAGGACTTCCTCCTCGAATCGTGCGTCGACGTCGCGAAGGAGTGGGTGGTCGACGGGATCGTCTTCGACGGTCGCATCGAGTTCCTCTCGATGAGTCACTACGGTGCTCCGCCGCTGCAATCGCTTAGCGCCGGTGCGCCGATGACGATGGTGAAGCTCGACCCGGCACAAGCGCCTGACGTGTACAGGGACGTGTCGCCGATGGCTGAGTCGGTGTTGTCCGCCCTCGGCGCATGGCGCGGGGCATTCCACATGGAGATTTTCTGGTCGCCGACCGATGGCTACGTCTTCGGTGAGTGCGCCCTCCGGCGTGGAGGTGCCTTCACCTTCGAGCAGCTGCTCCTGAAGTACGGCTTCTCGATCGTCGAGGCAGCTATCCGCTGCGCGCTCGGGCGACAAGCGCAGCAGCCGACCGCGACGCGTTCCGGCATCGTCGGCACGACGCAGTTGCTGACGCCGGAGGGCACGATCCTGACGGTTCCGACGCTCGACGAGGTCCACCGCCAGAGCGGCGTCGAGTTCGCCCGGTACTTCCTCGCCCCCGGATCGGTCCTGCGGCACGGAGTCGCCCACGGAACGCACATCCGTACCGCTGAGGCACTCATCACCGCGCCGGATCTCGCCCAGTTCGACGAGCGGGTCCGCCTGCTCCAGGCTTGGTTCGCTGAGCAGGTCGACGTGGCACCACCAGCGTCCGATGCCGCCGGGCTTCGGGCCTGGCAGCGAGCGCACTTCTCCGACGCGATGCCATCGGAGGCGACGTTCGGTCTTGATGCCGGGCCAGGTGCGGGATGACCTCGCTGCTGCACGGGCTGCGCGCCGGCTGGCGTCTTCCGAACGATCTCAGTGACGGGGATCGGCGGACGGTCGTCGCCATGCTGTCCAACGGACTTACGAAAGCCCTGGCACGCGGAGGATTCGTGGCGCTGTCGGTCATCTACCTGACGAGTGGGCTGCGCATCGATGAGCAGACGGTCGCGGTCGCGGTCTTCATCGCAGGGGCCTTCGGGCTTGCCGGGTCGCTCGTTGGTGGGTTCGTCGCCGACCACCTCAGCCCGAAGGCGGTCACCGTCGGTTCGTCGTGCGGTGTCGCAGTCGGGTACGGCGCGCTCGTGTTCTGTGGCGACGGGCTGGTGGCTGTCATCGCGTTCAGCGTGGTGGCTGCATTCGACCGGAGTTCCGCGGCGACCCTCGCGACCTGGATCGGTCAGCGACTGCCGACCGCGGCCGCGACGAGGTGTCGCGCTCTGATGCGTGCGGTCGGCAATCTCGGCATCGCGATCGGAGCCGCGCTCGCTGCGGTGGTCCTCGTACTTCCCGCGCCGATTCCATATGCCGCAGCGTTCCTTGCGATGGCGGTAGCTGAGGTGGGAGGCATCCTGCTGCTGCTGCGCGCCCCTCGGCCGAAGCCGGTCGACGTCCGACAGGTCGGGGAAGGATCGCCGCTGTCAGTGTTCGCCAACCAAGGATTCACGGTCTTCGTCCTCGGGATCGCCGCGCTGTCTTCGTTCTACCTGATCCTGGACTTCCTGCTGCCGCTGTGGGTGTCGGCCGGAACTGAGGATCGCTACGTGCTCATCCCCGTCGCAATCATCGTCAACACCGTCCTGGTCGTCCTGCTGCAGGTCCCGATCTCTTGCCTCGCCGACACACCCTCACGGTCGGGTCGTGCGCTCGCTCTCGCGGGCGGACTGCTGTTCGGCTCGACAGCGTTGTTCGCAGCCTCGACGCTGCTCCCTGACCTGCCGGGCGCCGCACTGTTCTGCGGGGCTGTCGTCGTCCTCACCCTGGCCGAGCTGTTGACGTCGGCTGCCGGGTGGACCCTGAGCTACGCCTACGCGCCGCCGCATCGGATCGGCGCCTACCAGGGCGTCTTCGGCTTCGGAACGTCGCTCGGGGTCATGGTCGCGCCGGTTGTTCTCACCGCGATCGTCATCCGGCCATCGGTCGGAGAGACCGCGGTCGGATGGCTGATCCTCGGAGGTGCGTACGCGATGACCGGCGGTCTGCTGTGGGTTGCGGTGTCGCGCCGGTTCCAGGCGACGAGGTGCAGCTGATGGAGCCTGGATTCACATTTCCGCTCAGGCCCGTCCGATCCTGAGATCGATGTCCGCCCAGGGCGTCAACCGCGCCGCATGCTGCGCGCAGCGAACCCGTCGAGGGCGGCGAGCACCGGAGGCGCAGTCCAGAGACGGTTCCGCTGTCGCGACGAGCCGACCGTGAGGATGCCACGGTCGACGAGGGTGTCGAGGGTGTTGAAGACCGTGCGATCTGAGGCGTCGAGATGTTCGCGCACGAGCCGACTGTTCATCACCGGATGTTCCATTGCCAGTGCCGTGATGCGATGCGCGGCCGAATCGGCGCGGACGTCGCGCAAGGCCTCCTGCCATGCCGTCCGGATGGTCTCGATCTCCTCCACCAGCGTCCGGCCGTTGGCGATCGCGAGGAACGCACCATCGGCGAACACGCGGACGATCGGCTCGACGTCGCCCTGCCGATAGTTGGTGAGTGCAGCGAAGTAGTCGTCACGCTGCTGCAGGATGCCGGCTGAGATGGGCACAGTGACCCCGCTGGTCAGCCCGACTCGCCGGAGAGCGGCCTGCACCAGCGCTCGACCGGTGCGCCCATTGCCGTCGGGGAACGGGTGGATGGTCTCGAATTGCGCGTGAGCGACGGCGATCGCAGCGAGCGGGAGGGGTGCCGGTCGGAGGGAGTAGGTGATGAAGTCGTCCATCGCCGCTGCGACACGGTCATGGTGCGGCGGAACGAAGTCTGCTTCATGCGGGCTGTAGTTGCCGCCCCCGATCCAGATCTGTTCGTCGCGATACCGGCCGGGGATCTCCGGTGCCGATGTGCCGAGAAGCTGCTCCTGCATGGCGATGATCGTCGTGTTGGAGAGCTCGTCCGATGCCGCGAGTGCCGCCTCCAGCGCTCGGACATTGGCGACGATGAGCGGCGCGTTCCCGGTGTCGCGCTCATCCAACTCGGCCTCGGCGATCGCCTTCGCGCTGCTCGTCAGGTTCTCGATCTGCGAGCTCGACGCCGATTCGCTCCGCAGCAGGATCGACGAGAAAGGTGCGGTGATGTGACCGACCTCGCTGTCGAAACGGATGATCCGCTCCTGCGCTTCGCCCAGCAGCTCCACGAGATCGTCCGACAGACGGATGTCGAGATCGGCGATCTGTGGCGGGACCGCGGCGTCGTATGGCTGTGCGAGGAGTAGTCGCTGGCGCTTCGGCAACGCGTCGGGGGCGATGCGCGACTGCCAGGGCCGCTGCTCATACGCGACGGCTGTCGTCATCATCCCCTCCTGAATCGGCCCAAGTTGCAGTCACGAGGGCTCTTAGTGAAGTTTAGGCGCTTATCCTTCACTAAGGAACCTGTTAGGCGCAACTTCAAGGCCGCTCGGACCGGAGTTGACCCTCCCGTAGGGGGAGACGGGATGCTTGAAGCATGTTGCACATCGGAGAGTTCGCAGGCATGACCGGGTTGAGCGTGAAGGCGCTCCGCCACTACGACGAGAAGGGCGTGCTGGTTCCAGCCGAGGTCGATTCCGACTCCGGCTACCGCCGCTACGGCGAGGAGCAGGTGCGTTCCGGCGTGATCGTGAAGGCACTCCGCGACGCCGGCGTGCCCCTCGCCGCGGTGGGTGTGACCGTCGCCGGCGCGGATCCGTCGACCGCGATCGACGTGCACCACCGCCTCGTCCTGGAGCAGCGGGAGCAGGAGGACCACGCCTTCGCGCAGGCCCGCGCGGTCGTCGCGTCGCTCGCGGCACCGGTCGAGATCGTCGAACGCTCGCTCCCTCCCCAGCCCTACGTCGGCCGGGTGCTCACCGTGCCGCGCGGCGACGAGGACTCGGTGACCGATGACGACGCGAACGAGCAGTTCTCGCAGCTCTACGTCGCCGTGCAGGAGGCCGGCGTCGGGCCGACGGGGCCGTTCTGGACCGCGCTCCGACCGGGTGAGCAGGGAGCGGTCGAGATCGTCTGCTGCTGGCCGACCTCGTCGCAGCTCGAACCGACGTGGGGTGGTGACGAGACCACGGTCGGCGTGCTGCCCGAGCGGACCGAACTCGCTGCGGTCTGGCGACCCGAACCGGGCGTCGAGCTTCCGGAGGGATCGACGCACCCCGCGGTGGTCGCCCTGTTCGATGCGATCGCGGAGCGGGGGATCACGATGCCGACTACCGAGCTCCGGCAGCGGGTGCTGGGCCAGACCGCCGACGAGTACACGGTCGAGGTGTCGATCACCCTGCCGTGAGGTCGCGGTCCCAACGCGCTTCCCGGAGACGTGTCAGGCCGGGTCGTTAGGGTGGACTCGTGGCCAACAGCAAAGATTTCGACGCCCGTTACGAGCTCCGTGAGTTCCCGTTCGCGAACGGGGCCGACGGCGAACCGACGCCCGAGAGCCTCGCGGCGCTCGACGCCATCGGGTTCGGCTTCCACGAGCCCACCCCGAAGCCGGAGGCGCGCAAGCGCAAGGTGAACGACCTCATCGCCGACGAAGCGGTGCTGCTCGGCGCCTACGTCCGCAAGCCGCAGCCCGGTTCGGTCGACGAGACCTGGCCCGCCGGCACCTTCTCCTGGTTCCCGAAGGCGCTCAGCTGGGGCGACGGCACCAGCATCGACACGCAGGCGATCTCCGACGTCACGGTCCGCCCGACCGAACGCCGCCGCGGCATCCTGCGCCGCATGATGACGCAGGCTCTGGAGCGCGGCGTCGCCGACGGCTATGCGATCGCGGCCCTCACCGCCAGCGAGGGCACGATCTACCGTCGCTTCGGGTTCGGCTCCGCGATCCGTGAGCGCAACGTCGTCGTGAAGCGCGCGAAGGCGCTGCCGTTCCTCGCGCCGACGAGCGGCATCGTGTCCGTCGTCACGCCCGAGTACCTGGTCGACGGCGTCGCGCGTCAGGTGTTCGACCGCTTCGACGAGCGCTCGATCGGGTCCATGGTCCGCAACACCGGATCCTGGCCGTTGGTCCTCGGCACGCTGGGTCGCGACGGTGAACCGGCGAAGGACACCCGCGCCGCCGTGCACCGTCCCGCTGACGGCGAGGAGGTCGACGGCTATGTCACGTGGCGCATGGTCGAGCAGCCCGGCGGTCAGACCGGCATCGAGATCATCGACCTCGTCTACGCGACCGACGCGGCCTACCTCTCCCTGTGGGAGTTCCTGCTCTCCATCGACCTCAACGACGTCGTGAAGTACAACCGTGCCAGGCTCGACGACCCGATCGTCTCGGCCCTCGGCGACAACCGCGCGTACGACATCGAGCACGAAGAGGACCACGTGTGGCTGCGCGTCCTCGACCTCCCGGCCGTCTTCGCCTCGCGTCCGTTCGCGGTCGACGGCACGTTGACGATCGCCGTCACCGACGCGCTCGGCTACGCGGCGGGCACCTTCCGCCTCGAGGTGACCGGTGGCCGCGGCACGGCTACGAAGCTGAGCGACGAGACCGACGCTGCCGGCGCCGACCTCGCGCTCGACGTGGCCGACCTCGGTTCGCTCCTGCTC
The DNA here is from genome assembly GCF_001865025.1 of Plantibacter sp. MMLR14_011. Classification (NCBI taxonomy): domain Bacteria; kingdom Bacillati; phylum Actinomycetota; class Actinomycetes; order Micrococcales; family Microbacteriaceae; genus Plantibacter; species Plantibacter sp. MMLR14_011. The sequence continues at coordinate 76,019 of NZ_MJGW01000001.1, forward strand.
GGCGCGGTCTCCCCGGTGTCGCTCGCCGCAGCCGGGGTGCTGCAGGCGGCCGACCCAGCAGCGCCGCTCCTGCTGCGATCGATGCTCCAGACGCCGCGCGCGCCGCACGGAATCACCTTCTTCTAGGCCTTTCCGAACAGCGAACGGCGATCGGCGGACGTCGTGCCGTCGCCGATCAGCCGCGCTGCTCGATGAGGGTGAGTTGCGTGCCGTCGGGGTCGATGAGGAATCCGGCGCGGAGTCCCCAATCCTGCATCCGGACCGGGTGCAGGCGAGGCGCCCCGACGGTCGCCTCGACGACTCCCGATCGTTGGATGGCGTCGTAGAGCTCGTCGACGTCGGCCACGCGCAGGCAGCACATGAAGCTGCTCGACGCCGGGTCGAGGTCGGGTGCCGGGAAGAACTCGAGCTGCAGACCACCGCGGACGAGGATCAGCCAGCCCTCGTCTCGGAACGTGCGCTCGAACCCGAACGCCGAGTAGAACGTCTCCGTCGCGTCGAAGCTGCGGGACGGCAGGTTCGGTGTCGCGCGGTCGTGTCGGGTCGAGGTCATGGAGTCGATGATCGCAGCGCGTCGGACGGCTGGGAAGGTCAGGCCGACGTGGTCGGTGTCGCGAGTCGTTCGTGGAGGAAGGCGACCACGCGCTTGCGGGCTTCGAACGCCGGGTGGCCGTCGCGCTCGCGGACCTCGCCGGTGAGGACCGAGTGGGCGGTCTTCGCGAAGCCGGCGGTGTTGCCGGGGGAGGAGTCGAGTTCGATGACCTCGAACGCGTCGCCGAGCTTGGCCGCGATGGTGGCGAAGCGCTCTCGTGGGACGGCTCGATCCTCGCTGAAGCGGAGGCCGAGTGCGCAGACCGAGCCCTGAGCCGCACGGGCTGCGACGGCGTCGAACTCGGCGGCGGACATCCCAGGGTCGACGCGGCGGGCGCGGCTCACGGGGAACGGCGTGGACGGTTGGCTCATGACGGAGGCGAGGACGTGCTCGTCGACGGCCGCCGCGAGCGCGAAACCGCCGGTGAAGCACATGCCGATGACGCCGACGCCAGGACCAGGCGTGCGGGCCGCAAGGTCGGCGGCCAGTGCCCGGACGTGGTCGGCGACGGGCCGGTGGGCGCCGGTCGCGAACGCCTTGAACTCGGCGGAGACGCAGACCTTGCTGACGCTGGCAAGCGTGTAGCCGATGGTCCCTTCGTGGCCAGGGGTTCCGAACGGCGATGGGATCGCGACGGTGAAGCCCTCCGCGACGAGATGCTCTGCGAGCCCCAGGACCTCGGGCGTGAGTCCGGGCAGCTCGGGGATGAGGACGACACCCGGCCCGGACCCCTTCTCGAAGCGGTCGTGCGTGACGCCGCCGCCGGTGAACGGGGTTCGCACCCAGCCGGTGAGGTCTGCGCGTGGAGCGGTGTCGGTGGTCGCGTCGTCGGTCATGGGGTGAGCGTAGTCCTGGTCGCTGCGTCAGATCTGCTGGATCGTGGCACGTCCCGCCTGGGAAGCCACCTGTCGTTCACCTCCCGGTCACCGCCGCTCCTCCACCCGGCCACCCCACGCCGATGGGATGGGACACGATCCCCGTCCCTTCGTGCCCTGGAGACCCATGCCCCGCCTCAACCGCGTGTTGACGATGACCGCCGCGTGCGCCATCGGTGCGACCGCCCTCATCGCGACGCCAGCCGCCGCCATCGCCGCCCCAGCGCCGGGGCTCCAGATCAACGAGATCGAGTCCTCCGACGGCCAAGCATCAGACTGGATCGAATTCACCAACACCGCGACGACCGCCGTCACGCTCGACGGCTGGGTCGTGAAGGACAACAAGGACGACAAGCCCTACGCCTTCCCGGCCGGCACCGTCGTCGAGCCCGGCGCGTTCCTCGTCATCGACGACACGCAGTTCGGCTTCGGTCTCGGCAAGGACGACTCGGTCCGGCTGTTCGACCCGACCGCCGCGATCGCCGACGAATACTCGTGGACCGCACACGCGCCGGTCACCTACGGCGTCACCGCCGACCGCGCCGGCTGGGCCGAGACCACCGAGTCGACGAAGGGCGCCGCGAACGTCTTCACCACACCCGAGGTCCCGGAGACCGACGGTGCGATCCGCATCAACGAGATCGACTCCCAGCCGTCCGACTGGGTCGAGTTCTTCAACCCCGGCACCACTGCCCTCGACATCTCGCGCTACGAGATCCGCGACAACTCCGACGACCACCGCTGGCAGTTCCTGCCCGGCACGTCGATCGCCCCCGGCGAGTTCCTCGTGGTCGACGAGGCGACGATCGGCCTGGTCGGCGGCACCGAGACGCAGGGCGCGTTCCGTGACCCGATCGGCATCGGCAGCGCCGACGAGATCCGCCTGTTCGACGCGACCGGCACGCTCATCGACCGCTCGGGAACGTGGAGCGGCCACGCGGCCATCGACGGTGACTTCATCGCCGCGACGCTCGCCCGCTGCCCCGACGGTGAAGGCGACTTCACGCTCGCACGCATCACGAAGGGAGCCGCGAACGACTGCGTCCTCCCGAAGGTCGCGATCAACGAGGTCGAATCGAACAACGACGCGACCGACTGGGTCGAGATCGTCAACCTCGAGGCGACCGCGCTGGACATCTCCGGCTGGACGCTCATGGACAACGACCCGGTGGGCCACGCCGCCGACACGACCCCGCTGCCCGCGGGCACGATCCTCGAGCCCGGCGCGTACTTCGTCTTCGACCAGAACGTGGACTTCGCGTTCGGGCTCGGCAACGGCGACACCACCACCGTGCGGAACGCCGCCGGCGCGACGGTCGCCGAGTACAGCTACGCGGCTCACGCGGACGGCGTCTTCGCGCGCTGCCCCGACGGCACCGGCGAGTTCGTCGACACCGCCGTCTCCACCAAGGGCCTGCGCAACGCCTGCGGTAACCCGGTGCGCATCAACGAGGTCGAGTCCGATGGCGGATCGCCCGACGACTGGATCGAGCTCGTCAACCCGACGACCGCGGCGCTCGACGTCTCCGGCATCGTCGTGAAGGACGACGACGACACCCACGCCTACGCCATCCCCACCGGCACGAGCATCGCGGCCGGCGGCTACCTCGTCATCGAGCGCGCAGCCCTCGGCTTCGGGCTCGGCGGCGGCGACACGGTCCGCCTGTTCGAGGGCGACGCACTGCTCGACTCGACCACCTGGGGCGAGGGCCACCCGGCGAACACCTGGGGACGCTGCCCCGACGCGACCGGCGCCTTCGCTGCGACGGCCGAGGCCACCAAGGGCACGGCCAACGTCTGCGCCGGTGAGATCCCGGTCGGCCCGTGGCCCGGTTCGCCCGACGTGACGGTGCTCGACACCAAGCCGATGTTCCTCGAGGACAGCTCCGGACTCGACACCCAGGTCACCGCCGACGGCGCGTTCCTCTGGGCGGTCGACAACGGCACCGGCTCGTTCTGGAAGCTCGCGATCGCCGCCGACGGTTCGGTCTCGTTCGTCGACGGTTGGGAGAACGGCAAGCGCGCCCGCTTCCAGAAGGACGCGTCGAACCCCGCCGCTGCCGGCCCCGACACCGAAGGCATCACCGTCGACGGCGCAGGTTCCGTCTATGTCGGCGTCGAGCGCGACAACAGCGTGAAGGGCACGACGCTCAACGCCGTGCTCAAGGTCGACCCGAACGCACCCGGCCCCGACGTCGTCGCCTCCGAGGAGTGGGACCTCACGGCCCTGCTGCCGACGGTCGGCGCGAACCTCGGTGTCGAGGCCGTCGAGTGGGTGGCTGACGGCGACCTCGCCGGCAAGCTCTTCGACGACAACACGAAGGCGACCTACGACCCGGCGAACTACGCGGGCCACGGTGACGGACTGTTCTTCGTCGGCGTCGAGGACACCGGCGACGTCTACGCGTTCGCACTGAACGCCGACGGCTCGGCCACGCTGATCTCGACGATCGACCCGGGCCTCCCGGCGGTCATGGCGCTCGACTACGACACGACGCTCGGCGTGCTGTGGGCCGTGTGCGACGACGGCTGCGCGGGCACCGGTGCGCAGATCACGCTGAACGGGACCGAGCAGCCCGGGATCGCTCAGGTCGAGCGTCCGGCGGGCCTGCCCAACCTCAACAACGAGGGCTTCGCGACCGCACCGGCATCCCTGTCGGTCGACGGTGAGCGTCCCGTGTACTGGTTCGCCGACGGCTACGCCTCCGAGGCCCTGCGTCTCGGGTCGCTGCCCGGAACGACCACGCCGCCCGTGACGCCGCCGACCGGTGGGATCACGCCGCTTCCCGGGACGAGCCTCACCGAGGCCAACCGTGGTGCCATCACGCTGGCGGACACGGTGCGGCGGGGCGAGACCGTGACGGTCGGCCTCGAGGACCGCTTCGCCGCGACGGCCGTCGAGGTGTGGCTGTACTCGACGCCGGCGCGGGTCGCCACCGGCACGACGAACGCCGCCGGTGACCTGCTGGCGACGATCCCCGCCGACGCGACGCTGGGCGACCACCGGGTCGCGGTCTACGCGGCGGACGGCTCGCTCATCGGTTGGACCGAGGTGCGGATCGTCGCGGCCGACGGGACGACCGTCGACGGTGCGGCGTCGGGTGGGGCGCTCGCGACGACCGGGACGGAGCTGCCGTTCGGCACGATCGGCGCTGGGGTCCTGCTGGTCCTCCTCGGTGGTGTCCTCGTCGCGATGCGTGCGCGTCGCCGGGCGGCCTGATCGTCTGAACGTTCGACGGCCCCGGGAGCACACAGCTCCCGGGGCCGTTCGCGTCACCCGTCGCTCCAGCCCGGTGTGTGGTGGTGTTGCCAGCGCGGTGCGCTGACGTGAGCGCGGGTCTGGCGCGTGGGCGAGGGTCTCCGGAGGAGCGCGCTCGCGGGTGTGGGGCGCGCCCACGCCGGGAGATGCACACTCGCGCCGAGGGGGCACACTCACGCCAGCGCACCGCGCTGGCGAGTTCGGTACCGGTGTCAGCGCGGTGCGCTGGGGCCGAGCGCGGGTCTGGCGCGTGGGCGCGGGTCTCCGGAGGGGCGCGCTCGCGGGTGTGGGGCGCGCTCGGGCCGGGTCGGGTGCATTCGCGTCAGCGCACCGCGCTGGCAGAGGGCAGAGGACGCAGGTCGGACCCGGGTGCGATGCTGGGGGGATGGACGAGCACGGGAGGGCCGAGGGTGGTGTGACCGTCGGTCGGGCGGCGGCCGAGATCGGCGTCAGCGTGCGGACGCTGCACCACTGGGACGAGATCGGCGTCGCGCAGCCGTCCGGAAGGAACCGGAGCGGCTACCGCTCGTACCTGCCCGTCGACATCGCCCGCCTCCGACGCGTCGTGCTCCTCCGCGACCTCGGTGTCCCGCTCGCTCGCATCCCCACCCTCCTCAACGCTCCGGCCGCCGAACGACGGGCGGAGCTCACACGGCGTCGGCGCGAACTCGGCGACACCATCAACCGACTCGAAGCCGTCGCCCGGTCCGTCGACTGCCTGCTCGAAGCCGACGAGGTCGGCGTGCTCGTCCCCGAGGATGAGCGCCAGGCGGTGTTCGGCGACGACTGGAACCCCACGATGGCTGAGACGGCCCGCGCCCGCTGGGGCGACTCCGCACAGTGGGCCGAGTACGCCGAGCGGTCCGCGACTCGTACGTCGGACGACTGGCGTGCGCTGGTCGGACCCATGCGCGACCTGGTCGACGAACTCGCCGAGGCCAAGCGCGCCGGTGTCGTCGCCGGGAGCGAGACGGCGAACACCCTCGCCGAACGGCATCGCGTCGCCCTCGGCGAGTACTTCCACTGCACGCCGTCCATGCACGTGATCATCGGTCGTCTCGCGCTCACCGAGCCCGGCATGGCCGACACCTACGACCGGATCGAGACCGGCCTCGCCGCGTGGCTCTCACACGTCATCGACGCGAACGCGCGTAGCCACGGCGTGGACCCCGAGACCGCCGTCTGGGAGTGAGGGCGAACCGCCTCAGCCCAGCTCGCGGAGTGCCGCCTCGATGATCGTCGCGCTCGGGACGTGTAACGCTTCGGCCGCGGTCGACCCGGTCGCCGCAAGATACGCGTCCACGAGACGGTTGCCCGCTGCATACCCGGCACCCATCGGCAGACCGACCGGCTCGCCCCCGTATCGCAGCGCGGCCTCGTCACCGTGCACCCACGAGACGAAGTGCTGCATCCCTCCGACGTCGAGACCCTCGACGACCCGGTCGAACACCGCGTCGTCGTCGAGGTGCGCGACACCGATCGGCGTGTAGCCGGACGGCCCGTGCAGCTGCCGGGCGAACGCGTCCGCGAGCCCCTCCGACACCACCTGCTCTCCGACCACGACGGTCGCCGGATCCCACACCACCCCACCCGGCGCGTACCGCAAATTGTGGTTGAGCTCGTGGACGGCGGCCGCCTCGAGGCGGGCGAGGTTCTCCTCCGTCGGCCAGAGGATGAGGGAGATGAACCCGGTCGCGCTGCCGTTGCCGATGAATCCGCGGATCGACTCCATGAAGTAGGTGTCGTCCGGGTCGCCGAGGACGAGCAGGACGGTGATGTCGGGGACCACGAGGGTCGGCACCGCCGCGAGCTGGGTGGTGACCGCCGCGTCGAGCGCCCGTGAGATCCGTCCCCACGCGTCCGCCGCGACGAGCCGGTCTAGGGCGTCGACGACCCGATCCCGGCTCCGATCGATCGGGAATCCCGAGCCCATCGAGTGCATGGCGAGCAGGTCGACCTCGCCCGGGAAGTACCGGTACATGTCGGCGACGGGCTCGAGCATGGCGCGGAGTCGCGCGGGTCGATCGGCTTCCGGTGCATCGAGGACGGAACGCATGCCGCTGGCGGTGTCGAGGATCGTGATCGTCATGATGCCGACGCTAAAGCCTCACGCCGCGTGAGGGTCAAGCTTCCAAGTAGCCCATCCTCGCGCCAGCGCGGTGCGCTGACGCGAGGATGGCGTGCCCGGCGTGGCCGCTGCACAACCGTCGTTGCCGCTGCGCAACCGGCGTGGCCGCTGCGCAACCGGCGTGACCGCGCCCCGCGCGCGTGAGCGCGCCCCTCCGGAGACCCGCGCTCGCGCGTCAGGCCCGCGGTCGCGTCAGCGCACCGCGCTGGCCCAAGGCGACGGCGGGCGGAGGAGCGGGCTACCGTGAGCGCAACACCTCGAGCGCCTGGGGCGAGAGCGGTGACCCGGCGCGCTTCGCGGCGTACAGCGCGGCGCCGATCGCCGGACCGAACAGCGGGGTCCGGAGTTCGTACCGGGCGGGCAGCGCCGCGATGGCCTGCTCGAAACCCGACCGCACCGGCTCGGCCGAGAACACCCCGCCCGAGTACGACACCGGAACGACCTCGTCGCCGCTGAAACCGAGCTCCACGCGCGTCGCCTCGACGATCTCCGCCAGCTCCCCGCTCGCGTCGGCCAGGATGCGCACGGCGACCTCGTCACCCTGGTCCGCGGCCGCGACGACCGTCTTCGCGAGGTCCGCGATGCGGCCCCGCTGACCCTTCCACCGGTTCATGACGACGTCGATCACATCGAGGTCGCTCGTGATCCCGACCCGCGCCCGCACCAGCTCGGCGAGCGGACCGCGTGGCAGGCGGCCGTCGCTCATCCGCGTGAAGGCGTTCAGCCCGCGGATCGCGATCCAGTACGCCGACCCCTCGTCACCGAACAGCTCGCTCCAGCCGCCGACCCGGTGCCCCCGGCCACGGCGCTCGCCGTACGTCATCGAGCCCGTGCCGCTGATGACGTTGATGCCGTCGACGGCGCCGAGCGATCCGGCCCAGCCGCACACCATGTCGTTGTCGCAGGAGAACCGGTCGTGACCGAGCACGTCGCGCGGCAGCGCATCGAGATGTGCGATGTCGGAACTCACCTCGCCGTACCCGGGAAGGCCGAAGAAGGCCTGATCGATGTCGGCGGTCGTGACATCCGCCTGCCGGCACACCTCCGAGACACCCTCGGTGAGGATGCGACCGACCAGCTCGATCCCCTCGTCGAAGTAGTAGCAGCTGGCCGTCCTCGCTTTCGCGAGCACCCGTCCGGCGTCGTCGAGCAGCACGAAGGCCGTCTTCGACCCGCCACCGTCGACGCCGAGGTACCGCGCCACGACTACTGCTCCTGCAGCTGAGCGGCGACACTCCGAGCGTCGTCGACGCCGTCGAACTCGTGGATCCGGACCCCTTGCACGACGCGGTTCACCGTGCCGCTCGGGAACGGGTTGTCCGGGGTCGCACCGAGCTGCAGCGAGTAGGACAGGCCGAGCAGCTGCGCGACGAGCACGTAGCCGATCGCGAGCTGCGCGTCATCGAGGCCGGCGAGCTCGGGCAGCACCCAGTCGTACGCCGTCGCGTCGGCGACGGGCTCGGAGGAGATCGCGATCACGCGCTCCGGCGAGAGCGTCTCGCGCAGTTCGGCGACGATGTCGAGATCGTAGCGCCGCGTGTACGGGTCGGACGACAGGTAGACGACGACGAGCGTGCTGTCGTCGACGACCGCCTTCGGTCCGTGACGGAACCCGAGCGCCGAGTCGTAGTAGGTGACGATCCGTCCGGCGGTCAGCTCGAGCAGCTTGAGCGCCGACTCCCGGGCCAGACCGGTGAGCGGGCCGCTGCCGATGTAGACGACGCGTTCGCAGCCCTCGTTGGCGAGCGCGCGGATGTCCACCTCGCGGTGGTCGAGGATCGTCGTCGCGCCGGCCGCGAGCGCCTGCACCGCGTCGTGGTCCGCGCCGCCGAGGATGAGGAGCACCGAGAGCAGCATCGAGCTGAAGCTCGACGTCATCGCGAAGCCCTCGTCGTTCGACCGCAGGGGCATGAGGACGGTGAGCGACGAGGCGCGGTCGTGGTGGCGTCGGTACAGCTCGCCGGTCTCGTCGCACGTGATCACCAGGTGGCGCACCTCGGCGAGCGACTGGTCGGCGAGTTCCGTCGCGGCCACGCTCTCGGGGCTGTTGCCGGAGCGGGCGAACGACACGAGGAGCAGCGGGACGTCCTCGGCGAACGACTCCTGCGGGTTGGAGACGATGTCGGTGGTCGCGACGGCGTCGATCCGGCGACGGAGCGTCCGGGTCAGGGCCGGTGCCGCGATCTCGCCGATGAAGGCAGAGGTCCCCGCCCCGGTCAGGACGATGCGCAGTTCGGGTCGGGCCAGGAGCGGTGCGAGGAACGCGTCGATCTCCTCGCGGCGGGCGGCGATCCCCGTCGACGCCTCGAGCCAGACGTCGGGCTGCTGGGTGATCTCGCGGACGGTGGCTTCCGAACCGACGATGGTGGTGATGGACACGGTTGCTCCTGGGGTGGGTCGAGGTGATGAGGGGAAGTTGCGAGGTATCGGAGTTGGTTCAGCGTGTGACGCGCTGTCGCGGCGATGGAGGCGATCCTGCCACGCCGGGATCGGTGCCTACCCCTTGAGGCCTGAGAAGGTCATGGTCGCCACGAACTGCTTCTGGGCGAAGAGGAAGAACACGATCAGCGGGAGCGTGGCGACGACGTTGCCGGCCATGAGGAGCGCCCAGTCGGTGCGGCGCGCGCCCTGGAAGTTCGTGATGCCGAGCTGCAGCGTGAAGGCCTGGTCGTTGTTGATCGCGATGAGCGGCCAGACGAGGTCGTTCCACGAACCCAGCAGGGTGAAGATCGCGAGCGTCGCCAGGGCCGGTTTCGCGAGCGGCAGGATCACCCGGAAGAACACCTGCAGTCGGGTGCAGCCGTCGATGAGTGCCGCCTCCTCGAGCTCCGCCGGCAGCGACAGGAAGAACTGCCGCATGAGGAAGATGCCGAACGCCGACGCCAGCCACGGCACGATCGCTGCCCCGAGGCTGTCGATGAGCCCGATCCGGGAGAACAGGATGTAGGTCGGGATCATGAGCAGCTGCGTCGGGATCATGATCGTCGCGACGATCATGAGGAAGCCCATCGTCTTGCCGCGGAACTTCAGGCGCGCGAACCCGTAGCCGGCGAGCGAGCAGAGCACGAGGTGGGACAGGACCGCGACCGTCGACACGATGACCGTGTTGCCCAGCCAGAGCAGGATGTTCGACTCGGAGAAGAGCTTCGCGAACCCGTCGAAGGTGATGTGCGAGGGGAGGATGCGGGGCGGATAGGTGTTGATCTCCGACTCCGGCGTCACCGAGGTGATGAACATCTGCACGAACGGGATCGCGAAGATGATCGCGATCGGCGCGAGCACGAGGTGCCAGGGGCTGAAGCGCCGACGGGTGCGTCGTTCAGCGGGCGTGGCGGTCACGGACGGCTTGCCGGTGGCGGCGTCACCGCGTGCTGGGGTGGTCAGGACGGTCATCAGAATGCCTCCACGTTGGAGCGGCGGGAGTACAGGACGACACCGATCGTGGCGATGAGCGTCACCACGAAGAGCCCGTAGGCGACCGCGGAACCGTACCCGAACTGCAACTGCTTGAACGCCGCGTCCCAGAGGTAGAACACGATCGTCTGGGTGGCGCCGAGCGGGCCGCCTCTCGTGGTGGTGTACACGAGGTCGAACAGCTGGATCGCCTGGATGAACTGCCAGATGGCGACGAACACGGTGACCGGCCCGAGCTGCGGGAAGGTGATGCGCCAGAACGACTGCCAGGCGTTCGCGCCGTCGATCCGCGCCGCCTCCAGCAACTCGGAGGGGATGTCCTGCAGGGCAGCCAGGTAGATGACGGTCGTGAACGCCGCCTGCCCCCAGAGCGACATGATCGTGATGACGACCATCGCCTGCCCCTGGTCCTCGAGCCAGCCCTGCGCCGGGAGTCCGAGGAACCGGAACACGGTGTTGAGGAGCCCGAACTGCGGGTTGAAGAGGAAGGTCGTGAGGATGCCGGTCGCGGCCGCGGAGGCGACGAAGGGGACGAAGATCGCCGTGCGGTAGACGCCGATGAAGCGGATCCGGCGGTTGAGGGCCACGGCGAGGAACAAGCCGAGTCCGAGCGACGCCGGGACGAACAGGAGCGTGTAGACGACCGTGTGGACGACGGCCGCCTGCAGCTCGTCGTTGCCGATCATGCTGGCGTAGTTCTCCAGCCCGACCTGCTCCGGCTCGCTGAACCCGTCCCACTTCTGAAGTGACAGGAAGAACGCCCAGATCGCGGGGAAGATCGACAGGCCCAGCACGATGAGCATCGCCGGGGCGACGAAGCCCCACCCGGTGAGGTTGTCGCGAAGTCGGTTCTTGCCTCGCCGAGACGGAGCCGGGAGACGTTCGGGTCGCTCCGGCTCCGTCCTGGGGGTCGTGTCGCGTCCGGTGACCGTGGACATCAGTCCTCCGCCAGGGCGTCGTCGGCGGCCTTCGCGGCATCCTCGAGTGCTTGCTTCGGGTCGCCCTGGCCCTGCAGCACCGAGGAGATCGCCTTGCCGATGGCCTCCGACAGGCCGACGTAGCCGGGCACGGTCGGGCGGGCCTGCTTCGCGTTCACGCCGTTCTCGGCCATCACGTCGAGGCCGGGCAGCTGAGCCACCTGCGCCTGGAACTCGGGGGTGTCGATCTCGCTCGACCGCAGCGGGAGGTTGCCGTAGGCGACGTTCCACTTGAGGTCCTGCTCCGAGTCGGTGAGCCACTTCGTGAACTCGTACGCCCAGTACTCGCGGTTCTTGTCCTTGTGGTCGAACAGCGCCCACACGTCGGGGCCGGAGACGGTCTGGTGGTCGCCGTCGGTGCCGGGGAGGACGGTGACGCCGTACTTGGTGCCCTTCGTCTGCAGCGTCGACAGCTGCCACGGACCGGAGGTGATCATGCCGATGCGGTCGCTGGCGAACAGGTCGCCGAACTTCGTGTCGGTCTGGTCGAGGTAGACGCTCTTGTCGTCGACCGCCATGTCGCGGAGGAAGGTCAGTGCGTCGACGCCCGCGTCCGAGGCGAACTCGGCCGTCTTGGCGTCGTCGGAGATGATCGACCCGCCGTTCTGCCACAGGTGCGGCCAGAACTGCCAGGTCGTCTCCTCGCTGCCCGACACCGAGTATGCGTAGCCGTAGGTGTTCGTCGACGGGTCGGTGAGCTGCTTCGACGCCTCGCGGAAGTCGTCCCAGGTCCAGTCGGCCGTGGGGTAGTCGACGCCGGCCGCGTCGAACACGGTCGTGTTGTACAGGAGCGAGATGTTGTCGACCACAGCGGGGAAGCCGATCGTCTTCTCGCCGGTCGGCTGCACCGTCTTCCGGGCCGCCTCGGAGAACTCGTCCCACTTCACGTCGGGCTCCGCCACCTGGTCGGTGATGTCGAGGGTGCGGCCGGACGCCTCGAGTCGGCTCGCCCAGGAACCGAAGGCGTACGAGACGTCGGGGTAGTTGCCGCCCGCGAAGCTCGCGGAGAGCTTCTGCAGGAGGTCCTCCGTGGACGGCGCGCCCGAGGACACGTCGATGGTCACGTTGGGGTGCAGCTTCTCGAAGTCGTCGACGAGACCGGTGAGGATCTGCTGGGCCGCGTCGGCCTGCCCGGTCCAGAAGGTGAGCTTCACCTTCGCGTCCTTGTCGAGCGTCGTGGCACCGGACGATCCGCCGGCGCACCCGGAGAGCGCGAGCGCTCCGACGGCGAGGACGGCGGTCGCGGTGATGAGGCGACGTGCGCGGCGGGCGTGCGGGGAGTTGGAAGCGTGGATCGTGGAACGGGGTGGGAACATCGGTGGTCGTCTCCTGTGTCGATCGTTCGGGAACGGTGCGGGGCTGCGGTGCTTCGGGTCGGTCAGATGCGGTCGGCGGGGATGATCTCCCGCAGCGGCTCCGGCAGCAGCTCGCCGTGCGCGGCGACGAGGTCGTTGCACAGCTCCCAGATCTGCTCGGGCGTGAGGGTGGACGAGGCGTTCGGGTCCATGAGGACCGCCTGCCGGATGAGGGTCGGGTCACCGGTGCGAGCGGCCTCGATCGTGAGTTCGGCGACCGAGACGTAGGGGCGGTTGAGCGCGGCGCACTGCACGGGCAGGGCGCCCATGGGCTGCGGGGCGATGCCGTTCCCGTCGACCTGGACGGGGACCTCGACGACGGCGCCCTGCGGCAGGTTGTCGATGAGGCCGCGGTTGACGACGTTGCCGTGGATGAGTCGCGGGGTGTCGGTCACCAGCGAGTGGATGAGCTGCGGGGCGTACTCGCTCGCCTCGTCCTCGAGCGTCAACGGGGTCCCGGCCGAGAGAGCGGCCTTCGTCGCCCCGAACTCCGCGACGTTCTCCTCGCTGATGCCGAGGTACTCGAGCGGCTGGAGGCGGAAGCGCTCGACCTGCTCGGGGGAGCGGAGGAACCACGACAGGTACTCGGAGGAGTGCTCGCTCGTCTCGGTGGGGTAGTAGCCGATGCGGCGGAACATCTCGACGCGCACGCGGCGGCTGAGCTCCGGGTCCTCGCGGATGCGGTCGCGCAGGGCCGGGTAGAGGTCGCGGCCCTCGTGGGTCCACTCGAGCAACCACGACTGGTGGTTGACGCCGGCGGCGCGGTAGCTCGTGCCCTCGATCGGCACGCCGACGAGCTCGCAGAGGTCGTTCACCGTCCAGAACACGCTGTGACAGAGGCCGATCGCGCTGATGTCGGGGGCGACGACCGACGCCCACCAGATGTTCATCGCCATCGGGTTGGTGTAGTTCAGCAGGTGGGCGTCGGGGCAGATCTCGCGCATATCGGCGGTCAGGGCAGAGAGCAGCGGGAAGGTGCGGAGGGCGCGGAAGACGCCGCCGACGCCGGTGGTGTCACCGATGGTCTGCAGGAGACCGCGCGCTGCCGGGATCTCGAGGTCGGAGACGGTCGCGCGGATGCCGCCGACCTGGACCATGTTGATCACGAAGTCCGCTCCGGCGAGGGCACGACGACGGTCGGACTCCGCCGAGATCGTCGCCCGGCCGTCGAGGCGTTCGTCGACGTGGCGAGCGGTGCCCTCGGCCACCGCGAGGCGTTCGGGGTCGATGTCGTGCAGGACGATCTCGAGGCCGGCGAGGTCGCGGTAGCGAAGGAGGTCGGCGATGAGTTGGCGGGTGAAGACGACGCTGCCCGCCCCGATGAAAGTCACTCGTGTCATGGAGCGATCATCGACTACAGTGATCGAACCGAGCAAGAACTTGATCGGAAATCGACTCAAATGCTCACTTTCGCTGAGCATCTGGTGCGGGATGCGGCGGGTGCGGCGGTCGAGCTCTGGCGAGTCGGTCGACGAAGCACCCGAGGACGGAGGCAGTGATGCGAGCACCCACAGCGGCGGAACTGTCTCGACATGCGCCGTCGGGCAAGCGCAGCCAGCGGATGCGCGACATCCTCGCGCTGCTCGCCGTCGACGACGTCGTGGTCTCGATCGACGAGCTCACCGAGCGGCTCCAGGTCTCGGCGCCGACGATCCGGCGCGACCTGGCCGACCTCGACGACCTCGGACTCGTCCTCCGCACCCACGGTGGCGCTCGCGCGATCGAGGCACGCGACGAGGTGCCGGTCCGGTTCCGTGACACGCAGTTCCGTGAGGCGAAGCGGCGGATCGCGATGCGCGTGGCGGAGATGATCCCCGCGGGGCCGTACGCCATCGCTCTGAGCGGTGGCACGACGACCGCGGCGGTCGCGAAGGAGCTGTCGAACCGGTCGGAGCTGACGATCGTGACGAACTCGCTCACGACGGCGACCGAGATCGCCTCCCGGCCGAACCTGCAGGTGATCATGACCGGCGGGCTGGTGCGGTCGACGTCGTTCGAGGCGGTGGGGGCGCTCGCCGAGAACACCTTCAGTGCGATCAACGTGGGTACCGCGATCCTCGGGACCGACGGCATCAGTGCGCAGGGCGGTGCGACGACGCACGACGAGCGTGAGGCTCGGACGAACCTGGCGATGGTGCGGCACGCGCAGCGGGTCATCGTGGTCGCCGACGGCTCGAAGGTCGGGCGGGTCACACTCGCGCGCATGGCCGAGTTGGGGCAGATCCACGACCTCGTGACCGACTCCTCCGCCGACCCCGACGAGCTCGAGCGCCTCACGGCCGCGGACGTCGCGGTCCACGTCGTCGCCCTCTGACCGGTCCCTCCCTCCGCTGTGGCTGGTGCCAGCGCGGTGCGCTGACGTGAGCGCGGGTCTCCGGAGGGGCGCGCTCACGGTTGCGGGGTGCGCCCGCGCCGAGTGGCGCACACTCGCGTCAGCGCACCGCGCCGACCTCAACCCCACGGATGTCGCGGGCACAGGCGGTATTGTTCTAGTACCATTGCAAACATGTTGTTCCGCGTCGATCCCACCTCCGCGGTCTCGCTCGCCGAGCAGATCGCGGTGCAGGTGCGCTCCGGTATCGCGACGGGCGCGCTGGCGCCGGGGGAGCGCCTCCCGCCTGCCCGCGACCTCGCCCGAGCACTGCAGATCAACATGCACACGGTCCTCCGCGCCTACGGAGAGCTCCGCGACGACGGACTCATCGGGATGCGACAGGGCCGCGGCGCGTGGGTGAACGAGGACGCAGCCCCGGGCCTCGTCCGGGTCAACGAACTCGTCGCCCAACTCGTCACCGAGGCACGCAAGTTCGGGATCACCCCGAACGACCTCAGCCGGATGATCGAACGCACCTGACGATCGCCGACGCCACCGCACGACCACGTCGGCCGAGGACGCCGGCGATCAGACCACCTCAGCAGCTCAGGGGGAGCACATGCACGACACCACCACACCGCCACCGGCAGCACCAGCGCGCGGACGAATCGTCCTGGCCGGCCTCGCCATGGCCGTCCCGGCGATCGCGATCGCACTCACCCGGCTCGTCTGGGGCGATGCGATCCCGGCCGACGTCGCCTCGCACTGGTCGGGCACCGGTGCACCGGACGACTCCATGCCCGCCGCGCGCGTCTTCCTCGTGACGCTGATCATCGCGTCCGTCGCTGCTGTCACAGCCGCCATCCTGCTCGCCCTCCCGCGGCCCGGCATGCGGACCAAGCGCATGATCATCTTCTTCATCGGTATCGCCGCCGGGTCGGCCGCCTCCGTCTGGGTCATCCCGACGTGGCTCACCATCCAAGCGGGATCGGTCGACGGTGCCGTCCTCGGGTGGTGGATCGTCCCCCTCGCCCTGTGCTCGCTCTGGGGTGTGATCCCCGCCGTGATCCTGCCGGCTCAGCCGCTGCTCGCCGGGGCAGCCGCCCGACCGGCGCCGATGGACCTCGGTGAGACCGAGGTCGGTGCCTGGAGTCGGAGCGTCACGGCCCTGCTGTTCCTCTGGCTCACCCTCGCACTCGTCGCGATCGGCGCCGTCGCCTACACACCGATCCTGTTGGGCGGCGAGTCGGGCGTCGCGATGTTCGGTCTGTCGATCCTCGCCGTCGCGACCCTCCTGTGTGCTTCGTTCATCCGCCTGCGGATCAGCGTCGACTGGCGCGGCCTCCGCGTCGTCTCGCTCTTCGGCATCCCCATGAAGCGCATCCCCCTCGACCAGGTCGACGTCGTCGAGGCCACCGACATCCGCCCGATGGACTGGGGCGGCTGGGGTTACCGGATCATGCCCGGTCGCTCGGCCGTCGTGCTGCGCTCCGGGCCCGGACTCGTCGTCACGAGCACCTCCGGCAAGCAGTTCGCGATCACGATCGACGACCCTGAGGAACCCGCCGCACTCCTGCAGACGCTCGTCGCCCGAGCCGGATCGCGCGCCTGACGTTGCACCGCGTGACGGACCGGACGTCGAACCTGTCGTGAAGCCGTACGGTGAATCCATGAGCGAAGCGCCCCTGGCCACGGAGCCGACCACGACCGCACTGCCCTCGACCACGATCGGCACGGGCGACACCGCCGCGGAGGTCGGCGCCATCGGGTACGGTGCGATGTCCATCGCCGGTACCTACGGGGCGATCGCCGACGCCGAGGTCACCACCATCCTCGACGCCACCCTGGCGAGCGGCGTGAACCTCATCGACACCGCGAACGTCTACGGCGAGGGCCGGAGCGAGGAGCTCCTCGGCCGGTACCTGACCGGGCGCCGTGACGACGTCTTCCTGGCGTCCAAGGTCGGCATCGTCACCGGCGGCGGCATCGGCAAGCGAGGGATCCGCGGCGACCGTGCTCACCTCCACGAGCAGATCGACGGGACGCTCACCCGCCTCGGCACGGACCACCTCGACCTCTACTACCAGCACCGCGTCGACCCGAACGTACCGATCGAGGAGACGGTGGGGGCGCTCGCCGAACTCGTGACCGCCGGTAAGGTCCTCCGCATCGGTCTGTCCGAAGCGACGGGCGACGAACTCCGCCGCGCGCACGCCGTGCACCCGATCGCCGCGATCCAGTCGGAATGGAGCATCGTCAGCCGTGACATCGAGACCTACGTGGTCCCGACGGCGGCGGAGCTCGGCGTGACGGTCGTCGCGTTCTCGCCGCTGTCGCGCGGACTCTTCACCGAAGACTTCACAGCCGAGACGGTGCCGCTCGGTGGGACGCGAGCGAACTTCCCGCGCTTCCAGCCCGAGCACCTCGCGGCGAACCTCGAACTCGCGGCACGCTTCCGGAGCCTCGCCCGCCGCATCGGGACGACCGCGGAGGCGCTCGCGCTCGCCTGGGTGCACGACCGCGGGCAGCAGCTCGGCGCACGGGTCGTCTCGATCCCCGGCACCCGGAGCGTCGCGCACCTGCACGCGAACCTCGAGGCGTTCCAGGTGGAGCTGACGGACGAGATCCGGTCCGAGATCGACACCTACGCCGACCAGGTGAGCGGTCCACGGGCCGCCGACCCGAACTGGGTGTCGGGCGGCCGCGAGGGGCTCATCTGATCGGGACCAAGCTCGAGCACGTTCTCGGTCACGCGGTCAGCAGCCGATGGCGGGTGTGCCGGGTCGGCAGGGTTTGTCGACGCCGACGGTGGAGTTGCGGACGATCTGGACCGTGTGGGGTTCTTCGGTCGGGATCGGCAGGGTTCCGATGACGGGGAGCCAGCCGCTGTCGCCGATGCGGTACTCGGCGGCGTACTCGACGTCGACGGTGATGGTCTTGGTTCCGACCGTCGTGTAGCGGTGACTGGTCGGGGTCTTGGAGAACTCCGCGAGCCCGAGGGCGGCCCAGCTGGATCCGCCGGTTCGGGTGGTGGTCGTGTCGCCGTCGCCGTAGTCGAGGGTGAATCCGACGGGGATGAAGTGCACCTCGGCGACCTGGCCGAGGAGGGTGCCGGTTCGGGTGTGTCCGGAGGCGCCGGCGATGACGTTCGTGTGGAGCCCACGGACACCCCAGGCGGCGGGTTCGGTAGTGAGGGTGGGTGCGGCGGGGGCGAAGCTGGCGACGTCGCGGATCGTCACGGGCTGCGCGGCGGGTGCTGCCCCCAGGTCGGTGCCGAGGTCGCCGGGAGTGAAGGTGTAGCACTCGTCGGGGCGCATGAGGCTGCAGACCGTCCGCTCACCGTTGGGCCCGTCGGTCACCCCGGGAGGCAACTCGGCCGACCCGCCACCACCGCTGTCTCCGCCCGTTCCGCCGCCGGAGCCACCGCCGCCGCCCGAACCAGGCTGCTCGACACTGCCCCGATGTCGACGGAGCCACTTCCGATACAAGCGCCATTCATGTAGTCGACCTCGGTGCAGTTGTTTGCAGATGCCGACGTGACAGGAGTAGTGAGCGATACAACGGCGATCAGAGCGAGCACTAGAGCGCCTCTTCTGATCATGAGCAGATCTCGCTTTCCGGAACAGGCTTCTTCGTTGATATCAGCAGTTCCCCGTCCGCTGCGGTGAGCTGTAGCTCCGTTGAGCGGAGCTGATCCCGCTCTGGATTGACAACTGAGGTTCCGCTGGAGTCCAGAACGTCGACGCCGGCGTAGTCGATGCACGCTTGAGCAACTGCGATCACGCCGATAGCGTCGGGCCGAGGCCACCACTGGACGAGCTCGACGCGCTGAAGGGTGGCTTCGCCGGTAGTTCTCCAGCCCTTCGCCGCCATGTCAGCGAATCCTGCAGTCTCTGCATCTCTCAATTCGGGCGCGAGAAGGTGGTCGAGCCGTTCTGGTTCCTGTCCGCCTTTGGCGCCAATAGTGTTCACGACGGTGACAAATGAACCGACCGTCTCCGTCACCGCGGCCAGGGCCTGTTCCTCGTTCTCGAAGACCGGCGGAGTGCTCTTCGGAGGGGGTGCCGGCTCGGCTTTAGTGCACGCGGTGAGGGCGAGGAGTCCCATCGTGAGAGCGAGAGCGGGGGCGATTCGAGGCAGGGAGGTCGTTGACATCCCTCGACGCTACGGCCGGTCGAGGAGGCCCCTCGGGTTATCCACAGAGCAGATATGCCTACACCGACATATGTCGCGAAGGAGGCCCTCACATCAGCGCGGTGCGCTGATGTGAGCGCACCCCGGGGGACGTGAGCGCGGGTCTCCGGAGGGGCGCGCCCACGTCGGTGACCCGCGCTCGCGTCCGCGCACCGCGCTGGCGTCGGACCCAGGGTCAGGCGCGGCCGAGCCACCAGGCGGGGGAGGCGGCGATGACCGTACGGGCCGCCGCGTCGATGTCGTCGAGGTCGCCGGATCGCAGCCACTCCTCGATCGCCGCGACCGTGCCGGCACCGGCGTAGGCCACGAGCATCCGAACGTGTCGCTCGGGCGTGATGCCGTCCTCGCGGGGTGGGGCGATGTGCGGGTGTCGGTCGAGGTGGTGCGCGAGCGCCTGCTCGATCCGCTCGGTGAGGGCATCGCGCAGGGGTCCGATGAGCCGGGGGTGCATGGCGTTGCGGTAGATCGTCGCGTGCTCGGCGACGTGACGCAGGAGGTCGCGCTCGGACTCGTCGAAGACGCTCAGCGTCGAGTCGCTGTGCGCCGGCAGATCGGCGTGCGCCCGGAGCGTCTCATCCAGTTCCTCGCCGAGCACGTCAGCGAGCAGGTGGACGGGCGTCGCGGCGTGACGGTAGAAGGTGTCGCGCGTGATACCCGCCACCCGGGACACCTCCGCCACGGTCACCTGATCGATGCGCTTCGCCGCCGCGAGGGTGTGGATCGCGTCGCGGAGGGCACTGCGGGTTCGTGCCTGACGAGGGTCCATGCGTTCACTCTAGTGAGGCCCGACTGGGCGACTCGTGCCGCAAGTTGCACCCCGGCTCAGAGAGTGCAATACTGCACTTCGTGATGCAGAGTGCAACTTCGACGAATCGGCTGTCCGACCGGATGGCCGCCACCGCTGCGCGGCTGACGACCGTGTCGCGTCGGCTCACGGCCACCCACGGGCTCAACGGCTTCACGATCGAGGAACTCTGCGAGGAGGTCGGCGTCTCGCGTCGCACCTTCTTCAACTACTTCCCGAGCAAGGAGGACGCCGTCCTCGGCGTCGACGAGACCGAGGAGACCGAGCGGTTCGCCACCGAGTTCCTCGCCCTCGGCTCGCGGGGGTGGCGCGCCGTGCTCGACGACTTCATGCTCATCGCGGCCGGTCATGCGGAGCGATCCGGGTTCGGTCTGGCCGAGCACGTCGACTTCCACGCCGCCCTCGAGCGCGAACCCAAGCTGCTGGTCCGCTTCATGGGCCTCAACCGTGAGCGCGAGCAACTGCTCGTCGAGCTCATCGCCACGCGGGAAGGCGTCCCGGCAGACGACCCGCGTGCCCGCGCCTGCGCCGACCTCTTCGGGATGGCGATCAAGACCACGATGACGCGCGTCTTCGGCAGCGGCGTCGCCGACCTCGGCCAGATCGGCGAGTTCGACATCGTCGGCTCCATCCGCGACTGCCTGGCGACCTATCGCACCATCCTCGAGCCCGACGACCCCGACGTCGGACCTCCCGCCGCCGCGCCCCAGAACCCCCACACGAACCCCACTCCCCGAAAGGACCTCCAGTGACCGCCGCCACCGCCGCACCCACCGAGGGCCCGATGCTGCTCACCAAGCGCCGCATCTGGATCATCTTCGCCGCCCTCATCGCGGGCATGCTGCTCTCCAGCCTCGACCAGACGATCGTCTCCACCGCCATGCCGACGATCGTCGGACAGCTGGGCGGCGTGGACCACCAGGTCTGGCTCACCACCGCCTACCTCCTGGCGACCACCATCGTCATGCCCGTGTACGGCAAGTTCGGCGACGTCCTCGGCCGTCGTCGGCTCTTCCTCGTCGCGATCGCCCTGTTCACGATCGCCTCCGTCGGCTGTGCGTTCGCGGGCGACTTCACGCAGCTCATCGTCTGGCGTGCCGTCCAGGGCCTCGGTGGCGGTGGCCTCATGATCCTGTCACAGGCGATCATCGCCGACATCGTGCCCGCCTCCGAGCGCGGCAAGTACCTCGGCCCGCTCGGCGCGGTGTTCGGTCTCTCCGCCGTCGGTGGACCGCTTCTCGGTGGCTTCTTCGTCGACCACCTGACCTGGCAGTGGGCGTTCTACATCAACATCCCGGTCGGCATCGCGGCCTTCGCGATCGCGTTCTTCACGCTGAAGCTGCCGAACAAGAAGGCGACCGCGCCGATCGACCTCCTCGGCGTCATCTTCCTTTCGGCGTTCACCACCTGCCTCATCTTCTTCACCGACTTCGGTGGCGACGCCGCCCACGGTTGGGGTGCCATCGAGACGTGGATGTTCGGCATCGGCATGCTGCTCGCCGCGCTGCTCTTCGTCATCACCGAGGCTCGCGCCAAGGACCCGATCATCCCGCTGTCGCTGTTCAAGAACCCGACGTTCATCAACGCGACCGCGATCGGCCTCACGCTCGGCCTCGGCATGTTCTCGGCGATCGGCTTCGTGCCGACCTTCCTCCAGATGTCGTCCGGCACCTCGGCAGCCGCATCGGGCCTCCTCATGATCCCGATGATGGTCGGCCTCATCGGTACCTCGATCGTCTCGGGGAACCTGATCACCAGGACCGGTCGCTACCGGATGTTCCCGGTCATCGGCACGCTCATCACCGCCGCCTCCATGGTCGCGTTCACGACGCTCACGGCGGACACCCCGATCTGGCTGATCTGCGTCTTCCTGTTCTTCTTCGGCGCCGGTCTCGGCCTGATCATGCAGGTCGTCGTGCTCGTCGCCCAGAACTCGGTGGACGCGTCGATGGTCGGAACCGCGACCAGCACGAACAACTACTTCCGCGAGGTCGGTGCGTCGCTCGGTGTCGCCGTGTTCGGCACGATCTTCACCACGCGGCTCACCGCGAACCTCAAGGACGTCTTCGCGAGTTCGGGAGCCAGTGCTGGGGACGCCTCCAACGCGGCGGCGACGATCGACCCGCAGACGCTCAGCCAGCTCCCGCCAGGCATCCGCGACGGTGTGGTCACCGCTTACGCCGATGCTCTGGCCCCGGTGTTCTGGTACCTCCTGCCGTTCATCGGTGCGGCCTTCCTGCTGTCGCTGTTCCTCAAGCAGATCCCGCTGTCCGACGTCGCCGGGCTGGTCGCCCGCGGTGAGGCCGTCGGTGGAGACGAGGCCGAGTCGCTCGAGGCTGCAGCGCGCGGCAAGGTGCCTGCGTCGACCAGCGGGGCGCCCTCGCTCGACCGGGCTTCGGGTGGCGACGGCGTCGGGGCGGACGCCGATCGCGAGCAGTCGCCGCGGTAGGCCTCAGCGCCACCTGACGCCGGCCCTGGGACACTTCGTCCCGGGGCCGGCGTCGTCATGCTGAGGGCCACCTGGAACTATCTGACACGTGAATGATAGATGCGTATGCTGGAGACGCTCGCCAGAGCCGGTGAGCAGAACGGAGTGGCATCATGTCGAATGCATCAATCCAGGGCCGGTTCGCCGGCAAGGTCGCGATCGTCACCGGGGGCGTGTCCGGCATCGGGGCGACGATCACCGAGCGGCTGGTCGCGGAGGGCGCCTCGGTGGTCGTCGCGGACATCAACGCCGAGCTGATCGCGAGCGCCACCGAGACCTTCGGTGAGCGCGTGTGGGGTCGGCGCACCGACGTCACCGACGAGGCGGACTTCTCCGCGCTGGTCGCCGAGACCGTCGAACGTTTCGGCACGCTCGACACGCTCTTCAACGTCGCCGGTGGATCACGTGCCGGGACGATCACCGACATCTCCTTCGAGGACTGGGACTTCACGGTCCGGCTGAACCTCTACAGCGCCTTCAACGGCACGCGTCTCGCCGCCCGCCAGTTCCTCGCCGAGGGCAAGGCCGGCGCGATCGTCAACATCGCCTCCCTCAACTCGCTCGTTCCGATGCACTTCGGCGTCGGATACACGGCGGCGAAGGCCGGCGCGGTGATGCTCACGAAGCAGGCGGCACTCGAACTCGGCGAGCACGGGATCCGCGTGAACGCGGTGTCACCTGGCCTCGTCGCGACGCCGTTGACGAAGTCGCTGACCGACATCCCCGGTGTGCAGGCCGCGTACGACGAGCGCATCCCGCTCCGTCGTGCCGCCGCCCCCGAGGAGATCGCCGCTGCCGCGCTGTTCCTCGCGAGCGACGACGCCTCGTACATCTCGGGCGACAACCTCGTCGTGGACGGGGCCTGGCAGACCACCGGCTATCCGGACCTGCGGCCGTTCATGAGCTGATCGGTCACGCTCGCGGTCGTCGCCTACCCGCTCGGGGAGACGACCTTGACGCGGGAGTGACCCGAGGGCCCTCCGGTGGACTCGATGTAGGTCTTGAACGCCTGGAGGGTGCCACGCACGACCCGCCCGGCGAGGCCGAGCGCGGCCGCGGTGCGTTCCATCGCGTTGACCGGCTTCCAGTGCACCGTGACGTCCACGCGGGTCTGCTGCTTGTCGATCGCCTCGAACGCGGCGTCGCCGCTGAACCAGACGTCGCCCTCGATGGTGCGCCAGACCAGGCGTTCCTCCGGGAGTTGCTCCAGGATCTCGGCCAGGAACTGACGCGAGAGCTTGCTGATCGCGACGGTCCAGCGACTGTAGACCTCACCGGTCACCTTCACCTCGCGCACAGCCGGCAAGAACTCCGGGTACGACTCGAAGTCGACCCACTGCTTGTAGACGGCCGCGATAGGCAGGTCGACGACGATGCTGTGCTGCACGGTCGAGACGCCGTCCTCCGCCGCCCGGGTCCGCTTCGTCGTCTCGTCGGTCTGGGGCTCGTTCGATCCGTCGTCGGGCCCGGCCGCGGTGCTTCCTCGTCGCTTCATTTATCCTTCTTGCCGTTGCCGTTGCCGTTGCCGTTGCCGTTGCCGTTGCCGTTGCCGCCGTTGTCGCCGTTCTTCCCCTTGTCCCCATTCTTCCCGGAGTCGTCCCCGTTCCCGTCATCCGTCGGCGTCACCGGTTCGACGGGGGTGGCGGGATCGACCGAGCTGGGCTCGGCGGTCGGGGTCGGGGTCGGGGTGGGGGTGGCCGGTGTGAGATCGGCTCGCACCGCCGAGATGGCGGCTCGGATGGTCGTCGCGCGGGCCGCCGAGACAGCCCCGGACGCCTCCGCCTCAGCCAGCTTCGCTTCGAGTGCGTCGAGAGCGCTCAGTGCACCCGTCGTGTCGCCGGCGGCGGCCGCGTTCGCCACCCCGAGCACGCTGCTCTGCAACTGCTGACCGGTCGCGCGCTCGAGGTCGGCTGGCGCCCCGGCGCAACCGCTCAGCAGTGCGACGACGATGAGGGGTGTGGCGATCAACCCGAGTCCAGACCTCCGTCGGTGCCTCATGGCGTCACCTCCCGCATGAGTTCCCGCAGGTGCGTCGACAGCGGCTCGGGCAGGGTGGGCAGCGTCGGGGCGGGCGGCTGCGCCCGGGACACGAGGAACCAGACGACCGCGACGGTGATCACCAGCAGCACGGCCGCGAGGATCAGCCAGCGTCGAAGGCGCCGCGGCTGGCGCACTGCGGCCTGGCGCCGTGCACCGCCGTCGAGACGTCGCTCCGAGCGGCGAGCGCCGTCGAGCACCGCGGTCGGGCCGGTCTCGGCGGGCGTGTCCGCCGTCGGCGCGAGCGGTGTCGTCGCCGTCAGGAGCCCCGTCGATCCCTCCGGTGCGGTGGCGAGCGGTGTCGCCGAGTCGAGCCGTTCGGTCGCAGCCGTGGGTTCCGGGTCTGCGGTCACCAGCGGTGTCGAGGTCGCGACGGTCGCATCCGCCGGGTCCAGCGCGGGATCCATGCCACGGACGGCCACCGCCACCTCGAGGGCGGTGGGGCGCTGGGCCGGGTCGGACGCGGTCATCGCGGTGAGGAGCGACTTCCACTGGTACCCGAGCTCGCCGGGGATCGTCGGCGGCGCGTTCAGTCGCGCCATGAGGGAATCGTGCGTGGTGGTCTGCGGGTAGGCGCGGCGACCGGTCAGCGCTTCGAGGAGTACGAGTCCCAGCGCGTACACGTCGGCTGGCGTCGCCGGGTCCGCACCACGGACCAGCTCTGGGCTGAGATAGGCGACCGTGCCCATCAACGAGCCAGGCGCGGTCATCCGGGTGCTGTCGATGAGGTACGCGATGCCGAAGTCAGCAAGCTTCGCGCGATACTCCTGGTGGGGCAGGATCGTCGGTCGCAGCAACACGTTCGACGGCTTGATGTCGCGGTGGACGACCCGCGCCGCGTGCACGGTGTGGAGCGCCTCTGCGAGGTCGACGGCCATCGCGGCGACCTCGGACGACGGAAGCGGCGACCGGGCGATGCGTTGGGACAGCGTCGGACCGTCGACGTGCTCCATGACGAGGTACGAACCGTCGCCGGCGACGACCCTGGCATCGAACAGGGTGACGAGGGCGGGGTGGTTCAGCGACGCCAGCAGGCGCGTCTCCGAAGTGGTCCTGGCGCCGTCGGTCGCATCGGTCGTGCCCGGGCGGAACAGCTTGACCGCCACCTTGCGCCCGAGCACCTCGTCGGTCGCCAGATGGACGGTCGCCATCCCGCCGGCACCGATCGGTCGTTCGAGTCGGTACCGACCATCGAGGAGCTCGCCGGTGCGAGGCGGCGCGGTAGCCGGGTCGGTCATGGGTGGCGCGGTCGGTCCGGTCGTCAGAGGACGGGGCCGTCGTTGTCGGTCGTGCTTCGGCGGGTCACACGCTCGCCACTGCTGGGGTCCACGGCGGAGCGAGTCGTCGACGACACCTGTCGGTGGCGCAGCACGAGCACGAGGGAGATGAGGAAGACGACAGCACCGGCCGCCATGAGGATGTATCCGATGAGTGTGAGGTCGACCGCGGGGACGTCGACGTTCACGGCGAAGGCGAGAATGGCGCCGATGACGATCAAGGCGATTCCGGTTCCGATACCCATGACAAGCTCCTCCTTCAGGTGACCGGGACCTCGGGCGGGCGTGCTCGAGCGCGTTCCACGGACGCCTGCATCTATTATTGAGTCAATCACGGTTGAGTCGTCGGGGGTTGTGTCGGTGGAGTCGCTGGCGGTAAGGGCGTCGAAGTTCGCCGCGCTTTCGGAGCCTGCGCGGCTGCGCATCGTCGATCTCCTGGCGCTCGGCGACCTCTCGCCGACCGAGATCCAGCTCGCCCTCGGGATGGGCTCGAACCTCGTCGCCCATCATCTGAACGTCCTGCAGCGGGCCGGGATCCTGTCGCGGTCGCGGTCGGAGTCCGACGGTCGCCGCAACTACGTGCGGCTCGTGCCCGGGGCGTTCGACCGGCTCGCGCCGGAGCCGATCCCCGCCCCGGCGCGGGTCGTCTTCGTCTGCACGGCGAACTCCGCGCGGTCGCAGATGGCGGAGGCGCTCTGGCAGGACCGCTGCGCCGTCCCCGTGGCCTCCGCGGGTAGTCGCCCAGCGAGCGAGGTCAACCCGGGCGCGGTCCGGGCCGCGGCGCGCCACGGCGTCCGGATCCGTCCGAGGGTCCCACGCGCGACCTCGGAGGTCCTCCGGCACAGCGACTTCGTCATCACCGTGTGCAACCGGGCGCACGAGGAACTCGAGGGGAGGGACGACCTGCACTGGTCGATCCCCGACCCTGCCGCGCCCGCGACGGACGAGGCCTTCGACGAAGCGTTCCGGGACATCCGCCTGCGCGTCGACGAGTTCGTCAGTCGGCTGGCGCCGGCCGCCGGGTAGGAGCGGGACGCCCTGCGGTGGCAGCTGGTCGCGGCACCGACCTCACCCGGCGTCGGGCAGGAGTTCCGGGCACTCGCCGCCGGGGACGGTCGCCAACTCGAAGTGCCAGATCTCGTTCGCGTAGGTCTGGCAGAGGCCGTAGTCGGCGCCGTGCTCGATGAGCCAGTAGTCCGCGTCCGTCGCGCCGATGTCGACGGCCGCCCCGCGCGTGTGCGAGGAGCCGTCCGGCGTGGCGACGTACTGCCGGGCGGCCGACTCGCTGCCGTACTGGAGGATCGCCTCGTCGAGCAGGTGCTGCTGGTACGCCATGCTCCGCCAGCCGGAGCTCACGTACAGCGCGATGTCGTCCTGCGCTGCTGCGTCGGTCGCCTGCTGGACGGCCTCCAGGAGGTCCGCATCGAGGTTCGCGATGGCCGGGAGATCGGTGTCGTAGGCCGAGTAGCGGTTCTCGTCCAGCACGCCGTCGTCGGCCCCGAACGCGCCATCCGTCGTGGTCGTGGTTCCAGCATGCGCGTCTCCGGACGGGTGCTCGGCCAGTGCGGTGATCCCGCGGGTGATGGTCGGCGCGACGCCCGTGCACGCGACCAGGGCGATCGCGGCGGTGAGGGCGACGGCCGTGGCGGCGAGGATGACGACGGCTCGGTCGGAGCCTCTGCGGGCGACGGTGCTCCGTCGGCCCGGGCGCCGGTGCGGCTGCTGCTGGTGCTGGATGTCGTGCTGCATGGTTCCTCCTCGGTCGGTCGTCGGTGTTCGGCACGCGACGACCAGGCCCCCAGTCCAGCTCGACCGCGGTTGCGCGGGCGTCGGATGATCACCAGACGGTTCTGAAACACGGTGCCGCCTACGATCGACACGACGCCCATCGCGGGCGCCGGAGTGACGCCATCGACGCGTCGTCCGTCACGAACACCGGAGGTCCCATGCGTGTCCTGATCGCCGAGGACGAGCAGTACCTCGCCGAGAGCATCCTCGAGGGCCTGCAGCACGAGGGGCTTGCCGCGGACCTCGTGTTCGACGGCGACACCGCGCTCGAGCGACTCGCCGTCAACGCCTACGACGTCGTGGTGCTCGACCGTGACCTCCCTGGCACGCACGGCGACGACGTGTGCCGCTGGATCATCGCCCAGGAGCTGCCCTGCCGGGTGCTCATGCTCACCGCGGCCGCCGACCTCGACGACAAGGAGAGCGGCTTCGAGATCGGCGCCGACGACTACCTGACCAAGCCGTTCGAGCTGCGTGAGCTCGTCCTCCGGCTCCGGTCGCTGGCGCGTCGACCCAAGGCGTCGCTCCCGCCCGTCCTCGAATACGCCGGTGTGCGGCTCGACCCGTTCCGCCGCGAGGTGTACCGCAACGGCCGGTACGTGCGCCTGGCGAAGAAGCAGTTCGCGGTGCTGGAGATCCTGCTTGCGGCCAAGGGCGGCGTCGTGAGTGCCGAAGAGCTCCTCGAGCGCGCCTGGGACGAGCACGCCGACCCGTTCACGAACGCGGTGCGGGTGACGATGTCGACGCTCCGGAAGGTGCTCGGCGAGCCGTGGATCATCCACACCGTGCCGGCCGTCGGCTACCGGGTCCTGCCGCCGGGTGAGGCTCCCGCCGAAGCGAGCGGTGCGGACATCGACGACGAGGTGGGCGCATGACCGCCGCTCCGGCCGTCGGTGACGACGCCCGGCCGACGTGGATGACCGCTCGCGTCAAACTCACCGCGACCTATGCGGCCTTCACCGTCGTGACGGGACTCATCGCGCTCATCGTCATCAACGTGATCATCTGGCGGTTCCCCGACTACCCGCTCGCACTGGCGAGCGATCCGAGGCAGTTGTCCGGCATCACGCGCGGTGAGATCCGCGATTCGCTCATCAACTACTCGATGCTCGCGCTCCTCGCGATGGCCGTGATCGGCACCGGCGTCGGCTGGATCGTGGCCGGACGGGTGCTGCGGCCGCTGCGGGACCTCAACGCGGCCGTTCGCGCGGCGGCGGAGGGCTCGCTCGACCACCGCATCGCGATGACGGGTCGCCGCGACGAGTTCCGCGAGCTCGCCGACCGCTTCGACGACATGCTCGCACGCCTCGAGCAGTCGTTCCTGACGCAGAAACGGTTCGCGGCCAACGCCTCGCACGAACTGCGGACACCGCTCGCGACGATGAAGATGCTCATCGAGGTCGCCCAGGCCGACCCGGAGGGCCGTGACGTCGACCGAGCGTTGCGGCGGCTGCACGAGACGAACGAGCGGGGGATCGCGATCGTCGAGGCGCTCCTGCAGCTGAACCAGCTCGACCGCCGACCACTCGTCACCTCGCCCGTCGACTTGGCGGCGGTGGCCCGCGACGCGTCGCAGCTCATCTCGCCGGAGGCCGCGGACGCCGGGGTCACGATCTCGTCGACCGTCCGGAGCACATCCGTGCGCGGTAACCGCGTGCTCCTCCAACAGCTGTTGACGAACCTGCTGTCGAACGCCGTGCGATACAACAGCGGCCCGGACGGGTGGGTCTCGGTGTGGGTCGGACCCGACCCGCGATCGCCGGGACGCGCCGTCGTCGTGGTCAGCAACTCGGGGCCGCTGCTCGACGAGGTGGAGGTGGCGCGGTTCTTGGAGCCGTTCGACCGGCGGGACGCGCGGATGGCGCGGGCTGCCGGTCGCGATCGGGGGAACGGTCTCGGGCTGACCCTGGGTGCCCGCATCGTCGAGCTGCACGGTGGGTCGCTGCGGCTCGCACCGCTGCCGGCGGGCGGGCTCGAGGCGACGGTGCTGTTGCCGGCTCACGACGCCGACCAGGCCGGAGCCTGACCGCGGAACGAGGGAACCCGGAACGATGGAACGGCCGACCGATCACGGGATCGGTCGGCCGCTCAGGCTGGTGTGCCGGTCACTGCACGGCGCAGGCCCTGGCCTCATCGAACAGGTCCTCCGGCAGGTCCCACGCTCCGTTCGCATCGGGGTCCGGGACGTCGAACCCCTGGTCACGCAGGCACTGGGCGCGGAGCCGGAGCTCGTCGGAGATCTCGGCCTTGCTGGGCTGGTCGGGGTTCACCGGCGGCGGGCCGAGTTCGTCGGCGCAGGCGTCGTAGGCCGTGTTCATCGCCTCGCCACCGTCGAGGGTGATCGCGGTACCGGGTTCCGGGTCCGGGACGTCGAACCCCTGGTCGCGCAGGCAGCCCGCGAGGGAGATCGTGTAGTCGTCGAACGCCTCGGCGTACGAATCGGCGGTCGAGGGCGATGCACCGCTCGACGGGGCCTCCGCGGATCCGGAGCAGGCGGTGAGCCCGAGCATGAGGGCGAGGACGGGGACGGCGAAGCCGATGGCTGTGGGTCGGCGCATGGGTGGTCCTTTCTGACGGGCGACCGGTGTCGGTCACCTGGCCATCCCATCAACCGGCCTGTTCCGTCCTCGTCTCCCGATCACCAGACGTCCCCAACACCCCGCCCCTGCCCGCGAACTGTCACCAACGGCTCGTCGGGGCGCCCCGGACTGGCAGCACGTGACAGTTCGCGGGCAGGGGAGGGTCAGTTCATGCGTGTGACGATCCAGACGATCAGCGTTCCGAGGACGAAGGCGATGGGGATCCACCTCCCGGATCGTCGCAACCTGCGGCCGGATGAAGCGACACCCGGCGGCGGGGTGAGCAGCCCGATCGCGGGTGGGCCGGCCTGAGCGCCGGGTGCAAGCGGGTGCTCCGGAGCTCCGGACGTCTGCGGTTGCAAGCGGTCGTCCCGCCACCGAGCCCACTGGTCCAACTTCGTCATCAGCGCGTCGACGATGCCGAACAGCCAGGCCCAGGTGTCGGGATCGAGGGTCGACACCTCCCGTTTCGTGTACAGGAACAGCCAGTCGTCGATGATCTCCACGTCGAGCTCGGCGGCGTGGTCGATGAACCTCGCCATGATGTCCGGCGTGAACAGGTACAGCGCGTCCCGTTCGTAACCAGCGGGGCAGTAGAGCGTGAAGTGCCGGTCGAAGTCGCCTTCCAGGGAGAGTCGCTGGGCCCGTTGGAACGCTGCCGGGAGGTTCGAGCCGAACCCGTTGTTGCCGATCGCATCGAGCACGATGTTCGGCAGGGGGACGTCGAGCTTCATCGCGACGTATCCCCAGTGGTGCGTGGTCGAACTCTTGCCGTGGCGGACGGTGTAGCGGTAGTTCCCGAACTCCACGGCGCGGGGACGACCACCCCGCAGCACGTCGGTCGACTGCCGCGACGATCCGATCCCGAAGATCATGCCGGGGAACGGAGGGTAGCTGAGGTCTGCGGTGTAGGTCATCCCGTTGGCCGCGGCGAATCGGGAGAGGCGGAAGCGCTTGATGCGCCTCGTACGCCAGGAGAGGACTGCGAACACCGCGACGGCGGCGGCCGCGAGGAGCCCGATCCCGAGCAGCGGCGTCGGGCCGGAGCCGCCTCGTGAGGGCGAGGGCAGCGTTCCCAACAGGACGAACCCGGCGACGGTGACCACGACGATCGCCGCGAGCAGGCCGATGAACAGCCGGGCGGACGGCGCGCGATGGAACGAGGGCGCTTTCGCCATGGCGTCACGGTCGATGGGGTCGATGAGCGCGCGGGTGTCGATCGTGCCGTCCATCCCCTCACGCTACCTGCCCGCGAACGGTCACCAACGGCCAGTCCGAGCGGCCCGGACGAGCAGCACGTGACAGTTCGCGGGCAGGGGGAGGGGACTACATCGAGCGGCGGAGCCAGCTTTCGACGCCGGAGACATGGACCGTCACAAGAGCACGGGTGAGTTCGGTGTCGCGCTTCTCGAGGGCGTCGACGATCGCGTGGTGCTCCTGCAGGGTGCGGGCGACGGCCTTCTCCTCGGTGAGGCCGCGCCAGATGCGGGCCCGGACCGTCTTGCTGCCGAGCGCGGCGAGCAGACTCGCGAGGTAGGCGTTGCCACTCAGCTCGATCACGCGGGCGTGGAACTGCAGGTCGTGCGCGACGAGGTCCTCGACCGTCGTGGACTCGTCGACCTCGTCGACCATGCTGCGCAGCTCCGCGATCCGCTCGTCGTCGAGGTGCTGGATGGCCATCACCGACGCGGAGGGTTCGAGGATGCGGCGCACCTCGAACATCTCGATGAGGGAGGCGTCGGCGTGCATGTCGATGACGAACGACATCGCCTCGTGCAACAGACTCGGCTCCAGCGTCGTGACGTAGGTGCCGTCGCCGCGGCGGACGTCGAGCACGCGGATGAGCTCCAACGCCTTCACCGCCTCGCGGAGGGAGCTGCGGGAGAGTCCCAGGGTCTCGCTGAGCTCCTTCTCCGGAGGGAGGCGCTGACCGGGGGTGAGGTCGCCGGCGACGATCATCGCCTGGATCCGCGCGATCGCCTCGTCCGTGACTGCCATGCGACCCCCTGCTCGAGCGAGACGGTCACGTGGAACACCGCCTCGCGCCATGATACATCCGACGTTTCCGCGGGCCGCGCCCCGACCTGCCTCCACGCACCGCCGACACCTGGCACCTTGTGTTACGTCAGGTTGAGCGCCCTCTCGCGGCCCGTCCGATCACTCCCTACTGTTGCTGCAACCCGACGTCCCGGTGCGCCCCGACCGCACCGACAGCGGACGCCGGCACGCTCCACCACCCCCTGCACCGTCCCGCACCCCACCGTCATCTGGAGTCCCCATGCGTCGTCGATCGCGCCTCGCGCTGTCTCTTGTCACCCTGGCCGTCGTGGCCGGCCTCGCCACCGGCTGTTCCCTGAAGCAGTCCTCGTCCAGCGAGTCGACGAGCGGCGCCGCTGCCAGCTCCGCCGCCTCCGACGTCGACGTCCCCTCGCTCGAGGGCAAGACCGTCGGCGTCGCCGCCAAGGACGTCGTCCGCGACTTCGGCCGCCTCACCTACCAGGGTGTGCAGGACCGCCTGGAGGAGCTCGGCGCCAAGGTCGTCGCCACCCAGGCCGACGCACAGGACGACAAGCACCTGGCCAACGTCGAGAACCTCGTCTCGCAGAAGGTCGACGCGATCGTCGTCATCCTCGGTGACGCGACCACGCTCGCCCCGGCCCTGCAGCAGGCGAAGGACGCCGGCATCCCGGTCTTCACGATCGACCACGCCAGCGAGAACTCGGTGAACAACATCGGTTCCGACAACTGGCAGATCGGCTCCACCCTCGCCCGCACCCTCGCCGAGGACATCGGCGGGAAGGGCAAGGTGCTCGTCTTCAACGGCTTCTACGACGTCACCCCCTGCCAGATCCGCTACGACGAGTTCAAGCTCGTGCTGAAGAACTACCCGAACATCGAGATCATCGAGCCCGAGCTGCAGGACATCTACGAGGGCACCATCGAGGACGCCAAGCAGAAGACGAACGACGCGCTCACCCGCTACCCCAAGGGCGAGATCTCGGCCGTGTGGTCGTGCTGGGACCTCCCCGCGATCGGTGCCTCGCAGGCCATCGACGCGGCGGGCCGCGATGAGATCAAGGTCTACGGCGTCGACGCCGAGCCCGGAGCGCTCGACCTGATCCAGGACCCCGACTCGGTGTACCAGTTCACGGTCGCACAGCAGCCGACCCTGTTCGGGACGACGAGCGCGAACAACGTCGCCCTGTACCTCGGTGGCAAGCAGGACGAGGTGCCGCTGAGCACCTACCTCGACGCCGTGTTCATCGACAAGGCGAACGTCGCCGACGAGCGCAAGCGACTCGGCCTGGAATGACGCACGACACCTCGATCGACGGTCAGGCCGCCCAGCGCTCGCTGGGCGGTCGGCCCGGTGCCGCCACGACCGAAGCCTCGGCTCCCGCCGTGAGCATGCGTGGCATCGCGAAGGACTTCGGCGGCGTCCGGGTGCTGGACGACGTCGACCTCGAGGTGCACTCCGGCGAGGTCGTCGCGCTCGTCGGCGAGAACGGCGCGGGCAAGTCGACGCTCATCAAGATCCTGACCGGCCTCTACACGGCGAGCGAGGGCGCCATCGAGATCGACGGCGAACCGGTCGTCATCCGCAACCCGGGTGACGCCGAACGCCTCGGTGTCCGCGTCATCCACCAGGACCGCCACCTGGCCGGTCGACTCACGGTCGCGGAGCAGCTCTTCCTCGGCTCGCGCACCGCGTTCCTCACCGGCCGGCAGCTCGACCGCCGCGCCGAGCGCGAGCTGCTCGACCTCGTCGGGCTGGACGTACCGGGCAAAACCCTCGTCGACGAGCTGAGCGTCGCCGAGCAGCAACTCCTGCAGCTCGCGATCGCGACGATCACGCGCCCGCGGGTGCTCGTGCTCGACGAACCCACCGCACCGCTCGCCGCCGGCGACGTCGAGCGGCTGTTCCGCACCGTCCGGACACTGCAGAGCCAGGGCGTCGCCGTCATCTACATCTCCCACTACCTGCAGGAGGTGCGCGACATCGCGTCCCGCGTCGTGGTCCTCCGCAACGGTGAACGCGTCGGCGCCCTCGACCTCGCCGATCCCGACGCGACCCTCGACGCCATCGTCCAGCTCATGGTGGGGCGGAGCGTCGAGGAGTTCGGCGACCGCGAACGGATCGTCGCCGACGCCGGCGCCGAACCGGTGCTCGCGATCGACGGACTGACGGTCCCCGAACGCCTGCACGGCGTCTCGATCGCCGTCCGTCCGGGCGAGATCGTGGGCGTCACGGGCCTCGTCGGCTCGGGCCTCGAAGAACTGGCCGACGCGGTCACCGGCTTGCGTGCGCACGGCGGAACCGTGCGGCTCGGCCGGGCGTCGATCCGCTCGCCGCGCGCCTTCGTCCGGGCGGGTGGGGCGTACGTCCCGGCGAACCGTCACCGCGACGGCATCCTGAACCGTCAGTCCGTCCGCGAGAACCTCACGCTCGCAGCGCTCGACCGCATCACCGGGCTCGGCGGGATCCTACGGGGTCGACGCGAGCGGGAGATCACCGCAGACCTCGTCACGAGACTCGACGTCCGGCCCGCGAACGACACCGCGGTGGCCGGGAGCCTCTCCGGCGGCAACCAGCAGAAGGTCGTGCTCGGTCGGTGGCTCGCGGCCGGGTCGACGGTGTTCGTGCTCGACCAGCCGACCTCCGGCGTCGACATCGGGTCGCGTCAGCAGATCTACGCGGAGATCGACGCGCTCGTCGCGCAAGGCGCCGGCGTCCTGCTCGTGAGCGTCGACCTCGAGGAACTGATCGGGCTCGCCGACCGCGTCCTCGTGCTGTACCGCGGGACGATCCGGACGGAGCTGCCCCGATCGCAGGCGACCGCCGACACGATCCTCGCCTGGTCGACGGGCGCCGCCTCGTCGTCCGCCGACGCCTCGACCGGCTCCGAGACCGAGCCGTCACCCACCCGAGGAGCCTCCGCATGACCGCGCTCTCCGCTCCACCCGCTGCGCCCTCGGCTGCGGCGGAGTCCACGACGAAGCGTCGTCCGGTCTCCCGGTTGGGACTCATCGGCTACGCGATCGTCGTCATCGAGGTCGTCGTCTTCGCGGTCGCCTCGCCCGGCTTCCTCGACCCGGCCAACCTCGCGACGATCCTCACCCAGTCCGCGGTCTACGCGATCGCGGCCTTCGGCCTGTCCATCGTCGTCGTCACGGGTGGTGAGGACGTCGTCCGCGGCGGCATCGACCTCTCCATCGGCGCCGTCCTCGGCTTCTCCGGCGCGCTCGTCGCGGTGCTCCTGCAGGCCGAGCTCGGTCTGCCGCTCGCGCTGCTCATCGGGCTCGGAGCCACGGCGGTCATCGGGCTCGTGAACGGTCTCGTCGTCGTCGCCGGGATCCGCCCGCTCCTCGTCACCCTCGCGATGATGAGCATCGTCACGAGTCTCACGATCGTCATCACGAACAACGTCAAGGTGCCCGTCTCCGACGCCGGGCTGGTCTGGCTGCGGAGCGGACATGTCGTCGGTGTCCCTGCCGCGGTCGTCGTGCTGCTCGTCGTCTTCGCGGTCGCCGCCTTCGCCACCGGGCGGACCAGCTGGGGCGTGAAGAACGCCGCGGTCGGGCAGAACCCGACGGCCGCGCGGGTGGCCGGGATCGACGTCAACCGCCACATCGTCGTCAGCTACGTCCTCGCGGCGGTCCTCGCCGGGATCGCTGGCGTCCTCATGACCAGTCGGTTGTCCGCTGCCCTGCCGGGGATCGGCGAGCAGTCGCTCATCGACATCCTCCTCGCGACATTCCTGTCCATCGCGTTCTCCCGTCGGCTCGTCGTCACGATCACGGGGACCCTGTTCAGTGCCGTGTTCGTCGCGATCCTCACCAACGGCTTCAGTCAGCTCGGCGTCCCGAGCCAGTGGATCGGCATCACCAAGGGTGTGCTGATCCTGCTGGTCCTCGCGGTCGCCGCGATCCGCGAACGGAGCGTCAAGCGATGAGTGTCGACACACGCGCACAGTCCTCCGCCACCAGTGGCCTCTCCGTCCCGAACGCCGGGTCGGCTGGTCCGGGAGGAGGCGGCGGCGGCAAGCGTCCCGGTGGCCCGCTCGCGAGTCTGACGGTCCGAGGCCTCGGTGCCGCGGTCCCGCAAGCGCTCGCCCCCGCCGTGCTGGCCGTGCTGCTCATCGTGTTCGCAGTGCTGTCGCCGTCGTTCCTCACCGCCGACAACCTGCTCGGGGTGCTCAACCAGAACGCGCTGCTCCTCCTCGCGGCCGTCGCGATGACGGTCGTCGTCCGCGCCGGTGGCATCGACCTCTCGATCGGTGTCGCCATCGACCTCGCGGCGCTCACCGCGTCGGCGCTCCTGGCCGACGACTACGTGGCCTGGGTGGCGATCGTCGGCGGTCTGGTCGTCGGTCTGCTCGTCGGGGCCGTGAACGCGTTCCTCATCGTGGTGCTGCGCATCCGACCGTTCCTCGCGACGCTGAGCGTCTGGTTCATCGGTGGTGGCGTGCAGCAGGTCGCGACCGACGGCGGGTCGCCCATCTATCTGTCGCGGAGCAGCGTGCCGGACGAGTTCGCGTGGTTGGGTGCCGGCACCGTGCTCGGCGTCGCCGCACCGATCGTCGTCGCCGTGCTCGTGCTGATCATCGTCTGGGCTGCGCTCGAACGGAGTCGCTGGGGTCGGGTGCTGACCGCGGCGGGGGAGCAGCCGACGGCGACCCGGATCTCCGGGCGGTTGGCTGGGACGTCGATGGCGACGGCGTTCATCTTCGCCGCCGGGATCGCGGCCATCGCCGGGCTGATCCTGGCCTCGCGGAGCCAGGGCTTCGTCGCCAACAGCGGCCAGCTCTACGTGCTCGACTCCATCGGTGCGGTGTTCATCGGGACGACGCTGAGTCGGACCGGGCGGCCGAACCTCGTCGGAACGCTCGTCGGTGTGCTCATCTTCGCGCTGCTGACGAACGGGATGAACCTCGTCGGGCTGTCCTTCTACTGGCAGGGTCTCGCCCGCGGCGTCGTCCTGATCCTGATCCTGCTCCTCGGCGTCCTCCTGGCGAGCGACCGGTCCCGCAAACCCCTCACCTGACGCCCACCCGACCCTCGCTGTAGTGGTGTGGTTGCGCCAGCGCGGTGTGCTGACGCGAGCGCGCCCCACACACGTGAGCGCGGGTCTCTGGAGACCCGCGCTCACGCGTGTGACCCGCGGCGGGGCCCAGCGCACCGCGCTGGCATCGGGTCCCCCTGAGCGGGCCTCACCCCGCGCTCGGACCAGCGCGGTGCGCTGACGCGAGGAGGAACGACTCGGCGTGGGCGCGCCCCGCACGCGTGAGCGCGGGTCTCTGGAGACCCGCGCTCACGTCCATGCCCCGCGGTGACGTCAGCGCACCGCGCTGGCATCACCCGAAGGGACGGATCAGACTCGGAGGTCGAGCCAGGCGACCTGCTCCGGGGTCAGCTTCAGGGACAGGGCGTCGGTCGACGAACGCGTCTCCTCGATGGACCGCGGCCCGATGAGGGCGAAGGTCGGGAAGTCCTGCGCCAGCACGTAGGCCAGGGCGATCGCGGTCGGC
Organism: Plantibacter sp. MMLR14_011; assembly: GCF_001865025.1. NCBI lineage: Bacteria > Bacillati > Actinomycetota > Actinomycetes > Micrococcales > Microbacteriaceae > Plantibacter > Plantibacter sp. MMLR14_011. The sequence continues at coordinate 113,630 of NZ_MJGW01000001.1, forward strand.
GCGACACCCAGCTCGGTGGCGAGCTGACGGGCACGGGCCAAGCGCTCGAAGTTGTCGTCGCTGTAGTAGCAGCGCACGAGATCCGGGTCCGACAGGTCCTCGGGTTCGGCACGCCCGGTGAAGAAGCCGCGTGCCTGCGACGACCACGGCAGCAGCGGCGTCTTCGTCTCCTCGAGCCACGCGCGGCTCGTCGGATCCGTCACCTCCACGCACCCGGCCCACGGTACGTCGAGTGCGCGGGCGAGACCGAAGTGGTTGCTCAGCGCCGCGAAGCCCCGCTTCCCGTTCGCCGCCGCATAGGCGTTCGCCTCCTCGAACCGCTCGATCGACCAGTTGGAGCCACCGAACGCACGGATGCGACCGGCCTCGGCGTGCTCGTTCAGCACGTCGACGAACTCGCCCACCGGGACCTCGACGTTGTCGCGGTGCATCAGGTACAGGTCGAGGTGGTCGGTGCCGAGCCGGTCGAGGCTCTCGAACAGCTGACGCGAGATCGACTCCGGGTCGCAGAACGGCGTGTGCGCACCCTTGCCGATCACCACGACGTCGTCCCGGAGGCCACGGTTGGCGAGCCAGCGTCCGAGCAGCTGCTCCTGCAGGCCGTCGCCGTACAGCCAGGCCGTGTCGAAGGCGTTGCCGCCGCGCTCGAAGAAGTCGTCGAACATCGCCGACGCGTGCGACAGGGTCTGCTGGTTGTCGACACCCATCACGAGGCGGGAGATGTCGTGGTCGATGCCCGCGATGCAGCCGGTCGGCATCGGGAGTTCGGCGCGCACAGTGAGCGGCCGGCCGGAACCGGTCGGGATGTCGGTGTCGATCGACTCGAACGGGTACTCGAGGCCGACCGCTTCGCGCCAGCGGTCGAGGGTCGCCGCGTTGCCGAGCGAGTCCGCCCAGCGCATCTGCGGTGCCTGACCGGCGTCGGCGAACGCAGCGACCGCGTCGGCCTGGATCGCGTACTGCGGCGCCCCGGGGATGTGGATCGACTCCGTGCCCGAGACGGTGCGGACCTCGATCGTCGACCCGTCCTCGACCGACGGCAACCACGGGTCGGACACGATGATCTGGCCCGTCGAACCCGTGACGACGACGCGGTTGTCGTCCTGCACGCGCACGCCGCTCGTGACGTGCGCCGTGATGCCTGACGGGAACACGAGCGACGCGCTGGCCCACTCGTCGACGCCGGTCGAGCCGATGGTGCCGTTCCCGGTGACCTCCGTCGGGTCGGCGAACGGTGCACCCACGGCGGCACCGGCGACGAGCCTCGCGATGGAGACCGGGTAGCCACCGACGTCGAGGATCCCGCCGCCCGCCAGCTCCGGGTTCATGAGTCGGTGCTCGGCCGGGAGGTTCGCGGCGAACGCGAACGACGCCTCGATGTGCTCGACCTCGCCGATGGCGCCGGACGACACGAGTTCGACGAGCTTGGCGGTCTGCGGGTGGAAGCGGTACATGAACGCCTCGGCGAGGTACACGCCGGCACGACGGGCGGCCTCGATCGCGAGCATCGCACCGGCGCGGTTGACCGAGAGCGGCTTCTCGCTGACGATGTGCTTGCCCGCTTCCGCCGCTTCGATCACCAGCCGGACGTGTTCCGTGTGCGGGGTCGCGATGTAGACCGCGTCGACGCCGGGGTCGGCCAGCAACTCGGCGACGGAGCCGTACCCGCGGACGGGAGCCGTGCCGTCCCCGAAGCGCTCGCCGAACTCCTCGGCACGCGACGCGTCGCGACTGGCGACGGCGGCGAGTCGACCGGTGCGACTCGCGTGCAGCTCGGTCGCGAACCGTTCGGCGATCGTTCCGGGTCCGATGATGCCCCAGGCGACGTGTTCCATATGGTGGTGCTCCTCAACGTTGATCGGCGGTGCGATGGTCTGTGGTGAACGTCACCGTGAACGTTCACGGTGTGAGCGTATCAGTACGATGTGACCATGACCAGGCCCCGCGACGATCACGCTCCAGCGCGAGCGACGATCATCGACGTCGCCCGGGTCGCCGGTGTCTCCCGCCAGACCGTGACCCGAGCGCTCAACGGGATGCGCGACGTCAGCGACGCCACCAGGCAACGGGTCGTCGAGGTCGCAGCCTCGCTCAACTACCGACCGAACCGCGCTGCGCAGCACCTGGTGAGCGGCCGGACGACGACGCTCGGACTGGTCGTCGACGACCTGCGGAACCCCTACTACCCGGAGCTCGCGGCCGCCCTCGTGCAGCAGGCCGCAGAGCGCGGATGGACCGTGTTGGTCGCCGAGGTCGGGGGAGCGGCGAACGCATCGGGCGACCGACCCGCCGCAGCGGATCGCGGACCGGACCTCCCCGACGCGGAACGTGCGCAGCTCGCCGAACTCGCGCGGCAGGTCGATGCGGTCGTCGGGCGCAACGGCGCCGACCACGGAGCACTCCAGGGCGCCTTCGCCACCATCCCGTTCGTCTCCCTCGGCGACCATCGGCCAGAGGAGTCCGAGGCCGGAGCGGACCCGTCCGACGCCCAGCCCGCGCTGCAGGTGGCGGGCGTCGACATCGACTTCGAGGACGGCATCCGACAGGCGCTCGCCCACTTCGTCGCGACCGGGCGCCGGTCGATCGCCATGATCGACGCCTCGGCGGAACCGTCCGGACGTCGTCTCGCGTACCGCGCGTTCCTCAAGGAACACGGCCTGCCGTGGTCGGAGGCGTCGGAGACCTGGGCGGAGGACACCCACCAGGGCGGGGTCTCGGCCGCCCTGCGGTGCCGCGCCGCGATGCCCGACGTCGACGCCGTACTCGTCTTCAACGACGTCATGGCGGTCGGCGTGCTCAAGGGCCTCGCCCGTGCCGGGGTCGGCGTGCCGGAGGACGTCGCCGTCATCGGCATCGACGGACTCGACCTCGGTCGCTTCGTCACCCCTGAGCTGACGAGCGTCGCCGTCGACAAGGGTGACATCGCACGGCACAGCCTGGAGTTGCTCGACGGCATGATGTCCGGCACGCTCCCGCTTTCGGGGCCGTCCGTCCGACGCTCGGTGGGTGTCTCGCTCGTCGTCCGCGAGTCCGCCTGAGCTGATCCACTGAGCCACTCCGCCTCAGCCGCACCGGCCCCGTCGTCCGGACGGTCGCGGACGACACGGCAGACTGGTCACATGTCTGAACTCCTCGCCCTCTGTCGCGTCGAAGCCCTCCGGGTGGACGACGGGTCGATCGGTGTCACCGCGATCGACAAGCGCCCGGTCGACGAGCCGCTGCACGTGCGGCCGATGGGGCTCTACGGCGACGTGCAGGCCGATCGCAAACACCACGGCGGCCTGACGAAGGCGCTCTACGCCTACGCCGAGGAGGACGCGCGGTTCTGGGAGGGCGAGCTCGGTCGGGAGATCACGCCGGGGCTGTTCGGGGAGAACCTCCGTACGCAGGGGCTCGACGTGAACGGTGCCGAGATCGGTGAACGCTGGCGGATCGGCGACACCCTCGTCGTCGAGGTGACCTGTCCGCGCACCCCGTGCGGCACCTTCCAGCGGCGCCTGGGCGAGCCACGGTGGGTGAAGCGCTTCGCCGACGCCGCACGGCCCGGCGCCTACCTCAAGGTGGTCAAGAGCGGGACGGTGCAGGCGGGCGACCCGATCGAGATCGTCCGACAGCCCGGCCACGGCGTGACCATCGCCTCCTGGTTCGCCGCGGCGGACGAGGCGCAGGCCGTCACCCTCGAGCAGTCGGAGCGGTCCGGCGCCGTGGTGCTGGCCCCCGAGATCCATGAGTCGATCAAGCAGCTCCGCCGCAAGCCGACCGTCTGAGCTTCGCCGTCGCGTCCTCGCACCTGTGCGACCGCTGAGTGCAAGCCCCGCCCGGAACAGTCCGGAAGCGGACGCTGTTGCATACCATGGAGCCGAAGACCGGAGCACGCGGGGACCCCGCACGGTGCTCGGCACGAAGGAGGAGTCACGATGAGTGCAGCAGACGAGCAGAGCACGACGACCGAGCGCGCGGTGCTGGCCGGCGGATGCTTCTGGGGCATGGAGGACCTCGTCCGGAAGATGCCGGGCGTGAAGTCGACGCGCGTGGGCTACAGCGGTGGCGATGTCGCCAACGCGACCTACCGCAACCACGGCACCCACGCGGAGGCCCTCGAGGTCGTCTTCGACCCGAGCAAGCTGTCCTTCCGCGAGCTGTTGGAGTTCTTCTTCCAGATCCACGACCCGTCGACCAAGAACCGCCAGGGCAACGACGTCGGCCTGAGCTACCGCTCGGCGATCTTCTTCACCTCGCCCGAGCAGGAGCGCGTCGCGCGCGACACGATCGCCGACGTCGACGCCTCAGGGCTCTGGCCCGGCAAGGTCGTCACCGAGGTCGAGCCGGTCTCCGAGTTCTGGGAGGCCGAGCCGGAGCACCAGGACTACCTGGAGCGCATCCCGTGGGGCTACACCTGCCACTTCGTGCGCCCGGGCTGGAAGCTCCCGCGCCGCGCCGAGGTCGCGGAGCAGGCCACCGCGTAAGTACCTTCGCAGCGCCCGTCACCTCGGTGTCGGGCGCTGTGCTGTGCGTGGACCGGCGGGCTCAGACCGGCAGACTCAGACGCCGTCGGCGCGCGAGGAGTTGACGGCGTCCGAGGCCAGTCGTGGCGCGAATCGCGGGTCGAACTGCAGCGGTGGATCGTCGGGTGACGCGAGCGACGGTTTGCCGAGGCGAACCCACTCGAGGTACTGGAGGTAGGGGTCGGACCCGGCATCGACCGGCGCATCGACGATGCGCTTGCGTCCCCACGGCCACTTCCACCCCACGATCAGCATCCTACGGACGGTTCCTGAGGATCCGCGGACCATCACGGCACGATCTCGCAACGATGCCATCGCCTCGTGCTCGTTTCGTCGGACGGATAGGGGAGTTGTCCATCCCGCGGCCGTGCTGTCATGATGAAGCACGGCGGTGATAGCTAGACAGTCGAGATACTTCGACGGTTGTCCGGACCCGGTCGTCGCACCCGCCGAGAGAGGTCGTTCCATGGGCTCCACCGGTAGCGAGACGTCTGAACTCCGCCGTGCGTGGGTGGAGCAGCTCACGGCAGACCGCTTCGGCGTCTTCGTGGGCGACCGGCGCGTCGGGTTCATCGACGTGGACTGGCCACTGCACGTGGCCCTGCGCGGAACCGACTACGAGACGGCGGTCGAGGTCGATCGCGCGATCCGGTTCGATCAGGCGCTGCGTGCCGTCCTCGCCGCCTGAGTGGCCTCCGGTGTCCGGCGGCTATGATCGCAGCACGATTCGGGTGGACGATAGTCGTTCGGGCCCGCGAGGCGGAGGGGGACTGGCATGACCGACTCCTTCAGTGCCGAGCCGTGGGCATCCGGCCTCCCGGTCCTCGAGCTGCCGATGTTCCCACTCGGCTCCGTGCTGTTCCCACACATGCCGCTCGCCCTGCGGCTCTTCGAGGAGCGCTACCTCACCATGTTGGCGCACCTGCTCGAGGCCGAGGACCCGGCGTTCGGCGTCGTGCTCATCGAGCGTGGCCGTGAGACGGGAGGCGGTGAGCACCGCTTCCGCACCGGGACCGTGGCGGAGATCGTCGAGGTCGACGGCGGCGAGGGCTTCGTCGCGGTGATCGCCGAGGGCGGTCAGCGCTTCGAGGTGACCGACTGGCTGCCGGACGACCCGTATCCACGCGCTGAGATCCGAACGCTCGACGACCTGGAGTGGGACGCGCGCTGGGAGCCGCTGCGGGATGAGACCGAGGCGGCGGTGCGGCGTTCGCTCGCGGTGGCCAGCGAGTTCAGTGAGCAGCAGTGGGCCTCGGTCGTGGAGCTCGCCGACGACCCGCTGGAGTCGTCCTGGCAGCTGGCGGGCATCGCGCCGGTGAGCGAGATCGACCAGATGCGGTTCCTGTCGGCCGGTTCGCTCGAAGAGCTGCTGGTCGGCGTGCGCGATCGCGCCACCGAGGCCGGCGAGGCCTTCATCGCGGGTGGCATCGCCGACGCGGACGACGAGGACTGGGACATCCTCGGCGACTGAGCCCCGACGCCGCGCCTCGACAGGCTCGGTGACCGGAGTGGTCGTGACCGGGTGCACTCGGTGACCGGTTGGATTCGGTCCCCGGAAGCTCGCCTCCCGCTCCACCATTCACCAACCCTCCCCTCCGCCGGTCACTGAGCTTCCCTTCCGCCGGTCACTGAGCCTGTCGAAGTGCCCTTGCGCATTCGTGGAAACGCTTTACTATTTCCTATAGGATCTTTTTGACCGGGAGCACCAGCCCCGAGCAGTCCCTGAGCGCAATGGAGCATCATGACGGATACGACCGCGACCGCGTCGACCCCCCGATGGACCGCCGACACCTGGCCCATCGCCACCTGCCTGCACGGCATCCCACCCGTCGACCGCAACGGCGTCTCCCTGCACGACGCGGAACCCGAAGCGTGGGACGACCTCTTCGCGCAGGTCGCCGGCGTCGGGTTCACCCTCGCCGAACTGCCCGACAGCCATGTCCGGCCCGCCGACCTCGAACCGTCCCGTCGCGACGAGTTCCTCGCCATCGCGAAGTCGCACGGCGTCGGCGTCCCGTCCGTCCACCTGCAGCGGCAGAGCGTGATCATGCCGGGCCACGAGGAGCGCAACCTCGAGTACGCGCACCGCACGATCGACGCCGCGGCGGAGTGGGGGATGCAGGTCTTCTCCACCGGCCTGCACCAACCGTTCAACGACGCGCAGCGCAAGGCGCTGTGGTTCTGGACCGCGCAGGGCCCGAAGGACCCCGACGACCCCGAGGTCTGGAACGCCGCCGTCAGCCGCATCCGCGAGCTCGGCAAGCACGCGGCCGACGTGGGCCTGCCGCTCGCACTCGAGCTCTACGAGGACACCTACCTCGGCACCGCCGACAGCGCGGTCCGGTTCGTGGAGGAGGTCGGGCTCGACAACGTCGGCCTGAACCCCGACGTCGCGAACCTCATCCGCCTGCACCGCCCGGTGGAGGACTGGCGCGAGCTGTTCGCCAAGACCCTGCCCTACGCCAACTACATGCACGTGAAGAACTACACCCGCGACGAGGCGGCCGACGGCAGCTGGGCGACGTCCGTGCCCTCCACCATGGAGGCCGGGCTCATCAACTACCGCCAGGTCTTCCGCGACGCCGTCGAGCTCGGCTTCAACGGCATCATCCTGGCCGAGCACTACGGCGGCGACAGCCTCGGCATGTGCTCCACCAACCAGAAGTACATCAGGACCCTGCTGCCGCAGGCCTGATCCAGACGACCACAGGAGAGCCTCATCATGACCACACACACCATCGCCGTCGTCGGATCGGGGTACATGGGCGGCGGCATCGCCCAGGTGCTCGCGCTGTCCGGCGCCACCGTCCGCATCGCCGACATCTCCGAGGAGATCGCGCGCAAGAACTACGACCGCCTCATCGCCGAGGCCGAGCAGTTCGTCGCCGACGGACTCTTCCCGGCCGATGCCGTGGAGCGGATCCGCGCCAACGTCTCGCCCGCCGCGTCCATCGAGGAGGCGGTCACCGGAGCCGACTTCATCGAGGAGGCCGTCCCCGAGAAGATCGAGATCAAGCACGAGACCCTCCGTCGCATCAGCGCCGCAGCCTCACCCGACGCCATCATCGGCTCGAACACCTCGACCATCCTCATCGGTTCACTCGCCGAGGCCGTCACGAACCCGGAGCGGTTCCTCGGCGTCCACTTCTCGAACCCTGCCCCGTTCATCCCCGGCGTCGAACTCATCCCGCACGAGACCACAGCCGATGCGGCAATCGCCACCGTCGAGGAGATCGTCGCGGCGACCGGCAAGGAGACCGCCCGCGTCAAGGACGCCACCGGCTTCGTGCTCAACCGCCTGCAGTACGCGCTGTTCCACGAGGCGACGCAGCTCGTCGAGGAGGGCGTCGCGACGCCCGAGGACATCGACACGATCGTCCGCACCACCTTCGGCTTCCGGCTCCCCGTCTTCGGTCCCTTCGCGATCGCCGACATGGCCGGACTCGACGTGTACTCGTTCTGCTACGCCTCGCTCCAGACCCGGTGGCCCGAGCGGTTCGCCACACCGGACTCCCTCAAGGAACTCGTCGACGCCGGCAAGTTCGGCACCAAGTCGGGTGCCGGCTACCTCGACGTCCCGGCCGACCGCACCCCCGAGCTGATCGCCTACCGCAACAAGGCGTACGTCGCGATCAAGCGGCTCATGGACGAGCTCGGCCCCGCACCCATCAACTGAGCGCGGCGCCGACCGAACGCAACGTCCGACTCGATCGGACACCGACTTCACCACTCCCACGCAGAAAGGCCGGCCATGACCGCCACCACCTTCCCCGAATCCAAGACCGTCGTCCTCACCGGCGCAGCCTCCCCGCGCGGCATCGGTCGCGCCTCAGCCCATCACCTCGCCGAACTCGGCTGGAACATCGGGATCATCGACCTCGACGAGGCTGCGGCGCAGGCGGTCGCCGCCGAGATCGCGGAGCAGCACGGAGTGCAGGCGGCCGGCGCCGGCGCGAACGTCGCCGACGAGGCGCAGGTGCGTGCCGCGTTCGACGCGCTCGAGGCCGCCCTCCCACAGCTCGTCGCCCTCGTGAACCTCGCGGGCGTCGCCTCACCGGTGCCCTACCTCGAGGTGAGCGCCGACGAGTGGCAGCGCGTCATCGACATCAACCTCAACGGCGTCCACTACACGACCCGCCGTGCGGTCGAGTCGATGGTGTCGAACGGCGTCGGTCGTGTCGTCAGCCTGTCGTCCGTCTCCGCCCAGCGCGGCGGCGGCACCTTCAGCAAGACGGCCTACTCGGCGGCGAAGGCCGGCGTGATCGGCTTCACCCGCAGCGTCGCCCGCGAGCTCGGCCACGACGGCGTCACGGTCAACGCCATCTCGCCCGGCCCCATCGACACCGACATCATGGGCGGCACCCTCACCGAGGAGCGCAAGACGGCCATGGCCGCCGACGGCGTCCTGCCGCGCATCGGCACCCCGCGCGACATCGCGGCCGCCATCGCCTACCTCATCAGTGAGGACGCCGGCTTCGTCACCGGTCAGACGCTGAACGTCGACGGCGGCCTCTACATGCACTGATCCACCACACGCACCACGAGCGAACGGAGCAGCACCATGCAGCACCTCACCGGTCAGTGGACCAAATCCCGGTTGATCTTCCTCGGTCTCGGCGTCGTCTTCGTCGGCATCGGCCTCTGGATGATCATCCCCTCGATGGTCTCCTGACCACCGCCAGCAGCAGCAGCAGTAACGCCAGTAGCACCCACCCGCACCAGTCATCTCAAAGGAGAGTGTCTTGTCCACACCCAATCCGCCGGCGATCGGATCGACCAACGATCCGGCGCTGAAGTCGGCGATCCGCAAGGCGTCGAAGCACCTCATGCCGATGCTCGTCATCCTGTACTTCGTCGCGTTCCTGGATCGCACGAACGTCGGCTTCGCCGAGGAGGCGCTCAGCGTCGACCGCGGCATCTCGAACGGTGCCTTCGCCCTCGGTGCCGGCATCTTCTTCATCGGCTACGCGATCTTCGAGATCCCGAGCAACCTGCTGCTGAAGAAGTTCGGCGCCCGGTTCTGGCTCGCCCGCATCGCAGTGACCTGGGGCATCGTCGCCGCCCTGTTCGCCTTCACGACGAACGACACGATGTTCATCGTCCTGCGGTTCCTGCTCGGCGTGACCGAGGCCGGGCTCTTCCCCGGCGTCATCATGTTCCTGTCGGAGTGGTTCCCGAACAAGGTCCGCGTCCAGATGTTCTCGATCTTCTACCTGGCACAGCCCTTCTCGCAGATGCTCGGCGCCCCGCTGAGCGGTGGCCTCATCAGCTTCGGTGACGCCCTGACCCCGTGGCACGGCTGGCAGGTGATGTTCTTCGCCGAGGGCATGCTCGCGGTCCTCGCCGGTTTCGCCGCGCTCTACTTCCTCACCAACTCGCCGCAACAGGCGAAGTGGCTGGACCAACAGGAGAAGGACTCGTTGACGGCCGCGATGGAACGCGAGGACACCGTCCGGCAGTCGGACGGCCCGACCGGTATCGCGAAGGCGATGACGAGTTGGAAGGTGTGGTACTTCACCATCATCTACTTCTGCCTGCAGATCGCGGTGTACGGCACGACGTTCTACCTCCCGCAGCAGGTGTCGAACCTCATCGGTCAGGACGTCGGCTGGCAGGTCGGTCTCGTGGCGGCCATCCCGTGGCTCGTGGGTCTGTTCGCCTGCTACTACGTGGGACGGAACGCGAACACGGTCGTCCGGCGCCGCACCTGGGGCACGTGGTTCTACATCTCCACCGGCGTGTTCATCCTGGCCTCGGCCTGGGCGGGCGCGAACAACCAGCCGATCCTCGGCATCCTGTTCATCACCATCGCGGTGGCGAGCTTCCTCTCGGTCGGGCCGATCACGTGGGCCTACCCGACGGCGTTCCTCACCGGAACGGCTGCGGCGGCGGGCATCGGCCTCATCAACTCGCTCGGTAACCTCGGCGGCTTCGTCGCCCCGATCATGCGCACCGGGATCAACGAGAGCGTGCCGACCGACAGCGGTGTCTGGGGTGTGGTCTCGCTCGGCGTGTTCGCCTTCCTCGCGGCCGCGATGCTCTACTGCACCCGGTTCTTCCGTGGGGCGAAGGCGGACGAGCTGCTCGAGACGACGGCGACCCGCACGGCGCACTAGTCACGACGCAACTCCCGGACGGGGTCGATCGCTCAGGCGGTCGGCCCCGTTCTGCGCCCTTCGACAGGCTCAGGGACCGGAGGAAGGCGGCTCAGTGCTCGGCGTCGGTGCGGGCGCGGGTGCGCACGAGCTCGATGTGCGAGCGCATGGCCGCCGCGGCGGCCTCGGGGCCGTCGGAGAACGCGTCGAGGATGGCTCGGTGCTCGACGACGGCCTGGTCGGCGTCGGTGACACCCGTCTCGACCGTCTGGCGCATGCGGTGCACGCGGGTGGAGATGCCCTCGGACATGTCGAGGAGGAAGGGGTTGCGGGTGCCCTCGAAGATGAGGTGGTGGAAGTTCCAGTCCACCGCGAAGTACTCGCGGAGGAGTGCGACGGGGATCTCGCCGGCCGATGCCGCGGCGCGCACCCTGGCGGTCATCTCGACGTGCTGCGCGAGGGCGACCTCGAGGGCCGGGACGAGCTCGTCGGCGTGGGCGGCGGCCAGCGCGGTGGCGCCGCTCTCGAGCACGATGCGGGCGTCGAACAGCGACTCGAGCTGATCGTCGGCGAGCGGCGGTGCCACCCGGTAGCCCTTGTGGGTGACGCGGGTGACGAGCCCGGTGCGTTCCAACTGGACGAGTGCCTCACGGACGGGCGTGGGTGAGACGTCGAGGTCGCGGGCGATGGCGTCGATGGACAGCCGGGCGCCCGGTTCGATGCCGGAGCTGAGCAGCATGTCGAGCACCAGCTCGTAGACGCGGTCGCGCAGACCACGGCGCTCGAGCGAGGAGGAGGCGCCGAGCGGGAACACGGCATCAACCACGGCAGGCTCCGAAGGGTGTGCTCGAGGCGTCGTCACGGAGGGGGACCTCCGGTCGATCTGCCGCGATGATCGTCGATGACCAGTTTACGGGGCCTCCGGCTGTCATCGCGGCAGGTCGGAGCCCGCGCGGTCGAGGCCGGCCACCTCGTCGAGCACCAGCGCGAGGGCTGCCGGATCGTGGGCGAAGCGGCCGAGGAAGACCCCGTCGACCGCGTCGCCGATCGTGGTGAGCAGGCCGGGTCCGGCGCTCCCGCCGTAGATGACGGCCGAGGAGGTGTCGACCACACCCCTCGTGTCGAGGACGTCGAGGTGACCACGCAGCCGGAGGCACACCGCGCGGATGTGGGCTGGACTCGCGGCCTCGGAGGCACCGATGGCCCAGTGCGGTTCGTAGGCGACGATGACGCGGCCCACGATCCCGGCGGCGACCGCCCCCGCCAGGGCGTCATCGAACTGTGCGACGCATTCCTCAGCCGCCGTCTCGGCGTCTCCGCGTTCGGTCTCTCCGATGCACAGCACCGGCGCGAGCCCGTTGCGGAGCGCGGCGGTCGTCTTCGCGCGGACGACGTCGGGCGTCTCGCCGAACAGTCGGCGTCGCTCCGCGTGTCCGACCTCGACGACCTCGCAGCCGACCTCGCGGAGCTCCGCACCGCTCACCTCGCCGGTGAACGCCCCGGTGTCCTCGGTCGCGAGGTCCTGAGCCCCCACGGACGCGACGCCGTGGAGCCGCTCGACCGCGCCGGTCACCGAGAGGTACCCGGGGATGACGAACAGCTCAGCCGCGCCGGATCGGAGTGCGTGGTGCTCGGCCGACACCCCCGCGACGACCGAGCACCAGTCGAGCGTCTGCGCGTGCCCGAAGTACATCTTCAGGCTCACGCCGACGAGTCTGGGACGTCCTGACATCAGGACGCTTCGTACGCGCTGATCTCCTGCACCTTGTCGTTCGACGCGCTCGAGGCGTCGAACTCGTAGGTGAGCCACTCGCGCACGTTGCGGCGGGCGAGTTCGATGCCGACGACGCGCTGGCCCATGCAGAGCACCTGGGCGTCGTTCGACAGCACCCCGCGTTCGACGGAGAATCCGTCGTGCGCGGTGACGGCTCGGATGCCCTGGACCTTGTTCGCCGCGATCGCGACACCGAGGCCCGTGCCGCAGATGAGCAGCGCGCGGTCGGCCTCGCCGCGGGCGACGATCTCGGCCGCAGTCACCGCGACGGTCGGGTAGTTGGTGTGGCCGTCGGCGTCGACCCCGACGTCGACCACGGAGGCGACCAGATCGCTCGCCTCGAGGTCGCGCTTGAGGATCTCCTTGTAGTCGTAACCGGCGTCATCGGAGCCGATGACGATTCGCCAGGTGCGGGTCATGGTGTGCCTTTCGTTGTTGGAGCGGGGCCCGTCGACAGGCTCCGGGACCGGTGCAGGGGTAGCTTCAGGGAGCGGGTTGTGTGTCGGTGGATCGGGCGTCAGCGCTCGGCGAGGAGGGTGCCGACACGCTCGACGATGAGAGCGAGCGAGACGGCTCCGGGGTCCTCGACACCGACTGCCTTCGAGCCGTGCGAGCGGGCGCGGCCCATGCCGGGCATGAGACCGGCCGTGTCGTGGGCCGCGGTGGTGGCCGCTGCCGCCGCCGTGGTCCAGGCGGTGGAGAGGTCGTCGCCGGCGGCGACGCGCTCGGCCAGCGTGTCGGCGAACGGGACCAGCGCGTCGACGAGCGTCTTGTCGCCGACGGAGGCCTTGCCGTAGCGCATGACGGCGTCCTTGGCGGCGGTCACGCCCTCGCTCACAGCGGTGGCGGTCGGGCGCTCGTCGTCACCGAGGCGCTCGCCGAGGGTGCGGAGCATGACGCCCCACAGGGCACCCGAGGTGCCACCGGCGCGGTCGGACCAGGCGTCGCCCGCGCGGTCGAGGACGGTCGCCACGCCGGCTCCGGTCTCGCGCAGGCGCTCGGCCTCGGCGGCGGCGGCGGTCGCCCCGCGGTCCATGCCGATGCCGTGGTCGCCGTCTCCGACGATGGCGTCGAGTCGTCCCAGCTCGTCCGCGTGCTCCGCGAGGAGTTCGTGGATCGCGGAGATCGCGTCGGCCACGACGGCCGCCGACTCCTGCGACTCGAGCGAGGCGTCCGGGACCTGGAAGGCGACGTCCTCGGTGTCGTCGGCGGCCACGGTCTCGAGCGCGCCGGTGTCGACGGCACCCGTGCGGAACGCGGGCGTGTCCGCAGCGGCACTCCACAGTCGCTCCAGCTCCTCGTCCACCCAGAGCAGGGTGAGCGAGACGCCGGCCATGTCGAAGCTCGTGCAGAACTCCCCGACCTGCGGGTCGACGAGGGTGATCCCGGCGTCTTCCAGCAGGGAGGCGATGCGGTCGTAGACGACGAACAGCTCTTCGGACTTCACGGAGCCGAGGCCGTTGAGGATCGGGACGACGCGCGCTCCCTTCGGCGTGACGCCCTCCGGGATCTCGGCCTCGGCCAAGAGGTGGTGCACGAACAACTCCGCCAGTCCGTCCGCGGAAGGGATGTCGGTCTCGTCGATGCCGGGCTCGCCGTGGATGCCGAGCCCGACGGCCATGCGTCCCTCCGGCACGGAGAACAGCGGTTCGTCGGCACCGGGCAGCGTGCACCCGGAGAACGCGACACCCATCGAACGGGTCCGGGCGTTGGCCAGGACCGCCACGCGCTCGACGTCGTCGATGGAGTACCCATCAGCGGCAGCGCCGCCCGCGACCTTGAAGACGGTGAGGTCGCCCGCGATCCCGCGTCGCTTCTCGAGTTCGGTGGGCGGTGCGCTGAAGATGTCGTCGGTCACGGTGACGGTGCGGCAGTCGATGCCGTCGGCACGCACGGCGTCCTGGGCGGCGGTGAAGTGCAGGACGTCGCCGGCGTAGTTGCCGTAGCTGAGGAGGACACCCCGTCCCTGCTCGCTCGCGCGGACGACGCTCTCCACCTGGTGCGCGGACGGCGAGGCGAAGAGGTTGCCCATGGCCGCGCCGTGGGCGAGTCCTGGGCCGACGAGGCCGGCGAAGGCGGGGTAGTGGCCGGATCCGCCACCGATCACGAGGGCGACCTCCGGTTCCGCGGACTTCGTGGAGCGCGACACCCCGCCGGAGACCTTGCGTACCCAGCGTCCGTTGGCGCGGACGAAGCCGTCCACCATCTCATCCGCGAAGTCGGCCGGTCGGTTCCAGAGCCTGGTCATCTGCATCTCCTCGTCATCGAGTCCGTCGATCCGGCGCAAGCCGGCACATCGCGATAATCCTATAGGATATTGGAACCGACCGGAACCCTGAGCTGCGCAGAACTCAGGAGACCGCCGGCGGGTCGGCACCGTCGGGCAGCAGCCGGAGACGACGCGCCGGGGAGCACCTGAGTTGTGAGCGTGTGACTCGAGGGGCACACGTCGACGGCGTCCCGACGGCTGAACCTGCCGAGGCTCGAGTGGGGGAGACTCGGCCCCGGCAGGTTCGGCGATCGGGACGCCGGCGATCAGGGACGCGTGGCGGTCGACTCCGTCTGCGCGGATTCGACGCGTTCCGCTCGGCGTGCCGCGAGGAGCGAGGGCGTGATCGCGAAGGTGATGCTCGATGAGCGGCGCGGAGCGGTCGCCCGCAGGAAGCCGAGCCGCTCGGCCAGGGCGATGGACCTGGTGTTCTCCGGCTCGATGACCGCCGTCACGGTCTTCGCCCCGACCTCGCGGAACGCCAGGTCGATCATGGCGGCCGAGGCCTCGCTCGCGAGACCGCGTCCGCCGACGGCGGGGTCGAGGACCCATCCGATCTCGACCGAGCGCTCGGCGGGCTGGACGTCGCGGAGGTGCAGGGAGACGTCGCCGACGAGCCGTCCGTCGTGCTCGACGGCCAGGGCGAGGAAGTCGCCCGACTGCCAGAGGCGGCTGTGCCGGACGCGGTGGCGCAGGTGCTCGCGGGACGCCTCCCGGTCGCGGACGGGCCACGGCAGGTGCTCGACGACCTCGGGCGTGGACTGGATGCGGTACCAGGCCTCGGCGTCCTCCAACCGGTGGCGACGCAGGACGAGGCGGTCGGTGCTGATCGGGTGCGCGTCGACCGGAGCCTCGATCCGCGGCCCGCGGAGGAAGCGAGGACGTGAGACGCCTGCCGGGAACAGGGGACGCAGAGCCCGGACCGCGGCGGCGAGGCCGCTCCGGATCCGGTCCGCGGGCTCGGCCGTCGCTCCGGCCGTCCGGCGACGGCGGGGGGCGAACGACGTGCCCAGGGGCTCTGCTCGGGTCATGCCCTCCACGGTAGGCACCGCACCCATGGGCTCGGCCTGAAAAGATATGAGGCCTCTATGAATCGCCCGTCGCTCCCGCGCCTCGCAGCTCGACGACGGATAATCGACCCATGCCCTCCGACCTGCCAACGCAGATCGTCGACTCGGGGCGCCGCCGGGCGGTCCTCGCCAAGCTACCGCGGATGTACCGGGCCGACGGTTCACCCATCCGCGTCCTCCTCGTCGACGACGAAGCGGTCCTGACCGACCTCGTGAGCCTGGCCCTCGGCTATGAGGGGTGGGTCGTGGACGTCGCCACCAACGGTCGCGAGGCTGTCCAGCGCTACCGCACGGAACGTCCGGACGTCGTCGTCCTCGACATCATGCTGCCCGACATGGACGGGCTGAGCGTCCTCCGCCAGCTCCGCAGCTTCTCGCAGGGGGAGCCGGAATCGGGCACCCCGACCCTGTTCCTCACCGCACGCGACTCGGTGGACGACCGCATCATGGGACTCACCGCGGGCGGCGACGACTACATGACGAAGCCGTTCTCGCTCGAGGAGCTCGTGGCCCGCCTCCGTGGTCTCCTCCGCCGCACCGCGCACGTCGTGTCCGACGACGACTCCCGCATCACGATCGGCGGGCTCTTCCTCGACGAGCGCAGCTACGAGGTCAGCCGCGACGGCGAGCCGGTGGCGCTCACGACGACGGAGTTCGAGCTGCTCCGCTACTTCATGCGCAACCCGAAGCGCGTGCTGAGTCGCGCCCAGATCCTCGACCGCGTGTGGAACTACGACTTCGCCGGCAAGGCGAGCATCGTCGACCTCTACGTCTCCTATCTCCGCAAGAAGATCGACGCCGACCGGGCGCCGATGATCCACACCGTCCGCGGTGTCGGATACGTGCTGCGGCCGGTCGAATGAGCACCGCTTCGGTTCCGACTGCGGGCGTGCCGACGCCTCGGGCGGACCGGCGGCACCCGTGGACGCTCCAGCGACGGCTGGTGACGGGCATCGCCGCGGTCATCGCCGCGGTCCTCGCGGTGTCGGGCATCCTCACGATCGTCACGGTCGAAGCGTCGGTCACCGCCGTCGTCGACACCCAGCTCACGGGATCGATGGAGGCCTTCGAACACTCCGTGGTGAAGTTCCACGATCAGCAGGCCGGTGGGGGAGCCGTAGTCGACCCCGATGCCACCCGCGGCGAGCCCGGTTACGTCAAGCCGTTCGTGGACTACGTCGGCCATGGTCCCGGCACGCTCATCGCGCTCGTCGCTGACGGTGCGATCGTCGACTCCGCGCGCTTCACCCAGTCCAACGCTACGGCGCTCGACGTGCGGACGAAGGCGCTCATCGAGGAGGCCGTCGCGGCCGACGGCTCCGAGCGACAGAACATCGAGTTGGGATCGCTCGGCGGGTACCGGCTCGAGTTCCTCGACCACGGCGACGGCGAGACCCTCGTGGCCGGCGTCTCGCTCGCCACCCCGCGAGCGGCCGTGCAGCAGGAGGCGATCGTCATCGCGATCCTCGCCGTGCTCGCGCTCGCGGTCACCATCATCGGGGCGATCATCGTGGTACGCCTCGGGCTCCGACCGTTGTCCCGCGTGGCCGCCGCCGCCGAGGAGGTGTCCACGCTGCAACTCGAGCGCGGTGACACCGGGATCGACGTGCGGGTCGATCAGGCCGACACCGACCCTCGGACGGAGATCGGCAAGGTCGGCGAGGCGCTCAACGGCCTCATCGACCACGTCGACCGCGCACTCGCCGTCCGAGCCGCGACCGACAAGCGCATGCGTCGGTTCGTCACCGACGCGAGCCACGA
The DNA here is from genome assembly GCF_001865025.1 of Plantibacter sp. MMLR14_011. NCBI lineage: Bacteria > Bacillati > Actinomycetota > Actinomycetes > Micrococcales > Microbacteriaceae > Plantibacter > Plantibacter sp. MMLR14_011. Next base: position 131,104 of record NZ_MJGW01000001.1, read on the forward strand.
ACTCCGGACGCCGCTCGCCGCGATCCAGGGCTACGCCGAGCTCACCCGTCAGGACAGTGAGAGTCTCCCGCCCATGACGGAGCACGCGCTCGCCCGCATCGAGTCGGAGGCGACCCGGATGAGTTCGCTCGTCAGCGAGTTGCTCCTGTTGGCGCGTCTCGACGAGGGCCAGGATCTGCACCTCGACGACGTCGACCTGAGCGACCTCGTCGCCGCCGCCGTGAGCGACGCGGCGGTCTCGGCGCCGGCGCACCACTGGTCGGTCGACGTGCCGGAGCGCGCGATCGTCGTGCGCGGCGACCGCGAGCGCCTGCATCAGCTCGTCGTGAACCTGCTGTCGAACGCCGCCGTGCACACCCCGGCCGGCACCTCCGTGGTCACCCGCATCAGCGCACCGAAGAGTCCCGACGAGCCGCAGTGCGCCTCGCTGACGATCGCCGACGACGGACCCGGCATCGACGAGGCCTTCCTCCCCGAACTCTTCGACCGGTTCGCCCGGGCCGACTCGTCGCGCTCGCGTGCGGCCGGCAGCACGGGCCTCGGGCTGGCGATCGCCCTGTCGATCGCCGAGGGCCACGAGGGCTCGATCGAGGTCGCCTCGTCCTCCGCCGGCACGACGTTCACGGTGACGCTGCCGTGGTCGGGTCCGTCCGAGGAGCACCCCGCGGTCCGCCCGGCGGCCGACGCCACCGGCTCGCTGCCGGAGACGGTCACCTCGACGCGAGGCTGATCGCACGACCGCGGTCGTCGAGTTCCATCCGGTCACCGAGCCGCTCACGGTCACGGTCACGGAGCTTGTCGAGGCGCCCTTCGACAGGCTCAGGGACCGGAAGGGGTGGCTCAGGGACCGGACCGGGAGGGGTGGCTCAGGGACCGGACCGGGAGGGGTGGAGCAGGAGCCGGAGCGGACGGGGTGGCTCAGGGGCCGGACCGGATGCTCTCGGGGGCCGATCGGCGGAGCGCGATGAGCTGTTCCGCCGAGTGCGCGAGGTGCGCGCGGAGCTCCTCCTCGCCGTGGTCGCCGCTGAGGGCGTCGACGAGTCGGACGTGCTGGTCGATGAGTTCCCCCGGCGGGAGGACGCTCCGGAGCTGCACCATGAACAGGCCGAGCTCGGCGAGCAGGCCAGCGTGGGCCTCGCTCAGTCGAGGGCTGCGGGCCGCGGCGACGATCGCGTGGTGCAGTTCGGCGTGCGCGACCTCGATGGCGCGGTGATCACCGGACCGGTCGATGCAGATGCGTCGGAGGTTGTCGTTCGCCGCGATGATCGAGGCCGGTGGGCGCGACGACGGCTCCGCGCGTGTTCGCAGCAGCCGGACCGCCTCGGCCTCGATCGCCATCCGGTACTCCATGAGGGCGAGCACATCGGCGTCGCTGAACGACCGCACCCGTGCGCCGCGGTAGGCCTCGAACGTGACGAGGCGCTCCGCCGCGAGCGCCCGCAGCGCCGCCCGGACGGTGTGCCGGTTGACGCCGAACCGGGCGGTGAGGGCGGTCTCCCGTAACGGCTCGTCCGCGCCGAGTCGTCCGTCGAGGATGTCCTCCCGCAGTGCATCTGCGACGGCGTCGACCGCGGTCATCGGGCGACCTCGCGACGATCGGTGCGCGTGGGCACGACGAGGATCGCGAGTCCGATCACGAGCAGCGCGCCGCCGAAGACGGTCGACGGCCCGAAGGACTCTCCGAGGAGCAGGAGGCCGAGGAGCGTCGCCGTCAACGGTTCGAAGAGCGTGAGCGTCGCGACCCGTGACGCGGGCAACCCGCCGAGCGCGTAGCCGAACAGCAGGTACCCCGCCACCGTGTTCACGAGCGCGAGCCATGCGACCGCGAGTGCGCCGGGCACGGTGAGGATCCAGGCGGTCTCGGTGGCGAGGAGGATCGGCACCGAGACGAGCGCCGCTCCGCCGAAGAGCGCCGCCATGGTGCCGAGCGGTGTCCACCCGTGCTCGATGAGCGCCTTGCTGCAGAGCGTGTACAGGGCGTAGGAGGCTCCGGCGCCGACGGACGCGAGCAGCCCGTCCACCGAGACGGTCCCGATCCCGCCGCCCGTCACTCCGGACAGGACGGCGACACCGGTCGCGGCGACGATCGTGGCCAGGAACCAGCGACTGCTCGGGCGCCGGCGATGGATCGCCCATTCGAGCAGGCCGGTGATGGCGGGTGCGGAGCCGAGCGCCGTGAGGGTCCCGATCGCGACACCGTTGCGTTCCACTCCGAGGAAGAAGAACGGCTGGTACGCGGTGACACCGACCGTGCCGACGATGACGGCGATGATCAGGACGGGCCTCCCGAGTTCCACGGCGCGGGGGCGAGGTGGTCTCGTGGACCCGGAGCGATGGGCGAACGTCGCCCACACGAGGACGAGGAACGCTCCGCCGAAGACGATGCGTGCGGCGCCGAAGGCGACCGAGCCCACCTCGATCGGCAGGAGCGCGTGAGCCGTCCCCGTCGTCCCGAAGCACACGGCGGCGAGGATCGCGGCGGCAACGGGCAGGCGCCCCGCAGCGGTGCTGTCGCCGGTCGTCGGGGTCGCCATCGGCGAACGGGTCATGAGGACAGCTTGCCGCAAGATTGTGTAACAATCAACGGCTGCATGAGGTGTCCGGTACATACGCCACGACGCCCACCCGCTCGAGGAGCGGACGGGCGTCGGGAGGGAGACCGGGTCAGCCGGCGTAACCGCCGCTGATCACCGACACCCCGAGCAGGAGGGCTGCGCCGGCGGCGACGATCAGGGCGAGCGCCAGCATGGTGCCGGAGATGATGACGGCGGTGAGGGCGAAGCCCTTCGACTTCGGCTTGCGGGCGAGCGCGATGATGCCGAGCACGAGCGAGGCGATCGGCAGGAGCACGAACGACGGCGCGACGACCGCGGCGATCGACAGGGCGAACGCGATGATCGACAGTGTCTGGGTCGAGCTCTCGCGGTCGACGGCCGTCGGGGCGGGTACGGGTGCGAGGGGCACGGGCGTCGTCGGCTGGGTCGGCGCGACCTCCTGCACGGGCGTGGCCTGGGTGAGGGGCTCGGGGCCGAACGCTTCGGTCGGGGCGTCTGCCAGGGTCACGTCCTCGGCGGGCGAGATCGTGGTGGACTCGGTTGTGGCTGAGGCGGACATGAACTGGTTCCTTCCTCCGCGGTGTGCGGAGCTGTCTCCGCGGTGTGCGGAGCTGATCGGTTGATGGTTCCAGCCTGCTCGGACCGCCTCCGTTCCGAATCGCCCGCGCGCCTGATCCCCCGTCCTCCTGCGGAGGTATCCTGCGCGGCCCGCCTGTGGGCCGGTGGTGCCACATACGGCGACTACCACGGCTCGAGCCGACCCCCGTAAACGGGACAGAGGGGTTTCGCAGGCGACGGGTGTCCGTTTATCCTGGCGCCCATGACCCGCCGCATCGGAGCCGCTGTGCTCGCCTTGCTCGGAGCCTCCGCGCTCGCCCTCACCGCAGCCGTCCCGGCGGCCTCCGCCGCGACCACGTCGAGCTGGGCGACGTGGCCCACGTTCTCCGGTGCATCGGGGTCGTACCAGGGCACCATGACCCTGGCCGGTCAGCCCGCCCTCACCGCGGCGTTGACGAGCGACTCGGCCGGTGGCGGTGGCGTCGGCGTCATCTCCGGCGCCTCGACCTGGCTGGCGGCCTCGACCCCTGTCGGTGCCAAGTACGGCAGCAGCCGGGATCAGCCCTACCTCAACCTCCGCCCGAAGGCGAACAACGCGGCGTCGCCCTCGACCACGACCTACTCCTTCGCGACGCCGACGCCGCCGTCCGGCTGGACCTTCGTCCTCGGCGACATCGACGCCGACCAGGTCACCGTGACGGCGATCGGTCCCGACGGCGCGGCGCTCACCCCTGACGAGCTCGGGTTCAACGGCGGCTTCAACTACTGCGCTCCCGGCCTGGTCGGCAAGCCGTCCTGCACCGGATCCGCAACGGACGTCCCCACCTGGGACCCGACGACGCAGGTACTCCACGGCAACGACGCCGCTGCGGACACCGCCGGCGCGGCAGGGTGGTTCGAACCCTCCGCCCCGATCTCCAGCCTCACCTTCTCGTTCCGGCAGCGGTCGGGCGCGCCCGTCTACCAGGCGTGGTTCGCGTCGATCGCGCGTGACGTGACCGGCACCGTGACCGACCAGACCGCGGGCCCGCTGGACGGCGTCGGCGTCCGGCTCATCGACCGCGACGGCCGGGTGGTGGCGTCGACCACGACCGCGGGTGGCGGCACGTACACCTTCGCCGGCTACTTCGCGACCGACGGCGACACGGTGCAGCTCGTCCCGCCGACCGGCAAGATCGCCGTCGGTCCTGCACGTGCCGCAGTTGACCTCACGGACACCGACGCCGTCGCGGACTTCACCGTCCGCGACATCGTGCCCGTCGCCGTGTCGGGGACCGCACTCGACACGGACGGCGTCCCGATCGTCGGTGCCACCGTCACCATCGACGGTGTCGGCAGCGTCACCACCCTCACCGACGGGAACTACCTCTTCGACACCGTGCCGGTCGGCGACCACTCGGTGGTCATCACGCCACCGTCCGGGTACGCGATCCAGACCGCACCGGCGTCGTTCACCGTGCCGGTCGGCAGCGGGACGCCCATCACCGAGCAGGACTTCGTGCTCGTCGCGAACCCCAGCCTCGGCGGCGTGGTCAGCTCCGGCGGGGTCGGTGTGGCCGGCGTCACCGTGAGCGTCGACGGTCCGAACGGTGTCGAGCGCGCCGTCACGGCCGCCGACGGTTCCTACCGCTTCCCGCTCCTGCCCGCGGGGTCCTACGAGGTCTCGGTCGTCGCCCCCGAGGGGTACGTCGTCTCCGGAACCGCAAGCCGGGCGGAGGAGCTCGCCGGCGCCGATCTGGACGCGGTCGACTTCGAGCTCGCTCGGCTCGGCACCGTCATCGGCGACGTCCGGACGGACACCGACGCCCCGGTGCCCGCCGCGACGGTCACGGTGACGACGCCGGGCGGCCCGGTCGCCCTGACGACGACGGCCGAGGGGTCCTACGGGCTCGCCGACCTGGCGCCGGGCAGCTACGAGGTCACGCTGACCGTCCCGGTCGGGTACTCCGTGCCCGCGGGTGGCGCCACGACCGCCACCGTCGTCGTCGGCACCGACGGCGCTGTCCAGACGGTGCCCACCTTCGTGCTCGTCGCCGACGCCGTGCTCGGCGGCCTCGCTGGAACGGTCGAGACGGACGCCGGTGCTCCGATCGCGGACGTGACCCTGACCGTCGAGACCTCGGCCGGCCCGGTCGACATCACGACTGACGCCGACGGCGCCTACGGCCTCGACGGACTCGCGCCCGGTTCCTACGAGGTGTCCGTGGCGGTCCCGGCGGGCTACACCGCCGAGGGGGCCACCACGGCGACCGCGGTCGTCGCCGCAGACGGTTCCGTGGTCTCGGTGCCGGCCTTCGTCCTCGTTCCCGACGCCGTCGTGCCCGTGCCGTCGGCGAATCCGAGCGACCCCGCCGTTCCGGGCAACTCGGGTCGCCTGCCCTCGACCGGTGCGGACGCGATGCCGTGGATCGTCGCTGCCGGAGCGCTCTTCGTCCTCGGCGCCGCCGGTGTCGTCACCGCGGCCGTCCTGCGTCGTCGACGCTCGAATCGGGACGAGCTGTCCGGCGAATGACCGTTTGAACGACCCCTCGGGGATGGGAAGGCTCGGCTCGTCCGTAGACTTGGGCGAGCCGCGCCCCACCCAGGAGTGCGGGTCGCACTGCTGAACGGGGATCCGTGGACATCATCGGGTGGGTGAACGACGCCGCGACGGCGCTGCCCGATCCGCTGATCTGGCTCCTCGGGCTCCTGTTCACGACCGCCGAGTCCGGCCTCTGGCTCGGCCTCGTCGTCCCCGGTGAACCGGTGGTGCTCCTCCTCGCGGCCATGCTCGACTCCGCCCCCGGTGCCCTCGTGCTGTTCCTCGTGGTCGCCCTCGGCGGGTCGCTCGGGGATCAGATCGGCTACCTCGTCGGTCGTCGTTCCGGTGGCCGCCTCCGCGACTCGGCCGTCATCCGGCGCCTCGGTGTCGACGGCCTCGACCGCGCGGTCGAGGCGCTCGAGCGACGCGGGGCCCAGGCCGTCTTCCTCACCCGGCTCGTGCCCGTGCTCCGATGCCTGACACCGACCGCCGCGGGGGTCGCCCGCGTGCCCTACCGGTCGTTCCTCGCGGCATCGCTGCTGGGCTCCCTCCTCTGGTCCGCCGTCTACGTCGGGGTCGGCTCCCTCGTCCGTGCCACGCTCGACACGGTCCGCCAGTACCTCGGCGCCACCGGATGGGTGCTGCTGTTCGCGCTCGTCGTCGTGGTGACGATCGTCGCGATCGCCCGATTCCGCCGCGGTGCCGCGATCCCCGGCGACGAGGCGATGATCCCGGTGACGCTGCACGAGAAGACGCCGCTCGCGCGCCTCCGGACGCAGCTGTTCTCCGACGACGACTGGAAGAACCTGCCGAACGCGATCACGGCGGGACGTATCGTCCTCCTACCGGTCTTCGCCGCCCTCGTGATCACCGGCTCCTACTGGGCCGCGCTCGTCGTCGGTGCGGTGGTGTTCCTGAGCGACGTCGCCGACGGACAGATCGCGCGCCGCATGGGCACGGTCTCCGCGCTCGGCACCTGGCTCGACGGGGTCGCCGACCGCCTGACCGTGGTCGTGGTCGCCGCGTCGTTCGCCATCGCGCAGATCATCCCATGGCAGGTGTTCGTGGTCATGATCGTCCCCGACCTCCTGCTCGCGTTCGTCGCCGTCGTCGCGTTCCGCGGGACGCCGGAGGTGCCGGTGAGCATCGCCGGCAAGATCCGGACGGTGTTCCTCTTCGTCGGCTTCTTCGCGCTGCTCACGGGCCTCGCGCTCGGCGGCGGGGATCCGGCGTCGGCGCTCCACCGGGTCTTCGGCGGGGTCGGCTTCGTGGCGATCCTCCTCGGACTCCTCGGCCACTTCGTCGCGGCGACCCAGTATGCGCGACGCATGGTCGTCACCTGGCAGCGACAGGGCGTCCGCGCGGCCCGCTGAGCGCCGCGCCGACCATCGTCGGAGGCCCCCACCGGATGGCACACGGCCACAGCGCAGGCGGCGTCGTTTAGGCTCGGAGCATGCCAGTCGACTATCCGGACCTCGTCATCTTCGACTGCGACGGCACGCTCGTCGACACGGAACGCATCTCCGTCCGGGTGAACCTGCAGCTCCTCAACGAGGTCGGCGGCGACTACACCGAGGCGGAGGTGCGGGAGCTCTTCGTCGGCGCCTCACTCGAGACGTACGCGACGCTGGTCGAGCAGCGCCTCGGGAAGCCGCTCGAGGCCGACTGGATCCAGCGCTGGAGCGACATGTTCCGCGGCATCTGCGAACGTGAGCTCGAGGCCGTCGACGGGGTCGTCGACGCCCTCGACGGTATCGCTGCGACCGGGGTGCCGCTGTGCGTCGCCTCGAACGGGATGCTGCACGACGTCGTCCGCAACCTCGGGCAGGTGGGCATCCACGACCGCTTCGACGGGCGCATCTTCAGCGCGACCGACGTCGCCGTCGGCAAGCCCGCACCCGACCTCTTCCTGCACGCCGCCGCCGACTTCGACACGGCCCCCGAGCGGTGCGCGGTCGTCGAGGACAGCGTCGTCGGCGTCCTGGCTGCCCGTGCGGCCGGCATGACGGTCTACGCCTACGCCGGCGGCATGACGCCCGCCGAGCGGCTCATCGGCGACGGCACCCACGTCTTCGACGACATGCGCCTGCTGCCCGACCTCATCCGCGACACCTGGGCGGCCTCCGCGGCACGCTAGCTGTGCCGCGCTAGCTGCGACTGCGGAGCTCCGGGAAGCCGTCCTCGTCGTCGGGGATCGGCTGCGCCGCGACCGTCGGTGCCGGCGTCGCATCGGACGGTTCGAGATCCTGGGCCGAGGCGTCCTGCTCCTCGGCGCGACGTCGGGTGCGTTCGCCGCCGCGCTTGACCGCGCGGTCGAACAACTGCGGGCCGGTCGTCGCCAGGCGCCTCCAGGGGAGGGTGCCCTCGATCTCGATCTGCAGGGAGAAGCTCAGCAGGGTGCGGATGACGACGATGATCGCGAGGACGAGCGCGTCGGTCAGCGACGGCGTCGACGTGACCGTCTTCACGAGGTCTGCGGCCACGAGGATCTCCAGCCCGAGCAGGATGACCGAGCCGATCGTCTCCCGCAGCATCCGGAAGGCCCGAGCGCCGTCGCGCGTGCTCCACCACAGGCGGGCCGAGAGGGTGACGGCGATCACGAAGCCCACGACCATCGCCCCGACACCGGCGACCTCGAAGACGATGGTGACCAGCTCGAAGAAGTCCATCCCTCCATCATCCTCGCCCGCCCGCTGGACGGGAAGCCGGGCCGACCCGCTAGGGTGGTCGCGAGTGACACGGGGTGCCGATCCCACGACGATCGGCTGAGAACACACCCGTCGAACCTGATCTCGTTAGTCCGAGCGAAGGGATGTCGCGAATGAGCGTTCGCACACCGCAGCAGTCCGCCCACCCGTCCACCGACGACTCGTCCGTCGGCGAGTTCGCGAGCGCGTCCGGGGACCTCCTCGAGCGCCTGCGCGAGCACGCGCCGCTCGTTCAATCGATCACGAACGCCGTGGTGACGAACTTCACCGCGAACGTCCTGCTCGCCATCGGCGCCGCCCCGGCGATGACCGACATCCCCACCGAGGCCGGTCCGTTCGCCCGCATCGCCTCCGGGGTGCTCCTCAATCTCGGGACGCCGCAGGCGGAGCAGCGCGAGGCGATGGTCGAGGCCGCCTCCGCGGCGAACGACGCCGGCACACCGTGGGTGCTCGACCCCGTGGCCGTCGGCTTCCTGCCGGTGCGCACGGCGCTCGCCGCCGACCTCCTCGCGCTCCGGCCGACGGTCGTCCGCGGCAACGCCAGCGAGATCATCGCCCTCGCCGGACTGGGCGCCGGCGGTCGCGGGGTCGACAGCACCGACTCGGTCGACAGCGCGATCGAGGCGGCCACCGCGATCGCCCGCACCTCGGGCGCCGTCGTCGCGATCTCCGGCCCGACGGACGTCATCACCGACGGTGAGCGCATCGTCCGCTGCTCGAACGGGCACGCCTGGCTCACCCTCGTGACGGGCGGTGGCTGTGCCCTCGGTGCCGTACTCGCCGCCTTCGCCTCACTCGACGACGACCGGTTGCTGACGACGGTCGCGGCGACCACCGCGTACACGGTCGCCGCGCAGCTTGCGGCTGCGGAGAGCCGCGGCCCCGGCTCCTTCGCTCCAGCCTTCCTCGACCACCTCCACCTCCTCGAGGCCGACACCGTCCGCAGCCTGGCGGTGATCGCGTGAGCGCCTCGACCACCGCGGACCGGGTCCTCGCGGCCCGTTCGCACGCCGAGCTCGTGCGCCGCGGCATCGCCACCTACCTCGTCACGGACGCCTCGGCCAGCGGGGATCGCGGTGTCCTCGACGTCGTGCGCCGAGCCGTCGACGGCGGGGTGACCGCGGTCCAGCTGCGGGAGAAGACCGCGTCGGCGCGAGCGCTGTTCGACCTGACCGTGCGTGCGGCGGAGGTCGTCGCCGGGCGGGCGCTGCTCCTCGTCGACGACCGGGTGGACGTCTTCCTCGCAGCCCGTTCCGCCGGTGCCGTCGTCCACGGCGTCCACGTGGGTCAGAGCGATCTCCCGGTCGACGCCGTGCGTCGCATCGTGGGACAGGCCGCCGTCGTGGGACTGACGGCGAACACCCCGGCGCACCTCGACGCGGTCGCAGCGCTGTCACCGGGGACCGTCGACTACCTGGGCGTCGGCGTCATCCGCCCGACGACGACGAAGCCGGACCACCCGCAGCCGCTGGGCGTGGAGGGGTTCGCCGCGATCGCCGCCGCGACCCCGCTCCCGTGCGTCGCCATCGGTGGGGTGTCACTGGACGACACGGTCGAGCTCCACGCCGCCGGTGCCGCTGGTCTCGCCGTCGTCTCCGCCATCTGCGCCGCCGACGATCCGGCCGATGCCGCACGGGCGTTCCGCGCGGCGTGGACCGAGGTCTCGGCATGAGCGCCGTGGAACCGTCGACGACGGCGGTGTCCGTGACCTCGAACCGGGTGCACGGCAGACGTCTTGTCGTGGTCCGCGAGACACCCCGGGTGCTGAGCATCGCCGGGACCGACCCGACCGGTGGTGCCGGGATCCAGGCCGACCTCAAGAGCATCGCCGCGAACGGCGGATACGGCATGGCGGTCGTCACCGCGCTCGTCGCGCAGAACACCCGGGGCGTCCGGTCCGTGCACACTCCGCCCGTCGGGTTCCTCCGCGAGCAGTTGGACGCGGTCGCGGACGACGTGGTGATCGACGCGGTCAAGATCGGGATGCTGGGCGATGTCGCGATCATCGACACCGTGTCGACCTGGCTGCAGGAGACCGAGACCGGACCCGTCGTCCTCGACCCGGTGATGGTGGCGACGAGCGGCGACCGTCTCCTCCACCGCGACGCCGAAGCGGCCATGCGCGCGCTCCTGCCGCACGTCGACCTCGTGACCCCGAACCTGCCGGAGCTCGCCGTCCTCGCGGACGAACCGGTGGCGACGAGTTGGGCCGACGCACTCGCGCAGGCGGAGCGGGTCTCGGTGCAGGCGGGCGTGATCGTGCTCGTGAAGGGCGGGCACCTGACGGGGACGACCGCGTGCCCGGATGCGCTCGTCGACGCCACCGGTGGTCTGGGCGACGACCGATCACTCGTCGAGTTCGACGGTCTCCGAGTCGACACACGGAACACCCATGGGACCGGGTGCTCCCTGTCGAGCGCGATGGCCACCCTCGTCGCCCGGTCGGGGTCCTGGACCGAGGCGCTCGGCGAGGCGAAGGCGTGGCTCACGACGAGCCTCCGGCACGCGGACGCGCTCGAGGTCGGCTCGGGCAACGGCCCGATCAGCCACTTCGCCGAGCTGTGGGCAGCGGGTGGGACGACCTCACGGCGGCAGGACGGTGCCGACATCGTCGCCGACTGGTGGGAGGACATCGCCGAGCTGCGGGACCGGATCGACCACCTGCCGTTCGTGACGACGCTCGCCGACGGGACCCTCGATCCAGCCCGGTTCGCCTGGTACCTGCAGCAGGACGCGATCTACCTGCGGGCCTACTCGCGGGTCCTCGCACGAGCGAGTGCCTTGGCACCGACGGCCGAGGAGCAGGTGTTCTGGGCGACCGGCGCGGCGGGCTCGATCGAGGCCGAGATGGAGCTGCACCGCACCTGGCTCAGCGCGTATGCCGTCAGCGGTATGGAGGTGGAACCGTCGGCGACGACCACGGCGTACCTCGACCACCTGCACGCGGCGACGGCCGACGGCGACTACGGGCGGGTGGTCGCCGCCGTGTTGCCCTGCTACTGGATCTACCAGGATCTCGGTGAACGGCTCGTGGGCGCATCACACGCGGAGCACCCGTTCGCCGCGTGGCTCGACACCTACGCCGACCCCGCCTTCGCGACCGCGAACACCCGGGCGATCGAGATCGTCGCCGGGGCGGCAGCTCGCGCGGACGAGACCGGCCGCGACACGATGCGACGGGCGTTCCTCGCCTCGGCCGCTCACGAGGAGGCCTTCTTCGCCGAGCCGATACGATGAAGGCCGGATCCGCCGCCGCGGTCCCGGACCACGACGAGAGGCCCCTGATGCTGACGAGCAACGAGTACTTCGACGGCAACGTGAAGTCGATCGGCTTCACCACGAACGAGCCCGGTGCGGAGTCGGCCAGCGTCGGAGTGATGGAGCCGGGGGAGTACACCTTCACCACGGGCAAGGCCGAGGAGATGTCCGTGATCTCCGGCAAGCTCCGCGTGCTGCTGCCGAACACGAGTGCGTGGCAGGACTTCGGGCCCGACGCGCAGTTCAGCGTCCCGGGGAGCAGCAGCTTCCAGGTCGAGGTCGAGGTCACCACGGCGTACCTCTGCCGTTACCTCAACATCTGAACGCCCTTCGACACTTCGACAGGCTCAGTGCGGCGCAGCTCAGGGACCGGTTGGGGTGCGCCCTCCGAACGGCTCAGGGGCCGGTTCGGTTCGTCCGAGTGCCCGGCTCAGGATCGGTCGACGACCTCGAGCGTGAGGACGACGGTCGAATCGTCCGAGCTGTTCGTCAGTGTCACCGTCGTGCTCCCGACCTCGAGCGGCTGCAGACCGGGGTTGAAGGACGCGCCGCCGCGGGAGCCGCCCGGCACGTACTCCGCGATCGACGGATCCTCGATCTCCGCGGACCACACGGTCGGATCGACGGCGACGAGGTCCACCACGTTGTCGAGGCCGACGGTGACGGTGCGGCCGTCCTGATCGACGAGCTGCACGATGACGGGTGCGATCACGCCGGCCTCGCTCGCGGAGCTCTGACCGGAGGGTGAGTCCGCGCCACCGGTGCAGGCACTCGTGCCGAGCACCGCTCCGACGATCGCGATCACGGTCAGCCCACGGGTGGCACGGCGCATGGCGGTCCTCTCTCGACGTGACCTCACCCTACCGCCGGGCGACGGAGGACCTCAGGACCGCAGGGCCAGCGCGTCGGCGGCGGCGCTGAGCCGACCGTCCTCCATGACGAGCACCTGGTCCATGCGGTCGAGGTGACTCCGATCGTGGGTGACCAGCAGCGTCGCGGCGCCCGAGGTCGCGGTGAGTTCGAGGATGAGCTCGATGATCGCGGATCCCCGCTCGTGGTCGAGCGCACTGGTCGGCTCATCCACGACGAGGGCGTCGGGCTCGTTCATGAGGGCGCGCGCGATGTTGACCCGCTGCCGCTGACCACCCGAGAGCTGATGCGGCCGCTTGCCTGCCTGGTCGCCGAGCCCGACGGCGGCGAGCAGCATCGCGGCCCGCTCGCGGGTGCGCGTCCGGTCGGTCCGCGACGTGCGGCCGCCGAGCGTCCCGAGGACGCACAACTGCTCGAGGGACGTGAGCGACGGCAGCAGGTTGGCCTGCTGGAACACGACGCCGAGCCTCGTGCGGCGGAAGTCGGTGGCCGCACGGCGGTCGAGGGAGGTGACGTCGACCCCCGCCACCTCCACCAGGCCGCTGTCGGGCCGGATGAGGCCGGCTGCGACGGCGAGCACACTCGACTTCCCGGAGCCCGACGGCCCGGTGAGCGCGGTGACGGTCCCGGCCGGGACGGTGAGGGTCGCGTGGTCGACGGCGGTGACGCGGTGGTCGCCGTCGGGGAAGGTGAGGGTGACGTCGGTGAGCGAGATCATGCGGAGACTCCGATGGTGACGAGGGTGGGTGCGAGGAAGGAGACAGGGAGGTCGGGCGCGTTCACCGGTTGCCGCCGAGCGCGGTCAGCGGGTCGGCCGAGAGGATGGACCGCAGGGCGAACGCCGCTCCGATCAGACCGAGGACGATCATGATCACCCCGGGCACGAGCGTCGTCAATGGGCTGAGCACGAAGGGCAGTGCCGTGCCCGCCGCGGAACCGAGTGCGGCGGTGATGCCGATGCCGAGCCCGACACCGATGACGAGGAGGACGAGCGCCTGGCCGAGCGCATCGAGCGACAGCCGACGGGTCGTCGCGCCGAGCGCTTTGAGGATCGCCACGTCACCCGCGCGCTGCATGGTCCACACCGTGAAGAAGGCTCCGATGACGAGCGCGGAGATCCCGAACAGCATGGCGACCATGAGGAGGAGCGATCCGATCTCGGAGCGGAACGAGCCGATCGCGAGCAAGGACGACAGGACGTCCTTCGACACCGTGCCGGTGGCCTGCTCCACGCCCGTCACCGCTTCGGCGCTCGGGTTCCCGGTGATGGCGAGCGCGGTCGCTCCGTCGCCGGGGGACCCTTGCGCAGCCTGCAGCGACCGCCACTCGGCCAGGCTCGTCCAGACGACCGGCGTGTGGCTGTACCACTGGTCGTCGACGACCGAACCGACCTCGAGTTCGCTGCCACCGATCGAGACGGTGTCGCCTCGGGAGACGTGGAGGGCCTCCGCGGCGGTCCGACTCAGGCGGGCGGTCCCGTCGGCGGGCACGTCGACGGTGCGACCCGCGACGGCGTCACCACTGATCCCGAACAGCGCCACGGAGGTGCGCGCATCGTCCGTGGTCATCCGCGTCTGGCTGATGCCGAGCTCCTGGACACCGTCCACCCCGGGGACCGCAGCCCACGTCATGGCCGCGTCCGCGTCGATCGCGGAGTCCGCGAACGTCGCCTGCTCGCCGTCGGACGGGGCCGTAAGGACGATGCTCGACGCACCCAGCCCGGTGATCGCCGAGATGTTCTGGTTCGCCAGTCCCGCGGTGAGGCCGCTGAGGAATCCGACGAGCAGGGTGATGAGGGCGACGACCGCCCCGATCAGCACGAAGCGACCGGTGGCGAAGCGCATGTCGCGCCAGGCGACGAACATGGGGACTCCTTGTCAGCCGCCCGACGGCGTCTCCGTGGTGCGGCGTGGTTCCAGCCTCGTCGCGTCGCCGAGCCAGGGCATCGTCGGACGGGACGGTCCTCCGGCGCTGTCGGGTGGAGGCGACGTTCCACCTTTCTGATGATTCGCGAAGACGATCCTCGCCGTACGCTGGGCGGATGAAGCACTCGGCACTCAGCCCCGTGTTCACCGGCCTGCAGCTCGGCCTCCACGGCCTCGTCACCGCACTCATCGTGCTCGTGATCGCGCGATCCGTCTCGGTCGGTGGCCAGGCGGCGCTCACGGCGATCGTCCTCGCCGTCGTCATGCTGCTCACCTACGCCGCGGGCGCGATCCTCGGCGGTCGTGTCCGCCGTGCGGTGGCCGCCAGCGGCACCACCGATCGCGACGCTGCTCCTGTCGGTGTGCGTCGAGGTCGGGTGTCCGTCCTCGCCTGGCTGGTGCTGCTCAGCGTCGAGTGGGTGGTCCTCGTCCTCCTCAGCCCGGATGCCGCCTACCTCGTCTTCCCGTTGTTCTTCCTCTATCTGCACCTCCTGCCCAGGGCCGTCGCGGTGCCCGCCGTGGTGATCGCCACCGTCGCCGCGGTCGTCGCGATCGGCCTGCACGCCGGCTTCAGCGTCGGGGGAGTCGTCGGCCCGCTCGTCGGTGCGGCCGTGGCCGTCGCGATCGGACTCGGTTACGAGGCGCTGGCCCGGGAGGCGGCGGAGCGGGAACGACTCATCGCCGAGCTCGTCGCGGCACGCGAGGAACTCGCCGAGCGGGGGCGGCAGGCGGGCAAGCTGGCGGAGCGTGAGCGCCTCGCCGCAGACCTCCACGACACGGTCGCCCAGGCCCTGTCGAGCATCCAACTGCTCCTGCACGCGGCCGAACGCTCCGCCGCCGAGCGGCCGGGCACGGAGCAGCTGCGTTCGCACATCGGGCTGGCCCGGGACGCCGCGGCGACGGCCCTCGCCGAGACGCGCAGCCTCATCGACGAGCTGAGCCCGCCGGCTTTGGTGGGTGCGACGATCGCGGACGCGCTCGGTCGCCTCGCCGAGACGACGACCGCCCAGAGCGGCACGCCGGTCTCCACGACGGTCACCGGCGATGCGTTCGTCCTCGGCACGCCGGTGACGACCGCGCTCCTCCGGGCTGCGCAGAGCAGTCTCGCGAACGTCGTCCGGCATGCCGGAGCGAGCCGGGCGGACGTCACCCTCACCTACCTCGACGAGGAGGTCATCCTCGACATCGACGACGACGGGGTGGGGTTCGATCCGGCAAGGGTCGCCGAGCGCACTGCGGGCGGTCCGTTCGGCATGATGTCCATGCGCCGTCGCATCACCGAACTGGGTGGCGAGGTCGAGGTGCGCAGTGCGCCGGGCGCCGGCACGACCATCACCGTGCGGTTCGCGGCACCAGGAGCGGAAGGGGACGCCCATGCGTGACGATGCGACCGATGCCGGCGAGCCGCCGGTCATCCGGGTCGTGGTGGCGGACGACCACCCGATCGTCCGAGCCGGACTCATCGCGGTGCTCGCGCCGATCGCCGACATCGAGGTGGTCGGGACCGCATCGACCGCAGCCGAGGCTGTGGCCGCCGCACCCGGCGCCGACCTCGTCCTCATGGACCTGAGCTTCGGCGACGGTCCGACGGGGATCGATGCGACGAGGGAGATCGCGTCGCTGCCGGACGGCCCGTCGGTCCTCGTGCTGACGAACTACGACTCCGACGCCGACATCCTCGGCGCGATCGAAGCCGGAGCCGCGGGGTACCTGTTGAAGGACGCCGCCCCGGAGGACCTCATCGACGGCATCCGCTCGGCGGCCGGCGGGAACTCGGTGCTCGGGCCGGCGGTGGCGACCCGGCTGGTCGCTCGGGTGAGCGCACCGCAACAGGCGCTGAGCGCGCGGGAGATCGAGGTGCTCGCGCGGGCGGCCGAGGGGCTCACCAACCTCGAGATCGCCGGGCGACTGCATGTCGGGGAGACGACGGTGAAGTCGCATCTCGCGCACATCTACACGAAGCTCGACGTGTCGAACCGCTCGGCGGCGATCGCCGCGGCCCAGCGTGCCGGTCTCTTCCGCTCCCGCTGACCCCCACCCCGGTCCCTGAGCCCCACCCCGGTCACTGAGCTTGTCGAAGTGTCGCAGGACGACGGCCCGGAGCTACGCCCCCTTGACCTGCTCGTACGCCGCGAGCGCAGCCTGCCTCGTCTCGCCGAGGTCGACGATCGGCTCGGGGTAGTCGGGCGTCCCGAACTCGGGCACCCACCGCTTGATGTACGCGTCGTCGGCGTCGAAGCGTTCGCGCTGTCGCTCGGGGTTGAAGATCCGGAAGTAGGGCGAGGCGTCGAAGCCGCTGCCGGCCACCCACTGCCAGTTGAAGGGGTTGGACGCCGGGTCGGCGTCGACGAGCGTGTCCCAGAACCAGTCCTCGCCGAGCTTCCAGTGGATGAGCAGGTTCTTGGTGAGGAACGACGCCGTGACCATCCGGATCCGGTTGTGCATGGTGCCCGTCGCCCACAACTCCCGCATGCCGGCGTCGACGAGCGGGATCCCGGTCTTCCCGGCGGTCCAGGCGTCGAAGGCGTCGTGGTCGACGTCCGGCCAGGGGAACCGGTCGAAGGCCTGACGCCAGTTGCGCGTCGCGAGGTCGGGGAAGGCGAAGAGGCAGTGGTAGGCGAACTCGCGCCAGCCGAGCTCCTTGAGGAAGGTGGCGCCGTCGTCGCCGAGGTGTCTGCGTCCGTCGCGGGCGGCGTACCAGATCTGCGGCGAGCTGATCTCGCCGAAGCGGAGGTGCGGGGAGAGCCCGGAGGTCGACGGCTGGGCCGGGTAGTCGCGATCCTCGGTGTAGCCGGAGACGCCACCGCCGAGGAAGTCGGCGAGCCGCGCGTCGGCGCCTGCCTCGCCCGGCGTCCACTGCTCGCGCAGTCCCGCAGTCCAGTCGGGCTTCGTCGGGAGCAGGTCCCAGGACTCGAGCTCGTCGCCGGCGGGCGGCTCCGACATCGACGTCAACGTGGTGGGTGCGGGGAGCGGGTGCCTCGGCGGGTTCGCCGCGTGTCGCTGGAGCGACGCCTTCCAGAACGGGGTGAAGACGGAGTACGGCTGGCCCTGGCCGGTGACGATCTCCCACGGCTCGGCGAGGAGGTTCGCGGCGAAGCTGCGCGCGTCGAGGCCGGCATCCTTCAGCTCCGACTTGATCCCGGCGTCGATCTCCCGCTCGGCCGCGCCATAGCGACGGTTCCACAGGACGGCGCCGGCGCCGATCGAGTGGGCGAGTTCAGGCACGATGGTCACCGCACTTCCGGATCGGAGGAGCAGCGTGCCGCCGAGCCCACGGATGTCGTCTCCGAGGGCTTCGAGGCTGTGGTGGAGCCACCACCGGGACGCGCCGCCGAGCGGTCGCAGCTCCTCGCTGTCGTCGAGGACGAACAGGCAGAGGATCGGGGAACCGAGCTCGACCGCCGCGTGCAGTGCGGGATTGTCCGCCAGGCGGAGGTCGTCACGGAACCATACGATCGTCGGTGCGGCAGCCATGCCGTCAGCCTACGCGGACGATCCGTCCGAGCCGTGGGGTTGACCGGACCCGCCCATTCCGGTCATCGGCCGCCTGGTCGCGGCGCCCTCCTCCGGTCGCTGTGCCCTCTCCGGTCACTGAGCTTGTCGAAGTGCCCACGGGCTGACGCCGCCCTTCGACAGGCTCAGGGACCGAGCACGAGTACCTAGGGACCGTGGACGGGTACTCAGGGACCGTGACCCCTCTTCCCCGGTGCGCTCAGCTCAGCGCGGCCTCGCGGTCGAGCAGCGACCGCTTGACGTCGAGTCCCCAGGCGAACCCGCCGAGCGTCCCGTCGGTCCGGAGGACCCGGTGGCACGGGACGAACAGGGCGGGCGCGTTCGTCGCGCAGGCGCTCGCCGCAGCGCGGACCGCCGACGGCCGCCCGCTCGCCGCGGCGAACTCCGTGTAGGTCACCGGGCGTCCCGCGGCGATCGTCCGCAGCACCGTCCAGGCGTGCGTGCGGAACGGGCCGCCGAACTGGGCGACCGGCACCACGTCGATCGCCGTCAGGTCGCCGTCGTAGTACGCGCGGACGGCGTCCATCGCCCCGATCGTCCCCGCCACCGTCTCGGCGGGGCGGTCGGCGGGTCGGATCCGTTCGAGCATGACGCCGATGTCGTCGGACCACCCTGAGGAGAGCACCGCCCCGTCCTCGCGCGCGAGGATCGTGAAGGGGCCGTCCGGGGTGTCGACGGTCTGGCTGGTCGCGGTGAGCAGTGCGCCGGACGCGTGACCGTCACCGCGGCGGATCCTCGTGCTGGAGATGATGGTGGTCATGCTGCTGGACCTTTCTCGAGGGCTGATGGTGCGGAGGACGGTGCCGGTGTGGAGGCCGCCTTCCACAGGTGGAGGCAGAGATAGGAGCGCCATGGGGCGAAGGCGTCCGCTTTCGAGGTGAGCGTGCGCGCGTCGGAGGGCAGACCGAGCCGGCCCGCACCCGTGCGGACGGCGACGTCGCCGGGCAGGAAGGCGTCGGGGTTGCCGAGCACCCGCATGCTGACGTAGTCGGCCGTCCACGGGCCGATCCCCTTCATGGCGAGCAGGCGGGCTCGGAGCTCGTCACGGTCGTCACCGAAGCCGATCGTGAGTTCACCGGACACGAGTGCCCGCGCGACGCCGAGCAGGCTGTCGATCCGCGCTCGGGGCCCGACGAGTGCGGCCTCCCCGCCGTTCGCGATCTGCGTCGCCGTCGGGAAGAGCCGGTGCAGTCCGTGTCGTTCGGGGACCGTCGTGCTCACCTCGTCCGCGACACGACGGAGCTGGGTGCGCGCCGCGGCCACGGTGATCTGCTGCCCGACCATCGCCCGGACCAGCATCTCCTCCGGGTCGACCGCCCCGGGGAGTCGGATGCCCGGTGTGGCCGCGACCGAGGCGGCGAGACGCGGGTCCGTCGCGAGGACGGCGTCGGCGGACGTGGGGTCGGCGTCGAGGTCGAAGAGCCGGCGGACCCGCGAGACGAGCACCGGCAGGTCGGCGAGGTCCGTCACCTCGGCGGTGAGTCGGAGGTCGTCGCCGACCTGCCGGACTTCGAACCACGCCGTGCCACCGGGGAGGGCGAGGAGCCGGGCGTAGTGGTCGGGGCCCGCGAGCTCGACGCCGTCCACCGCCCGTGGGGCGAGCCACGCGAAGACGCCCGCTGCGTCGAACGGGCGGCGGAACGGCAGGGTCAGGGTGATCGAGCCGGGGGCGTGTTCGCCGACCGTCCGGTGTTTCGCGCGTAGCTCACCGGGGGTGAGCTCGAACACCTCCCGCATCGTGTCGTTGAACTGCCGGATGCTCGAGAACCCGGCGGCGAAGGCGATGTCGCCGAAGGGGAGGTCGGTGCCGGTCAGCAGCTGTCGAGCACCCTGCGCACGGTGGGCACGTGCCAGCGCGAGTGGACCCGCGCCCAGCTCGGCGCTGAGGATCCTTGTCAGATGGCGGCTCGAGTACCCGAGACGCGAGGCGAGCCCGGGGACACCCTCGCGTTCGACGACGCCGTCGGCGATGAGGCGCATGGTGCGCGCGGCGACGTCGTTACCGAGGTTCCAGGCGGGCGTGCCCGGGACGGCCTCGGGCAGGCACCGTTTGCACGCGCGGAAACCGGCCTCGTGCGCTGCAGCGCTCGTCGCGTAGAAGGTGACGTTCTCCGGCTTCGGGGTCCGAGCCGGGCATGACGGCCGGCAGTAGATCCCCGTGGAGCTCACGGCCGTGATGAACTGCCCGTCGAAGCGCTGGTCGCGGGCTTGGATCGCGCGGTAGCGTTCGGCGAAGTCCATGCTCCGGGTGTCGTCCATGATCCGAGTCTGACACGCGCCACCGGGTCGGACGAGCGGAAATCGGACACGACAGTGGGGGCCGTCCGCGTCGGGTCAGTCGGCGCGGCTCACGCTCCGCGGAGCTTGTCGCTGAGCGCCGCGAGGGTCGCCATCTCCTGCGGGCTGAGCGAGGTGGTCACGCGTTCGGCGATCGTCGCACCGTGGGCGATGGCGACCGCACGGTAGACCTCGTATCCCGCGTCGGTCATGCGGACGAGGGTGCCGCGGCCGTCGTCCGGGTCGGGGCACTTGCCGACCAGCCCGCGCGCGACGAGCCGATCGACCAGACGGCTGATGCTCGGCTGCGAGAGCAGCACACTCGAGTTGAGGTCGCGCAGACGGATGCGACGATCGGGCTCCCGCGACATCGTGTGCAGGACGTCGTACTCGTTGAGTGAGATGCCGTGGCTCGGGAAGTCGTGCGAGATGTGGCGCATCACGTCGACCTGCGCGCGGAAGAGTGACTCCCACGCGGCGATCGCGAGTCGCCTCTCGTCCATACCTGCTCCCGCTGCCGTCCGACGATCCACCACCTGAATCTATCCTGGACGGACGTCGAGCCGCGCGTCGGGACGAGGTGGTTGCGATCCGTATCGTCTCCGGACATGACGAGAGCCGGTCGCAGAGGCTACGACCGGCTCTCTTTCCCTTGCACCAAGAGTGTCCTGCAATCACATTCCGTCAGCTGCCACAGCAAAACAACCAACGTTCCAAAACCATATAACGGATCGGTAACGAGCGGTAGTTATCAGAACGTTATTTTTACTGGGAGTTGTCCGAGTGCGCTACCAGCGCGGAGCGCGAACGCAGGACGAACCCCTGGAAGCCGGACGCAAGCCGATCCGCGTTCCTGTCGCAGCGGGGACCCTGCCGTCGGGTCAGTCCTGGGAGCCGCTCGGGACGACGTCGATCACGCGGACGGTGATGGACGGAGCGCCCTCGCCGGGGGACGAGGGGAGCCGGTCCGCGATGGCGCGGTGGACCGCCTGCGCGACGGCAGGGGAGGTCGCCTCAGCTGCCACGGAGATGTTGGTGTGGACGGTCAGGACACCTCTGACGCGCCTGACGCTCACCCGTGCCTGCTGGTCGGGCGAGCCGAGCAGCGCACCGACGCCCTCCTTGGCGGCCCGGAGCAGTGTGGGCTCGACGGCGGTCAACCCGTCGACGCCCGGTACCGCCAGCACCACGTCGTCGAGTGAGCTCGCGAGCGCTCCGAGATCGTCGTCCGTCTCCGTCAGGTCATGCATCGTCCCCCGCCTCTCCGATCTCGTCGGCCTCGAAGTGCAGGTCGTCGACGACGATGTCGAGTCCAGCCACGACGAGGTCCGTGTGCTGCTGGAGGCTGGCTGCGACCTCCTCGCGGAACAGCGAGACCGTCTCGGCGACCGACTTGCCCCAACCGATGCTCACGGTGACATGGAGCATGATCGGTTCGCCGATCACGGTGACGTCGCCCTCGAGCACGCAGCGACCCACGAGCACGCCGGGGGTGCGGTCGCCGGCACCGCGGACCAGCCCGCGGACCGTGCCCTCCGTGATGACGAGCGCCGCGTCGTCGTCGGATGCGGCGAACGGGATGTCGCGCCCGGCCTTCGCCTCGCGGCCGATGTTCTCCATGATCCCGCGGATCCAGTCCTGGTCGAGCGCGGTGACCGCCGCCTCGTCCGCCTCCCGCAAGGGCGTGGCCAGCGCGCGGACACGTCGAAGCGACCGGAGGATCCGCTGGCATTCCGGTGAGTCGTCGATCGACGGGTCGGCCGGCAGCATGTCGCGTTCGAGGTAATCCGTGAGGGCGTCGATGCCGTGCGCGCAGCCGCCCGGCTCACCCGGTCCGGGGCCCGGAATATCGGTGTTCATCGCCACCCCTCCATCTCCTTGACCAGTGTCGCCCGAGCCCGTGCGAGACTCCCTCGGACGCTGGCGACGCTCTGCCCCAGTTGTTCGGCGATCTCCTCGTACGAGTATCCGCCGATCTCTCGGAGCACCCAAGCCTGGTGCTGTCCGTGCGGCAGTCTGTCGAGTGCTGCTGACAGTGCTCCCAGCTGCGACGATGCCTCGGCCTTCCGTTCGGGTCCGTCGCGCTCCGGGGCCTCGATGATGGCGTCGTCGGTCGACTCGGTGTCCTTGCGCTGCCGCATGAGGTCGATCGCCCGACGGCTGACGATGCGCATCAGCCAGCTCTTGACCATCGCGCCGTCCTCGAGCGTGTCGATCCGCTTCCAGGCCGAGATGAGCGCCTCCTGGACGACGTCGTCGCCGTCCGCCGAGGAACGCGTGAGTCGCACGGCGTACGCCTTCATCATCCGGCCGTAGCGCGTGATGAGCACCTGGAACGCGCGGGTGTCGCCGTCGACGCACCGTTCGACGAGGGTGCGGTCGGTCGCCTGGTCGAGGAGGCCGGCCGATGTGCGCACTGGATCAGCTCCCACCGTCGCACCACCTCTCTGTTCCGGCCCGAGACGACTTCCGCCGATTTCGTCGTACCGGACCGTGACATCAGCGGGTCGGGCTCCGTCTCACTACTGTAGGCACAGAGCGGCGGTCCATGTGAACGCCCCCAGCACCACGACGGCATCATCACCGAGGAGACCGCACCATGAAGACCCCCAAACTCCGGTTGCCCGGGTTCTCCTCCACCCCGGAGGAACGCGAAGCCAGGCGCGCCAAGCACCAGGAAGCCAAGCAGGAGCGTGCGGCGAAGGCCGCCGCATCCTCCCCGCCGTCGGCCGCCGTGGTCGCCGCCCTCCAGCCGTCGGCTCCGAGCGTCCGTATCAACGCGTTCCGGATCGGACTCGTGGGTGGCATCGGCGTCCTCGTCGCGCTCGTGATCGGGAGCATCGTCTCGCAGCTCAGCACCACGCTGATCTACGTCGGCGTCGCGCTCTTCATCGCGCTCGGCCTCGACCCGCTCGTGTCATGGCTCGAGCAGAAGCTGCCGCGCGGCCTCGCCATCGCCGTCGTCTTCCTCGCCGTGATCGGCGCGTTCGTCGGGATCATCTTCGCCATCGTGCCGTTGCTCGTGACGCAGATCTCGAACTTCGTGAGCGACTACCCCCGGATCTCCCAGCAGTTCCTCAACAGTGACTTCGTCGCGTGGGTGCAGAACACGATCGGGAACACGCTCGACATCGACTCGGCGCTCAACGACGCGTTCTCGTTCCTCAAGGACCCCAACAACCTGCTGAACATCGGTGGCGGCATCGTCGCGGTCGGAGCGGGGGTCGCGTCGGGCATCACCGGCTCGATCATCGTCCTCATCCTGACCCTCTACTTCCTCGCCTCCCTGCGGTCGATGAAGGCCGTCACGTACCGATTCCTCCCCGCCTACCGCCGCGAGGGCTTCGCTCAGGTGCTCGAGGAGATCACCCAGGCCGTCGGGCGATACGTGGTCGGACAGGTCGGACTCGCCCTGGTCAACGGTGTGTTGAGCTTCATCTTCCTGAGCATCATCGGAGCGCCGTTCCCGCCGCTGCTCGCCCTGCTGGCGTTCATCGGATCGATGATCCCGCTCGTCGGCACACTCAGCGCCTCGATCGTGAACAGTGCGCTCTGCCTCTTCGTCTCGCCGGTGACGGCACTCATCGCGATCATCTACTACCTGATCTACATGCAGATCGAGGCGTACTTCCTCAGCCCGCGCATCATGAACAAGGCGGTCGCCGTCCCAGGAGCCCTCGTCGTGATCGCGGCGTTCGGTGGCGGCGCCCTCGGCGGCATCCTCGGAGCCCTCGTCGCGATCCCGGTCGCCGCGTCGATCATCATCATCGTGCAGAAGGTCGTCTTCCCGAGCCAGGACTCCAAAGTGGTACCGGAGAACAAACTCGGTGACGCCGAGACGGCGGCCGTCGGCACGAGTGCGGCGGCGAAGTGATGGCGGCCACGTCGTTCCCGGCCCTTGCGGCCGGCGCCCTGCTGCTGTCGGGTACAGCCGGTGTCGTCGCGCAGTCCGCCCGCACTGCGGTCGACATCGACATCCCCACGATCAGTGTCACGCCGTACCAGGCGATCGGCATCCCGATCGCGCTCGTCGGAGCGTTCTTCCTCGCGGTCGGGACGCAGTTGCAGTCCCGCGGTGTCGGCAAGGTGGAGGCGGCGTCCTCGGCCTTCGGTCTGAAGCAGCTGCCGCAGCTCCTCGGGCGTCCGTCCTGGCTCATCGGGACGCTGCTCCTCGGCCTGGCGATCGTGTTCCAGCTCGTCGCGCTCGGTTTCGCTCCGCTCATCGTCGTGCAGCCCCTGGGGGCGATCGCCCTCGTGATCACGGCGCTCCTGAACGCCAGGGTCACCCGGGTCAAGATCACGAAGGAGCAGACCCGCGCGATGGTGCTCTGCGTCGCCGGTATCGGTCTCTTCGTGATCGTCGCGGCGCTGTACGCGGTGGAGGAGCCGATCCGTCAGCCGCAGCTCATCATCATCCTCATCATGCTCGCGGTCGTGACCGCTGCACTCGCGGCGGCGTACGCCCTGTGGCGACGGAAGCTGCACACCGTCTTCTACGTGGTCGCGGCCGGTGTGCTGTACGGCTTCGTCGTCACGCTCGCGAAGGTGGTCATCAACCGGGTGATCACGCAGAACTTCGAGGGGCTCACCGTCGTCGGCATCATCGGCCTGCTCGTGGCCGCCGGGCTCGGTGGCTTCTTCGTCCAGAAGGCGCACCAGAGCGGGCAGCCGGACCTCGTGGTCGCCGGACTCACCGTCGTCGACCCGCTCGTCGCGGTCGGCATCGGCATCGTGGTGCTGGGCGAGGCTTCGAGCGCCCCTTGGTACGCCCTCGTGCTGTTCGTCGTCGCCGGAGCGGTGGCCGTGTTCGGCGTCTGGAAGCTCGCGATGCGACCGGTCCCGGCTCCCGGCGACAAGCCGAAGAAGCCCCGCGTCATCTGACGCAGAACCTTCGACGGGCCCGATGAGTGGAACACCCACGCACCGGGCCCGTCGTCTCGTCGGTGGGGCCGCCGAACCGGCTCAGAACAGGTCGGGCGACGGGGTGCTGGCGTAGCGGATCGAGACGTCCGCGTGGCGGTCGAAGCGGTAGCCGACACCGCGCACGGTGCGGACGATGTCCTCGTAGCGGCCGAGCTTGGCGCGGAGGCGACGAACGTGGACGTCGATGGTCCGCTCGTTCGGAACCTCTTCGTCGTCGCCGGCGCGCCACAGCGAGGAGATGAGCTCCGCGCGCTCGATCGTGCGTCCCTCGCGGAGGACGAGGTACTGGAGGAGCTCGAACTCCTTGTACGTGAGCGGCGCGGCCTCGTTGTCGAGGACGAGGCGCTTCCGGGAGATGTCGACGACGACACCCGCGTGGGCACGGTCCTGCTCCTCCTCGTCGACCTCGTCACGGTGGGCCGCGAGTGCCGAGGGGTCCTGCAGGGCGAGCCGGACGACGTCGAGGTCGCGGCCGCCGGCACCGCGCGGGGCCAGTGCGACGGCTGCGTGCGTCTCGGCCTCCGGGGCGAACTGGGCGGTCAGGGCCTTGATGGCCTCGACGATCTCACCGAGGCTCGTGCCGGCGGCCGCCGCCTTCGCCTCGTCGAGGCCGACGTAGAGGACGAAGCCTCGGGCTTCGGGGCCGGCCGGAACGGCACGGACGTGCGGGGTCGCGGCCCGAGGTGCGTCCTCGACGGCGGCGAGCTGGCGGGCGGGGCGGGTGGTCTGAACGGCTGCAAGAGACATGGGTGCGAAGTCCTCGGGAGTGATGATGCTGCGACGGATCGTGCGCGGTGCGCTCGGGGTGATCCCGCTTGCCGGTGGGCAGTTGCGGTCCCGCGATCCGGGAAGTGGCGCGTCGGCCGGGTGCGGACGGGGTGCGTCCGGGAGTCGGCTCACCTGGTGGGGGAGCGGCGGACTCGGAGGTGCTGGGAGCAGTGGAGCGGATCCATATGGATCGCTACCGGTGCTGGAGGAGTCGGATCAGCGACACATTCGACAGCACATGACAGCGCGGCCGGGCATCATCATGCCGGCGTTCCCAGGGGCCTCGAAGGAGGTCAGGGTGGGCGCGTTGGTCGTCATAGTCCGCAATACAACAGGAATCCCCCGGATCCTGTCAAGTGCGAGCGGAAGATGACGTTCTGTTACTCGGGGATTGCCAGCTGGCGGCACAACTGAGATGAGGCGGATCGTCGTCCAGCACGGGGATGGACGACGATCCGCCTCATGTCGGCGGGAGCAGGGGTCAGACGACGCCGTAGAGGCGGTCGCCGGCGTCGCCGAGCCCGGGGACGATGTACCCGTTCTCGTCGAGCTTCTCGTCGAGGGCGCCCAGGACGATCGTGACGTCCTTGCCGGCCGTCTCGGCCTCGAGGCGCTCGAGCCCTTCGGGGGCGGCGAGCAGGCAGATGGCGGTGACGTGCATCGCACCGCGCTGGAAGAGGAAGTCGATGGCAGCCGCGAGCGAGCCACCGGTCGCGAGCATCGGGTCGAGCACGAAGCACTGGCGGTCGGACAGGTCGTCGGGGAGGCGTTCCGCGTAGGTGGTGGGTTCGAGGGTCTCCTCGTTGCGCACCATGCCGAGGAAGCCCACCTCGGCGGTGGGGAGCAGCTTCACCATGCCCTCGAGCATGCCGAGGCCGGCCCGCAGGATCGGGACCACGAGCGGACGCGGCTCGCTGATCTTGACGCCGACCGTCTCGGTGACGGGCGTCTGGATCGTGATCTCCTCGACCGTGACGCCGCGCGTCGCCTCGTAGGCGAGCAACGTGACGAGCTCCTCGGTGAGGGCACGGAACACCGGTGAGGGTGTCGTCTTGTCGCGCAGCACCGTGAGCTTGTGGGTGATGAGTGGGTGGTCGGCTACGTGCACTCGCATACGATCAATCTAGTCGCTCGCGCGGCGACCAGGATTTCGGGGAGATGACGGATGCACGCACCGGCCGAGTTCGCCGTGTGGATGGACCTCGCCGTCGCCGAGGCCGAGGCGGCCCTCGCCAGCGACGACGTCCCGGTGGGCGCGGTCCTCGTCGCCCCGGACGGCACGGTCGTCTCCGTCGGGCGCAACGAGCGCGAGCTGCACACCGACCCGACCGCCCACGCCGAGGTGGTCGCCATCCGGGCTGCCGCGGCCGCGCTCGACGACTGGCACCTCACGGAGCTGACGCTCGTCGTCACGCTCGAGCCCTGCGTGATGTGCGCCGGCGCCATCCTCGCCGCCCGGATCCCAAGGGTCGTCTTCGGGGCCTGGGACGAGAAGGCCGGTGCGGTCGGATCCGTCTACGACGTCCTGCGCGACCGGCGACTGCAGCACCGCGTCGAGGTCTACGCGGGCGTGGAGGCCGAGCGCTGCTCGACGCTCCTCACCGACTTCTTCCGGGGCGCGGACGGCGTCGGAGCCTCCTGAGGGCGCAGGCGGCCCCGGAGATCTCCATGCGTCGACAGGATCGCTGACCGGATGCGGCTGCTCCCAGCACTTCCGGAGCCCGTTGTCGGCGGGTGATGGCAGGATCGCAGGATGCAACCCGGCGTGATCCTCGACATCATCCTCGTCGTCGTCCTGATCGGCTTCCTGATCCGCGGGTGGCGTGCGGGGCTCCTCGGGAGCCTCGGCGGGCTCGTCGGGCTGGCGGCCGGCGGGGTCGGCGCGTTCTTCGCGATCCCGCTCGTCGCCTCGTGGGTGCCGGACGCGGCCTGGCGTGGCTGGGCGGCGGTCGCGGCGGCGGTGGTCGTCCTCGCCGTCGGCTACACGATCGGTGCGTTCATCGGCGGGGCCATCGGCTCCGTCGTCCGCAAGACCCCGCTGCGCGGTCTGGAACGGCTGCTCGGCGCCGCCCTCAACCTCGTCGTCACCGCGCTCGTCCTCGTGACCGCGGCACTCGGTGTCGGCTCCCTCGGCATCCCGCTACTCGCCCAGGCGGTCGGGTCGTCCGCGGTGATCGGCACGATCGACCGCGTCACGCCCGTGGAGGTGAAGAGCACGCTCGCGCAGCTCCGCTCCACGGTGGTCGACGGTGGGGCCCAACGCGTCATCGAGGCGTTCGGCGGAACCGCGGACGTACCCGCCGCCCCGCAGCTCGACACCTCGACGCCGGCGCTGCAGACGGCCTCCGCGTCCGTGGTGCGCATCAGCGGCACCGCCGAGTCCTGCTCGCGGAGCCTCACCGGAAGCGGCTTCGTCTTCGCCGACGACCTGGTCATGACGAACGCGCACGTCCTCGCCGGCGTGACGAACCCGGTCGTCGAGGTCCCGGGGTCCATGCCTCGGGAAGGGCGGATCGTCTACTTCGACCCGGTCGACGACCTCGCCGTCATCCGCGTCGACGACCTCGGCGCCCGATCGCTGCCGCTCGCACCGAATCCGGCGCCCGGATCGAACGCCGTCGTCGCCGGGTATCCGTTCGGCGGCCCGTACACGGCCGGTGGCGCGCAGGTCATCGTGGTGGGGCCGAGCCTCGTCGCCGACATCAGCGGGAACAACCCGACGAGCCGTCAGGTCGTGACGCTGTCCGGGACGGTGCAGCCGGGCAACTCCGGTGGCCCGCTGCTCACCGAGTCCGGTGAGGTGGCGGGCGTGATCTTCGCCCGCGATGCGAACTCCGCGCCGGTCGGCTACGCGCTGGCGATGGACGAGGTCCTGCCCGTCGTCGCGCTCGCCGGGTCACTGCAGTCCGCGGTCCCGTCGGGCGCCTGCCTCGCCGACTGAGTCGGCCGCGCACGTGCCGCCGAGCATGCAGGTGCCTAGACTCGCAGGGTGAGTGAAACGATCAGCCTGCCCAGCATCGCCATCCTCGGAGCCGGTTCGATGGGAGGGGCCATCCTCCGCGGTCTCGTCCAGCCGGGTGTCGAGGTCGACGGTGGCATCACGGTGACGAACCGGACCATCGCCAAGGCGGAGGCTCTCGCCGAGCTGCCGGGCGTCACCTCGATCGCCCTCGAGCAGGACGCCGACGGCAACCGACGGGCGGCAGCCGCGGCGAAGATCGTCCTGATCGGCGTGAAGCCCTACCTGGTCGCCGACCTCCTCGCCGAGATCGCCGACGCGTTGCAGCCGGGCACGATCGTCGTGAGCCTCGCCGCCGGCATCCGCGGTGCGGCCTTCGAGGCCGCCCTGCCGACCTCGGTCTCGGTGTTGCGTTCAATGCCGAACACCCCGTCCTACGTGGGGCTCGGCGTCACCGGGCTCGCGCCGGGTACCCGGTCGAGCGAGGACGACCTCGCCGTCGTCACCGCGCTCTTCGAGACCGTCGGCCAGGTGGTCGTCATCCCCGAATCGAAGATCGACGCCCTCAGCGCCATCTCCGGTTCCGGTCCGGCGTACGTCTACTACCTCATCGAGGAACTGACCCGCACGGCGATCGGCCTCGGATTCACCCCCGAGCAGGCGTCCGTGATGGTCGACGGAACCTTCCGCGGCGCGACGGAACTCCTCGCGACGACGGGGGAGAGCGCCGAGCAGCTGCGGATCAACGTCACGAGCCCCAAGGGGACGACGGAGCGGGCGCTCGCCGTGCTCGCCGAGGCGGGTTTCAGCGAGACGTTCGACCGTGCTGCGGCAGCCGCCATCGCACGCGCCGAGGAGCTGTCGGCGTCCTGACGGCGGCGATCCGATCAGTCGAAGGACCGCACGAAGCAGTCGAGGCCGGGTCTGCCGTCCCAGGACGCGACCGCGACGAAGCCGGACCGCCGGTAGAGCGCGATCGCGGCGGAGCGCCAGTGCCACACGGAGAGACGGACGGCGACGTCGCCCCGCTGCCGGGAGACGGTCGTCGCAGCCTCGAGCAGGGCTGCGGCCACGCCCCGGCGACGGGCGCGCGGGTCGACCCAGAGTCGCTTGAGCTCCGGCGACGGGCCCTCCGTCAGGACGACGCAGCCGAGCACCCGGTCGTCCTCGACGGCCAGGAGGACCTCCTCGGAGGCGAAGGCCGTGCCCGGGTCGGTGATCTCGGCCCGGTAGCGGTCGGGGAGGGTGGTCGTCGGAGCGGGCTCGTCCGGACGCGGCTCTCGGCCGAGGAGTTTCTCGTGCTCGGTCCGACGGTGGTACTCCTCGAGCAGCTCGGCGAAGCGATCTCGCCGATGGGCCGGAGCATCGGCCCGGCGTTCCACGACGATCATTCGCCGCTCGTCTCGTCGAGCCCGAGGACGAGCAGCAGCCGGTCGAGCGCGGCGACCTGGGCAGCGGCGTCGTAGTGGTCGTCGTCGGCTGTGCTCAAAGTGCTGACGCCCTCGATGAATCCGACGACGGCGGTGGCCGTCGCGGCGACCTCGGCCTCGGTGAGCTCGGGGCGGATCTCGGACACGAGGCGGCGGGTGCGCGCGACGAACACGCCGTGACCCGCACGGTGCCGTTCGGCGAGCACCGCGTCGTCGAGTGCCGCCGCGAGGTAACCGAGCCAGACCCGTGCCTCCTGGCGCGTCTCGTCCGTGAGGGACAGGGCCTGCCGGAGGACGGCGCGCAGGGCGTCACGCGGGGTCGCGGCCGCGGCTTCGAGCGCCTCGGTCCGCGCGGCCGTCCGCTCGTGGAGCAGATCGCGAGCGTGCAGCAGCAGCGCGCGCTTGTCGGGGAAGCGATGCAGGACGAGGCCGGTCGTGCACCCGGCCCGCTCCGCGACCGCGCGGAGGGTCAACCCGTGCGGCCCGCGTTCGCCCAGCACCTCCCAGACCGCGCGCGAGATCCGCGCCTGGGCCGCTGGGTCCTTGGTTCTTGCCATGTCGTGATCACCTCGGAACCGATGTTACCGTAATGCTTGTTACGGAATGACTGGAGAACGCGAATGACGATCAGGATCAGCCGGGTGGCCTGGGATGACGAGGCGGGCACCGCGCTGCGGGCCGCCCAGCGCCGCGAACTCGACGCCCGCTACGGGAGCGACGATCACGAACCCGGCACACCGCCGACCGCAGCCGACATCACGCTCTTCCTACTCGCCAGCGACGTCGACGACACCCCGCTGGGCTGCGGCGGCCTGCGGATGCTCGGTGAGGACCGGGCGGAGATCAAACGCATGTTCGTCGTGCAGCAGGCCCGGGGGACCGGCGTCGCCACTGCGCTCCTGCGGGCACTGGAGGACGAAGCGCGGTCGCTGGGTCTCGGTGAGCTCCTCCTCGAGACCGGCACGGAACAGCCGGACGCGATGCGGTTCTACGAGCGCGAGGGATACCACCTGATCGAGGCGTTCGGGCCGTACGTCGACGAGCCGCAGTCACGCTGTTACGCGCGCAGCCTGAGCTGAGGGGGCTTCAGCCCTCGAGCGAGGCGAAGCGCTCGATGTCGGCCGACGTGCCGGAGACGATGATGAGGTCGTGGTTCGACACGACGGTGTCGGCGGTCGCGTAGGTGAAGGGCTTCCCCGGTGACTTCACCCCGACGACGGTGATCCGGTACTTCGTCCGGACACCCGACTCCGTCAGGTTCAGCCCGCGGATGGGCTTCGGCGGGTACATCTTGACGAGCGCGAAGTCGTCGTCGAACTGGATGAAGTCGAGCATGCGGCCCGACACGAGGTGGGCGACGCGTTCGCCGGCCTCGCGCTCGGGGTAGATGACGTGGCTCGCCCCCACCCGGGCGAGGATCTTGCCGTGCGACTGCGAGACGGCCTTGGCCCAGATCTGCGGGATCTTGAGGTCGACGAGGTTGGCGGTGATGAGCACGCTCGCCTCGATCGAGGAGCCGACCGCGACGACCGCGACCGAGAAGTCCTGCGCGCCGATCTGCCGGAGCGCCTCGATGTTCTTCGCGTCGGCCTGCACGGTGTGCGTGACCCGGTCGGACCACTTCTGCACGAGGTCGGAGTTGTCGTCGATCGCGAGCACCTCGCGGTCGAGCCGGTCGAGTTCGCCGGCGCAGGCCGCACCGAACCGACCGAGTCCGATGACGAGGACCGGGGCGTCGTGCTTGATGCGGTCAACCAACGATGGGCCTCTCTTCGGGACGTTTGAACAGCTGGCCGCTCTGACTCGCGGCCACGGCTGCAGCGAGTGTCACTGTACCAACGCGGCCCAGGAACATGGTGACGGCGAGGACGTACACCCCGGCGTCGGGCAGGTCCGCGACGAGGCCGGTGCTCAGCCCGACGGTCGCGAAGGCGGAGATGACGTCGAACAGCACGTGGTCGAGCGGAGCCTTGGTGATCTGCAGGATGACGATCGTGGACAGGGCCACGATCGTCGCGCCCCAGAGGACGACGCTCACGGCGACGCGAAGCACGTCCTGCGGGATGCGCCGGCGGAAGACCTCCACACCCTCGCGGCCGCGGGCCTCGGCGAACGCCGCCAGGAACAGGACGGCGAGCGTCGTGACCTTGATCCCGCCGGCGGTCGAGGCAGAGCCGCCGCCGATGAACATGAGCATGTCGGCGACGAGCAGGGTCGAGCCGTTGAGGTCGCCGATGTCCACGGTGGAGAAGCCGCCCGACCGGGTCATGGCCGACAGGAAGAACCCCTGGAAGATCGTGTCCCAGAGGTTCCACTTGTTCCAGGTCTCGGGGTTGTTGAACTCGAGCAGGATGAAGGCGAGCGCTCCGGCGAAGAACAGGATGATGGTCGTGACGAGCGTGAGCTTGACGTGCAGCGACCAGCGGCTCGGCCGACGGAAGTTGCGGCTCAGCGCGTAGATGACCGGGAAGCCGATGCTGCCGAGGAAGACCCCGAGCATGAGGATGCTGAGGAACCAGTAGTCGTTCTCGAACGCCGCGAGGCCCTCGGCGTTCGGCGTGAAACCGGTGTTCGTGAAGGCCATGGCCGCGTAGTAGACGCTGTTCCAGGCGGCGTCCCACGGGTTGATGCCGTCGAGCAGCATGCGCGGGAAGAGCAGGACCGCCAGTGCCGCCTCGATCACGAGCGCGCTGACGGCGACGGTGACGAGCAGGTTGCCGATCTCCCCGAGGCGGACGGCCTGACCCTCGGCGACGGGGCCGTGGTGCGACCGCAGGGGGTTCGTGTCGCTCGCCGCCATGAGCTTCTGGCGGAGCCCGAGTCGTCGGGCGATCACGAACCCGAGGATCGAGGCCAGGGTCAGGACGCCGAGCGCGCCGATCTGGACGCCGATGAACACGAGCACGTGACCGAAGAGGGACCAGTGCGTGGCCATGTCGACGGTCGAGAGCCCGGTGACGCAGATGACGGAGACGGCGGTGAAGAGCGCGTCGGCGATCGGGGTCACCTGGCGGTCGGCGCTCGCGATGGGGAGTGAGAACAGCATCGTGAAGACGAAGATCAGGAAGCTGAACACGAGGATGGCGAACCGGGAGGTCGACTTCGCCGCGAAGTCGCTGACGGCCTCCCGGACCCTCGCGAGGCCGTGGCGCACGATGATCTCGGGACGACGACCCATGGCATTGCCGCTCATCTGACCCCTCAACACCTCAGGACTGCGCCGGAGGCAATGGTACTCCGTGCGCTCCATCACTATCGTTGGACCATGGCCGACATTTTCGACGTGATCGCTGACACCACCAGGCGGGACATCCTCGCGCTGCTGCTCGAACGGCACGGTGGCACCGGGACGAGCGTCTCCGAGATCGTCGCGCAGCTCGGCCTCAGCCAACCGACGGTGTCGAAGCACCTCAAGGTCCTGCGCGAAGCAGAGCTCGTGGAGGTGCGCGAGGAGGGCCAGCACCGCTACTACAGCCTGGACTCGGCGCCGCTCGAGGACGTGGAGGACTGGCTCATCCCGTTCCTCAGCGTCGACTACCAGGACGACGGTGTCGATTTCGCGGCGTTGTCGCTGCCGGACCAGGCCAAGGCGGTCGCCGGATCGGTCGGCAAGGTCGCGGCGGACGTGACCCACGCGGTGCAGTCGGTCACGAAGAAGCTCCGCCCCTAGGCCGGCCTCGCATACCGTTCACACAGGGGATGTACAGGGCGGGCGTCGGACCTCTAGAGTTGCCATGCGGCGTTCCGGTCCTCGGGGCGCCGTTCAAGCAGGTTTCCAGAGGCGTAGGAGGGGTTCGATGACGCAGGACACTGCCGACGTCCGCTTCCTCACCGTGGCCGAAGTCGCCGAGATGATGCGGGTGTCCAAGATGACCGTGTATCGCCTGGTGCATTCGGGGGAGCTCCCGGCCATCCGGTTCGGGAAGTCGTTCCGAGTGCCGGAGACCGCCGTCGACGCCGTCCGGCAGCGCCCGGTCGCCGACGCCGGCTGAGGCGTTCCCCGCTCCTAGCAGCCTGCAGGCGTACGGCGTGTGAACGACGCGCGCTGCAATCGGCTAGACTGGCAACAAGACTTGTTCTCTTCGGTCGCGATCCCTGCGGCCAAGCCCCCCAATTCTGTGAGGTAAATCCGTGGGTTCTGTTATCAAGAAGCGCCGCAAGCGTATGGCGAAGAAGAAGCACCGCAAGCTGCTTCGCAAGACCCGTCACCAGCGCCGCAACAAGAAGTAGCCGGCTGCTCCGTTCGGAGCGCCTGACGACTCTTCGTCCACCGGAAGCGCCTGCCCAATGGGGTACGGCGCTTTCTGGCGTTGTCGAGGTGATCGTCTCGTCGCCGGTCGTGGCGTGGGATCCCCGCGGGTCGAGCGGCGTCGAGGTTCCTCCACAGGCGAGGCCGGAGGGGACTGATCCACAGCGCGTCGCGGCACGCGATCCGTCGGCCCGAGATCGTCGGCGGTCCTTCGTACGGTGTTCGCATGACCCGCGATCTTCCTCCAACCGCCCGCCGCAACCGACGCGAGCTCGCCTACCGGGTGCCGTTCGTCGTCGAACGAGACGACGCGCCTCGCTATCGACTCCGGAACGTCGGTGACGAAGCCGTGCACTGGGTCGTGCTGCGCCTGAACGGGCCCGGACTCCTCGCCCCACTGGAACCGTGTCGCCTGACGCCTGGCAGCGCTCTGGAGTTCGAGGTGTTGGGCACCGAGTTGGCCCGCGCGACCAGTGTGCAGGTGTCCTGGTTCCGTCCCGGCGGTCACCAGTACCTCTGGCGGGTCACCTTCTGACGGACGCCATCCGGTGGAGGGGAGTGGTCTCCGATGCGCGGATCAGCGTTCCTGGTCGCGGCGAGCGGCCAGCAGGTCGCGGGCCGTCAGCTTGTGCGCCCGGCCCGGGTACATGTCCGCGTTGAGGCCCGTGATGAACGGGGCCGGGTCGAGGTCGAGCGCGGTACTCAGTCGGACGAGCGTCTCCACGCTCGGGTGCACCTGCCCTCGCTCGATCTTGCCGATGTTCGTCCAGTGCATCCCCGCCAACACGCCCAGGTCCTCGAGGGTCAGCTGTCGCTCGTTGCGGGCGGCCCGCAACCGCTCGCCGAGGATGGTCGCGGCTTCCGAATGTGTAGGCATCACTCAATGACAACGGACCTCGACCGGCGCATGCCAGAGCGTCTGTGTCGGGTGGATACGCCACCTATGGTTCTCGTTCCTGGGTTCAACGGCATCATCACTCCGGCATCGTGCCAGATGTCGTGAAGAAACACCACACGTGTCGGATCTCTGGACGTGCTGCGGCCTCGAGCACCCCGTACAGTTGAGGAGGTGTCCACTCTGCACGTCACGCTCATCGGCAAGCCCGGCTGTCACCTCTGCGACGACGCGCGAGCCGTGATCGACGAGGTGGTCGCAGGCCTCCCGTCCGACGGCCCCACGATCGAACGCGAGGAGCTCTCGATCCTCGACGATCCGGCGCTCCACGACCGCCACTGGGAGGAGATCCCCGTCGTCCTCATCGACGGCAGGGTCCACAACTACTGGCGCATCGACCCCGACCGCCTGCGGTCCGCGCTGCTCGCCGACTGATCCGCACGACCATCCATCCACATCGACCCTTGGGGGCCCAGTGACCATCCGCCACATCGTCAGCTGGAAGCTGGCAGCAACGGACGAGGCCGAGCGCGACGCGGCGTTCGCCACGATGCAGTCCGAACTCGAGGCACTCGCCGGGTTCATGCCGGACGACATCGAGCGCCTCCAGGTCGGACGCAACATCGCCTACCCGGAGAGCAACTGGGACGTCGTGCTGGTCGGCGACTACCCGAGCCTCGAAGCCTTGGAGCGCTACCAGGTCCACCCGGAGCATGTCCGCGTGGTGCAGATCGTCCGCCAGCTCGTGGTCGAGCGCTCCGCGGTCGACTTCCAGCTCGACTGAGCCCGGCGCCCGCAGGACTCAGGCCATGACGCCGACGGCCACGGTGCCGTCGAGCTCGTCGTCGCGGACGATCGACGCCGTGAGGCCCGCCGCCCGCATGAGCGTTGCGGTCTCGGGAGCCTGACGTTCGCTCGTCTCGATCAGGATGGCGCCGGTCGGAGCGAGCCAGTCCGGGGCCTGCGCGATGATCCGACGCTGGACGTCGAGCCCGTCGGCACCGCCGTCGAGCGCGATCACGGCCTCGTGCTCCCGAGCCTCGGGCGGCATCGTCGCCATCGACGCCGTCGGGACGTAGGGGGCGTTCGCGAGCAGGACATCGACGCGCCCCGCGAGCGCTCGGGGTAGCCCGTCGAACAGGTCTCCGAGCAGGGCGTGCCCACCGAGCGGCTCGACGTTGCGCCGTGCGCAGTCCACCGCGGCGAGGTCGATGTCCGACGCCCAGACATCGATGGGGCCGGGCGCCTCGGTGAGGAGCGCACTCCCGACGGCCGCGGCACCGCAGCAGAGCTCGACGACCACCGAATCCTTCCGGAGGCGCGGGAGGGCGACGTCGACCAGGAGCTCGGTGCGTCGCCTCGGCACGAAGACCCCGTCCTCGACGACAACCCGGCGGCCCCGGAACGCGACCCAGCCGAGGACATGCTCGAGCGGCCGGCCGGCGACCCGTGCCGCGACCATCCGTTCGAGTCGATCCGGATCATCCGATTCGGCGAGGAGGAGAGCCGCCTCGTCCTCGGCGAAGACGCACCCCGCCGCACGAAGGCGCAGGACCACGGATTCGGCGGTCGCGTTCATCTGGCCTACACCCCTCGCCCACCTGCGACGGACGCCGCACGGTCGGTGCGAGTCACGCTACCGTCGCGTCCGGGCTCGCACCAGAGCGGTGGTCAGAGCTGTTCTGCTGCGGCGAGCACGCCGGGCAGCCAGGCGAGCGCGACGTCCTTCTTGCGCTCGAACCCGCCGTCGTCGTGCAGACCGAACTCACCGAACCGGGTCGCGCCGTGCTCGGTGAGCAGGGCGTCGAGCAGCGAGCTGCCCTGGTTGTACGTGTCCTCGTAGCTGCTGTCGCCCAGCCCGAAGATGGCGTACCGGAGCCCGTCGAGTTCCACGTCGGACTCCTCGAGCGCCTCGTAGAAGATCTGGCCGGTCTCACCGAGGAGGCCGTCGCCGTACGTCGACGTGATGAAGATGTGGATCTCGTCGGCCGACAGCTCCGCGGGGTCGACGTCGCCGAGGTCGACGACGCGCCACTGGTGCTGTGAGCCGATGGCCTTACCGAGGTCGCCGGCGAGGCGTTCGGCGTTGCCGGATTCGGTCCCGTACAGGATGACGATCTGCATGGCGTCCTTCTTGCGGGGTTACGGGGCGAGGCGGGTCGGGCCGCGGAACAGGTAGGTGACCTCACGGATGGAGGTCTCGTGCAGCATGAGCATGAGCACGCGGGCGAGGCCCATGCCGAAGCCGCCGTGCGCCGGGACGCCGTAGCGGAAGAAGTCGAGGTAGAACTCGAGCTCCTCGGGCTCCAGACCCTTCTCCTTGGCCTGCTCGACGAGGACGTCGACGCGGTGCTCGCGCTGCGCGCCCGTGGAGATCTCGACGCCGTTGTAGATGAGGTCGTAGCTGTTCGTGAGCGAGCCGTCCTCGGCGTTGCGCATGTGGTAGAACGGCCGGATGCTCGACGCGTAGTCGGTCAGGAAGACGAAGTCGTGACCGAACGTCTCCTTGACGTAGGCCGCGATCTGACGCTCGCCCTCGGGGTCCATGTCGTCGTCGGCGCGGGGGATCTCGTAGCCGCGCTCGGCGACGATGCGCTTGGCCTCGGCCAGCGGGATGCGCGGGAACGGACGCGACGGGACCTCGAGCTCGATGCCGAAGAGCTCCGAGATCTGCTCGCCGTGCTTGTCCTTGACCGCCGTGAAGCCGGCGACGAGGAGCTCCTCGTGCAGCTGCATGACGTCCTCGTGGGACTCGATCCAGCTGATCTCGGCGTCGACGCTCGTGAACTCGGTCGCGTGTCGGCTGGTGAACGACGGGTCGGCGCGGAATGCGGGTCCGACCTCGAACACCTTGCCGAAGCCGGCGGACTGCGCCATCTGCTTGAAGAACTGCGGGGACTGCGCGAGGTACGCCTTGCCCTCGAAGTAGTCGACCTCGAAGAGCTCGGCGCGCGACTCGCTCGCGCTCGCCATGAGCTTCGGGGTGTGGATCTCGATGAAGTCGTTGTCGATCCAGTACTGACGCAGTGCGTGCTCGAACGTCGTCTGGATGCGGAAGATCAGTGCCTGCTTCGGCTGGCGCAGGTCGAGGAAGCGCCAGTCGAGCCGCTTGTCGAGCGAGGAGTCCGCAGCGATCGGCGTCTCGGGGTTGGCGGCGGTGACGACCTCGAGCGTGGCGACCTTGACCTCGATGCCGCCGAGCTTGACGCGCTCGTCGTGCTTGAGCTCGCCGGTGACGGTGATGAAGGAGCCGTGCGCGAGGGCGGAGATCGCCTCGGTGGTGGCGAGGCGGTCGGCGGAGCCCTCGACCTCCGGGTCGACCTCGCGGACGGCCGGGTTCACCAGCTGGACGGCGCCGCTCTCGTCGCGGAGGACGACGAACTGCACCTTCTTCTGGTCGCGGACGGTCTCGACCCATCCGGAGACGGTGACGGGACCGTCGGACAGGGCGGCCAGGTTCTTCACAACGACGCGTTCACTCACCCCGACAGCTTAGCCGTCGCTCGTGGCTCGGACCTGGACGGAGGTCACGGTGAATCCGCAGCTTGGGGAAACGTACACTTGGAGGGTGGTAGCCGACCAGATCCATCTCGTGCGTCACGGCGAGGTGCACAATCCTTCTCGTGTGCTCTACGGTCGACTCCCCGCATTCCGACTGTCCGAGCTCGGTGAGCGCATGGCACAGGCCGCCGCAGACGACCTCGTGAGCCGTGATCGCACGGTGGGCGCGCTCTACGCGTCCCCGCTGCAGCGCACCCAGGAGTCCGCCGCGCCGGTCGCCGCCGCGTTCGGGCTCGCCGTCGTCGCCGAGCCGCGCGTGATCGAACCGTTCAACGAGTTCGAGGGCAAGCGCATGAGCCGCGCCCTGAAGAACCCGCTCAACTGGCCCAAGCTCCGCAACCCGTCCCGCCCGAGCTGGGGTGAGCCGTACGCGTCGATCGTCAACCGCATGACCGCGGCCGTCGAGGACGCCTGGCGCGCGACGCCGTCCGGCGACGTGGTCATCGTCAGCCACCAGCTGCCCATCTGGATGCTGCACAGCTCTGTGGTCGGGGCGCCCTATCGGCACGACCCGCGGAAGCGACGGTGCGCCCTGTCGAGCATCACCAGCTTCGAGCGGACCGAGCAGGGCTTCGTCGAGGTCGGCTACGTCGATCCGGCGGCTCGTCTCTCGTCCGGTGCGACCGATGTCGGGGCCGTCTGATGGCCCGCCGATCGAGGACGTTGGCCGTCGCCGCCGTGCTGGCCGTCGGGGCGCTCCTGCTCACGGCGTGCGGGAGCGATCCGCTCGCCGAGCAGTATCGCGAGGGCAGCAGCAAGGGGTACGTCGCGGGCGACGGCAGCGTGACCGAGGTCGCGCTCGACGACCGTGGCGAGTCGATCAGCTTCTCGGGCGTCGGCGAGGACGGCGAGCAGATCTCCTCCGCGGACCACGCGGGCCAGGTCATGGTCGTGAACTTCTGGTACGCCGCCTGCGCACCCTGCCGCGCGGAGGCGAAGGATCTGCAGGCGCTCAACGAGGCGTACACCGACCAGGGCGCCACCTTCATCGGGGTCAACGTCCGCGACACCGCAGACACCGCGAAGGCGTTCAACGGCACCTTCGGCATCACCTACCCCTCCATCCTCGACGTCGACAGCGGGGAGGCGAAGCTCGCCTTCACGGGCAGCGTCCCGCCGAACGCGGTGCCGACCACCATCGTCCTCGACGCCCAAGGTCGGGTCGCCGCACGCATCCTCGGGCAGCTGCAGGACCGCACCATCCTCGACACCCTCATCCGCGACACGATCGCCGAGAGCGCCCCAGAGTGACCCCCGGCGAGCTCGTCTACGGCGGCCAGCTCCTCGTGGCGATCCCGATCGCCATCGCGGCCGGTCTGCTGTCCTTCCTCTCGCCGTGCGTCCTGCCGCTCGTCCCCGGCTACCTCGGATACGTCGGCGGCATGACGACGGTCGAGGAAGGGCGCTCCGGTGCGGGTCGCCGGCGCGTGTTGCTCGGCGTCAGTCTCTTCATCCTCGGCTTCACCGTCGTGTTCGTGGCGATCGCGGCGTTCGTCGGGACGATCGGCGCCTGGTTCGTCGAGTGGGAGGGCGTCATCACCCGCGTCCTCGGTGCGGTCGTCATCCTCATGGGGCTCATCTTCATCGGCCAGTTCTCCCGGCTGCAGCGCACGGTGCGCACCAGCTGGGCACCCGCCACCGGCCTCGCCGGCGCGCCGCTGCTCGGCTTCGTCTTCGCCATCGGCTGGACGCCCTGCCTCGGCCCGACGCTCACCGCGATCAGCGCGCTCTCCCTCTCGGGCGGCTCCGCGTGGCGCGGAGCGCTCCTCGGGCTGTTCTACTGCCTCGGTCTCGGCATCCCATTCCTGCTCGTCGCACTCGGACTCGGTTGGGTCACGGGGTCGTTGGCGTTCCTCAAACGGCACATCCGCACGATCAACATCATCGGCGGCGTGCTCCTCATCGTGATCGGTGTGTTGATGGTGTCTGGTCTCTGGTCCGCTTGGATGTACTCGTTGCAGGGGGTGATGAGCGGCCTTGTCACGCCCCTCTGATCACATCGACTCTGCCGCACCGGCTCC
Source organism: Plantibacter sp. MMLR14_011 (assembly GCF_001865025.1). Classification (NCBI taxonomy): domain Bacteria; kingdom Bacillati; phylum Actinomycetota; class Actinomycetes; order Micrococcales; family Microbacteriaceae; genus Plantibacter; species Plantibacter sp. MMLR14_011. The sequence continues at coordinate 172,095 of NZ_MJGW01000001.1, forward strand.
GGCCGACGGCATCAACCAGCCGAAGCTCGGGTTCGTCGGTTGGCTCCGCTTCTTCTGGCGTCAGCTCACGAGCATGCGCACGGCGCTCTTCCTGCTGCTGCTGCTCGCCATCGCCGCGGTGCCCGGATCGCTCGTCCCGCAACGGTCGAGCGACCCGAACGGCGTCACCCAGTACTTCACCGACAACCCGGACCTCGCGCCCATCCTCGACAAGGTGCAGGCGTTCGACGTCTACAGTTCGGCCTGGTTCTCCGCGATCTACCTGCTGCTGTTCATCTCGCTCATCGGCTGTGTGATCCCGCGGACGAAGCACCACTGGCTCGCCCTGCGCTCCCGCCCGCCGCGGACGCCCGCGCGCCTGTCTCGGCTCTCCGCGTTCGAGCGTCGCAGCGACGACAGCGGCGCGACCGCCGCCGAGCTCATCGACGACGCGACGAAGCAGTTGAAGCGCCAGGGCTACCGTGTCGAGCGTTACGACGCCGAGGGGTCCGCATCGGTGTCCGCCGAGCGCGGCTTCCTCCGCGAGACCGGCAACCTCGTGTTCCACTCGGCCCTCGTCGGCATCCTCGTGACGGTCGGTTTCGGCGGCGGCTTCGGCTTCTCCGGTCAGCGCGTGCTCGTCGAGGGACAGACCTTCGTCAACACCCTGCTCGACTACGACTCCTTCAACCCCGGCCGCTTCTTCAACGAGTCGGAGCTGGCCCCCTACAAGTTGACGCTCGACGAGTTCGGCGTCACCTACGAGACCGAGAACCTCGACGCGTACGGTCAGGCGATCGACTACCGCGCGAAGGTCACGACGACCTCGCCCGGCGGGAAGCCGCAGGACGCGACGATCAAGGTCAACGATCCGCTGCGGTTCGAGGGCACCGACGTCTACCTGCTCGGCAACGGCTACGCGCCGACGATCACCGTCCGTGATCCCGAGGGCAAGGTCGTGTTCAGCGACTCCATCCCGTTCCTGCCGCAGGACGCCCAGCTCACCTCGCTCGGCATCGTCAAGGTCCCGGACGGTCTGGCTGAGCAGCTCGGCATGATCGGGTTCTTCTATCCGACGCAGGCCGCGTCCAAGCCGCCGTTCTTCTCGTCCTACCCCGACCTCGCCTACCCGGTGCTGACGCTCAACGTCTACTCCGGCGACCTCGGTATCAACGCCGGTGCTCCGAAGTCGGTCTACGCGCTCGACGTCGACGACATGAAGCAGCTCACGGGCGGCGACACCGGCGTCGAGTCGATCGAACTCACGCCTGGCCAGATCACGGACCTCCCCAACGGCCTCGGCACGGTGTCCTTCGACAACGTCGCCGCCAACCCGTCGACCGAGAACTACGCCGGCTCCGTCAAGCGGTTCGCCTCGTTCGACGTGCACCACGACCCGACCCAGCTCTGGGTGCTCGCATTCGCCATCCTCGCCCTGTCCGGCCTCATCACCTCGCTCTTCGTCGCCAGACGCCGCGTCTGGGTGAAGGCCGTGACCGGGAGCGACGGCACCGTCTCCCTCGAATACGCCGGGCTCGCCCGCGGCGAGGACCCCGGCCTCGAAGCGGCCGTCGCGGCGATCGCCGAAGCGCACAGTCCAACGCCTGTCCCGTCCGAACCCGAAGGTAGAATCACCCCGTGACCCTCGTCGAAATCTCGAACCTCTGCCTCTGGTCGGCCGTCGCCGTCTACGCGCTGGCGTTCATCGCCTTCACGTTCGACCTCGCGCGCCGCAGCGCCGAGGTCACCGCGGCGATCGACGCGGCCGAGCGGGCCGAGCTGGAACGGTCGGCAGCCGCCGAGGAACGCGTCGGCGCACTCGCCTCCGCCGCGGCGCGGACCGCCGCACCGATCGTCACGAGCGACGGTGTCCCGCGCAAGACCCGCCGTCCCGCGGACGAGCCCGAGCAGCAGGCGTCGCGCAAGTCGCCGAGTCTGCGGGTCGGGGTCTCGCTCACGGTCATCGCCTTCCTGCTCCACCTTGTCGCGGACGTAACGCGCGGTATCGCCGCCGGTCGTGTCCCGTGGGCGAACATGTACGAGTTCGCGATGACGGGCACGCTGCTCATCGTCGCGGTGTTCCTCGTGGTCATCGCGCGCGTGGACCTCCGGTTCCTCGGCAGCTTCGTGATCGGCCTCGTGACCGTGCTCCTCGGCCTTGCGACCGCGAACTTCTACGTCGAGGTCGTCCCGCTGCCGCCGGCGCTGCAGTCGGCGTGGCTCGTCATCCACGTGTTCGTCGCGAGCCTCGGTACGGCGTTCTTCGCCATCGGCTTCGCGTTGAGCGTCGTGCAGCTCCTGCAGGGGCGTCGTGAGCGTCGGCTCGGGCTCGTGCAGCCCACCCAGGGCTCCGGGCGTCTCCGCTTCCTGCTCACCCTCCCGAACGCGGAGCGCCTCGAGAACCTCGCCTACCGCGTCAACATCATCGGCTTCATCTTCTGGACGTTCACGCTCATGGCCGGTGCCATCTGGGCGGAGCGCGCTTGGGGTCGGTACTGGGGCTGGGACACCAAAGAGGTGTGGACCTTCATCATCTGGGTGATCTTCGCCGGGTACATCCACGCCAGGGCGACGCGCGGCTGGCGCGGATCACGGGCGGCCACGCTCGCGATCATCGGCTTCAGCGCCGTGATGTTCAACTTCGTCGTCGTGAACGTGTTCTTCAAGGGTCTGCACGCCTACAGCGGCCTGTAGGTCTCCGACGCACCGGTCCCTGAGCCTCTTTCCGGTCCGCGACCCTCCTTCTCCGGTCCCTGAGCCTGTCGAAGGGCTAGCCGAGCAACGCGTGGGTGCGGCGGAGTCGGTCGAGCCACCACGCCGTGCGCTCCGGTGACGCCGTGAAACGCTCGAGGAGATCGGCGTCCACCTCGACGCGCCGGACGGCGATGCCGCCGTCCACGGGATCGAGCGGGGCGGTCGTCACGTCGCCGCCGAGGAGCGCGGTGGTGGCGAGCCCGCAGTCGTAGTCGAGTTCCGGCAGGGCCGCCGCGAGGTGGGCACCCATGGAGATGCCGACGGAGGTGTCCAGCGCGCTCGAGACGACGATCGGCAGGCCGGCCTCGCCCGCGATGCGGAGCGCGGCGTGCACGCCGCCGAGGGGCTGCGCCTTGACGACGAGCAGGTCTGCGGCGCCGGCGCGAGCCACGGCCAGGGGGTCCTCGGCTTTGCGGACGCTCTCGTCCGCCGCGATGGCGACGTCCAGGGAGGAGACCCGTTCCCGGACCTCGGCGAGTTCCGCGACGGTCGCGCACGGCTGCTCGACGTACTCGAGGTCGAAGGGTTCGAGGGCGCGGATGGCGTGTTCGGCCTCGTCGACGTTCCAGTTGGTGTTGGCGTCCACACGGAGTCGACCCTCGGGTCCGATGGCCCGCCGGACGGCGGCGACGCGCGCGACATCGTCAGCGAGCACCTGCCCGCGCTCGGCGACCTTCACCTTCGCAGTGCGGCAGCCCGGGAAGCGGGAGAGGATCGACGGGACGTCCGCCGCATCCACGGCTGGAACCGTCGCGTTCACGAGGATGCGATCCCGGTGGAGGGGTGGGAGGCCCGACCAGCCGAAGTCGATGGCGGCCCGGAGCCACGCGGCCGACTCCTGGTCGTCGTACTCGACGAAGGGGGAGAACTCCGTCCACCCGGCGGGCCCGCGGAAGAGCACGGCCTCGCGGGTGTCGATGCCCCGGAACCGGACGCGGAGGGGGATGGAGACCACGCGGGCGGTGGCGAGGACGTCGTCGAGGTTCGCTTGCATGTCCCCATCCTGCACCCGGACGTCGGAAGCCGTCGCGGGACGCCCGTGACACAATCGATCCCGTGCCGCTGTTCTCCCGACGCAAGCCGATGCCCGGCGAGCGGCGAAGCGTGCCCGCGGACGAACCCACCGCCTTCTCGGTGCCCGAGCCGATCTTCGAGCCGAGCCCCGAGGCCGAGGTGCCCCCGATGATCGAGGAAGCGCCCGGCGGATCCTCAGGCGAGCCGCGCGATCCGAACGCCCCGCCGATCCCCGGAGCGCCGCAGGCAGCCGCGTCCTCGACCGCGCAAGCGCCTGCCGCCCCGGAGCGCACGCCCGAGGAGCTGGAGGCGGAGACCGCCCGGTTCCGTCGTCCGGGGTCCCGGGGACGACGGACGCCGCGGCAGCCAGCATCACGGAAGCCGTCGTCGCGTCGTCAACGGAAGGCGGCGGAGCGCGCGGCTGCCTCGCAACCCAAATCTGCGGCGATCCCGGCCGACGACGGCGAGCGGAGTCCGGCGGCCCACCCGCCTGCCGCCGGTGCATCCCCGACGGGTCGGGACGAACTCGGCGCGCGGAGTCGGGGTGTCGTCGCCTCCTTCTCCCCGCTCGCCCTGCTCGGCGCGGTCGTGGCCGTCACCCTCTTCACCGTCCTGCTGGCCGTGAGCTACCGGCCCGGCGAGGGGGCATGGGCCATCCTCGTGGCGTTCGCCCTCGTCGTCGTGGTGCAGATCGTGCTGCTCATCGGGAGTGTCGTCGTCATCCGCCGGAAGGTGCGGCGCCGCTGGGGCGTGCTGGCGCTGGTGCTCATCCTCGTCGTCAACCCCGTCACGGCGATGGCGTTCGGAGGTCTCGCCACGGATCGGGCCGGGAATGGTGCCTCCGCCGGTGGCGGCGGCGACGAGGAGCACGACCCGATCTGGGACACCTACCCGGGGTCCGCCTACGTCGACGCGAAGGAGACCCTCGACGGGCCGAGCTACGAGGACTTCGTCGGGACGTCCGACGAGATGCTCGCGGAGATCCGGACGGCGTTGACCGCCGAGTTCGGGTTCGACTGGGTGGAGCGACAGCCCGCCGAGACGGAGGCCGATCAGAACGGGTACGGCGGGGACTCCATGCTCTTCGAGTACACGGCACCGGTGTGGCAGACGACGACGACCGTGCGCACCTTCGAGGAGAAGTCGCGGGTGGTCGAGCTCATCCGGCAGGTGCTGCTCCGCTACGGCATCGCGAACCTCGACATGCAGAACGCACCGTCCTCCTGGCGCGAGCCGGGCGAGCTCACCGAGCGGTACGGCGGCGAGACCCTCGACACCCAGGCGCTGTGGGACCTGCACACCTACAACGCCATCACGGGGGCCGGGGACTTCCGGACGAGCATCGTCGATCTCACGCTCGACTCGGCCGGCACGGTCGCGAAGGACCGCGAGTTCGACGTCGACTACTCCGACATGGCGGCGGAGGGTGTCGAGCTGCACCTCGACTCCTACGCGCTCCTCAAGGAGGCGGACCGCGCCGACTACCTCGAGGCGCTCAAACCCTACGCGGACCTCGACAAGCCGAAGTAGTGCCTAGGCTGGACGCATGAGCGATCGAGTGTCCGAACTGTTCGACCCGGAGATCTGGGACGTCGTACCGGGGTTCGAGGACCTCACCGATCTGACGTACCACGTCGCGCGCGAGGGCGGCTTCGTGCGCATCGCGTTCGACCGCCCCGAGGTGCGCAACGCCTTCCGTCCGCACACCGTCGACGAGCTGTACCGCGCGCTCGACCACGCGCGCCAGAGCCCGACGGTCGGGGTGGTGCTCCTCACCGGGAACGGTCCGAGCGCGAAGGACGGCGGCTGGGCGTTCTGCTCGGGCGGCGACCAGCGCATCCGTGGTCGCGACGGCTACCGGTACGCGAGCGACGACGCCGCAGACGACGAGACGGCGAGCGGCATCGACGCCGCGCGCAACGGTCGCCTGCACATCCTCGAGGTCCAGCGCCTCATCCGCTTCATGCCGAAGGTCGTCATCAACCTCGTTCCCGGGTGGTCCGCGGGCGGTGGGCACTCCCTCGGTGTGGTGTGCGACCTGTCGATCGCGAGTCGGGAACACGCGCGGTTCAAACAGACCGATGCCGACGTCGGTTCCTTCGACGCGGGGTACGGGAGCGCGTACTTCGCCAAGCAGGTGGGCCAGAAGTTCGCCCGCGAGGTGTTCTTCCTCGCCCAGGAGTACGACGCGGAGCGCGCGCTGCAGGCGGGCGCGATCAACGCGGTCGTCCCGCACGCCGAGCTCGAGCAGACGGGGGTCGCCTGGGCCCGCACCATCCTCGGCAAGTCGCCGACCGCCATCCGCATGCTGAAGTTCGCCTTCAACGCCGTCGATGACGGTCTCGTCGGCCAGCAGGTCTTCGCGGGCGAGGCCACCCGTCTCGCGTACGGCACCGACGAGGCCGTGGAGGGGCGCGACGCCTTCCTGGAGAAGCGCAAGCCGGACTGGGCCCCGTTCCCCTGGCAGTTCTGAGCTCCGTGACCTCGAGGGGTCGGCGGAGCACCGACGCACCCGGCGTACGCTGAATCCATGACCCGTCAGCTGCTCCCCGTCGACGCGTCCGCCTCGGCGATGCTCGCAGCCCTGGAGACGGCGCTCGACGGCTCTGGACCCGCGGTCCTCCCGATGCAACCCGGATCGTCAGCGGCACCGGCCGTGGTCGATGACCGGGTGGCCCTCGTGATCGAGACGTCCGGCTCGACGGGCGTGCCGAAGCGGGTCGCCCTCGCGGCTGACGCCCTCCTCGCGAGTGCGGCGGGTTCTGCGGTGGCCCTGGGCGGCCCTGAGGCCCACCGCCGTTCCTCGCAGTGGATCCTGGCGCTCCCGACGCACTACATCGCCGGCGTCAACGTGCTGCTCCGGTCGATCGTCACCGGGACCAGGCCGATCGAGGCGCCGACAGGGTCGTTCGACGCCCGGGTGTTCTGCGGACTCGTCGAGCGGCTCGACGCCGATGCCGGCTTCGCCGCCCTCGTGCCGGCGCAGCTGCGCCTGCTCGTCGACGCCGCCGAGACGAGCACCTCCGTGCGCGACGCGCTCGCCGGACTCGCCGGGCTGCTCGTCGGGGGACAGGCCACCCCCGCTCCGCTGCTCGAGCGGTCCGCAGCGCTCGGCATCCGCGTGGTGCGGAGTTACGGCTCGAGCGAGACCTCCGGCGGTTGTCTGTACGACGGCGTGCCGTTCCCCGGTGTCGAACCCCGGCTGGTGGACGGGGAGCTCCTCATCGCCGGGCCGGTGCTCGCCGAAGGCTACCTCGGCGAACCGGACCGCACGGCGACCGCCTTCCCGGACGACGGCGGCCGCCGGTGGTACCGCACCGGCGACACCGCCGAGCTCGTCGACGGCGTCGTCCGCGTGACCGGGCGGGCCGACAACGTGATCATCAGCGGCGGGGTGAACATCTCCCTCGACCGCGTGCAGGCGGTCGTCCGCTCGGTGCCGGGGCTGGCCGAGGCCGTCGTCGTCGCCGTGCCCGACGAGCGGTTCGGTCAGGCGTCTGCGATCGTGACGGACGCCGCGACCCCCGCCGATCATCTGGCGGACGACGCACTGCTCCAGGCCGCGCGGGACACGGTCGCGGAGGCGCTCGGCCGCCCGGCCCGCCCCGCCCGACTGGTCCGTCTGGCCGAGCTGCCGCTGCTCGCGAGCGGCAAACCCGACCTCGTCGCACTCCGCTCACGACTGGGCTGACCCCGCCCTCAGCGTGCCACCGAGGGCCGGTTTGCAGGCGGTTGTCGCATAGGGCATGCTCTCCCATGCGTGTCGACGAGCGACCGCAGCCGGGGGACGACGACAGGTGACAACGGGGACCGACACGGGCGCTGCGCCCACGAGGCCGACCACGGCGTTCCGCGCCGACATCCAGGGGATGCGGGCGCTCGCCGTGACCGCGGTGATCCTCGCCCACGCGACCGGCCGGCCGGCCGGCGGCTTCGTGGGCGTGGACGTGTTCTTCGTGATCTCCGGCTTCCTCATCACCGGGTTGCTCCTGCGCGAACACGAGCGTTCCGGGCGCATCTCCCTGCCGGCCTTCTTCGGTCGGCGGATCAAGCGGATCCTGCCCGCGTCGATCGTCGTCCTGGCCGCGACCGTCGCGCTGGCGTCGTGGCTCTTCAACGCGCCGCGGGCGCTCGCGACCTGGTGGGACGCGGTGTCGGCCGCGCTGCTCGTCTCGAACTGGCGCTTCGAGGCGTCGGGCACCGACTACTTCCACGCGACGGACGCCGCATCACCGCTGCAGCACTTCTGGTCCCTCTCGATCGAGGAGCAGTTCTACCTCGTGTGGCCGGTGCTGCTCCTCGTCCTCCTCGCCGTCGCGGCCCGCGGAGCCCGACCCGTGCTGCGCTCGCGCCTCGTCGTCGGTGGCGTCCTCGTCGTCCTGATCGCGGCCTCGTTCGCCGTCGCCGTGTGGCAGTCCGGGGCGGCTCCGCAGGCCGCATACTTCGCGACCGGCGCGCGGGTCTGGGAGCTGGGGGCCGGCGCACTCCTGGCCGTGTTCGCTCCGCTCCTCGCCCGGGTACCGCTGGCGCTCCGGGTGGTCGCCGGATGGGCGGGGCTCGTCGGCATCGTCGCATCCGCACTGCTCATCACCGGGTCGATCGGGTTCCCCGGTCCCTGGGCGGTCGCCCCCGTCGCCGCCGCGATGCTGGTCATCGCCGCCGGGACCGGAGCCGGTCCCGCGTACCCGCGCTGGATGTTCCCGCTCACGAACCCGCTGAGCCGTGGCGTCGGAGCGATCTCCTACTCGCTCTACCTCTGGCACCTTCCGATCCTCGTGTTCGTACCGATGCTCGTCCCCGACACCGCCCTCAGCACGGTCCCGGGGATGCTCGGGCTCATCCTCGGGGTCTCGGTGCTCTCCTTCCTGCTCATCGAACAGCCGTTGCACCGCACGCCGCACGTGGGTTCCTTCCACGGCGACCGTGACGCCAGGGACGCCGCCTGGGCCGCCTGGCGCGAGCGGTTCGCCTCCCAGTTCCTCTACTCGGTGGTCGGGCTCGTGATCGTCGCCGGGCTCGCGGTGATCGCCATCGGCCCCGCGCTCCGCATGCCGGTGGCCACCGGAGGACCGGCGGCCGTCGCGGCACCGGCGGGAGACCCGCTCCAGGGCATCGCCGCCGAGCTGCAACTCGCGAGCCAGGCCTCCGCATGGCCCGACAACCTCTCGCCGAGCCTCGACGACGCGATCCGCGCGACCTCGAGCACCAACCCCGCCCGGGCCTGTTTCGACCTGGGTTCGACGCCCGACGACGGCTCGTGCACCTGGGGCGATGCGTCCGCGCCGAAGCACGTCTACCTCGTCGGCGACTCGACCGCGCTCGCCTACGCGCCGGCGTTCCGGGCCATCGCCGATCAGAGCGGCGGGGCCGTACGGATCACCACCATCGGTCTGTACGGGTGCCGCTTCACGCAGGATCTCATCCAGAACAGCGGCGCGGGGGTGATGGACGACTGCCCGACCCGGAAGCACGACATCGCCGAACGCATCGCCGCGGACCAGCCCGACCTCGTGATCGTCTCGAACGCGTTCGCCGCAGGTCGCACCACCGACGGCCGATCGCTCGACACGACGTCGATGGTCGAGTCGGCGCTCGCCGAGACTGCGGGCTATCAGGTCCCCGGCCGCGTCGTGTTCCTCGCGCCGCCGCCCCTCGGCGCGGATCTCGGGTCCTGCTACTCGAGGGTGTCCAGTCCGCAGGACTGCGCCGTCGGCGTCGACGCGGCCTGGAACGACTTCGCCGCGGCGACCGAGTCGGCCGCGACGGCCGCCGGGGAGCGGTTCGTCTCGTCGCTCCCGTTCAGCTGTGTCGACGGCGTCTGCCCGGCCTTCGCCGGGACCACGCCGACGAAGTACGACAGCGTGCACCTCACCCCGGCGTTCGCCGAGCACATCGCTCCAGCGATCCTCCAGACGCTCCACGCCGCCGGGGCCCTGTGACGCCGTCCGCCCCGAGGCTCCGCGGGTAGACTCGCCGTCGTGGCACATGGAGCACGGCCGGCAGCGCCGAAACAGCAGAAGACGTCCGCACAGCGCCCCACGGCGGGTCGTGGCGCGAACGGTGGACGATCGGGCAACCCCGCACGCGGTGGCGGTCGCAAGGTCCCCCTCGCGAAGCCGGCGACCTTCGGCGACTGGGTCGGTGCGGCCCGGATCCGCACGCTGCCGATGGCCGTCGCCCCCGTGCTCATCGGCACCGGCGCCGCGACGATCATCGCGGGCCCCGGGGTCTACCACCCGGTCCGTGCACTGCTCTGCCTCGTCGTCGCGCTCGCGCTGCAGATCGGCGTCAACTACGCCAACGACTACTCCGACGGCATCCGCGGAACGGACGACCTGCGGGTCGGCCCGAGCCGATTGACCGGTTCCGGCGCGGCGAAGCCCAAGACGGTCCTCACCGTCGCGCTGGTGTTCTTCGGGATCGCGGCCGTGGCCGGCATCGTCCTCACGATCCTCACCCAGTTCTGGTGGCTGCTCCTCGTCGGGGCGGTCGCGATCGTCGCCGCCTGGTTCTACACGGGCGGGAAGCGTCCCTACGGGTACTTCGCGCTCGGCGAGGTCTTCGTCTTCGTGTTCTTCGGCCTCGTCGCCACACTCGGCACCACCTTCGTCCAGGTCGGGACCGTGAACCAGGAGGCATGGTTCGGTGCGATCGGCGCGGGCCTCATCGCCTGTGCCGCGCTCGTCGTCAACAACCTCCGCGACCTCGAACAGGACAAGGCGGTCGGGAAGCGCACCCTGTCGACCTTCATCGGCCGGATCGCGTCGAAGGTGCTCTACTGCGTCCTGCTGCTCGTGCCGTTCGGCATCGCCGCGTTCCTCGCGCTGTTCTACCCGATCGCCTGGTTCACGATGTTCGCGCTGCTCGCCGCCATCCCGGCGTGCGTGATCGTGCTGTTCTCCACGACGGCCAAAGAGCAGATCCTGGCGCTCAAGCTGACGGGGCTCGTGCAGCTAGCGTTCGGGGTGATCCTCGGTCTGGCGTTCTTCTACACGCCCGGCATCGCCGGCTGACGACGCTTCCGGCGTCGCCGCGCTCGCATCGAGCGCCGCGTCCTCGGAGTCCTCGTCGTCGTGCGGCGTCGGCTTGTCGCCGTGTCGACGGGCGTACAGCTCCTGCGCGACGGTCTCCCGCGGAGTGCGCAGGAAGATGTAGGACACGCAGAGCCCGATGATCGCGGCGATGATCGCGGCGACCCAGGGCTGCAGACCCGTGAGGAAGACGAGGAGCAGGAGCGGCACCACGAACGCCAGGAGGCGGAGGATGGTGTACCGGACGGCGGCGGGAACGCGTTTCACCACATAAGTCTAGGCGTCCCGCCTGAAGGCAACCCCAGGTAATCACGTCACCTGGCGTTTACGATGGAGACATGGTTCGTCTCTGGATCGGCCTCGCCGTCGCGGCAGTCGTCTTCATCGTGTACTCGGTGGTCGACTGTGCCACGATGCCGCGCGACCGGGTCAGAGGGATCAGCAAGACCTCGTGGATCATCGCCATCCTCCTCCTGCCGGTCATCGGCGGAGTCCTCTGGTGGATCATCGGCCGGGTCCGCGCTCCGAAGGCCGTGCCCCGCGGCTCAGCCCCGGACGACGACCCGGACTTCCTCAAGAAGCTCGACGCCGACCGCGCGCAGACGAAGCGCATCCGCGACCTCGAGGACGAGCTCAACCGCTTCGACGACGAGTCGGGTGAGAGCCCGGATGCGACGACGCACGACGACCCCGCGCCAGGATCAGACACGCCCGACGACGGCTCCGGCCGCAGACCGCCTGGCGCCCCGAGCGCCTCGTGAACCCGTCCGCCGCTCCCGAGCCCGTCGGCTCGGCTCCCTCGTCGAGCCCGGCCAGCGCGTCGGCATGGTCGCTCCTCGACGCGCTCGTCGCCGCGGGTGTCTCCGACGTCGTCGTCTGTCCCGGCTCCCGGTCCCAGGCGCTCGCGCTCGCCGCCGCCGAGCTCGCGGCCTCCGGACGGATCACCCTGCACGTGCGCATCGACGAGCGGGTCGCCGGCTTCCTCGCCCTGGGCCTCGGCGTCGAGACCGACCGTCCGGCCGTCGTGATCACGACCTCGGGGACGGCGACCGCGAACCTGCATCCGGCGGTCCTCGAGGCGCATCACTCGCGCGTGCCGGTCATCGTCCTCACGGCCGACCGGCCGGCCGAGGCGCACGGCATCCGGGCGAACCAGACGACGAAGCAGGACGACCTCTACGGGTTCGCCGCGCGCCTCGCCGTGGTCGTCGAGGCCCCGACCGGTGAATCGGGTGAGCAGGACGCCGCCCGCGATCTCGCCCGGCGGGCGTACCGAGCCGCGACGGACGTCCTCGACCCGGGCCCGGTGCACCTGAACCTCGCGTTCCGGGAGCCGCTCTCGGGCAGCTTCGAGCCGGAGGTGACCGAGACGGCCCCCGATGTCCCGGTCGCGACGGACGCCGTCACGGAGGCACCGCTTTACCCGGGGCGACCGCATCTCGTGCTCGAGCGTGGACCCAGGACCCTCGTCGTCGCCGGGCACGACTCCGGCCCGGCCGCCGAGCAGCTCGCGGCGGACGGCGGGTGGCCGCTCATCGCGGAGGTGTCGAGCGGATCGCGGTTCGGGCGGAACGTCATCGCCGCCTACCGGGAGCTGCTGCGCGAGGTCGACTACCGCGAGGCCGTCGAGCGCGTCGTCGTGTTCGGCCACCCGACACTCAGCCGCGAGGTCCCGCTCCTGCTCCAGCAGCCGCAGGTCGAGACGATCGTCGTGGCCCCGGCCGGAGCCGAGGTCTACAACCCCGGACGACGGGCCGACCAGATCGTGTCCTCGGTCGCCGTCGAGGCGGGCCCCGCGGATCGCGCCTGGCTCGGCGCCTGGGTCGTCGGATCCCGCGAACGGGTGATCGACCCCTCGCCCGCAGCCCCCGATCTCGACGGGCTGCACTCGACGACACCCGCCGAGCGACTGGCCTCCGTCCGGGCCGAGCTCGAGGCCGTCCGGCTCCCGGTCACCCGCGAGGTCCTCGTCGACGCGGTCTGGCGTGCCACCTGGCCGCACGACCGTCTCGTCGTCGGCGCGTCGAGGCTCATCCGCGTGGCCGACGGCCTCGTCCCCGGCCGCAAGATCAGCGTGCACGCCAACCGCGGACTCGCGGGCATCGACGGCACCATCGCCACCGCCACGGGGATCGCGCTGGCGAGCCAGGCCGACGGCGGTCCCGGAGTGACGCGGGTGCTCCTCGGCGACCTGGCCTTCCTCCACGACGTCGGCGCGCTCCTCCTGGACGACGGCGTCGCGCCGCGTCTCCAGGTGATCGTCGGCAACGACGGCGGTGGCACCATCTTCGACGCGCTCGAGGTCGCCCAGAGTGCACCCGGAGCGCTCTTCGACCGCGTCCAGTACACGCCGCAGCACGTCCGGCTCGAGTCGCTCGCGACGGCCTACGGCTGGGAGTACCGCTCGGCCCGCACCCGCACGGAACTCGACCAGGCGTTCACCGCCCCGGTGACCGGTCCCGTCCTCATCGAGGTCCCGCTGCCGCGCGCCTGATCCGTGGGTCCTCCCGGGGTCGACTTCCGACCCGGGATCCGGCCACAATGGGCGGATGACGGCATCGAAGCACGCATCGACCTGGACCGCGCCTCCTCGAGACACCCTGCGCGTGGGTGAGGGGTTCAGCCTCGCCGACGTCGATCCCCGGTCGACGCCGGGCTTCGACGGCGACAAGCAGCAGGGCAGGCTCGAGCTCGACGCGGGGGTGCCCGCCCTGTCCGAACTGCAGGAGCGACTCTTCGCGGCGAGCACGCAGGGAGCCCCGGAAGCGGTGCTCCTCGTCCTGCAGGCGATGGACACGGCGGGCAAGGGCGGCATCGTCAAGCACGTCGTCGGCTCCGTCGACCCGCAGGGCGTGCACCACTACGCCTTCAAGAAGCCCACGGAGGAGGAGCGCTCCCACGACTTCCTCTGGCGGGTGGAGCCGCACCTGCCGAAGCCCGGTCAGATCGGCGTCTTCGACCGTTCGCACTACGAGGACGTCCTCATCGGCCGGGTGCGTCGGCTCGCGGAGCCGGACGAGATCGAGCGTCGGTACGGAGCGATCAACGACTTCGAGGCGGGGATCGTCGCGAGCGGGACCCGCATCGTCAAGGTGATGCTGCAGATCAGCGCCGACGAGCAGAAGGAACGGCTCGCCGATCGGCTCGCGCGTCCGGACAAGCATTGGAAGTACAACCCCGGCGATGTGGACGAACGGGAGCTGTGGCCGGCGTATCAGGACGCGTACCAGGTGGCGTTCGAGCGCACGAGCACCGAGGCAGCCCCGTGGTTCGTCGTGCCGGCGGACCGCAAGTGGTACGCGCGCATCGCGGTCCAACGTCTGCTGCTCGACGCCCTCGAGGACATCGATCCGCAGTGGCCGCCGGCTGACTACGACATCGCCGTCGAGCAGGCGCGACTCGCGGCGAGCTGAACCGGTGGGGCCTCGGCTCAGCCGAAGGCCTCCACGATCGGACGGAACTTCATCTTCGTCTCGACGAGCTCCGTCGCGGCATCCGAGTCGGCCACGATGCCGCAGCCGGCGTAGGCCGTGATGTCGCCGTCGGGTGCGATCTGCGCACAGCGGAGGGCCACCGCCCACTCGCCGTCGCCCGAGGCGTCCACCCACCCGACCGGACCGGCGTAGCGACCGCGGTCGAACGGTTCCAACTCGCGGATGAGGGTGACGGCGTCGCGGGTCGGGGTTCCGGCGACGGCGGCCGTCGGGTGCAGGCCGTCCATGAGGTCGAGCGAGGACGAGCCGTCCGAGAGTCGTCCCTCGATGTCGGTCGCGAGGTGCCAGAGGTTCGGCAGCTTGAGGGTGAACGGGACCTCGCTGCGGCGCAACTGCGGACTGTGAGATTGCAGAGCGGTCAGCACGGACTGCACGGCGAACTGGTGTTCACCCTGGTCCTTCGCGCTCGTCATGAGTGCGACGGCCTGGTCGTGGTCGCTCTCGGCGTCGGGACCACGCGAGATCGTGCCGGCGAGGACGCGCGCCGAGACGGCACCCCGATCCACTCGGACGAGCGTCTCCGGGCTCGAGCCGATGAAGCCGTCGACCGCGTAGGTCCAGCAGTCGGGGTAGGCGAGGGCGAGGTCGTGGAGCACCCGGCGGCGGTCCGCTTCCTCGGGGAGGTGCCCGGTCAGGTCGCGAGCGAGCACGACCTTGCTGAGGCCGCCGGCCTTGATGCGGGCGATGGCGCGCTCGGCCGATTCGAGGTAGCCCTCGCGGCTCTGCACACCGGGGGTCAGCTGGATGCGGTACTCCGGCCCGTACGCCGTGGTCACGGGATCGACGTCCTCGGCGCCGTCGCCGAGGGAGACCCGCGTGATGAAGCTCGCGTCGGGGTACCGGCCGATGATCGTGCGCGGCACGATGAGGACGCTCGTCGCGGAGGACTCGTCGTCGAAGGCGAACGTGCCGAACGCGACCAGGCCGGTCCCGGGGCGTCGCACCTCGTCCGTCACCACGGCTGCGGCGCAGACGTCCCGCCAGGCCGCCGCGGCACGCGTGAACCGGTCGGGGCCAGAGAACTCCAGGCGGAGCGCCTCACCCAGTCCGACCAGCCCGTGACCCTTCCGCACCCAGAGGAGCGGCGAGGTCTGGTCGGCGAACGGGAGGAGCTGGCGCGGGTCGTCGATGGCGACGGTCTGGGCGACCAGTGACGAGGTCAGGGGAATGGTCACCGTTCAACCCTACGCCCGCGCAGGAGGGGTCACTCCCCGCCGCAGCCCGACCGGTGGCGGGGTGCTCACGGCCTGGTCGGCGGGGCGTTCACCGGCCGGGCGTGCCGATCGTCTGCAACCCGGTGACCCCGAGCAGTGCGAGTTTCGCCGCGTCCTCGGTGCCCGGTGCCGCCGTGTAGACGACGATGCGCAGGTCGCCGCCCGGCGTGGACAGGACGTCGCAGTCGACGGTGATCGGTCCGACCGGCGTCCGCGTGACCGTCTTCCGGCTCGCCCGGTGCTCCGCGACCCTGGCTTCCGCCCAGCGTCGCTCGAACTCGGGCGACACCGATCGCAGCCGGGCCACGAGTCGTGCGAGCTCGTCGTCCCGCGGGTAGCGCCCGACCGCGGCCCGGAGGTCTGCGGCGAGGTCGCTCGCGAACTCCTCCTCGTGCTGCTCGTCGAAGTCGGTGCTCTCGTGCCCCGCGGTGAAGTGCCGCCACACCAGGTTGCGATCGTCGCCGACGAGGGCGGACGGATCGCCGTTCACCGCGGCCCACAGCGGGTTCCAGAGCAGGATGTCGTGGGCGGCGGAGAAGACCGCCAGCGGCACGTCGCCGAGCCGGTCGACGATGCGCTGGACGCCAGGACCGATGTGCCGGGGGACGACCCCGGGCGGTGGTGGAGCGGCTCCGGCGACCCGGTAGAGGTGGTCGCGCTCCTGATCCGTCAGTCGGAGGGCGACCGCAAGCGCCCGGAGGAGTTGCGGCGAAGGGTTCTTGGCGCGACCCTGCTCGAGCCTGACGATGTAGTCCACGCTGATGCCGGCGAGGGCGGAGAGCTCCTCGCGGCGCAGGCCGGCAGTCCGTCGTCCTGGGCCGGCGGGGAGACCGACTTCGGCAGGGGAGACCCGTTCGCGCCAGGCCCGGAGCACACCGGCGAATTCGTCCATCCGGCCATTGTGCCCCCGGCGGCGGTCCGCACCCTGGTACTGCCGGTCCTCCTGTCGACCGGGGCCTGGCGGGCCGACCCTGCCGGGCGGAGCATGGACCCATGACCACCACACTCATCACCGGGGCCAACAAGAGCCTCGGACTCGAAACCGCACGCCGACTGATCGACGCCGGCCACACCGTCTACGCCGGCATGCGCGACCTGGGCCGTGGCGATGCCGTCGCCGCACTCGGCGCCCACCCCGTCCAGCTCGACGTCACCGACCAGGCGAGCGTCGATGCGGCCCTCGCGGCGCTCCCGGAGCTCGACGTGCTCGTCAACAACGCCGGCGTGCTCGGCACGTCCTTCGGCGTCAACGACCTCGCGCCGGAGTCGATGCAGGACGTCCTCGACACGAACGTCGTGGGTCTCGTCCGCGTCACCCAGGCGGCGTTGCCCCTCCTGCGTCGTTCGTCCCGACCCGTCATCGTGAACGTCGCCTCCGGGGTCGGGTGGCCGCGCTTCCTCACCACCGAGGGGGCCGACGAGTTCGCGGTGCCGACGATCCCGTACGCCGCGTCGAAGGCGGCCGTCATCGCGCTCACCGTGCAGTACGCGAAGAACCTGCCCGGGTTCCGGGTGAACGTGAGCGACCCGGGCTACACGGCGACCGACTTCAACGGGCACGGCGGCCACCAGACGGTGACCGAGGGGACGGACGCGACCGTCGCGCTCGCCCTGCTCGGTCCGGACGGTCCCACCGGCGAGTTTCACAACCGGCACGGACGCATCGACTACTGAGCGTGAGCCTGGGAGCCGTGCTCGGACGGCCGGCTCCCAGCGGCGCGGACGTAGGATGGAGGGGTGAACCGCGCCGACCTCTCCAAGCAGCCCGAGCAGGTCTCGGCCATGTTCGACGACGTCTCGACGAAGTACGACCGCATGAACGCGGTCCTCTCCGTCGGGAACGACGCCCTGTGGCGCATCGCGACCACTCGTGCGGTCGGTCTGGCCGCCGGTGAGCGCATCCTCGACCTCGCCGCCGGCACGGGAACGTCCTCCGCGGCGCTGGCCCGCAACGGGGCGCAGGTCGTGGCCGCCGACTTCTCGCCCGGCATGATCGCCGTGGGTCGCGACAAGTACGCCGACCGCTCCGACATCCAGTTCGTCGAGGCCGACGCGACCGACCTCCCCTTCGCCGACGAGGAGTTCGACGCCACGACGATCTCCTTCGGTCTCCGCAACGTCGTCCGTCCGAAGGACGCCCTCGCCGAGATGCTCCGGGTCACGAAGCCCGGCGGCCGGATCGTCATCTGCGAGTTCTCCACGCCGACGTTCGGGCCCATGCGCGCCGCGTACAACCTCTACCTCGAGCGGGTCATGCCGCTCGTCGCGGGCGTCGCGTCGTCGAACGCCGAGGCGTACACCTACCTGAACGACTCGATCCGCGCCTGGCCGAGCCAGCCGGAGCTGGCCGCCTGGCTGCGCGAAGCGGGCTACGAGCACGTCGCGTACCGCAACCTCACCGGCGGGATCGTCGCCCTGCACCGGGGACTCAAGCCGGCCTGAGTCGCGTCACCATCGGGGTTCGTCTCGGCATTCTCGAGGGGTGGAACCGGTTGATCCCGTCACTTCCGATGAGGCGGCGCGACTGATTCCGTAGCCCGGTCCCGAACGGGAGCATTGACACACGGGTGCACCCGGCCCTACCGTTCCGTCATGACAGCACAGGACACGGCCCGCGGGCCGCAGCCGGCATCACCCACCGGCGGCAAGGGTCTCGCCACCGGCACCCTCGGCCTCTTCGGCTCCGTGATCATCGGCCTGGCGTCGACCGCGCCGGTGTACTCGCTCGTCGCGACGCTCGGGTTCGTCGTGCTCGCCGTGGGCGCCCAGGCGCCGATCGCCTTCATCGTCGCCTTCATCCCGATGCTGTTCATCGCGTTCGCCTATCGCGAGCTGAACCGCGACGTGCCGGACTGCGGCACCACCTTCACCTGGGCGACGAAGGCCTTCGGCCCGGTCACCGGCTGGATCGGCGGGTGGGGCGTCGCGCTCGCCGGCATCGTGGTGCTCGCGAACCTCGCACAGATCGCGGGGCAGTACCTGTGGCTGCTCATCGGCGACGGTTCCCTCGCCTCGAACGTCCCACTCGTCACCGCCACCGGTGTCGTGTTCATCGCCCTCATGACGTGGGTCTCGTACCGCGGCATCGAGCTGGGGGAGCGGATCCAGAACATCCTCCTCGCGATCCAGTACCTCGCGCTCGTGCTGTTCGCCGTGTTCGCCTTCATCGGCGTCGCGAACGGCACGGCTCCGAACGCCACGCCGGTCTCGCTTGACTGGTTCAATCCGTTCGCCTTCGGCGACTATCACGGGTTCATCGAGGCCGTGCTGCTCGCGTTGTTCATCTACTGGGGGTGGGACACCTGCCTGGCCCTGAACGAGGAGACGAAGGACCCGCAGAAGATCCCGGGTCGCGCAGCGCTCATCTCGACCGTCGTCCTCCTCGTCACCTACGTCACGGTGACGGTCGCCGCCATGGCCTACGCCGGGCTCGGCGACACGGGCACCGGGCTCGGTAACGAGGACAACGCGAACGACATCTTCCTCGCACTCAAGGACCTCGTGCTCGGCCCCTGGGCCTGGATCCTCGTCGTGGCCGTCCTGATCTCGGCCGTGTCCTCGACGCAGACGACGATCCTGCCGACAGCTCGTGGAACGCTCTCGATGGCCGCCTACAAGGCGCTCCCGAAGCGGTTCGCGACCGTCCACCCGACGTTCAAGACCCCGTCGTTCTCCACACTCGTCATGGGCATCGTGGCGATCGTCTACTACGTCGGCATGACGCTCGTGAGCGAGAACATCCTCGCCGACTCGATCCTGTCGCTCGGACTCGCGATCGCCTTCTACTACGGCATCACCGGGTACGCGTGCGTCTGGTACTTCCGCAAGGTGCTCTTCCGTTCCGCACAGGACTTCTTCTTCAAGGGGCTGTTCCCGCTGCTGGGTGCGCTGATGCTCACCTACGCCTTCGTGCAGAGCTGCATCGACATGTTCGACGTGGACTACGGCTACACGGTCCTGTTCGGTGTCGGCGGCACGTTCGTCATCGGGGTCGGTTCGCTGGCCTTCGGGTTCGTGCTCATGCTGCTCTGGTACGGCCGCAAGGCCTCGCGGCCCTTCTTCCGCGGGGAGAGCCTCAACCGCGACACCGAGGTCCTCGTGCCGGACGAGCCGATCGAGTACGGCCGCTCCGTCGACGGTGGTCTCACCTGACCTCCGGTCCCTGAGCCTTCCTCCGGTCCCTGAGCTTGTCGAAGGGCATCTCCCGGGGTCGTCCAGGCGGGCCGGGCATACTGGAGGGATGTTGGACACCCTGCCAGGCGGCCCGTGGATCTGGGGCATCGCGATCGTCGGTCTCGTGCTCGTCGTCATCCTCATGAACGCCAGGCGGGCGAAGTCCGCGTTCGCGAAGCCGTACGAGCGCTACGACACCACGGAGATCCCGCCGGACACCCCGGGCACCCGAGAGTTCATCGTGCGAGACGACGCGACCGGTGCGCGGCTCCAGTTCGTGGCGTCGGGACCGTCGGCCAGGATCGCCCTCGTCGTCGTGCCGCCGAAACACCTCGGGACCGGCGTCGAGGCCGGCCTCTTCCGCGCCGCACTGCCGACCGCTCAGGGCGTCGACGCCTGGACGTGGCCGCCCCTCAACACCGACGGGTACTCGATGCTGCTCGACCTCGCGCACGAGTTCCCGCACCTGGCGTTCTACGACGCCGAGGGTGTGCAGCTCCGCTGAATCGCGCCGTGTGGTCCGACCACAGCTGCCAATCGCCTGACCGCGCCCGTGGATTCCGGTCCTCCGGCACCGGTGACGGGCTGCCCCGGCTAGGCTAGAGCTGTGAATCCCAGCGCGACCCGCCGTGTCAGCAACCTGGCCAGCCAGGCCGGGCTTGCCGAACGCATGTTCGCGACCGGTGCAGACCGCAAGCTCGCCAAGACCATCGACGACGGCGTGGCCCGCCTCGAGATCGGTCTGGAGGAGCAGCTCGGGTTCACCGACGACCTCGTGGACGTCACCGCGCGCTATCTGCTCGAGGCCGGCGGCAAGCGGGTTCGCCCCCTGCTCACCATGCTCATCGCCCAGCTCGGCGACGGCATCACCGACAACGTCCTGCGGGCGGCCGAGGCGATCGAGATCACCCACCTCGGGTCGCTCTACCACGACGACGTCATGGACGACGCCGACAAGCGTCGAGGCGTGCCCAGCGCCCACCAGGTGTTCGGCAACAACACCGCCATCCTCACCGGCGACCTCTTGTTCGCCCGTGCCAGCCAGATCATGGCCGACCTCGGTGAGCGGGCGATCCGGATCCAGGCCGCCACGTTCGAGCGCCTCGTGCTGGGGCAGTTGCACGAGACCACCGGTCCTCGCGAGGGCCAGGACGAGGTCGAGCACTACATCCAGGTCCTCGCCGACAAGACAGGGTCGCTCATCGCCGCCGCGGCCCGGAGCGGCGTCATCTTCTCCAACGCCCCCGAGGCGTACGAGAGTGCGGTCGTCGAGTTCGGCGAGAAGGTCGGCATCGCCTTCCAGCTCATCGACGACGTCATCGACCTGTCGCCGCAACCGGAGGAGACCGGCAAGGTCCCCGGCACCGACCTCCGGGCCGGCGTCGTCACCCTCCCCATGCTCTACCTGCGCCGCGAGGCCGTCGCCGACCCCGAGGCGGCAGCGCTCGTCGCCCGTCTCGACGCCGAGGTCACGGAGACGGACCACGACCCCGTCCGGTTCGCCGCGCTCGTGGCCACCCTGCGCGACCACGCCGTGACCGCGCGGACCTTCACCGAGGCCCGGCAGTGGGCCGACGAGGCGATCGCTGCACTCGCTCCACTGCCCGACGGCTCGGTCAAGAAGGCGCTCGTGCACTTCGCGAAGGCGATCGTCGACCGAAGGAGTTGATGGCGGCGCCGCTCCACCGGGGCGGCACGGCATCCCAGATGCGCATGCATGACGGCCGGAGCGCTCCACCGGCTGCACCCGGAACCCCGCACGGGGACACGAAAGGAACCACCGTGACCAAGCTCAGGCTGGCCATCGTCGGCGCAGGACCCGCAGGCATCTACGCGGCAGACATCCTCCTCAAGGCGGAACGGAAGTTCGACGTCTCCATCGACCTCTTCGAGCAGCTTCCGGCCCCGTACGGCCTGGTCCGCTACGGTGTCGCGCCCGACCACCCGCGTATCAAGGGGATCATCAACGCGCTCCGCGACGTCCTCGACCGAGGCGACATCCGGATCTTCGGCAACGTCCGCTTCGGCGTCGACATCACGCTGGACGACCTCAAGCACCACTACAACGCCGTGATCTTCTCCACGGGTGCCGTCGAGGACGCCCCGCTCGACATCCCGGGGATCGACCTCGACGGGTCGTACGGTGCCGCCGAGTTCGTGAGCTGGTTCGACGGACACCCCGACGTCCCACGCACCTGGCCGCTCGAAGCGGAGTCGATCGCCGTGATCGGCAACGGGAACGTCGCGCTCGACGTCGCTCGCATGCTCGCGAAGCACCCGGAGGATCTGCTCCCGACCGAGATCCCGGCCAACGTCCACGAGGGGCTGCAGCAGTCGCCCGTGACCGACGTGCACGTCTTCGGGCGTCGCGGGCCCGCACAGGTGAAGTTCACGCCGCTGGAGCTCCGCGAACTCGGGGAACTCAACGACGTCGACATGATCCTCGCCGACGAGGACTTCGACTACGACGACGCGTCGAAGGCGGCGGTGGCGAGCAACAAGCAGGTCATGGTCATCGACCGCGTCCTGCAGCAGTGGCGCAAGCGGGAGACCGGTCAGGCCTCGCGCCGACTGCACCTGCACTTCTACGCGAAGCCGGTCGAAGTCGTCGACGACGGTTCCGGCAAGGTCGCCGCCTTCCGGTACGAGCGGACGAGACCAGACGGTCAGGGCGGGGTCGAGGGCACGGGTGAGATCCGCGAGGTGCCGATCCAGGCGCTCTACCGCGCGGTGGGGTACTTCGGAAGCCCGCTGCCCGGCGTGCCCTTCGACTCTCGGCACGGCGTCATCCCCAACCACGAGGGCAAGGTCCTCCACCCCGAGAGCAACGAGCGCGTCCCGGGCGTCTACGCGACCGGGTGGATCAAACGTGGTCCGGTCGGCCTCATCGGCCACACGAAGTCGGACGCGATGGAGACCATCAGCCACGTCATCAACGATCAGGCGGACTGGTGGGCGCCGGCCGAACCCGAGGAGAAGGCCGTCGTCGCGCTGCTCGAGTCGCGCGGCGTGGCCTACACGGACCTCGAGGGCTGGCACCTCCTCGACCAGCATGAGATCGCGCTCGGTGAACCGCAGGGTCGCGCCCGCATCAAGGTGGTGCCGCGTGAGGAGATGGTGGCGATCTCGCGTGCGCAGCCGTCGGGCATCGGGACACCGTCCGCCTGAGCCGCCCGCGATCCCGCCGATCGCCCCGCGTCAAGCCGCTCGACGGAACCCGGTTCCGACGGGTGTCGGTCACTATGCTGGACGGATGACCGACCCCAACGCGCCCCAGAACGTCCCGTCGGAGCAGCCGACGTCCGTACCGCCGTCCGAGCCGCCGGCATTCGTCGCCGACGGCCGGCAGCAGCACCAGCAGCAGCCGCGGTACGGCGAGATGCACCCGGATCCCGTGCAGCAGCAGTGGGACCAGACCGGCCAGCAGACTCCGGCTCCGCAGCAGGGTGGCCAGTGGGGCCAGCCGCAGACCGGTGAGCAAGCGGGCCAGTGGGGTCAGCCGCAGCAGGGCCAGTACGGCCAGCCGCAGCACCCGGGCCAGCCGCAGCACACCGGCCAGTACGGTCAGGACACGGGGCAGTACGGCCAGCCGCAGCAGACCGGTCAGTACGGAGCCCCCCAGGGTCAGTACGGTCAGCCGCAGCAGGGTCAGTACGGTCAGCCGCAGCAGTACGTGCAGGCTCCGCAGAAGGCGCCGAACCCTCGTGCACGCGAGACGCGTCTCGCGCTCGTGTCGGTCGGCATCGCAGCGGGTATCGCTGCGGCCGTCGCACTGGTGGGCATCATCGGGTCCTTCTTCAGCATCTCGGAGTACTTCCCCGTCGGTGACGTCCTGCTGGGCTTCGGCGCGAACCTCGTCAACATCGCCCTCTGGGGCGCAGGGGCGGCACTCATCCTCATCATGGTCCGTCCGCTCACACGGGTCCGGACCGCCCGCGACCTGATCCAGTCGGTGGGCATCGCCGCGGCCGTCGGCACCGGCGTCCTGCTGCTCGTGGTGCTCATCGTCACCATCGTGCGCGGTGTCGTCGAGCAGTACGGCACCCCGGCGTTCTTCGTCAACCAGGGCTTCCTGTCGCCGATCCTCTACGGGGTCACCCTCGCGGGCTTCCTCACGATCGGTGCCGTGCTCGCGACGCGGTTGGTCGCACCCGAGGGCCTCGCCGACGCTCCGCACGAGCAGCACAATGGTCAGCAGCACGGTCAGCAGTTCCTGCAGGGTCAGCACGAGCAGCAGGGCCAGCACCAGCAGGGTCAGCACGACCACGGCTCGCAGCAGCACGGTCAGGCGCAGCAGCCCTACGGACAGCAGCCGCAGGCCCCGCAGCAGCACAACCCGTACCAGCAGTAGTCGGAACGTCGGATGGTCGGCGGTCGAGCCCGACCATCCGACCACCGATCACGGGGCGCGGTAACGTGGCGGTATGGCCGGATCTCGCGGGTGGACCGCCGACATCCTCGGCGAGGGCTTCCAGCAGCGCACGCTGACCCTCGAACCGGACGATGAAGGTGACGTCGTCGCGACCCTCGTCCGCTACCGGATGCCGCCCCTCGAGCAGCTCGGCGAGTTCCTGCTGCCCGACGTCGCGGACGGCATCGACGTCCTGTACGTCCACGGCTGGTCCGATTACTTCTTCCAACGCCACCTCGCGCGATTCTGGGCCAGGCTCGGAGCGCGGTTCTACGCACTCGACCTGCGCAAGTACGGCCGGAGCCTCCGCCCGCACCAGACGCCGGGATACGTCGACGACCTCCGCACCTACGACGAGGACATCGAGGCAGCGCTCTCGGTGATGGGGCACGGCTCCGACGAGCACGCCGCCGGGCGGCGGACCCGGCGCCGACTCGTCCTCCTCGGCCACTCGACCGGCGGGCTCACCCTGAGCCTCTGGACGGCCCGGAACCAGGATCGCGTCGCCGGTCTCGTCCTGAACAGTCCGTGGCTCGAATTCCAGGCGAGGCAGCTCGGGCGGCTCGCGATCGCCCCGCTCGTCCAAGCCGGATCGCGGATCGATCCGCGTGCCCAGCTCCCCGTCGTCGACCTCGGGTTCTACACCCGCTCCGTGTCGAGCACGATGGACGGGGCCTGGGACTACGACCTCGCCTGGCGGCCGCTCCACGGGTTCCCGCTGCATCCCGGGTGGTTGAACGCGATCCTGCGAGGGCATCGGCTCGTCGACGCGGGCCTGCAGCTGCGCGTGCCGGCGCTCACGCTGCTGTCGGCACGGAGTGTCCTGTTGCCGCGGTGGAACGACGCGATGATGCGGAGTGACACGGCGCTCGACGTCGACGCGGTCGCGGAACGCGCGCTCGACCTTGGCGAGACCGTCACGATCGTGCGGCTCGACGGCGCCTTGCACGACGTCTTCCTGTCCGAGGAGCCCGTCCGACAGCGCGCGTTCGAGCAGATCGTCGCGTGGGGACGCGGCTACCTCACGAAGCCGCCGACAGCCGATCGCTAGCGTTCAGCGGGCGGCAGGTGCCGCCGCGAGCCCATCGGACGCCGAGGATCCGGTCGCCCGGCGGCGAGCCAGTCGGCGTAGCTGTGGTTCGCGCCGATCGCGCACCAGCACGGGACACCGACCTCCTGGCCGGCGCGCGAGGTCCGGAAGAGTTCGAGATGCGACCCGTCCGCGGGTCTCTGGTGATCCACTGCTCCACTCCAACCATCGAGCCCGCTCGCACGGGTACGGTTCGTCCGGCACCGTGCCGGACGGGAGCCCGCCGGATCGGGTGCTCCGGTGAAGAGAGTGGTGCCGAGGTCGATCATGACGCGATCGAGGTGATCGACCGCGTCCGACCCGCTAGCGGTAGTTGACGAACTGGAGGTCGATGTCGAGGTCGGCGCCCTTCAGCAGCGCCATGGTGGCCTGGAGATCGTCACGGCTCTTCGACGAGACACGGAGCTCGTCGCCCTGGATCTGCGACTTGACCGACTTCGGGCCCTCGTCGCGGATGAGCTTGTTGGCCTTCTTCGCGATCTCCTGGCTGATGCCCTCCTTGAGGGTCGCCTCGATCCGGTACTCCTTGCCGCTCGCGAACGGGTCGCCGACCTCGAGGCTCTTGAGCGAGATGCCGCGCTTGATGAGCTTCGACTCGAAGACGTCGAGGATCGCCTTCACGCGCTCCTCGGTGTTGGCCTTCATGAGGATCTTCTCGCCGCTCCAGGCGATCGAGGCACCGACGTTCTTGAAGTCGTACCGCTGCTCGACCTCCTTGTGCGCCTGGTTGAGGGCGTTGTCCGCCTCCATCTTGTCGACCTTGCTCACGACGTCAAACGATGAATCTGCCATGTGGACCATGGTAGCGCCGGTGTCGCTCAGGCAGGTGTGGTTGGGTGGGTGCGATGCGCAGCCCGGTGAAGCAGGACCAGCGGACCATCGTCGGACGACGAGGGGCGCTCGCCGGAGCGACCCTGGTGATCGGTGTGCTCGTCTTGAGCAGTTGTGCTCCCGAGCCGGCCCCCGTCCCGTATGCGGTTCCCGTCGAGCTCCCGCCGAAGAGCGACGCTCCCGACGGCGGTGTCGCGAACGTCGACCTCGCCGATCCCCGGTGGATCACCGAGGTCGCCGAGGCGAGTGGCATCCCCGAGCGCGCCCTGCGGTCCTATGCCGGTGCCGCCATCCGCAAGGCCGAGCTGACGCCGGAGTGCGGCATCGGTTGGACGACGATCGCGGCCGTCGGGTTCGCCGAGAGCGACCACGGACGCCACGACGGCTCGAAGCTCGGCGAGGACGGCGTCGTGACGCCGCCGATCTTCGGTGTGCCGCTCACGGGTGGTGAGACCGAGGAGATCACCGACACCGACCAGGGGGTCATCGACGGCGACCCGGTCCACGACCGTGCCGTCGGCCCGTTCCAGTTCATCCCGCAGTCGTGGGAGAACTGGGGGACCGATGCGAGCGGTGACGGCGTGCTCGACCCGCAGAACCTCGACGACGCGGCGATGGCGGCCGGGAACTACCTCTGCCGGGCGAGCGACTACGACATGCGGACGGAGGACGGCTGGCTGAGTGGGATCCGGGCGTACAACTCGTCACCCGAGTACCTTCGGCGGGTCGCCGCCGCGGCGAACGAGTACGCCGAAGCGGCGCCGTCCGACGAGCGCTGAGCGGCTCGGTGACGGATGCCGATGCTGATTTCGCGTCCGGCGGTCTGACGGCTATATTGGTCAAGCGCTTTCGGTTGGCTGTTCGAAAGTCGGTCGGGCGCGCTTGGCGAGTTACCCTAGCGGCCAAAGGGATCTGACTGTAAATCAGACGGCTCAGCCTTCGGGGGTTCGAATCCCTCACTCGCCACGGACAAATCGCCTCATCCTCCGGATGGGGCGATTTTTCGTGGTGCTGGCGAGCCGGGGGAACCCCCGCCGGTCCCTGAGCCTGTCGAAGGGCACGCGGAGAACCTCGCGAATCCGGTGCCCTTCCTCCGGTCCCTGAGCCTGTCGAAGGGCACCCGAGGAGACGTCCACAACCGACCGACTCGTCATCTGGAATGTCAGTGGTCCATGGTGGACTTGTCCCATGATCGAGACCACCCTCACCGCGACCCGCGTCGGCGACGAGTACGCCGCGCGGCTCGCGGAGTTCTCGGAGGAGTGGGCGGATCTCCACCGACAGCAGGCCGTCCTGGACGCACGAAAGGCGCGCCTCCTCGCCAGTTCCGCCGCCTACGCGGACGCCTTCGCGGACGCCACGGTCCCGGCGATCTTCCCGCCGGCCGAGCGCCAGGCACTGTCCCGTCGTTCGACCTGTGCGGCTCTTGCGATGGCGACCCGGATACCGGAGCGGACTGTGCAGCGTGCGACCAACGACGCCGAGCGCCTCGTGAACGAAGCGCCGGCCGTGCTCGAGTCACTCGAGGTAGGGCGTATCTCGGCGAGGCATGCGCAGGTGATCACGGACCAGCTCTGCGACGTCCCGGCCGCTGGGCGGGCGGCGTTTCTGGACCAGGTCCTGCCCGAAGCGGAGCGCATGACCGCAGCAGGACTCAAAAACCGCGCCCGCGTCTTGCGCGAGCGCCTGCACCCCGAGTCCATCACCGCCCGCGCGGTCCGCTCCGAGGCCGACCGCCGGGTCGAGTTCGAACCCGCAGCGGACGGGATGGCGTGGGTGCATCTGTTCACCACGGCACCGATCGCGCAGGGCATCGTCGAACGGATCGAGACAGCCGCCGCCGAATCGCGCAATGCCGGTGACACCCGCACCTGCGCACAGCTGCAGGCCGACGCCCTCGTAGCGCTCGCCCTGACCGGTGTGACGCCGGAGGATGTCATGTCGAGCCCGGTCCTGCCACACCCGATCGAAGTGCAGGAACACATCGTCCCCACCGTCCAGATCACCGTCCCTGCGCTCAGCATGGCCGGCGTGAGCGATGCCCCGGCCACGCTCGACGGGTACGGTCCCATCGACCCGGAGACCGCCGCGCGCATCGCGGTGAACGCACCGAGCTTCACCCGGATCCTCGTTCAGCCGGAAACCGGTGCGGTCCTCTCCGTCGGCCGGAATCAGTACCGGGTTCCGGCCGATCTGCAGCGCGCGGTGCGTCTCCGGGACGGCACGTGTCGGGCACCTGGCTGCGGCAGACGCGCCAGAGCGTGTGACCTCGACCACTCGGTCGCCTGGGAAGACGGCGGCACCACGGATGTCGGAAACCTCGCGTGTCTCTGTCGACATCATCACCGCATGAAACACCTCCCCGGATGGAATCTCGACCACGGCCCCGGCGGAGTCCTCGAGTGGACGACACCCGACGGCAAGCACCACCGGACGGAACCAGACCCCGCCCCGTTCTGACCCCGCCGACGAAGGCTCCTTCGTGGGCACTTCGACAAGCTCAGTGACCGGGAGAGGCGTGCCCGAACCGGTTCGGTCCCTGAGCCTGTCGAAGGGCACTCAGGTCGTGCCGCCATAGGGTGGTGGGGTGACCGGACACGAAGAACTCCTCCAGATCGCCACCGACATCGCCGCAGAGGCCGGCGAGCTGATCCTGCGCCGACGCCGCGAGGGCGTCGAGATCGCCGCGAGCAAGTCGTCGGTCGAGGACGTCGTGACCCGAGCCGACCGCGAGTCCGAGCAATTCATCCGCGACCGCCTCCTCGCAGCACGACCGGACGACGGATTCCTCGG
Organism: Plantibacter sp. MMLR14_011; assembly: GCF_001865025.1. Classification (NCBI taxonomy): domain Bacteria; kingdom Bacillati; phylum Actinomycetota; class Actinomycetes; order Micrococcales; family Microbacteriaceae; genus Plantibacter; species Plantibacter sp. MMLR14_011. The sequence goes on from NZ_MJGW01000001.1 coordinate 200,879, forward strand.
CGAGGAGACCGGCACGGAGGGCGGAGCGACGGGAACCTCCGGCCTGACCTGGGTCGTCGACCCCATCGACGGCACCGTCAACTACCTCTACGACATCCCTGCGTACGCCGTCAGCATCGGTGTCGTCGAGGGCGAACCAGACCCGGCCACCTGGACCGCCCTCGCCGGAGCCGTGGTGAACCCGGTCCTGGGTGAGCACTACACCGCCTCCCGCGGCGGTGGCGCACGACTGAACGGCCGCACCCTCGAGGTCAACCGAGGCGTGGCACCGAACGTGGCGCTGCTCGGCACCGGCTTCTCGTACACCGCCTCGCGGCGCATGGAGCAGGCGGCCGTGCTCGGCGCCCTCCTCGGGACCTTCCGCGACGTCCGTCGTATCGGTTCCGCCGCACTCGACCTCTGCAGTGTCGCTTCCGGCCGCCTCGACGCCTACTACGAGAGCGGGCTGAAGCCGTGGGACCAGGTCGCGGGCGCGCTCATCGCATCCGAGGCGGGCGCGACGGTCTCCGGCTTCGACGGAGCTCCGGCCACCACGCAGCTCATCATGGCCGCCGATGCGCCGCTGCTCGCGGTCCTCGAACGGCTCCTCGTCGAGCAGGGCTTCGCGACGCCGATCGGGTGACGCCCCATGCCCGCCGCCGCCGCTCTCGGTGGCGCTCCGGTGGCGACTCGTTCATAAGAGAACTCTCATATGGCCTCTGATCAGGTCTTTTTCGGATAAAACCGAGCACTGCCATGGCTTTTTCAGCCTCCCGTTGCTAGCATTTATGCATTCGTTACCTTCGCGTTCCCCCGCGCGGATGGACGTCGAGACCTTCCTGCAAGCCCATTGAAAGGCCCCCGCCCCCTTGTCACGCCATGCCAGCCCTGAGGACACCCCTGTGCTTCCCGACCCTCAGGACCCGCAGAACACGTCTGTCGAGAACGACGCTGCACCCGTGCAGACGCCGCCGCTCAGCCGCCGTGAACTCCGCGAACGTGAGCGTCAGGCGGCGGCGGCCCTGGAGCACCAGGAGTCCGTGCTGCAGGACCCGACGCACGAGGCCAGCGCCGACCAGGAGGAGACGGCCGCGGCTGTCGACCCGGTCGACCAGATGATCGCCGAGGCGATCGACGCCGTGCACACCACCGACGTCGCCGACATCGCGCCGGTCGAGGCAGAACCGCTCATCACCGAACCGGCCGTGGCTTCAGACTCCACCCCGGCCACCGAGTCCATCACGGTGACGGTCGACGCCTCCACGGTCGACGCCCCCCGTGTGCGCCGCGCAGCTGTATCGAAGCCGGCCCCGAAGCCCCGCGCATCGTCCCGCCAGGCCGCCGCACCGGCGTCGCCCCGCCCGACGAGCATCGCGCGCAAGCGCCGCATCACCACCAAGATCTTCGCGGGTGCCGCGATGGGCTTCGTCGCCCTCATGGCCGTGGCCACCTCCGTGCCCGCCAACGCGCTGCTCACCGCTGAAGACGTCGCGACCTCGGTGGCCGAGGCCTCGCAGGCAGAGCTCGGCGACGGCAACGGGCTGAGCAACCAGGCGTCGCAGTCGCTCGACAGCGAGGGTTCGGCCGAGCTGACCTTCACCCGCGACGACTACACGACGAGCACCGTCGAGGAAGCCGCCGCCGCCATGGGCATCCGCCCGGCGAACACCTTCACGAACAACCCGAACGGGACCATCCAATGGCCGTTCGCGGTCGGTGTCACCATCGGTGACCGCTTCGGTGCCCGCGACTGCGCCGGGTGCTCCAGCGACCACCACGGCCAGGACTTCAACCCCGGCAACGGCGCACCCATCCAGGTCATCGCCGACGGTGTCGTCCGCCACGTCGAAGACGGCGAAGGCTCGCTCGGCGTCAACGTCATCGTCGACCACACCATCAACGGCCGCCTCGTCTCGAGCGTCTACGCGCACATGCAGCATGGTTCGGTCCGAGTGACCGAAGGTCAGGCGATCAAGGTCGGCACGATCCTCGGACTCACCGGTAGCACCGGTATGTCAACCGGCCCGCACCTCCACTTCGAGATCCGACTCGACGGCGTCACCTGGGTCGATCCGCTCGAATGGCTCTACGCGAACGTCAACTGACGCCGCGGAACCTGACGCTTCGACTGCCTCGCCCGACTCCGGGCGGGGCAGTCGTGTTTCGCCCCGGGGACTTCCTCCGGTCACTGAGCTTGTCGACGTGCCCACGGGGTGCGTCGCCCTTCGACAGGCTCAGGGACCGGTGTTGGGGCTGAGGGAGCGGGGTCGGGGCCCAGGTACCGCTGCCCGGTCTCCGGGACCGGGCCTTCAAGCGCAGGGACCGGGTACGGAACGACAAAGGCCCGCCCGGCTGACACCGGACGGGCCTTCACTGAGATGCTGGAGGGCTACTGACCCTGCTCCTGGTACTTCGCTTCGGTGGCTGCCTTCTGCGGCTTCCACCACGACTCGTTGTCGCGGTACCAGGCGATCGTGTCGGCAAGGCCGGCCTCGAAGTCACTGAACGCCGGGGTCCAGCCGAGCTCCGTGCGCAGCTTCGACGAGTCGATCGCGTAACGGAGGTCGTGGCCGGGACGGTCGTTCACGTGGTCGTAGGCGTCCGCCGGCTGACCGAGCTGGGTGAGGATGAGCTCGACGACGTCCTTGTTGTTCTTCTCACCGTCGGCACCGATGAGGTACGTCTCGCCGATGACCCCCTTGTCGAGGATCGTGAGGACGGCGGACGAGTGGTCGTTCGCGTGAATCCAGTCGCGGACGTTCTCGCCCGTGCCGTACAGCTTCGGGCGCTCACCGCCGAGCACGTTCGTGATCTGGCGCGGGATGAACTTCTCCACGTGCTGGTACGGACCGTAGTTGTTGGAGCAGTTCGAGATGGTCGCCTTGACGCCGAAGGAACGCACCCACGCGCGGACGAGGAGGTCGCTGCCGGCCTTCGTCGAGGAGTACGGGCTCGACGGGTTGTACGGCGTCTGCTCGGTGAAGCGCTCCGGGTCGTCGAGTTCGAGGTCGCCGTAGACCTCGTCGGTCGAGATGTGGTGGAACCGCGTGCCGTGCTTGCGAGCCGCCTCGAGCAGCGTGTACGTGCCGATGATGTTCGTGTCGAGGAACGGGCGCGGGTCGTGCAGGGAGTTGTCGTTGTGCGACTCCGCCGCGTAGTGCACGACGGCGTCGTGACGGGCGAAGAGCTCGTCGACGAGCGTCGCGTCCTGGATGTCGCCCACGACCAGCTCGAAACGATCGGCCGGGAGGCCGTCGAGTGAGGCGCGGTTGCCCGCATAGGTCATCTTGTCGAGGACGGTCACCGAGTGATCGGTGTTGTTCAGGACGTAGTGGACGAAGTTCGAGCCGATGAATCCGGCGCCGCCGGTAACGAGAAGTCTGGACACGGTAGACGAGTCTACCCGGCGGTCTCCGGATACCGCGGGGGAATCCGGCTGTCGTTCAGTGACCGGGCAGGATGCGGCGCAGCAGGTTCGTGTTCGCGAGGTCGAGCAGTTCGTCGCCCCTGCCCGACATGACCGTCCGGAGCGCGTACAGGGTGAACCCCTTCATCTGCTCGGCGGTGATCGTCGGCGGGATCGACAGCTCCTGCCTGGCGGTCACGACGTCGACGAGCGCCGGACCGTCGTGGTCGAAGGCCCGACGGATGGCACCCTCCAGCTCGCTCGCCCGCTCGACGCGTTCGCCGTGGATACCCATGCCCTCGGCCACGCGGGCGAAGTCGGGGTTCTCGAGGTCGGTGCCGTAGTTGACGAACCCGGCCGCCTTCATCTCCAGCTCGACGAAGTTGAGCGAGGAGTTGTTGATCACGATGATCTTCACGGGCAGCTTGTTCTGGGTGAGTGAGATGAGCTCGCCGAGCAGCATGGTGAGTCCACCGTCGCCCGCGAGTGCGACGACCTGACGACCCGGGTGGGACGCTTGCGCCCCGAGCCCGTGCGAAACGGCGTTCGCCATGCTGCCGTGGCTGAACGATCCGATGAGTCGACGCCGCCCGTTCATGGTGAGGTAGCGCGAGGCCCAGACGACGGGGGAGCCGACGTCGGGGATGAACACGGCGTCGTCCGTCGCCAGCTCGTCGACGACCTTCGCGAGGTACTGCGGGTGGATCGCCTGACCGTCGTGGTCGGCCGTCGCCAGATCGTCGAGCCCCTTCCGCGAACTGCGGTAGTGCTTGAGCGACTCCTCGAGGTGCTTGCGATGGGTCTTGCGCTCGAGCTTCGGCAGCAGCGCGTCGAGGGTGTCGCGGACAGTGCCGACGAGTGGGAGGTCCACCGGGTGCCGCCGGCCGATCTGTTCACCCCGGATGTCGACCTGGATGACGGTCGCGTCCTCGGGGAAGAACTGCGGGTAGGGGAAGTCGGTGCCGAGCATGAGGAGGACGTCGCACGACAGCATCGCGTGGTAGCCGCTCGCGAATCCGAGGAGGCCGGTCATGCCGACGTCGAAGGGGTTGTCGTATTCGACGTGCTCCTTGCCGCGGAGGGCGTGCACGATCGGCGCGGCGAGGGCGTCGGCCGTGTCGATGAGCTGAGCGTGAGCCCCCGCGACACCCGCACCGGCGAGGATCGTGACGCGCTTGCCGGCGTTGAGGAGGCGTGCGGCCTCGTCGAGCTCGTGCTCCGACGGCAGGATCCGAGGCTGCGTGGCAAGGATGGCGGAGACGTGCTCGCTCACGGCCCGTTGGAGCATGACATCGCCCGGCACGACCACGACGGCCACGCCGCGGCGCTCCACGGCGGTGCGCATCGCGATCTCGAGCACCCGCGGCAGCTGCTCCGGGACGGACACGAGCTCGACGTAGACGCTGCACTCGCGGAACAGTTCCTGGGGGTGGGTCTCCTGGAAGTAGGTGCTGCCGATCTCCGAGCTCGGGATGTGCGCGGCGATCGCGAGCACCGGCACCCGTGAGCGGTTCGCGTCGAAGAGGCCGTTGATGAGGTGGAGGTTCCCGGGGCCGCAGCTCGCCGCGACGACCGCCAGCTCGCCGGTCAGCTCCGCCTCCGCAGCTGCGGCGAAGGCGGCGGCCTCCTCGTGGCGCACGTGCACCCAGTCGATGCCGCCCGAGGAGCGGAGGGCGTCGGTGAAGCCGTTCAGGGAGTCGCCCGGGAGGCCGTAGACGCGTTGCACACCGCTGGCCTGGAGGGTTGCGACGACGGTTTCAGCGACAGTGGACATGGGTGCTCCTCGCAGCAGACGACTCGGCCCGGGTTCCCCGGCCCCTTCCATGGTCCTCGTCGCGGTTCGGGGCCCGCAAGGGAGCATCGTGGTCTTGCAGACGCCTACCAGGTGCGCTAGCCGTTCTCAACACTCCGACACGAATCCGGCTGAACGACGAACGCCTTGTAACGTGGTCGCTGGAACAGCCTGCCGAGAACGCGGTGGCGCGGCCAACATCGACTGCACCGTGAAGGGGGCGGCCGTGAGCGACTCCCTGCACCGACCCCCGGCACACGCCGGGTCGATCACCGATCCATCGGTGATGTTCACCGAGCACACCGAGACGGTCGTCACCGGTGTCAGCCTGTCGAACGGGCGGTACAGCATCGGCGAGCAGCTCGGCTCCGGCGGGTCCGCCAACGTCTACCGGGCACGCGACGAACTGCTCTCCCGTCCCGTCGCCGTCAAACTCTTCCGCGACGAGGCCGCGACTGCGAACGACCGGCTGCGCCAGGAGCGGGAGATCCGCCTCCTCGGCGAACTCCGTCACCCGGGCCTCGTCGAGCTCTACGACTCCGGCTCCGTCGTCCACCGCGGGGTCGAGCACCGGTTCCTCGTCATGGAGTACATCCCGGGTGCCACGCTCACGGACAAGCTGCAGGCCGGCCCGATGCTCCCTCGTGACGTCGCCGCGCTCGGCGCGCAGGTCGCCGACGCGCTGTCCTTCATCCACAACCGGTCGATCGTGCACCGCGACATCAAGCCCGACAACATGCTCTTCAGTGACATCGCCGCCTTCGGGCACGCGAACCTCGTCAAGCTCTCCGACTTCGGCATCGCCCACTTCGTCGGCGGGTCCCGGCTGACGAACACCGAGGCCATCTCGGGTACCGCGTCCTACCTGTCGCCCGAGCAGGCGCTCGGCGAGACGGTCAGCACCGAGACGGACATCTACTCGCTCGGGCTGGTCCTGCTCGAAGCCATCACGGGGCGTCGGGAGTTCGACGGCGGGGTCGTCGAAGCCGCGGTGGCCCGACTGCACCGCGACCCGGTGATCCCGCCTGAGCTGCCCGCCGCCTGGCACCCGCTGCTCCGGTCGATGACCGCTCGCAAGCCGGAGGACCGCCCGGCCGCCCACGAGGTCGCATCCAGCCTGCGCGAGATCTGGTCGGAATCGCGCGTCCGCCGCGTCCGTCGGGTGCGTGCCCGGCTCGGACTCGTCGTCGACCAGGGCGTCGACCCGCGGATCGCCATGCTCCTCGCCGCCGCCACGGCCGCCGCGGGCCTCGCGATCGGCGTGGCCATCGGCATCTTCGCGTTCTGATCGGCCCATTACCACGTTTCGTCCGGATCCGGGGAAGTCACCCGGCCGGTGTACCGTCTCAACAACGATCGATCCCTTCGAGTGAAAGGGCGCCATGACGCTCTCGACCCCCTATCCGCTCGGCGTCACCCTTCGGGGCGATGGTGCGAACGTCGCCATCTACTCGGAGACCGCCGACGCCGTCACCGTGTGCATCTTCCCCGAGGGCGGGGAGGAGCAGCAGACGCGCCTCGAACAGCGAACCGGCCACGTGTTCCACGGACTGGTCGATGGTCTCGTCCCCGGGACCCGGTACGGCATCCGTGTCGACGGCCCATGGGACCCGGCGAACGGGCTCCGCCACAACCCGGCCAAGGTGCTCCTCGATCCGCACGCGACGGCGATCACCGGGCGCTACGACCTCGGCCAGGCACAGTTCAGCCACCGGCTCGACGCGCCGGAGTCGATGGACGACAGCGACTCCGCCGGCCATGTCGCGCTCGGCGTCGTCACCGACCCGTCCTCGTTCGACTGGGACGCCGACGGCCAGGACGTCGCTCCGCGCATCCCGCTCGCCGAGACGATCGTGTACGAGGTCCATGTGAAGGGCTTCACCAAGCAGCTCGCCGAGGTGCCCGAGGAGATCCGCGGCACCTACGCCGGCCTCGCCCACCCGGCGGCCATCCGCCACCTCACCGACCTCGGTGTGACGGCGGTCGAACTCCTCCCCGTGCACCAGTTCGTGCAGGACAGCCACCTCGAGGAGAAGGGCCTCCGCAACTACTGGGGCTACAACTCCATCGGCTTCTTCGCCCCGCACGGCGAGTACGCGGCCGCGGGAGACGCCGGTGGGCAGGTCGACGAGTTCAAGGCCATGGTCAAGGCGATGCACGCGGCCGGCCTCGAGGTCATCCTCGACGTCGTCTACAACCACACGGCCGAGGGCAACCACATGGGCCCGACCCTGTCGTTCAAGGGCATCGACAACGCGGCCTACTACCGCCTCGTCGACGAGGACCGCGAGCACTACTTCGACACCACGGGCACCGGCAACAGCGTCAACGTCGGCCACCCCGCGGCGCTCGGGCTCATCATGGACTCCCTGCGCTACTGGGTGACCGAGATGCACGTCGACGGCTTCCGCTTCGACCTCGCGACGACGCTCACCCGCCAGGACGGCTCCGCCGAGATCCACAGCGCGTTCCTCTCGCTCATCGAGCAGGACCCGGTGCTCGCACCCATCAAGATGATCGCGGAGCCGTGGGACACCGCCGGCTACCAGGTCGGTGGCTTCCCCGCGAGCTGGTCGGAGTGGAACGGGAAGTTCCGCGACGACGTCCGCGACTTCTGGAACGGCGCCGACAGCGTGCTCGGCACCATGTCGCAGCGCGTCCTCGGCAGCCCAGACGTCTACGAGGCGTCCCGCCGCTCGCCGCTGTCCAGCGTCAACTTCGTCACCGCGCACGACGGCTTCACCCTGGCCGACCTCACGGCGTACTCGAGGAAGCACAACGCGGCGAACGGCGAGGACAACAACGACGGCGAGAGCGACAACCGCTCCAGCAACAACGGCGCGGAGGGCCCGACGGACGACCCCGCCGTGAACGCGCGCCGCGACCGCCAGCGGCGCAACTTCCTCGCGACGGTCCTGCTGTCGGCCGGTGTCCCGATGATCCTCGGCGGCGACGAGATCGCCCGTACCCAGGGCGGCAACAACAACGCGTACTGCCAGGACAACGAGGTGTCGTGGTTCGACTGGGAGCACGCCGACCACGACCTCCTGGGGTTCACGAAGCGCCTGATCGCCCTGCGCCTCGCCGAGCCGGCCCTGCGACCCGACTGGTTCCGCCAGGGGCCGGGCTCCAAGTCCGACGACCGGGTCTTCATCACCCGGTCCGACGACGAGCCCTTCGCCGACGAGGACTGGGACAACCCCGACGCCCGCTCGATCACCTTCGTGTTCCGTCACGCCGGATCGGCCTCGTTCGCTCTCCTGCTCAACGCGGCCGAGAACGGCGTGGAGTTCAACCTGCCGAAGGCTCCCGGCCTGCCGTGGACGCTCGTCGAGTCGAGTGACCCGGAGCAGATGCTCGCCGAGGGGTCGACGACGGTGATCGTGCAGGGGACCTCCTTCACCCTCCTGCGATCGGGGGTCGCATCATGACCGACGTGTCCGGCGACGGGCCACAGCGTTCCGCCGTGCCCGTCTCGACCTACCGCCTCCAGCTGACCGCCGACTTCCGGCTGCAGGACGCCGCGGCGCTCGTCGACTACCTCCAGGCCCTCGGCGCCGACTGGGTCTACCTGTCGCCGATCCTCCGCGCGGAACCCGGATCCACCCACGGCTACGACGTCGTCGACCACACCGAGGTCGACCCGGAACGCGGGGGTGCCGACGGGCTCAAGGCACTCGCCGAAGCGGCCCATGCTGCGGGCCTCGGCGTCCTCATCGACACCGTCCCCAACCACATGGGCGTCGCGACGCCGGTGGAGAACGCCTGGTGGTGGGACCTGCTCCAGCATGGTCGGGAGGCAGAGCACGCGGCCGCGTTCGACGTCGACTGGGAGGCCGGCGACGGTCGCATCCGGGTGCCGATCCTCGGCGACGACGAGGACGGCCGCAGTGCGCTCGACGACCTCCGCCTCGAGGGGGGTGAGCTGCGCTACTTCGACCACCGACTGCCCATCGCCCCCGGGACGGCCGACGACGACGCGAGCCCGCGCGAGGTGCACGACCGGCAGCACTACGAACTGGTGAACTGGCGTCGCGCCGACAGCGAGCTGAACTACCGACGGTTCTTCGCCGTCAACACGCTCGCCGCCATCCGGGTCGAGGACCCGGCGGTCTTCGACGGCTCGCACGTCGAGATCGGCCGCTGGTTCGACGACGGCCTCGCCGACGGGATCCGCGTGGACCACCCGGACGGGCTCCTCGACCCCGGTGCCTACCTCGAGCGACTGTCCGAGCGCATCGGCGGCGCACCCGTCTGGGTGGAGAAGATCCTCGAGGGCGAAGAGGACCTCCCGGCCGAGTGGGCCACGCTCGGCACCACCGGCTACGACGCCCTGGGCGACGTCGATCGGGTGCTCGTCGACCCGACCGGTCTGCCGACGCTCGGTCAGCTCGCGGGGGTCGAGCTGACGCGCGACGCCTGGGACGACCTCTTGCACACCACCAAGCGGGGCATCGCCGACGGGATCCTCGGGTCCGAGGTCCGCCGCCTCGCGAGGCTCGTCCCCGAGGTACCGGACGCCGTCGACGCGCTCGCCGAGATCCTGACCGCGTTCCCCGTCTACCGTTCCTACCTGCCGCTCGGTGACGAGTACCTTGACGCCGCCCTCGACGAGGCGGAGACCCGCCGCCCGGAGCTCGCCGACGCCTTCGCTGCGCTGGCGCCCCGCCTCCGCAGCGCGACCGATCCGCTCGCCGCGCGGTTCCAGCAGACCTCGGGCATGGTGATGGCGAAGGGCGTCGAGGACACCGCGTTCTACCGCTACACGGCGCTCACCTCGCTGACCGAGGTCGGCGGAGACCCCGCCGAGACCGACATCAGCGTCGCCGAGTTCCACCACCGACAGGCGCGGCGGCAGGCGGAGTGGCCGTCCTCGATGACGACACTCAGCACGCACGACACGAAGCGCAGCGAGGACGTCCGTGCCCGCATCGACGCGCTGAGTGAGGTCGCGGACCGGTGGGCGGAGCACGCCGTCGCCCTCCACACCTCGAACGGCTTCCCTGACCGGCAGCTCGAGCAGCTGGTCTGGCAGGCGGCCGTCGGTGCGTGGCCGATCGAGCGCGAGCGACTGCACGCCTACGTCGAGAAGGCCGCCCGTGAGGCCGGCGACTCGACCACCTGGACCGCACCGGACGAGACGTTCGAGGCCGCCCTGCATGCGGCGGTCGACGGACTGTACGACAGCCGTCGTCCGAACGCCGCGCTGCTCGACGCCGTCGCGGACGTCGAGGCGGCCGGATGGTCGAACAGTCTGGTCGCCAAGGCGATCCAGCTGACGATGCCGGGCGTGCCGGACGTGTACCAGGGCAGCGAGCTCTGGGACCGATCGCTCGTGGACCCCGACAACCGTCGACCGGTCGACTACGCCGAGCGTCGCGCGGTGCTCGCCCGTCTCGACGAGGGTTGGTTGCCGCCGGTCGACGCGGACGGAGCGGCGAAGCTCCTCGTGACCAGCCGGCTCCTCCGCCTACGACGGGAACACCCGTCCCGGTTCACCGAGTACACCCCCATCGGGGCGGACGGACCGGCCGCCGACCACGTCGTCGCGTTCTCTCGTGGTGGCGTGACCACGGTGGCGACCCGGCTCTCGCTCCGGCTCGCTGAGCGCGGTGGCTGGACGTCGACCACGGTCACGCTGCCGGAAGGCCGGCTCGTCGACGTCCTCACCGGCCGTGAGTTGCAGGGCGGCGAAATCCGTCTCGCAGCACTGCTGGAGCAGTATCCCGTCGCCGTCCTCACGCGGCCCGACGATGCGGCCGAGGCCGCGAGCGAGGAATGAGCACGATGACGACCAGCACCACGAGTCCGGCTGACGGGTTCCGCGTCTGGGCACCCGAGGCCCAGCGCGTCGACCTCGTCCTGGACGGCGAGCAGCACCCGATGGACCGCGACGTCTCCGACGGGTGGTGGATCGCGCTCGACGGTGCCGAGCCACGTGCGGCGGTCGTCGACAGTGACTACCGTTACCTCGTCGACGGCGAGGGCCCGTTCGCGGATCCCCGCTCGCGTCGGCAGCCGGAGGGCGTCCACGGGCCGTCACGCGTCGTCGCGTCCGACCCCGTGCCGTGCGACGGGACCGGCTGGCGGGGTCGCTCGCTCATCGGTGCCGTGCTCTACGAGCTCCACATCGGCACCTTCACCGAGGCGGCCACCTTCGACGGGGCGATCGAACGCCTCGACGACCTGGTTGAGCTGGGCGTCGACGCCGTCGAGGTCCTGCCGGTCAACGCGTTCAACGGCGTCTGGAACTGGGGCTACGACGGCGTCTTCTGGTCGGCGGTCCACGAGGCCTACGGCGGACCGGACGGCTACCGTCGCTTCGTCGCCGCGTGTCACGAGCGCGGGCTCGCCGTCATCCAGGACGTCGTGTACAACCACCTCGGTCCCTCCGGGAACGTTCTGCCGCGCTTCGGCCCCTACCTCGCGGACGGCGCCGGGAACACCTGGGGCGACGGCCTCAACCTCGACGGGCCGGACTCGGACGAGGTGCGTCGGTACATCATCGACAGCGCGCTGCTGTGGTTCGAGGAGTACGGCGTCGACGGCCTGCGCCTCGACGCCGTGCACGCCCTGCACGACACCCGGGCCATCCATCTCCTCGAGGAACTCGACGCCGCGGTGGATGCGCTCAGCGCCGACCTCGACCGGCCGTTCACGCTGATCGCCGAGTCGGATCTGAACGACCCGAAGCTCATCACGCCCCGGGGCCCCGGCGGTGCCGGCGGGTACGGTCTCGACGCTCAGTGGAGCGACGACTTCCACCACGCGCTCCATGTCGCGCTCACCGGCGAGGTGACCGGCTACTACGCCGACTTCGCGCCGCTCGGTGCACTCGGGAAGGTCATGGAGGAGGGGTTCTTCCACAACGGCACCTGGTCGAGCTTCCGCAAGCGCCACCACGGCCGCCGCATCGACCTCGAACGGACGCCGAGCTGGCGGCTCGTCGTCTCCGACCAGAACCACGACCAGATCGGGAACCGGGCGACCGGCGACCGGCTGGCCGCCACCCTCGACGACGGCCAGCTCGCCATCGCCGCCGCCGTCACGCTGCTCGGACCGTTCACCCCGATGCTGTTCATGGGGGAGGAGTGGGCTGCCTCGACGCCCTGGCAGTTCTTCACCTCGCACCCGGAACCCGAGCTCGGTGAGGCGACCGCGAAGGGCCGGATCGCCGAATTCGCCCGGATGGGGTGGAACGAGGCCGACGTGCCGGATCCGCAGGATCCCGAGACCTACCGTCGATCGGTGCTCGACTGGTCGGAGCGCTCCGGTGGACGGCACGCGACGCTGCTGACCTGGTACCGACGGGTGATCGAGCTGCGACGGACGGTCCCGGCGTTCACCGATCCGGCGTTCGCCGACACGACGGCGAACGCCGACGAGGCGACCGGCTCGTTCGTGCTGCGTCGTGGCTCGGCGACCCTGGCGGTCAACTTCGGGACGGAGCCGGTCGAGCTCGCACTGCGGGTCGGCGAACTCCTCGACAGCTTCGGTGAGGTCGTCACGACGGACGGATCACTCCGGCTCGGTCCCCACGCGGTCGCGATCCTCCACCTCTGACCTGCTGCCCTGCCCTTGGGCCAGCGCGGTGCGCTGACGCGAGCGCGGGTCTACGGCGTGAGCGCGCCCCTCCGGAGGGGCGCGCTCACGCGCACGCCCCGCGGCGGGGCCGATTCCGGCGCGCTCACGTCAGCGCACCGCGCCGACGCCGAAACGCCCGCGGTCACGTCGGCGCACCGCGCTGACATCTTGGCCGACAGAGGGTCTCAGGCGACCGGCAGGGTCGAGGGCGTCGTGAACCAGACCGTGGTGTCGCCGTGGATGGTCCTGCCGTCGAAAGGCCCGCTCGCGACGAGCACGGCCGAGTCCGCGAGCGACGAGGGGACGGCGATGTCGTCGGCGCCCGTGTTGGCGACGACCGTCACCGCGCCGTTGGTCAGCGCGAGGATGGTGTCGGGTGCCCCTTCGATCCAGGCGATCGAGCCGAGTCCCAGCGTGTGCTCCCGGCGCAGGCGGAGCAGCGTACGGTACAGCTCCAGTGTCGAACCGGGGATGCCGGCCTGTGCGTCGCGCGAGTAGTCGTTCCAGTCGTCGGGCTGCGGCAGCCAGGACGCTCCGGTGGTGTTGAAGCCGTATGCGGGGTGCCCGGCCTCCCACGGGATCGGCACGCGGCAACCGTCGCGACCGTACCGCTCGTGGTTCGTGCGGAACCACGTCGGGTCTTGTCGGGCGTCATCCGGCAGGTCGATGACCTCGGGGAGCCCGAGCTCCTCGCCCTGGTAGAGGTACGCTCCGCCGGGCAGGCTCAGCATGAGGGCGGTCGCCGCCCTGGCCCGCTGCAGCCCGAGTGCCCGATCCGGCTGGCCGGGGGTGTTCGGACCGACGCCGTAGCCCTGGGGGTTCTCCTCCGTGAGCGCGAGACGTGACGCGTGCCGGACGACGTCGTGGTTGGACAGCACCCACGTGCTCGGAGCGCCGACCTGCGCGAACGCCCGCAGCGACTCACCGATGACCGCCTTGAGGTCCGCGGCGTTCCACGGGGTCTCGAGGTACGGGAAGTTGAACGCCTGTTGCATCTCGTCGGGGCGCACCCAGAGGGCCATCTTGTCGAGCGGGTCGACCCAGGCCTCGGCGCAGAGCACACGGTCGCCGTCGTACGTCGCGAGGAGCTCGTGCCAGTCGCGGTAGATCTCGTGCACGCCGTCCTGGCCCCAGTACGGCGCGGTCTCCGGCCACGAGGCGGGCCCCGTGCTGATGCCGGGTTCGAGTGCGACGCCCGCCGAGGCGCCACCCATGCTGCCGCCCTCAGCGGGCGGGGTGTAGTCGGGCAGGCCGTCGGCCTTGATCATGCCGTGCGCCACGTCGACGCGGAACCCGTCGACGCCGCGGTCGAGCCAGAACCGGAGGATGTCGCGGAACTGCTCGCGGACCCACGGGTTCGTCCAGTCGAAGTCAGGCTGCGAGGAGTCGAAGATGTGGAGGTACCACTGGCCAGGCGTGCCGTCGGCCTCGGTGACGCGCGTCCAGGCCGGGCCGCCGAAGACGGACTCCCAGTTGTTGGGGGCGATCTCGCCGTGCTCGCCCTTGCCGTCGCGGAACATGTACCGGGCGCGCTCCGCCGAGCCGGGTCCGGCCGCGAGGGCCTCCTGGAACCAGCGGTGGGCGCTCGAGGAGTGGTTGGGGACGAGGTCGACGATGACGCGGATGCCGGCGGCGTGCGCAGCGGCGGTCATCGCGTCGAAGTCGGCGAGCGTCCCGAAGATGGGGTCGACGTCGCAGTAGTCGGCGACGTCGTAGCCGGCGTCCTTCTGCGGGCTCGTCATGAAGGGGGACAGCCAGATGGCGTCGACGCCGAGCTCCTGCAGCGCGCCGAGGCGGGAGGTGATCCCGGGCAGGTCGCCGAGGCCGTCGCCGTTCGCGTCCGCGAAGGATCGCGGGTAGATCTGGTAGATGACGGCGGAGCGCCACCACTCCGAACCGGGGGTGGAGCCTCCTGCGGGGGAGGCATGCTGAGCTGCGGTCGCCGACGTGGTCGGGAGGGCGGAGTCCATGTCGCTACCCTAGGCCATTTGCGGAGCCTGTCGCCGCTCGTGGACTGGCCGGCGCGGTGTCGCCACGGCGGGTGTGCGACGGTCGATTCGGACCGGATTCCCGGCCATCGACCCGCCCGCCCTGCTTAGAGTGGGGACATGACGACGGAATCGGACGGCTCGGCCCGCAGCACGGCGAAGCGCGTCGCCGCGCAGGCGGGAGGCATCGCCGGATCAGCGGCCCGGACGACGCGTGGCATCATCCGTCGGAATCCGACCGCGAACCGGGTGTACCGGGCGGGTGTCGGAGTCGTCGGTGGTGGCACCGTGGCGCTCGGCGTGGCCCTGATCCCGCTCCCCGGACCGGGTGCTCTCATCGCCGTCGGCGGGCTCGCCGTCCTCGCGTCGGAGTTCGAGGGAGCGAAGCAGGCCAGCACGAAGGCGAACGCCGCCGCCAAGAAGGGCGTCGCCGTCGCGAAGGACCTTCGGGCGAAGCGCCAGGCCAAGAAGGCTGCGAAGGCTGCCCGGGAGCACTGAACCTGCGGCGTGCCGCTGACCCGGCTCGCGTGGGCGAACCGCGCCGGGACCAGTGCCCGGCTACGGTGGACCGGTGGGAACATCGGCGAAGGGGAGTGGTGCCCGCCGGCCCGCACGACGGAAGACGGCCGTGCCAGGACGACGCACGGCCGGCGCAGCTCGCTCGACCCAAAAGCCGCGCCCCCGACCGGCCGGTGCACGCAGCGGCTCCCGGCGACCGACCGCAGCCGCACGCCGGAACCGTCGATCGGGCGTCCGCGTGGGATGGCTCGTCGCCGGCGGGGCGGGAGCGATCGTCGGCCTCGCCGTCGTGATCGCCGTCGTCGTCTGGGGGCCGGAACTCGTCAATCGAGCTGAAGCGCGGGACTCGATCCTCGGAACCGCGCCCCACGCGGCCGTCGAGGGCCCCGGCATCCCGGCAGCGGGCTCGGCCGGAACAGCGCCGACGGCCGTCACCGACCGGGTGGACCGTGCTTGGTCGGCGGCCACGGCGCTCCGCCTCGGCATCCCCGAGCGGGCGATGGTCGCCTACGCCGGTGCGGCGCTCGCCGTCGCGGAGACGCAGCCGGGCTGCGGGATCGCCTGGAACACGCTGGCCGCGCTCGGCAGTGTCGAGTCCGGCCACGGCATGATCTTCGGCGGTGCGCTCGACGACGCCGGTCGGGCAGTCCCGCCCATCGTCGGCCCGGCGCTCACCGGCACCGAGTTCGACGCCGTCACCGACACGGACCGCGGCGCCTTCGACGGTGACGTCAGATGGGACCGCGCGGTGGGCCCGATGCAGTTCATCCCGTCCACCTGGCAGCGGTGGGGAGCGGACGGGAATGGCGACGGTGTCGCGGACCCACAGCAGATCGACGACGCGGCGCTCGCCGCAGCGCACTACCTGTGTCACGGCGGCCGGGACCTCCGCATCGAGGCCGACTGGGTCGCGGCGATCGGCTCGTACAACGGGGCCGCGTCGTACCTGCAGAAGGTCGTCCACGCCGCGGACACCTTCGCCGCGAACTGATCCCGATCCGGTGTACGAAGCACCCCTCGCGGGATGCTAGTCTCTACTGGTGCCATTTCCGCGTGAGCGGTTTGGTTCGCGCTCCGATAGCTCAGTGGTAGAGCACTTCCTTGGTAAGGAAGAGGTCGCGGGTTCAAGTCCCGCTCGGGGCTCGTTCTCTCCGTCACTGCTCTCGCCGGCATACGGAGAGACGTGGCAGGGTAGCTCAGTTGGTGAGAGCGCACGACTCATAATCGTGAGGTCGAGAGTTCGAATCTCTCTCCTGCTACAGCAAGGCCCGGGAGACCGGGCCTGTTGCGTTTCCGGGCGATTGTGTTCCTTCGCACTGCCGGGCACAGCGCCTTCACCCGTGTCAGGCGCCCTTGGGCTCGGGCCCCCGGCCCGCACGGAGCAGGACGCCGACGAGCATCGCGGTGCCGATCAGGAGACTCGCGCCGGTCAGCACCACACCGACACCGACGACCGAGGTCCCCGGACCGTCGTAGCCCTCGAGCACCGCCGTGCCGGGGTCGTCCGCTCGATAGATCACCGTGACGACGTCGCCGACGGCGGGTTTGCCGTCGAGGGGCCAGTCCGCCCAGACTCGCTGTGGCGAACCGTCGGGTGCCAGATAGTCGATGCTGAACCGGTGGTCCGACGCCCTCCTTCCGTCGTCCACCTCGGTGACCGTCCCACTCGTCCGCTCCCCGTTCCGCACCAGGTCACTGTCGGCTGCCACCATGAAGGAACCGACGACCACGGTCGCCGGGCCAGCCAACAGCATCAGGACGATCGCCACCGTCTGGAACACGCGGCTGTGGAGGAAGCCTCGTGTGTCGCCCGTCGCGCGCTTGCCTGCCGTCATCAGCGCGCGACCGTGGGTGCCTCGTCGGTTCCGCTCACGGACTCAGTATGGCAACGCGGCGAGAGTACGCGATCATCGTCGTATGGGCAGTGCTCCCCATCGCTCTCCGATGCCGGTCAGGCGGCGTCCAGCTCGGCCGGGCGTGCCTCGCGCAGCGCGGGGCAGTGCTCCGGCGTCGGGTGGAGGGTGATGTCGATGACCGTTTCCAAGCGGGCGCGCGCTGCTTCGAGGTCGGCCATCTGCGCGGTGATGCGGTCGCGTTCGGTCTGGAGCAGCGCGAGCGACTCAGCCGTCGCGACGCCCGCATCGACGCAGGGGAGCAGCTGGACGATCGTGCGGCTCGGCAGCCCGGCGGCGAAGAGCTGCTGCACGAGCTCGACGCGTTCCACCGCCGCTTGTTCATAGGTCCGCTGGCCACTCGTCGTGCGGGTGGCGGTGAGCAGCCCCTGCTCCTCGTAGTAGCGGAGCGAGCGGACGCTCACCCCGATCCGAGCCGCGAGATCTCCGATGCGCATCGAGCTTCCGTTCCTGGCTTGCACCTGACATTGATGTGAGGTCTTAGCCTAACCAGGCTGCTGCGGGATCGCCCCGCACGCGGAAGGGAATCATGGACATCGCAGGATCCGTCGCACTCGTCACCGGCTCGAACCGGGGCATCGGACGCAGGTTCGTCGTGCAGTTGCTCGAGCGCGGGGCCTCGAAGGTGTACGCGACCGCGCGGCGCCCGGAACTCGTCGACATCCCGGGCGTGGAGGTGCTGCAGCTCGACATCATCGATCAGGCGTCCGTCGCTGCGGCGGCCGAGATCGCGACCGACGTCACGTTGCTCGTCAACAACGCCGGGATCGCGACGCAGGGCTCGATGCTGACCGGCGACCTCGCGGACGCCCGGCGGGAGATGGACACGCACTACTGGGGCAACCTCGCCATGGTGCGTGCGTTCGCGCCGGTGATCGAGGCGAACGGTGGAGGGACGATCGTCAACGTGCTCTCCGCCCTGAGCTGGTTCGCCCACCCCGGCTCCGGCGGATACGCCGCGGCCAAGGCGGCGGAGTGGAACATGACGAACGCGGTCCGTCTGGAGCTCGCGCCGAAGGGTGTCACGGTGCAGGGGCTCCACCTCGGGGCCGCCGACACTGACATCATGGCCGGCTACGACGGCCCGATGGTCGACCCGGCGGACGTCGCACGGGCCAGCCTCGACGGCGTCACGTCCGGCGCTTCCGAGGTCGTCGTCGATGAGTGGAGTGCCATGGTCAAGGCCTCGCTCGCTCACGGCCCGGACGCGTTCTACGCGCAGTTCGCCTGAGCATCGAGGCCGCACGCCGTACTCCGGGCGTGGACGGTGCAGAATGGAGGAAGCCCCCGAACAGTTACGGTCTGCTCGGGGGCTTCCTCGTGCCGGCGTGGACTACCGCGCGGCGGCGACGAGGTCGGCGATGCGCTGGCCTCGGGCGTTCGCCTCGGCAACGAGGGTCTTCACCTGGTCTTCGGTCAGGCCGGTGACCTGGCCGTAGGCCTTCGTGTTGGCGGCGATGGAGAACCCCTGCGAGCCGCCGGGTGAGGTGTACATCGTTCCGAACGTCTCGGTGACGAGCGCGATGGTGCCGGCCGGCACGCTGATGATCTTGGGCATGTCTGACTCCTTGAGCGGGTGTCCCGGGTCGTCGCCGTCCAGGCGAGCGTTGATGAACGGATACGGATCCGTGGTGACGCCGAGGTCGGCGTTGTTCCACGTGCCGTCCGCGGTGAAGGTGATGGTGAGATGCAGATGGGCTCCGCGTGAAGCGGATCCGGTGTTCCCGACGACACCGACGGGTTCACCGCGGGCGATCGCCATGCCGACCTGATGAGGTGAGGCGCCCGCCAGGTGCGAGTAGCCCGAGTACATGCCGTCGGGGTGGGCGATGACGAGGACGTTGCCGAGCGCGTCGCTCCAGCGGTTGGCGGAGACGATGCCGGCTGCGACCGCCGGGATCGCGGCCCCGGCGCCCGGTTGGTAGTCCAGCCCGCGGTGCGGTTGGGTCCGCCCGCCGGCCATCGATCCCCAGCCGTCGGCCAGATCCATCTGCGGGAACGGGTGTTGATAGCGGAGGACCATGTGGCTCCTTTCGTGGCGCGGAGGGTGGGCCCCCGAGCAGTTACGGTCTGCTCGGAGGCCGTTCTCCGTTGCCGGTCAGTGGTGACTCGCGGTCACCGGTGCGCTACGCCTGGTTCGACGTGAGCTCCCGGATGGTGGTGTAGAACTGGTCGCCCGTGAGGTTCACGTACGGCCCGTAGGTCGGCACCAACGCGTCGTAGACGACGGGTGCTGCGATGTAGCGGACGTAGCCGGGGCCGACGAGCGCGATGGCGCCGAAGGTCTGCTTGCCCTGCCAGACGTAGCCGGACTGTCCCTGACGGATGATCTTCACGAGTTGTTCTCCTGTGTTTGTGGATGGGTTCGCGGAGCCGAAGTAGCTCCACGGGTTCTGGCGGCTGCCAGAGGGGTCGAGCAGGTGACGGTGGAGGTGCTGATCCACCGGTCCGGTGTCGCCCGAGTAGGCGATGATGTCGCCCTGGTTGAAATGCTGACCGTTGCTCCCGACGTACCGGTCGAGGTGCGAGAACACATCGGCCCATCCGGGGTTCTGGTCGTGGTTGAAGCGGCACGAGTTGCCTGCTGATCCGTCGTTCGGAACCCAGTTCATCGTTCCTGGCGTCGGTGCGAGCACCGGGGTGCCCACAGCGGCGACGAGGTCGACCCCACCGCGGCCGCTCCGGTCGAGGTGGTGCTGCCAGGACACGTAGGGATCGCGGTTGTCGTCCGCGATCACCGTGGACGGGCCGTTCAGCACGTAGTTGTTGAGCGCCACTCTGCCTCCAATCTGTTGTTTCGTGGAGGAAGTGTCCTCCGACATTCGAACGTGTGTTCGAGAGAGACTCTATGGCCATCTCGTCGTCTTGTCCAGTTTATTTTGCCGATTTATCATGAAATTCTTTCTTCAGTGGCAGATTTGACGCCTGAATCGAGTCGCGCATGGCGCGGTGTGGTTCCCGCTCTCAGTCTCGTCAGGAAGCCGTTCACGCCGGGGATCGCCATGATCCGGGCCAGTGCTGCGGCGATCGCGGCCGTCGTGGCCACTGCTGCCGCCGCCCAGGCGTAGACGTCGTCCGGGAGGAGTTCCCGGATCGCCTCCAGGAGCTGTGGCGCGATGATGCTCGCGGTGGTGATGCAGGCCACCGAGCTCAAGATCACGGCCGCGGTCGTCTGGATCACCGTGCGGATGATCCGCTGTGCCGGAAACGGGACGGGTGGTGGAGTCGGTGATGTGGGTGGTTGGTCCGGAGTGGTCCGGCGTTCGGTCATGGTGCCTCCTCAGGCGTCGTGGGTGGTGATGGACAACCTGGATGGCTTCCAGAAGTTGTCTCATCTGGCATCATTCAGGTCGGAGGTGACACTATAGAGTGCATAGGACAGGTTTTCTGCCGCTCACGACAGGGTTTCTGGCTACGATCGAAGCGTGAACGCAGCAGAGGCGATGGTCAATCAGGCGTTGGCGGACGAACTCGTCGCCGCCTACAAGCGGCGACGCATGAATCAGCGCGCCCTGGCTGAGGCGACGGGGATGAGTCCGACGACGCTGCAACGTGTCCTCGCCGGTCGCAGCGAGATCAGTGGCCCGACCTTCGTCACGCTCTGCGCGGCGACCGGCGCCGATCCGGTGCGCCTCCTGGCGGACGCGCTGCAAGCGGTCGGGGGGATGAGTCGGATCGAGGCCGAACTGCAGGCGAGCGACGACGAGCGCGTGGCTCCGGTGTCGGACACCACTGCTACGAATGACGAGCTGGATCGCAGACGCCGGCAGCGGGAAGCTGCGTCGTGGACGACGGAGCAGTTGGAGGGGGAACGTGGGGCGGCAATCACCGATGGAGAACTGGAGCAACCCGAGCCGGAAGCCCCGTGAGCGTGGGCGCGCCTACGACCCGTATGCGCATGCGGAGGAGCTCGGTCTCGCCGTGATCTTCCGGCCGCTGCGGGTGTCCCACGAGCGCTGGCTGCCGTCCGCGCACACGATCGTCATCCAGGAGTCGCTCCGGTCCGTCCACCGGCGGAACGCGCTCGCCCACGGCATCGCGCACTGCGTGCTCGGCCACGAGGACGACCGACCGAAGCACGAGGTGCAGGCCGACCGCTTCGCCGCGTCGAACCTCATCGACCTCGACGAGTTCCGGGCCATCGCGCGTTGGGCTCCGGACCTCGAGCATCTCGTCGCGGAACTCGGCGTCACGAAGCGCTTGGCGCGGGCATTCGTCGCGCAGCACGCGGATCTGTCCCAGCACGCAGATCTCGCGTAGCGGCGCGCGCATACTGGGACCATGACCGACGAAGCCGCACCGGACCCGCAGTCTGCGGCGGCCGTGGACGACGACGTCCTGGAGTCGACGATGCTCGACCTGCTGGGGAAGCGGGCCGCGACGTCGTCCATATGTCCGTCCGACGTGGCCCGAGCCGTCGGCGGGGACGACTGGCGAGCGCTGATGGACGACACCCGCCGGGTCGCCTGGCGCTTGGTCGACGAGGGCCGGGTGCGGATCACGCAGGGTGACGAGGCGGTCGACCGCGCGACGGTCCGCGGCCCCATCCGGATCCGATGGGCCGAGGACGCCGACGCCGAGGAGTGCGCTCCCTGTCGTCCTGAGACCGGAGGAGCTCGGTCCGACGCCGGTTAGGCTGGAGACATGACCATCGCCCTCATCCGTCACGGACAGACCGCCTGGAACTTCGAACGACGGCTGCAGGGCACGACGGACATCCCCCTGAACGACACCGGGCGGGAGCAGGCGGCCACGGTCGCCCCTCGGCTCACCGGCACCTGGGACGTCGTCGTCAGCTCCCCTCTGGGGCGCGCACGCGAGACCGCGCAGATCGTCGCGGACGCACTGGGTCTCGAGCTCGGCCCCACCTACCCGGACGTGGTCGAGCGCCACTACGGCGACGCCGAGGGCGCGACGGCCCAGATGGTCCTCGAGAACTGGCCCGACCACCAGTACCCGAACCTCGAGACCGAGGAGTCGGTCATCGAGCGCGGACTCCGCGGCATCGACGCCATCGCACGCGACTTCCCCGGGCAGAACGTCCTCGTCGTGAGCCACGGCACGCTCATCCGACTCACCCTCAGCCACCTCTCCGGCACGACGGTCCCACCGCTGGAGAACTGCTCCGTGTCGGTCATCGAGGCGACCGACACCGGTTGGTCACTCCTGGACGCCGGTACCGCTCGCACGACGCCCTCGCTCGAGACGGCGCTGTCCGGCTCCAGCGCGCAGTGAGCGGGAACGACTCGACCGGCCGTCCGGTCCGCTCCCCGTCGGGCATCGCCTGGCTCATCGGCATCGGACTGACCGCCGGGTTCCTCTCCGGGCTGTTCGGGGTCGGCGGCGGCATCCTCATCGTCCCCGCCGTCGTCTTCCTGCTCGGCTTCGGCCAGCGGCTCGCGGCGGGGACCTCACTCGCGGCGATCGTCCCGACCTCGCTCGTGGGCGTCGTGTCGTACGCGGTGAACGGGACCGTCGACTGGGTGGCGGCGATCCTCCTGGCGATCGGTGCGATCGGCGGGGCGCAACTCGGCAGCTACCTCCTCTCCAAGCTCCCCAAGAGGGCGCTGCAGTGGGGCTTCATCGGCTTCCTGCTCGTCGTGGTGGTCTCGCTGTTCCTGATCGTCCCGTCCCGCACGGCCGAGATCGATCTGCACGTCGGATCGATCATCGGCCTCATCGTGCTCGGCTTCCTGACCGGCGTCCTGTCGGGGCTGCTCGGCATCGGCGGCGGGGTCGTCGTCGTGCCGATGCTCATCCTCCTGTTCGGCGCGAGCGACCTCATCGCCAAGGGCACCTCGCTGCTCATGATGGTGCCGACCGCGATCTCCGGCACCATCGGCAACGTCCGGCGAGGCAACGTCGACCTCACGGCCGCAGCCATCATCGGCATCGCCGCGTGCACGACCACCGCCCTCGGCGCCATCGTCGCGTCGGTCGTCCCGCCGTTCGTCGGCAACCTGCTCTTCGCGGCGTTCCTCGTGGTCATCGCCATCCGCATGGTGTTCCAGGCGCTCAAACGCTCCTGACCGGCTGCCGGTCCGTCCGTGCCCGGCCTCCCGGCCGGGGCAGCGGGTAGGCTGGAGGGCGTGTCAGTGAACCCAGAGCTCGCCGGTCGGGTCTTCCCGCCCGTCGCCCCGTACCTGGTCGGACGCGAGAAGATCCGCGAATTCTCGCGGGCCGTCTTCGCGACGAACCCGATCAACCTCGACCCGGAGGCGGCCCGCGCCGCAGGATACGCCGACGTCGTGGCGCCGCCCACCTTCCCCGTCGTCGTCCAGGAGCACACGCTCCAGCAACTGCTCGCCGCACCCGACGCGGGTATCGACTTCAGCCGGGTGGTCCACGGCGACCAGCGCTTCGTGCACCACCGACCGATCGTCGCCGGTGACGAGCTCACCGCGCAGCTCACCGTCACCGCGGTGAAGTCCCTGGGCGGACACTCGATGGTGACGTGCGACTCGGTCATGACCGATGCCGCCGGCGAGCCCGTGGTCACCGCGACCTCGACGCTCGTGGTGCGAGGAGACGAAGGATGAGCGACGTGCAGCAGACCCCGACCATGCCGGCCGTCGGAGACGTCGTCGCGGAGCGGACCGTCCACCTGACGCGCGACGCCCTCGTGCGGTACGCCGGAGCCTCCGGAGACTTCAACCCCATCCACTACCGCGACGACGTCGCCGCGTCCGTCGGGCTGCCGGGCGTGCTCGCCCACGGCATGCTGACGATGGGGATCGCGGCCCAGCCGGTCGTCGACTGGATCGGCGACCCCGGACGGGTGCTCGAATACCAGGTGCGGTTCACTCGACCGGTCGTCGTCGACCCCGAGACCGGCGCCGACCTCCAGATCCTCGCCAAGGCGGGCAAGGTCGACGAGGAAGCCCGCACCGCGCGCGTCGACCTCACCGTCACCTACGCCGAGCAGACGGTGCTCGGCAAGGCGCAGCTCGTCATCAGCTTCGCCTGACCCGGAGGACCATGAACGACGCCATCCGTCTGAGCGAGCTCACCACCCTCGGGGTCGGTGGGCCGGCCGCGGGCTTCGTGGAATGCGCGAGCGAGGCCGAGCTGATCGAGGCCGTGCTCGACGTCTGGAACACCGATGAGCCGTGGCTGTTGCTCGGCGGCGGATCGAACCTGCTGATCGGCGACGAGCCCCTCGACGCGACCGTCATCCGGGCGGCGAACCGCGGCATCGAACGCCTCGACGCTCCGTCCGGTCGGGTCCGCCTGCGGGTGCAGGCCGGTGAGGACTGGGACGCGCTCGTCGCCTTCACCGTGGAGCACGGCTGGGCGGGCATCGAGGCGCTCTCCGGCATCCCGGGATCCTGCGGCGCCGCGCCCGTGCAGAACATCGGCGCCTACGGGCAGGAGATCGTGTCGTCGCTCGTCGCCGTCGACCTGCTCGACGAGGAGTCGCAGGCCGTCGAGCGCGTTCCAGCCGCGGAGCTCGGGCTCGGCTACCGGACGTCGGTCCTGAAGCGCCACGGTGGCGGAGAGCCTGAGCGCTCCGGCGTGGTCGTGGCGATCATCATCGACCTCGACGACGTCGGCGCCGACGGCCTGGCCGCACCGATCGCCTATCAGCAGCTCGCCTTCGCGCTCGGCGTGGAGGTCGGCGAGCAGGTGCGCCTGGCCCAGGTGCGCACGACGGTGCTCGCGCTCCGGGCGTCGAAAGGCATGGTGCTCGATCCCGACGACCCCGACACCGCCAGCGCGGGGTCGTTCTTCACGAACCCGATCGTGTCCGAGCACGTCGCCCGGTCACTGCCGGGGGACGCGCCGTGGTGGCCGGTCGACCCGGCGGCCGACGACGACACCGAGTACGTCTTCCCGCTCGGGGAGGTCGTCAACCCGCCTCGCCCGGCTCCCGTGGAACGCCTGGCGAAGCTCTCGGCCGCGTGGCTCATCGAGCGTGCCGGTGTCCGTCGCGGGTTCGCGCTCCCCGGATCGCGCGCTGCTGTCTCCACGAAGCACACCCTCGCACTCACGAACCGCGGGGGAGCGACCGCCACCGAGATCGCCGAGCTCGCCCGCTTCGTGCAGGCACGCGTCCACGCCGAGTTCGGCGTCCTCCTGCAGCCCGAGCCCGTGGTGGTCGGCGTCACGATCTGACGCTGATGCGAGGCCTGCTCGCCCGGAGACGAGCGAGCGGACCTCGGGTCAGGACGCGAACAGGCGCTGGAGCCGCTGGACGCCCTCGAGGAGCTGGTCGTCGCCGAGCGCGTAGCTGAAGCGCAGGTAGCCGGACGGCCCGAACGCCTCGCCGGGCACCGCCGCGACCTCGGCTTGTTCCAGCATGAGGTCGGCCAACTCGAGCGAGGTCGTCGGGGTGACCCCGCCGAAGGTCCGCCCGAGCAACGCCGAGACGTCGGGGTACACGTAGAACGCACCCTGCGGTGTCGGTGTCTGGAAGCCGTCGATCTTGTTCAGTTCGCCGACGATGAGCTTGCGGCGGCGGTCGAAGGCCTCGCGCATCGTCTCGGCGGCGTCCTGCGGGCCGGTCAGTGCCGCGATCGCCGCACGCTGCGCGATGTTGTTCACGTTGCCGGAGAGGTGCGACTGGAGGTTGCCGAGCGCCTTGATCGCGTCCGACGGTCCGACGGTCCACCCGACGCGCCAGCCCGTCATCGCGTAGGTCTTGGCGACGCCGTTGACGAGGAGCGTCTGCTCGGCGAGCTCGGGGACCGCCTCGACGATGGAGATCGCCTTCACCGCCTCGCCGCTGTCGCCGGCCGAGTAGGTGAGGTTCTGGTAGATCTCGTCGGAGATCACCCAGATGCCGTGCTCGAGCGCCCACTCACCGATCGCCTTCGTCTGCTCGGGGGAGTAGACGGAGCCGGTCGGGTTCGAGGGCGAGACGAACAGGAGGACTTTGGTGCGCGGGGTACGAGCCGCCTCGAGCTGCTCGACCGTGACCTGGTAGTTCTGCGAGGCGTCGGCGAAGACGTCGACCGCGACACCGTCGGCGAGCGCGATGGCCTCGGGGTAGGTGGTCCAGAACGGCGTCGGCACGATGACCTCGTCGCCCGGGTTCAGCAGGACCTGGAACGCCTCGTACACCGACTGCTTGCCGCCGTTGGTGACGATGACGCGGCCCGGGTCGACCTCGAGACCGGAGTCGCGGAGCGTCTTCTCCGCGATGGCGGCGCGGAGGTCCGGCAAGCCGGCCGCCGGGGTGTACCGGTGCGCCTTCGGGTCGCGGGCGGCGACGAGCGCCGCTTCGACGATGTGCTCGGGCGTCGGGAAGTCCGGCTCGCCCGCCGCGTAGGAGATCACGGGCCGGCCTTGCGCCTGCAGCGCCTTCGCCTTGGCGTCCACCTTCAGCGTGGCGGACTCGGCGATCGCTGAGATCTTCGTGGACAGGCGGGGCGTGGGAGTCGATTCAGGCACGAGTCCGAGCGTACCGAACCCGGTGTCGAGAGGACAGTATGTGTCCGACCTCGCGTGCAGCGAGGTGAGGCACCTCGTCGCCCGGTCCATCGGGGAACGACGACGTGCCTCACCTCGGTCGTCACGCGGGGTCGACGAGGTACCTCGTGTACGCCGGGACGGTGAGGAAGGTCGGGAACTCGTCGCGCAGTGCCACCTCGCGGAACAGCTCGGCGGCATCGTCGAAGCGGTCGTCCGCGGCGCGGGGGAGCGAGGCGAGGAGCTCGTCGAGGAGGCCTTCGACCCGCTCACGGGTGATCGGGCGGCCGTCGTCGGTCGCGACGTCCTGGTGGATCCACTGCCAGACCTGCGATCGACTGATCTCCGCCGTCGCCGCGTCCTCCATCAGTCCGTCGATGGCCGCGGCGCCGATCCCGCGGAGCCAGGAGTCGAGGTAGCGGACGGCGATCGACACGTTGTCGCGGAGACCGACGTCCGTGACCGCGCGACCGATGCGGACGTCGAGGAGCTGCGACGGTGTCACCGACACGTCCTCACGCAGACGGTCGAGCTGATTCGGGCGATCGCCGAGGACCGCGTCGAACTCGGCCCTGGCGGTCTCGATGAGGTCCGGGTGCGCCACCCAGGTCCCGTCGAAGCCGTCGCCGGCCTCACGACGTTTGTCGGCCGAGACCTTCTCGATCGCGCGCGCCGTCGCCTCCGGATCGCGCCGGTTCGGGATGGACGCGGACATCCCGCCGATCGCGTGCGCACCGCGGCGGTGGCACGTCTGCACGAGGAGTTCCGTGTAGGCCCGCATGAACGGCACCGTCATCGTCACCTCGCTGCGGTCGGGCAGGACGAACCGGGCACCGCGCCCCCGGTAGTTCTTGATGATCGAGAAGATGTAGTCCCACCGACCGGCGTTGAGACCGGCGCAGTGGTCGCGGAGCGCGTACAGGATCTCGTCCATCTCGAACGCCGCCGGCAGCGTCTCGATGAGCACGGTGGCGCGGATCGTCCCATGGTCGAGACGCAGACGCTCCTCGGTGAACGTGAAGACGTCGTCCCAGAGCTGCGCCTCCTCGCTCGACTCCAACTTCGGGAGGTAGAAGTACGGCCCGCGGCCGGCGTCGATGAGCGCTCGGGCGTTGTGGAAGACGTAGAGGCCGTAGTCGACGAGGCTCCCGGAGGCCGCCATGGCCGCCCCGGAGCGGTCGATGAACCGCAGGTGCTTCTCCACGAGGTGCCAGCCGCGCGGGCGCATGACGATCGTCGGCGTCTCCGTCGCGGTGACGCGGTACACCTTCCCCGCCTCGTTCGTGAACGTCAGCTCGCCGCGGACGGCGTCGCGCAGCGAGAGCTGACCACCGATGACGTTGGCCCACGTCGGGCTCGTCGCGTCCTCCTGGTCGGCGAGCCAGACGTTCGCGCCGGAGTTGAGGGCGTTGATCGTCATCTTCGGATCGGTGGGGCCGGTGATCTCGACCCGGCGGTCCTCGAGACCGGGCCCGGCGCCGGCGACTCGCCAGGAGCGGTCCTCCCGGATCGCCGCGGTGTCATCGCGGAACCGCGGGTCGCGGCCGTTCCCGATCTCGAAGCGTCGGCGCATGCGCTCGGCGAGGCGGTCGTGCCGCGCACCCGCGAACCGCTGGTGCAGGTCCGCGAGGAAGACGAGGGCGTCGGGGGTGAGGATCTCCTCGTACCGGTCACCGAGACGACCGACGACCTCGACGGCGGGGCCCGTGCGCTGCGTGGGCACCGGCGCGGTGGTGGGTGTGGACGGGGAAGCGAGCATGGTGTTCATGGGGTGACTCCGTTTCGGATGGTCGTGCGTCGGATGGGCCCTTCGAGCGGTCCCAGAGCTTGTCGAAGGGCGGGGCTTATATGGATCAGTGGAACTGCTGTTCCTCGGTCGAGCCGGCGAGGGCGAGGGTGGCGCTGCCGGGGTTGAGGGCGGTCGCGACCAGGTCGAAGTAGCCGGTACCGACTTCCCGCTGGTGCCTGGTGGCGGTGTAGCCGCTGGACTCTGCGGCGAACTCGGCCTCCTGGAGGTCGACGTACGCGCTCATCGCCCGCTCCCGGTAGTCGCTCGCCAGGGTGAACATCGAGTGGTTCAACGCGTGGAAGCCGGCGAGGGTGATGAACTGGAACGCGTACCCCATGGCGGCGAGCTCGCGCTGGAAGGACGCGATCTGCGCGTCGTCGAGGTGCGACTTCCAGTTGAACGACGGCGAACAGTTGTAGGCGAGCAGCTTGCCCGGGAACCGCTCGTGGACGGCCTCGGCGAACCGACGGGCGAGGTCGAGGTCGGGTTCCGCCGACTCGACCCAGAGCAGGTCGGCGTACTCCGCGTAGGCGAGTCCGCGCGCGAGCACCGGACCGATGCCGTTCTCCACCTCGTAGAAGCCCTCCGGGGTCCGGTTCCCGTTCAGGAACGGGAGGTCGCGTTCGTCGATGTCGCTCGTGAGGAGCGTGGCGGCCAGCGCATCGGTGCGGGCGATGACGATGGTCGGGACACCGGCGACGTCCGCCGCCAGCCGGGCCGCATTGAGCGTCCGGATGTGCTGGCCCGTCGGCACCAGCACCTTGCCGCCCATGTGGCCGCACTTCTTCTCAGCCGCGAGCTGGTCCTCCCAGTGGACGCCGGCGGCACCGGCCTGGATCATGCCGGCCATGAGCTCGTAGGCGTTGAGTGGGCCACCGAAGCCGGCTTCGGCGTCGGCGACGATCGGCGCGAGCCAGTCGATCGCCTCGGGTCCCGGGTTCTCCCCGACGGATCGCTCGGCGAAGTCGATCTGCTCGGCCCGGAGCAGCGCGTTGTTGATCCGCCGGACGACCGCCGGAACCGAGTTCGCCGGGTAGAGGCTCTGATCGGGGTAGGTCTGCCCGGAGAGGTTCGCGTCGGCGGCGACCTGCCAGCCGGAGAGGTAGATCGCCTGCAGGCCGGCCCTGACCTGCTGCACGGCCTGGTTGCCGGTCAGCGCGCCGAGGGCGGGCACCCACTCCTCGGTGTGGAGGAGGTTCCACAGTCGCTCCGCCCCTCGGCGGGCGAGTGTCGGTTCCTCCCGGACACCGCCGCGCAGGCGGACGGCGTCCTCTGCGGTGTAGTCGCGGCGGACCCCGTCCCAGCGCGGGTCGGTGTCCCACTCGCGCTGCAGTTCCTCGGCCGTCTGCGTCTGGTCGCCGGCGCGGAGGGGCGTGCGGTGGTCGGTCGGTCGGGTGGCTTCGTTGCTCACGATGACTCCTGTGGTGTCGATGTCGGTGGGGCGGGTCGTGCTGTGGGAACGATCCTGCGCTCGCCGCAACCCCGACGGACGTCATCCGTGGACAGAAGAACGGCCGACCTTCTGTTTGCCGGAACAACCGGCGCGTGTGAGCATGATCACCATGACCAGCACCGCCGCTGCTCCACCCGCCTCCGCCACCCCTGGTGACGGACCTGCTCCGCACGCGGACGCCCTCGTCCTCGGTCGCCGGATCCGCGATGCCCGGTCTCGCGCAGGCCTCACGCTCGACGAGCTCGCGCAGGCGATCGACCGAGCACCGTCCCAGGCATCGGCGATCGAGAACGGGCATCGGGAGCCGAGCCTGTCGATGCTCCGCGTCATCGCCGCCGCCCTCGGCACCACCGTCGACGACCTGCTCCGTGACGAACCGCCGAGCGACCGGGCCGCGCTCGAGATCGCCGTCGAGCGTGCTCAGCGGGGCCCCGTCTTCTCCGCCCTCGGGATCGCGCCCATCCGGGTCTCGAAAGGGACCGCGGACGAGACGCTGCGCACCGTGCTGGCGCTGCACGACGAGGTCGCCCGCCTGCATCGGGAGCGCGCGGCGACACCCGAGGAGGCACGCCGGGCCAACGCGGTCCTCCGGGCGGACATGCGGGCGGCCGACAACCATTTCCCCGAGCTCGAGGCCGTCGCGAAAGGGCTGCTCGACGCCGTCGGCTACACCGGAGGGCCGGTCTCGCATCAGACGGTCGCGGAGATGGCGCAGCACCTCGGGTTCTCGCTCCACTACGTCGGCGACCTGCCGCACTCGACGCGCTCGGTCACCGACCGGCGCAACGGTCGGATCTACCTGCCGACCGAACCCTCGATGTCGCGTGACTCGCGATCACCCATCCTCCAGGCGTTCGCCAGTCACCTGTGCGGACACGAGGAGCCGGGAAACTACGCGGACTTTCTGCGGCAGCGCGTCGAGACCAACTACCTGACGGCGGCCATACTCCTGCCCGAGCGCGACGCCGTGCGCGTCCTCGGTGAGGCGAAACAGCTCCGGCGCATCTCGATGGAGGACCTGCGCGACGCGTTCGCGGTGTCGTACGAGACCGCCGCGCACCGCTTCACGAACCTCGCGACGAGGCACCTCGGACTCCCGGTGCACTTCATGAAGGTGCACGAGTCGGGGACGATCATCAAGGCGTACGAGAACGACGGGGTCACGTTCCCGTCCGACGTCCTCGGAGCGGTGGAAGGCTCGCTCGTCTGCCGCAACTGGACGGCCAGGACCGTCTTCGACGTCGAGGACCGTTTCAGTCCCTGGTATCAGTACACGGACATGGACACGGGCACCTTCTGGTGCACCTCGCGGATCGAGAAGGCCAAGGAGGGCGAGTACTCGGTCAGCGTCGGCGTCCCGTTCGCGCACGTGAAGTGGTTCCGCGGACGCGAGACGCCGCACCGGTCCACCTCGAGCTGCCCCGACGAGCGATGCTGTCGTCGGGCGTCACCGGCGCTCGCCGAACGGTGGGAGGGGAGAGCCTGGCCGGCGGCGCGGACGCCGACGAGTCTGCTGGCAGCGCTGCCGACCGGATCCTTCCCGGGGGTCGACTCCGTCGAGGTGTACGAGTTCCTCGAGTCGCACGCGCCACGGGCGGACTGAGGTGAGGCACCTCGTCGCCCGAGGTGGTGTCGAGCGACGAGGTGCCTCACCTGAGCGTGATCAGCTCGCGAGGCGCGGGTAGTCGGTGTAGCCCTCGGCGCCCGGGCCGTAGAAGGTGGCCGGGTTCGGCGTGTTCTCCTCGTGCTCGCCCGCCCAGCGCTCGACGAGGTCGGGGTTCGCGATGGCGAGACGCCCGACGGCGACGGCGTCGGCGTGCGCGTGCTCGACGAGGGCGATCGCCTCGTCGCGCGTCGTGACGGTGCCGAAGCCGCTGTTGACGACGAGCTTGCCGCCGAAGTGACCGCGCAGGTCCTGGACGAGCGCACCGGCCGGGTCCTCGTGGAGGATGCTGAGGTAGGCGAGGCCGAGCGGTGCCAGGGCGTCGAGCAGGGCCTCGTAGGTCGCGCGGACGTCGGCCTCGTCGGTCTCCGCCGTGTCGCCGGCACCGTTCATCGGGGAGATGCGGATGCCGACGCGCGCTGCACCGACCGCCTCGGCGACGGCGCTGACGACCTCGGCGACGTACGATGTGCGGGCCTCCGGGCTGCCTCCGGCGCGGTCGTCGCGCACGTTGGAGACGGGGGAGAGGAACTGGTGCAGCAGGTAGCCGTTCGCGGCGTGGAGCTCGACGCCGTCGAGCCCTGCCTCGATCGCGTTGCGGGCGGCCTGGACGAACTCCTCGCGGACCGTGTCGAGCTCCTCGGTGGTCAGCGCGTGCGGGACGGGGTAGGGCTGGGCGCCGGCCGGCGTCCGGACCTCGCCGGCGATGGCGATCGCGCTCGGCGCGACGATGCGGTCAGTGCCCGTGATGTCGGTGTGCGAGACGCGGCCACCGTTCATGAGCTGCATGACGATGAGCCCGCCTGCTCCGTGCACGGCCTCCGCGACGCCCCGCCAGCCCTCGACCTGCTCGGGGGTGACGATGCCGGGCTGGCCCGGGTAGGAGCGCGACTCGGCGCTCGGGTAGGTGCCCTCCGTGATGATGAGCCCGAGGCCCGCGCGCTGGCTGTAGTGCTCGGCGACGAGGTCGCCGGGGACGCCGTCGGCGCCGGACCGCATGCGGGTGAGCGGGGCCATGACGACGCGGTTGGCGAGTTCGAGATCGCCGAGTCGGACGGGGGCGAAGAGATCCATACGGGTGGTGCCTTTCGTGGGGGTGCGGCACGCGGACGACGCGGCCTCCGGACGCAACCCGCCGGCGACCGCCGATATTCCGATGATGCTTCTGGACCTTGTGCATCTGGAACACTTCTTGCTAGGCTCACCGTGTGGTCGTCGGGCTCTGTCCCCGCAGCTCGCGACGAGCACGACCCGGTGTCGACGAATCCGAGGGGGAGGCGTCGGCACCGGGATCCCTGCCAGGATACGAAGATGTCCGCCCCCAGATTCGGCCTCGTCTCCGATCTCCGTCGCCCGGAGTCCGGCGAACGCGCCGAGCGCGTCACCTTCGTCGAGTTGTTCTTCGACCTCGTCTTCGTCTTCGCGCTCACCCAGCTGAGCAAGCTCATCGCCGACGACCAGAGCGTCACCGCCGCGCTCGAGTCGATCGTCCTCATCCTGGCGCTCTGGTGGTCGTGGGTGTCCACGAGCTGGGTGACGAACTGGCTCGACCCGGAACGGCTCGCGGTGCGACTCGCGCTCATCGGCTTCGGCCTGTTGGCGTTCGTCGCGGCGGTGTCGGTGTCGGCGTCGTTCACCGATCGCGCGCTGGCGTTCGCCGTCGCCTACGTCGTGCTCCAGCTCGTCCGGACGCTGTTCATGGTCGTGGCGACCTGGCGGCACGACCGGGACGTGGCCCTGAGTTTCGCACGCGTCCTCGTCTGGACCGCGTTCGCCGCCGTCTTCTGGATCGCCGGCGCGCTGGTGCCGGCCGACTGGCAACTGGCGTTCTGGATCTGCGCCGTCGCCGTCGAGTACGGCGGCGGGGCCCTCGGATTCCGACTGCCGGGGGTGCGGCGCTCGGAGGTCGAGAGCTGGGAGCTCTCCGGTGCGCACCTCTCCGAGCGGGCGTCGCTCTTCATCATCATCGCGATCGGTGAGTCCCTGCTCGTCACCGGGTTCGCGTTCGTCGAGCTCGAGACGTCGGTCGACGCCGTCGTCGGGATGCTGAGCGCCTTCGTCTCCGCGGTCGCGCTGTGGTGGCTGTACTTCCACCGCACGGAGGCGGCGGGACGCCGAGCGGTCGAGGCCGCCGAGGAGGAGGCCGACCGCGCCGACGGTGACGAGGGTCGTTCCGGACGACGCGGGCCGGGACGCCTCGGACGCATCGCGCGCGATGGATACAGCTACGCCCACGTCGTGGTCGTCGCCGGGATCGTGCTCGTCTCGGTGGGGGACAAGGAGATCCTCGACCGACCCGCCGATGCCGTCGAACTCGCCGGGGGCGTCGTCATCCTCGGCGGCCCGGTCCTCTACCTGCTCGGGCTGTCGCTGTTCCGGTTCGTCGTCGACCGCGCCGTACCCCTCGCGCCGGTCATCGGCCTCGCGATGCTCGCGGGCTGCGCGGTCGCCGCGTTCCTCCTGCCGCAGCTCGGGGAACTCGTCCTCGGGTGTCTCTGCACCGGCGTGCTCGTCCTCGCCGCGATCGCCGACACGGTCCTCCCGGACCGGCGGGTCACTGCGGAGCGTCGCCAGGCTTGATCTGGGTGCCCTCGCGGTGCGGCCCCGTGTCGTAGCGGGCACCGCCCCGGTCACTCGGCTGCGCCGCGAGCCAGATGAAGAAGAACCACCCGAAGATCGGGACCAGGTTGATGAGCTGCCACCAGCCGCTGTGGTCCGTGTCGTGCATGCGGCGTGCGTTCAGCGACAGCCCCGGGATGATCGTCGCGAGACCCCAGATCCCGGACAGGATGCTCTGGACACCCCATGCGGGGCCTTGGGTGACCTGACCCTCCCAGAAACCGGCCGTCACCCCGGTCGCGACGTCGACACCGCGTCCGATCACCAGGAGTGCGGTGACGATGACGGCGTGGACGACCACCCACCACCAGAACTCGCTCCGGCTGGCCCGCCCGGTGAAGATCGGATACCGCTTCCAGAAGCGGAGGAACGCCTGGATCGGGCCGGCGCCCGGGAGCGGGCTGTCATCCGCAAACCGGGCCGGGATCCGGCGATCGTCCTCACGATTCGTCTCCTCCGCCTTCGCGGTCACTGCGTGTTCGTCTGCGCTGCTCATCGGTCCCCCTGGGTCGAGTCGTCGTGCATTCGTGCGTCCACCCTACCGACATCGCCAGCACATGTTGTATTTCAGAGCAACATATGGAATATTAGTTGTACAACACGTGCCGATTTCGGCCCCGACCCTGGAGAACCGCCATGACCACCGCCCTGTCCCCTCGATCCCGCCGCCTCGTCCGCTGGGCCGCACTGCCCGTCGCCGTCCTGGCGAGCGGCGTCATCGTCTCGACCGCCTCCTACGCCGCCTTCACCTCGTCGACCGACAACTCCGGCAACGCCTGGAGTGCCGGAGCGATCGCGCTGAGCGATGACGACTCCGGCGCCGCGATGTTCGCCGCGGACGACCTGCAGCCCGGCTCGACCGGCGTGAACTGCATCGCCGTCACCTCGGACGGTTCGCTGTCCTCCGACATCCGTCTGTACGCGGACAACGCGGCACAGACGCAGGACCTCGACCAGTACCTCCAGCTCGAGATCGTCCAGGGCGCCGGCGGCGGCTACGGGTCCTGCGAGGACTTCGTCCCCGCGACCTCGGACGCGTCCGTCTACAGCGGCACGCTCGCCGGCCTCGCGACCACTGCGGTCGACCACGCGTCCGGACTCGGCTCGTGGGCCTCCGTCGGTGGCGGCGAGGAGCGGGTTTTCAAGGTCTCGTACACCCTGTCCGCGGACGCCCCGAACACCGTCCAGGGCGGCTCCGCAGGTGTCGACCTCGTGTGGGAGGGTCGCACCTCCTAGTCGATGCCGGTGCTCCCGTCTCGCTGACGGGAGCACCCTGGCCCGCACGTCCCCGTCCGCCTCGTCCCTCCGGGAGCTCTCATGGAACCGTCATCCGCACGCCGGCACATCGTGTCGTCCGGCATCGTGGTCGTCGCCCTCGGTGCGCGCGTCCTCGCGTTGCTCGCGCTGTGCCTCCTGGCGTGGGCGGCCGTGCCGAAGCTCGTCGGGTGGATTCCGACCACCGTGGCATCAGGTTCCATGGAGCCGCGCGTCCTGACGGGCGACGTCGTCGTCTCGATGCCGATCGACGGCTCCGACGCCGCGGCAGGACAGGTGGTCCTCGTCGACGATCCGGGCGAGGACGACGCGCTGCTCCTGCACCGCGTCGTCGAGCGGGAGGCGGAGGGGCTCCGCCTCAAGGGTGACGCGAACCGGCAACCGGATCGACAGCTCGTCCAGGACGAAGCCGTTCGCGGCGTCGGCGTCCTCCGAGTCCCGTACATCGGCCTTCCCGTCGTCTGGGCGAACGAGGGTGCCTGGGTTCCCCTGGCGCTCTCCGCGGCGCTCGCGGCGGCGACCCTCGGGGCGATCGCAGCCACGCGGCGGTACCTCGTCGAGGATCGCGACGCCACCGCGCCGATCGGTCGAGTGCGTCGGGTCGCCCCGATCGGCGGCGCCGCCCTGGCGGGGGTCCTGGCCATCGTGTCGGTGCTGCCGACCGCTGGGGCGAGCTGGCAGGGCTTCGCCGGTGCTGCCGACAACCGCCTCGGCGCGGGTTCCTTCTCGTGCCTCGGGCAGCCGTTGGGCTCGCCCGAGTTCCGACTGGATTTCAGCGAGGCCGACGGAATCGCGGTCGTCAACTCCGGCAGCGGCAGCGGCATCGCCCAGTTGTCCGGCACGGCGGAGCGCATCGGCGGCAGCTGCGGTGACAGTCCGTTCGTCCGGCTCGACGGCCAGGCCGGCCAGGTCGTCACCATGCCGCAGCTGCCGCAGCAGACGACCTTCACACTCGAGACCTGGTTCCGGACCACGGAGCCGCAGGGGAAGCTCATCGGATTCGGGAACGCGCAGACCGTCGCATCCACCTCCCACGACCGTCACCTCTATGTCGATCGGAACGGCCGTCTCGTCTTCGGAACGTGGAGCGGTTCGCCGCAGACGATCGTGACGCCGGACGCGGTCACGGACGGACGGTGGCACCACGTCATGGCGACCATGTCGACCACGGAAGGGATGCGTCTCTACCTCGACGGCGCACTGGTCGGAACGAACTCGAATACGGTCCTGCAGAGCTACCGGGGGTATTGGCGCATCGGCCACGACACGATCGCGTCCACCTGGCCTGGCGCGCCGTCCTCCGCCTGGTTCGCCGGAGATCTCGACGGCGTCGGGGTCCACTCGCGGGTGCTGTCGGCCGAGGAAGCTGCCGAGCACGCAGCGGTCGGGCGCCCGTGAGGCGTGCGGCCGCGCGCATGCCGACGCCGGTTTTACAGCCGGGCGACCGTGCCGTACACTGGATGGAGGTAGTTGAAATCTGCCATGATTTTCTGCGCCTGTTTTCACCCGTGTGGTGAGGCAACGCACAGGAGGTCAGGGTAGCTTCGACCCCTCCGGTGCGTCAGCACTGAAGGGCGGTGGCTCAATTGGTAGAGCAGCGGTCTCCAAAACCGCAGGTTGCAGGTTCAAGTCCTGTCCGCCCTGCGAGTCGGTGCGTATGCACCGGCACACGAAAGGTGTAACGAGTGGCCCCGAAGAGTACCGACACGCCCGGCGAGGACGTCGTCGTCAAGGCGAAGGCGGACCGTGCCGAACGGCGCGGCTTCTTCTCGGGCATCGTCCTGTTCCTGAAGCAGGTCTTCGCGGAACTCAAGAAGGTCGTCACGCCGACGCGGAAGGAACTCCTCAGCTACACGGCTGTGGTGCTCATCTTCGTCTGCATCATGATGGCGCTCGTCTACGGCATCGACTTCGTCTTCGCCTGGGTCGTCACGCTGGTGTTCGGTACCGCGAGCTAGTTCCGCTCAGGTTCCGGTGCTCCGGCCCGGTACCCGGGTTCCACAATCACAGACGGCGACGCAGTCGTCACGCGCCAGGATCCGGCGCCGCGGTCGGGGATCACCCTCGATCCGCACAACAGAAACGGAATGGAAATCAGTGTCTGAGCGAAACTCGAACGACGTCGACTGGGCAACCGCTGCCGAGCAGTCCTCGGAGGACGACGAGGCCCAGGAGGGCAACGTGCTCTCGGCCGACGAGCACTCCGTCGACCCCGCTGAGCACAACGCCGTCCACGTCGAGGAGACCGGCGACACCGAGGTCGACCTCGACGCCATGCTCGACGCGATGGCCGAGGCCGTCGACCCCGAGGCCGACGCCGTCGTCGACGACGCCCTCGAGCTCGACGAGGCCGCCGAGGTCGAAGCCGCAGCAGAGGCCATCGCCGAAGAAGAGGCCGACCCCACCGACGCCGAGCCCGCCGAGGAGTCCGAGGAGGACCCCTACGACGCGTTCCGCAAGGAACTCCGCTTCCTGCCGGGCAAGTGGTACGTCATCCACTCCTACGCCGGTTTCGAGCGCAAGGTGAAGGCCAACATCGAGCAGCGCAAGTCGACGCTCGAGGTCGCGGACTACATCTACCAGGTCGAGGTCCCCATGGAAGACGTGGTCGAGATCAAGAACGGCCAGCGCAAGATGGTCACCCGCGTCCGCATCCCCGGCTACGTGCTCGTCCGCATGGACCTCAACGAGGACAGCTGGTCGGTCGTCCGCCACACGCCTGGCGTGACCGGCTTCGTCGGCAACGCGCACAACCCCACGCCGCTCCGCTTCGAGGAGTCCTTCAACATGTTGAAGTCGCTCGTCGAGGTCAAGGAGACCGCGCCCGTCAAGGGCTCCGGCACCAAGGGCAGCGCCACGCAGCAGCGTGTCATCCCCGCCGAGGTCGACTTCGAGATCGGCGAGACCATCACGATCAAGGAAGGCTCGTTCGCGGGTCTCCCCGGCTCCATCAGCGAGATCAAGCCCGAGAGCGGCAAGCTCACGGTGCTCGTCTCCCTCTTCGAGCGCGAGACGCCGGTCGAGCTCAGCTTCGACCAGGTCACCAAGCTCTAAGCCACACGGCTCCACAGTCCACCGCCGCCCGACGGGCGCGCGGGAGAGCGCACATCATCCGATGGCGCTCGAACCCCAGAAGAAGGAAGAAACATGGCACCGAAGAAGAAGGTCACGGGTCTCATCAAGCTGCAGATCCAGGCCGGCGCCGCAAACCCTGCTCCCCCCATCGGCCCCGCCCTTGGTCAGCACGGCGTCAACATCATGGAGTTCTGCAAGGCGTACAACGCGGCCACCGAGTCGCAGCGCGGCAACGTCATCCCCGTCGAGATCACCGTCTACGAGGACCGTTCGTTCACCTTCATCCTGAAGACCCCGCCCGCAGCGGAGCTCATCAAGAAGGCCGCCGGCGTCGCCAAGGGCTCCGGTACCCCGCACACCGTCAAGGTCGCGAAGCTCACCAAGGAGCAGGTCCGTCAGATCGCCGAGCAGAAGGCTCCCGACCTGAACTCGAACGACATCGACGCAGCCGCGAAGATCATCGCCGGCACCGCCCGCTCCATGGGCATCACGGTCGAGGGCTAGTCCTCCCGACCCGCACGGGGTGAGCCGTCCAGGCCACACCCTCGCACCTTTCTTTTTCACTCGTGGCAGCGCCGGCCAGGCGCAGATGACCACATTTCTCATAGGAGAACGCACATGGCACAGAAGTCGAAGGCCTACCGGGCCGCAGCCGAGAAGATCGAGGCTGACAAGTACTACACCCCGAACGAGGCCGTCGCCCTCGCCAAGGAGACCGGTTCCGCCAAGTTCAACAGCACCGTCGAGGTCGCCCTCAAGCTCGGTGTCGACCCGCGCAAGGCTGACCAGATGGTCCGCGGCACGGTCATCCTCCCGCACGGCACGGGCAAGACCGCCCGCGTCATCGTCTTCGCGACGGGCCCGGCAGCAGAAGCCGCGATCGCGGCCGGTGCTGACGAGGTCGGCGGCGACGAGCTCATCGCGAAGGTCGCCGAGGGCTACACCTCGTTCGACTCCGCGGTCTCCACCCCGGAGCTCATGGGCAAGGTCGGTCGTCTCGGTAAGGTCCTCGGTCCCCGTGGCCTCATGCCGAACCCCAAGACCGGCACCGTGACGCCGGACGTGGCCAAGGCCGTGTCCGACATCAAGGGCGGCAAGATCGAGTTCCGCGTCGACAAGCACTCCAACGTGCACTTCGTCGTCGGCAAGGCCTCGTTCGACGCTTCGCAGCTCGAGGAGAACATCAACGCCGCGCTCGAGGAGATCCTCCGCCTCAAGCCGTCCTCCTCGAAGGGTCGTTACATCCAGAAGGGCGCCGTGTCGACCACGTTCGGCCCCGGCATCCCGCTGGACGTCAACTCCATCTAGTCTCACCGGCACGAAGGCCCGGTCGCGTCACGCGACCGGGCCTTCGTCGTCCGACGGGGTGGCGTCGTACGATGCAGGGATGGTCTCCACCCGCACCGCAACGGCCGATGACGCCGCCACCCTCGCCACGCTCGCCGCAGCGACCTTCGCCCTCGCCTGCCCGCCCGGCACCGCGCAGGAGCACATCGACGCGTTCATCGCCGAGCACTTCACCTTCGACCGGTTCACCGGCTACCTGGCCGATCCCGGACGCGCGCTCCGGCTCCTCGTCGACGACGATGACGGCACGGCCATCGGCTACACGATGCTCGTCTTCGGCGATCCGGTGGACGCCGACGTGCTCGCTGCGGTCACGCACCGCCCGACGGCGGAACTCAGCAAGCTGTACGTGCTCCCCGCGAGCCACGGTGCCGGCTGAGCGCGCACGCTCATGGAGGCGACCCTCGACGACGCCCGGTCCCGAGGGGTGACGTCGGTGTGGCTCGGGGTGAACCAGCAGAACGCCAGGGCGATCCGGTTCTACGACAAGAGCGGGTTCACGGTCGTGGGGACGAAGACGTTCCTCGTCGGACCCGAACGGCACGACGACTTCGTCATGGAGCAGGTCTTCGGGGGCGCACTTCGACAGGCTCAGTGACCGGGGTGGGGCGGGGTCCTGTCGCTGGTCCCTGAGCGCCCCCAACCGGTCCCTGAGCTGGTCGAAGGGCGGCAACCTAGCCGTCGGCGACCTTGAGGACGATCTTGCCGCGTGAGTGTCCGCCCTCGAGGAGCACGTGGGCCTGCCGGACGGCGTCCAGGTCGAACACCTGGTCGACGAACACCCGGACGTCCCCGGACTCCAGCAGCCTGCTGATGGTGTCGAGCGTGGCACCGTCGGGTGCCACGGTGAACCGCGTCGCGCGGACGCCCGCGGCCCGGGCCTCCTCCTCGAGTGTCGGCCAGGAGCCGGTCGGCGCGTTGATGATGAGCCCGCCGGGGCGGAGGACCCGCAGGGAACGCGACCCCGTGTCCTCCACGGTGTTGCCCACGAGGTCGATCACGACGTCGACCTGGTCGACGACGTCCTCGAACCGGTGCAACTCGTGGTCGACCGCCTGATGAGCGCCGAGTTCGCGCAGCCAACCGACGTTCCGACCGGAGCCGGTGGCGATCACCCGCGCGCCGAAGTAGGTGGCGAACTGCACGGCGAAGTGCCCGACACCGCCGCTCCCGGCGTGGACGAGGATGCGTTGCCCCTCGTGCGCCTTCGCGACGTCGACGACCATGCCCCACGCGGTCAGTGCGGCGAGGGGGACCCCGGCTGCCTCGACGTGCGACAGGGTCGTCGGCTTCCGCGTCAGGCTCAGGGAGGACACCGTGACGTACTCGGCGTAGCTGCCGCCCGTCCGCGGGAAACTCGTCATGCCGTAGACCTCGTCGCCGGGCAGGAGGCCGGCCGCAGCGAAGGGCGATTCGACCACGATGCCGCTGAAGTCGTACCCGAGGACGGCCGGCATCGTCGTGATGGCGGAGGAGACGCCCCGGCCCGCGCGGGTCTTGGCGTCGACCGGGTTCACGCCGGCCGCGACGACCTTCACGAGGAACTCCGCCATGACCGGACGCGGTGTCGGTACGGTCTCCATCCGGAGGACCTCAGGGCTGCCGACGGCGTCGATCACCGCGGCTCGCATGGTCTCCGGTGCCGGCTTCACCGCGTCCGCGGTTGTCGCCAGAGACCAGGAGTGTCCGACTCCTTGACGCATCGAGTACTCCTTCGTCGTTCATCCCCCGAAAGCTCCACCCGGCGGAGGTCGGCTCGGCGACGAGTCTCGCTCCGGTGCGTGGTCCGGCTCTGTTCTCATCAAAGCCGTCGAATGAGTCGGCGCTGTTACGGGGGTGTCAATTGGCTGGAAACGATTCCCTCTCTTCGGGGGACAAGGCGGCCCGGCTGTCGCCCGATCGTCGGGAGCGTGCTTCCGATACAGTGGCGCAATGCGCGCACTGTTCGGAGTCATCAGGATCATCGCGGGTGGGGTGATCATCGCCGCCATCGTCGGCCAGTTCGTCTACACCCTGTCCTTCGGTGATGCGCCCGACGACTTCTTCGTCAACTTCTTCAGCTACTTCACGATCCTGTCGAACGCGCTGAGTGCGATCGTCCTGTTGGTCGGCGCCGGGTACTGCTTCCGGCTGCGACGCGATCCCGCCTGGTACAACCTGGTCCTCGGCTGCGTCGTGACCTACATGGCGACCACCGGCGTCGTCTACAATCTGCTGCTCCGCGGCATCGCCCTCGACCAGGGGCACACCCTCGGCTGGTCGAACGAGGTGCTGCACCTCATCGCACCGATCTACCTGGTGCTCGTCTGGATCGTGACGCCCGGCAAGTCCCGCCTGGAATGGCGTCAGGTGTGGGCGATCATCGCGTTCCCGCTCGTCTGGACCGTCTACACGATGATCCGCGGATCGATCGTCGGCTGGTACCCGTACCCGTTCCTCAACCCGGCTCAGCCCGGCGGCTGGGGAGCCGTCGTCGTCTACATGATCGCCATCGCCGGGTTCATCGGCCTGATGGGCTGCGCCGTCATCGCGTTGAGCCGGACGAGGCTCATCCGCGGATGACGGGAGCCACATCGGACCAGCGGGTCCTTCGCTCCTCGGCGGTCCGCCGTCGCCGGTCCGTCGCCCTCGCGTTCGCGATCATCGGTGGCGTGCTCGTCGTGGTCGCCACGGTCATGATCTGGGCCGCGCGTCTCAGTCTCGGGAAGAACAGCTACGTGAGCGGCCTCGGCGCCACCGGCGAGGTGACGGCTCCGGTCTTCAACGCGGCGCTGCTCATGGTCGCGATCGGTGGTCTCAGCATCGCCGGAGCGCTGCAGCGAGTCCTGCCGTCCCGCGAGCCCGGTCAGCGCCGAACGAGGGTCGGACTGCTGCTCGTCCCCTGGCTGCTCCTCGGACTGTCGAGCCTGTGCTTCCTCGTGGCGTCCCGGGTGACCTGTACCTACGAGTGCCCGATCCCGTCGAACCCGCTGTTCACGCTCCAGGACGCGGTGCACATCTCCTTCGCGGTGCTGGGCTTCGCGCTCGCCTGCCTGGCGATGATCGGGTCGGCCCTCGGATCGCGGTTGCGCGCCGTCCGGCGGCTGTCCTGGTTCGCGGGGTCAGCCGTCGCGGTGATCGCGGGGCTCGGCGGCCTCCTCTCGCTCGCCGAGGTGGGGCAGCAGGTCGGGAGCTGGTTGGAGTTCGCGGCGATGACGATCGCCCTGTTCTGGCTCGTCGGATACGGCCTGGCGGAGGTGCTCGCCGTCGGGAGGGCGGACGACGTCGGACGTCCTGGTTCCGCCGTGGAGGACGCGCGTCAGGTCGATGCGGCGTCGAGCGCCCGAGGCTGAGTCATCGCGTCGATCGCGGGTGCGGACAGGGCGTCGCGCAGCACCATGATCGCCGCTCCCAAGACCCCGGCCTCCTCGCCGGCCGTCGAGGTGACGATGCCGAGGTGCCCGGTGGCGAGCGGCATCGATCGACGGTAGACCACTTCGCGGACGCCGGTGAGGAGATGTTCGCCGGCACGCGTCATCGTCCCACCGAGCACGATCACCGAGGGGTTCAGGAGGTTCACCACGACACTGAGCACCTCACCGATCTCCCGGCCGGCCTGCCGGGTGGTCTCGATGGCCGTCCGGTCGCCCGCGCGGATGAGCGCTGCGACGTCGCGACTGCTCATGGCGTCGATCCCGTGGGCGCGGAGCTCGGTGGCGATCGCCGGCCCGCTCGCGATGGCCTCGAGGTCGCGGTCGTCGTCGGCTGCGCGCGGGGAGTCCCGTCCGACGGGGACCTGCACATGCCCGATGTCGCCGGCCGCACCGAGTGCGCCGCGCTGCAGTTCGCCACCCGCGATGATGCCGGCACCGATCCCCGTGGACACCTTCACGTAGACGAGGTCGTCGGTGTCCGGCCAGGAGATCGCGTGCTCCCCGAGGGCGAGGACGTTGACGTCGTTGTCGACGAGGACCGGGACGTCGAGGGTCCGGCGGATGTAGGCGGGGACGTCGAAGCGGTCCCAGCCCGGCATGATCGGCGGGTTGGTCGGCCGTCCGGTGGAGTGCTCGACCGGTCCCGGCAGGCCGATCCCGATCCCGATGACCGGGGGAGCGACCGGCTGGGGTGTGGCCCACGTCTGCGGAGCAGCCAGCAGGGCCGACGCCGCTTCGACCACCCAGTCGAGGACGGGCTCGGGTCCTGCGGCGATCTGCAGCTCCGCGCGGCTCGTCGCGAGGATCGCTCCGGCCAGGTCGGTGACGGCCACCGTCCCGTGCGTCGCCCCCAGGTCGACGGCGACGACGACGCGCGCGAGCGGGTTGAACGCGATCCGTGCGGGCGGGCGACCACCCGAGGAGGCTGCCTCTCCAGCGGGACGGAGCAGGTCAGCGGCCACGAGGGCGTCGATCCGGAGGGAGACGGTGGAGCGGGCCAGGCCGGTCAGGGCGCACAACTCCGACTTCGTGCGCGCCTCACCGCCGCGGAAGAGTTGGAAGAGGTCGCCGGCGCCCGGTGCTCCGGGGGAGGGGCGTAGCGGCTCGGTCATGGCCACAGTCAACCACCTCGGTCGACTTCTGTCGACTTGTCGTCAGAAGTCGAGGCTCACCAGGGGTTCCCGGAGCGGCCGAGCGACGGGCGCGGGCTCCGGGAGGACCGGGCGCCGGGCGGCCGGATTGGTGCGGTGGTACAGCTCGTCGATGAGCGTGTTCGCGAGGC
This sequence comes from Plantibacter sp. MMLR14_011, assembly GCF_001865025.1. NCBI lineage: Bacteria > Bacillati > Actinomycetota > Actinomycetes > Micrococcales > Microbacteriaceae > Plantibacter > Plantibacter sp. MMLR14_011. The sequence continues at coordinate 245,387 of NZ_MJGW01000001.1, forward strand.
CGACCAGCTTCGCGATCTCGGTGTCGTCGCGCTCGACCCACCGACAGAGCGGTTCGTCGTCGACGGGGACGAAGTCCTTGTGCTCCTCCCAGACCACGAGCGTCCGCTCCGCGCCGATCACGTACTGCTGCCACCACACCTGACGCAGGTAGTTGCGGGGGATCGAGCGCCAGGACTTCGTCGTGGTCTTGATCTCCGCGAGCACGACGGCCCCGCGCTCGGTCACGGCGATGCCGTCGGGGGTGGCGAGGTGGCGGTGTTCGACCTCGGCCCGGAAGAGCGCCGAGGAGGGGTTGATCCCGTGCGTCGCGGCGACCCACCGGGCGATCTCCGGCTCGCGGGCGCGGCCGTGGTCGGTGAAGGCGTTGCCGGAGAAGCCCGTCCCGCCGAGCTTCGCGTCGGCCGCCCGCTGGATCGAGGCCGGGGTCGAGAGGGTGGCGACGTCGGTCGCGGTGATCCCGCGCGAACGAGCCCGCAGCCATGAGATGCGGTCGCTGGAGTCAGCGACGATCCGGGAGAGCAGAGCTGAGTTCACCTCTCCATTGTCCCCCACGCTTCCGACTCCTGCGGTATTCGTCGCCGGGGGAGTGGCGACCGGTGGGAGACTTTTGTTTGACCACCGACAGAAGTGTGGTTAGCCTGGATCTCGCAGCAGCGGCTGCCTGACACCATCATCATTGAGGAGCATCGTGTCGACTTCCCAACTCTCTGTCCAGCTCTACTCGGTACGGGAGCCGCTCACCGCGGATCGTGCCGCAGCGCTGCAGCGCCTGACCGAGATCGGCTTCCGTCAGGCCGAGCCGTTCGGCTTCGGTCCCGGCGTCAGCCTGCAGGACATCCACGATGCCGGCCTCGCCACCCCGAGCGCGCACGGCAAGGTCATCGCCGAGGGCATCGATCTGTCGGCGGCCTTCGGCGCCGCTGCTGAGCAGGGCGTACAGGTCCTCATCGACCCCGCCATCGCCGAAGAGCGCTTCGCCACGGCAGAGACGGTCGCGTCGATCGCCGACGAGCTGAACGCCGCGGCGGCGGTCGCCGCCGGTCACGGGGTCCAGGTGGGATACCACAACCACTGGTGGGAGCTCGAGGGCGACGTCGCGGGCACCAGCCCGCTCGAGCACCTCGCCGCACTCACCGACCCGGCCGTCGTGTTCGAGGTCGACACCTACTGGGTCGAGGTCGGTGGACGCCGCGCGGTCGACGTCCTCGGCGCGATCGGTGATCGCGTGCGCTTCATCCACGTCAAGGACGGCGACGCCTCCCGCGACACGCTGAAGCAGCTGCCCGCGGGTGCCGGGGCCGTCCCGGTGCTCGACATCCTCGCCGCGGCACCGCAGGCCCTGCGCGTCGTCGAGTTCGACGCGTTCGACGGCGACATCTTCCAGGGGCTCGAGCAGAGCTTCACCTACCTCACCACGAACGGAGTCCAGGCATGAGCAACAGCACCGGAACGGTCGGTGTCGGCCTCATCGGCGCCGGCGTCATCAGCGACCAGTACCTCGGCAACCTGGTGACCTTCCCCGACCTCGACGTCCGGTTCGTCGCGGACCTCGACCTCGAGCGGGCGAAGACGCAGGCCGAGAAGTACGGGGTGCCCGGCCACGGCTCGGTCGCCGAACTCCTGGCCGACCCCGAGATCGAGATCGTCGTCAACCTGACCATCCCGAAGGTCCACGTCGAGGTCGCCATGCAGATCCTCGACGCAGGCAAGCACGTGTGGAGCGAGAAGCCCTTCGCGCTCGACCGTGAGAGCGGGCAGGCCCTGCTGGCCGCCGCGAAGGAGAAGGGGCTCCGCGTCGCCACGGCACCGGACACCTTCCTCGGCGCCGGCATCCAGTCCGCCCGCCGACTCGTCGAGGCCGGTGGCATCGGCCAGCCCCTCACCGCGCTGACCCTCATGCAGAGCCCCGGCCCGGAGTCGTGGCACCCGAACCCCGACTTCCTGTTCCAGGACGGCGCCGGTCCGCTCTTCGACATCGGCCCGTACTACATCACGGCGCTCGTGCAGCTGTTCGGGCCGATCGCCCGCGTCACCGCTCTCGCCTCACAGGCCTTCCCGCAGCGGACGATCGGATCCGGCCCGCGCGCGGGTGAGTCGTTCGACGTGACGGTGCCGACGCACGTGAGCGCCCTCTTCGAGTTCGAGAGCGGCCAGCTCGCGCAGAGCGTCTTCAGCTTCGACTCCAAGCTCGGTCGCACGCAGTTCGAGGTCGCCGGCTCGACCGGCACGCTCGTCGTCCCCGACCCGAACACCTTCGAGGGTGACCTGCTCGTCTACGGCGGTGGCGAGGAACCCGAGTCGATCCCGTCGACCGGTCCGACGCAGGGCCGCGGAACCGGTGTGGTCGAGCTCGCGCAGGCGATCCGCGCCGGTCGTCCCGAGCGTGCCTCCGGTGAGCTCGCCTACCACGTGCTCGACGTCATGGTCTCGACGGCCGAGTCGGGCCTGAGCCGCACCTCGGTCGACGTCGTCAGCACCGTGGAGCTCGCTCCCGCGCTCCCCGAGTCGTGGACGCCGGCGGACGGCACCTTCGGAGCATGACCGTGGCCGGTCCCGGTATCGCGGTGGTGGGCGGTGGCTTCATGGCCACCGTCCACAGCCGGGCGGCCCGCGCGGCGGGTGCCCGGCTGGTCGGTGTCGTCGCCTCGACGCCCGAACGCTCGCGGGAGGTCGCCGTGAACCTCGGGTTCGAGCGCGGGTACGGCTCGCTCGACGAGCTGCTGGCCGACCCGTCGGTCGACGTGGTGCACGTGTGCACGCCGAACGCGCTCCACGCCGAGCAGGCACTCGCGGCCATCGCGGCCGGCAAGCACGTGGTCTGTGAGAAACCCCTCGCGACCGACGCCGCGACCGCCGAGCGTCTCGTCACCGCCGCAGCCGAGGCCGGTGTCGTCGGCACGGTGCCGTTCGTCTACCGCTTCCACCCGCTCGTCCGGGAGGCCCGCGCGCGTGTCGCCGCGGGCGACCTCGGGACCCTGCTCACGATCAGCGGGTCGTACCTCCAGGACTGGTTGCTCGCGCAGGCCGACGACAACTGGCGGGTCGACGCGGCGGCCGGGGGCCGTTCGCGCGCCTTCGCCGACATCGGTTCCCACCTCGTCGACCTCCTGGAGTTCATCACCGGCGCGCACATCACCGAGCTGAGTTCGACGGTCCGCACCTTCTTCGCCGAACGCGCGAACACCCCGGAGGTCACGACCGAGGACGCGGCCGCGGTCGTCATCCGGCTCGAGGGCGGCGCCATCGGCACGCTGCTCGTCTCGCAGGTCGCGCCCGGTCGGAAGAACCGACTGCACCTCGAGGTCGCCGGGACGGAACTCAGCATCGGTTTCGACCAGGAAGCGCCGGAGACGCTCTGGCTCGGCCGTCGGTCGGGGACGCAGGTGCTGCCTCGCGACGCCGACCAGTTGCACCCGGACGCCGCACGCCTGTCCATCGTCCCCTCGGGGCACCCGATGGGTTACCAGGACGCCTTCAACGCCTTCGTGGCCGACAGTTACGCGGCGATGGCCGGACAGTCGCCGGACGGTCTGCCCGTCTTCGCGGACGGACTCCGAACCGCGCGCATCACCGAGGCCGTCCTGGACGCGGCCGACACCGGTCGCTGGGAAGCGATCGCCACCTCCACCGACGACGAGCAGAGGATCACCGCATGACCGACACCACCGACAAGCAGTACGCGAGCCGCCTCCCGGTGACCCTGTTCACCGGACAGTGGGCGGATCTCCCCTTCGAGGAGGTCGCCCGCCTCGCCGCCTCCTGGGGCTATGACGGCCTCGAGATCGCGGCCTCGGGCGACCACCTCGACCTCAAGCGCGCGGATGAGGACGACGCCTACCTGCAGTCCCGCCTCGACATCCTCGACCGGCACGGCCTCGAGGTCTTCGCGATCTCGAACCACCTCACCGGCCAGGCCGTGTGCGACGACCCGATCGACTTCCGCCATCAGGCGATCGTCCGCGACTACACCTGGGGCGACGGCGACGCGGAGGGGGTGCGTCAGCGCGCGGCCGAGGACATGAAGCGCTCCGCGCGGGTCGCCCGCAAGCTGGGCGTCGACACGGTCGTCGGCTTCACCGGGTCGAAGATCTGGCAGTACTCCGCGATGTTCCCGCCGGTACCGGCCTCCGTCATCGACGCCGGGTACGAGGACTTCGCCACCCGCTGGAACCCGATCCTCGACGTCTTCGACGCCGAAGGGGTCCGCTTCGCCCACGAGGTGCACCCGTCCGAGATCGCCTACGACTACTGGACGAGTGTCCGCACCCTCGAGGCGATCGACCACCGCCCGGCGTTCGGTTTCAACTGGGACCCGTCGCACATGATGTGGCAGGGCGTCGACCCGGTGGGGTTCATCGTCGAGTTCGCGAACCGGATCTACCACGTCGACTGTAAGGACACCCGGATCCGGCCGGCCACCGGTCATGCCGGCATCGTCGGCTCGCACCTGCCATGGGGCGACCCGCGACGCGGCTGGGACTTCGTGTCGACCGGTCACGGCGACGTGCCGTGGGAGGACGCCTTCCGTGCCCTCTCGAGCATCGGCTACGCCGGGCCGATCTCCATCGAGTGGGAGGACGCCGGCATGGACCGCCTGCACGGAGCCGAGGAGGCCGTCGGGTACATCCGGAACCTGCTCTGGAAGTTGCCCGAGCAGTCCTTCGACGCGGCGTTCAGCACCCAGTAGCCCCGGTCCCTGAACCGCTTCTCCGGTCCCTGAGCCTGTCGAAGGGCTACAACGCCTTCGCCGCCGCCACGAGCACCTGGTTGAGCGTGGGTGCCCCGGTCGCGCGGAACACCTCGGTGCCGTCGTCGGCCGTGATGATGACCGTCGGGGTGGAACGGATGCCGTCGGCCTCCGCCTCCGCCGGACGGAAGGCGACGTCGCGCTCCTCGACGACGGCTCCGGCCACGAGTGCCGGGACCTCGGCCAGGACTGCGCGAGCCTGCATGCAGGGGGCGCAGAACGCTGAGGTGTACAGGGTGAGCTTCACATCTCGTCCAACGCGAGCCGACGGTCCGCCATTCCGCCGCGACCGCCGGTTCCTGGGTGAGTTGTCAATCGCCCACCCATTCCTCGTCGGATGGACCAGGATGGCGTCATGAGAATCGCAGTGACGGGAGGCTCGGGCAAGCTCGGGCGAACAGTGGTCGGCCATCTTCGGGAACACGGTCACCTGGTGATCAACCTCGACCAGGCGGGAGAGCGCGGTGACGGCTTCGTCCGCATCGACCTGCGTGACGCGGGCCAGGTGTTCGACGCCCTCACCGGTGTCGACGAGCAGGCGCCGGACGGGTTCGACGCGGTCGTCCACCTGAGCGCCATCCCTGCGCCGGGGCTCTCGACGAACACCGCGACCTTCCAGAACAACATCCTCAGCACCTACAACGTGTTCAACGCCGCCATCAAGGCCGGCATCACGAACATCGTCACGGCGTCGAGCGAGACCGTGCTGGGGCTGCCGTTCGACACCCCGCCCCCCTACATCCCCGTCGACGAGGCCTACGCCGCCCGACCCGAGTCGACCTACTCGCTGTCGAAGCACCTCGAGGAGCAGCTGGCGATCGAGCTCACGCGGTGGCACCCCGAGCTCAAGATCATCGCCCTCCGCTTCTCCAACGTGATGGACGAGGCCGACTACGCGGCGTTCCCGTCGTTCGACGCCGACGCCACCCTCCGCAAGTGGAACCTCTGGGGCTACATCGACGGCCGCGACGGCGCCCAGGCCGTGCGACTCGCGCTCGAGCACCAGGCCACGGGGTTCGACCGGTTCATCATCGCGGCTGCCGACACGGTCATGTCGCGCGACAACGTCGAGCTCGTCGCAGAGGTCTTCCCGGACGTCCCCGTCACCGGCGACATCGCCGGCAACGGCACCCTGCTCTCGATCGACCACGCCCGCCAGGTCCTCGGGTACGACCCGAAGCACACCTGGCGCTGACCCGTTCTCAGGAGTTCCTCGGCGCGTCGCTCGCTCGCGAGCCCGGCGCTCCGGCGGACTCCTGAGAAAGGGACTTCAGAGGGCGCCGTTGAGCTTCGCGAGGAGTTCGGCGAGCCGCCGCACCTCGGCCTCGTCCCAGGACGACAGCTGCTGGTAGAGCATCGCCTGGTCGTTGGCCCGTGTCGACTCCATCCGGCGCTCGCCCTCGGCGGTCGCGACGACGAGGCTCGCACGGCCGTCCTCGGGGTCCGGCGTCCTCGTGACGAGGCCGAGCGTCTCCAGTTGGTGGATGAGGCGACTCACCGCGCTCTTGTCGGTCGCGAGCATCTCGGCCAGGGCACCGGCGCGGATCGCTCCGGAGCGCGAGACCATGCTGAGCAACTTGTAGCCGGCCGGCTGGAGTCCGGGGGAGATCCGCTCGGCCCGGTCGCGGATACCGTTGCGGATGCGGTTGACGAGGAGCGCGAACTGCTCCTCCACGGCACCGATCGCGAGGTCGTGCGCGGTGCCGGCCGCTGCGTCGTCGGCAGCGGCCGGCCCGGCCTGGGCGTCGTGATCGATGGACATCGTTCGCATTGTACGGACTAGCGGCCGTGGCGGGGGCTGTGTGCCTCGGTCTCCGTGCCGCCGTCGGTGTCGGCGGTCTCGTCCCGTCCTCGCTCGAGTCGGGTGTCCGCCTCGCCACCGATCATGGCCTCGGCCACGTCGAGCGCACCGGTCGCGAACGACTGGGTCGACGTGGACCCGGTGGCCGTCGCGACGGACCCGGTGGCCGCGCCGACGAGGGCGGGCTCCCCGGAACGCTGCTCGGCCATGCGCTGCACGGCGTTCTTCGACCCGAGCTTCTTGTTCGGCAGGAAGATCACGGCGATGATCGTCAGGATCGCGAGTGGTGCGGCGACGAGGAAGATGTCGGCCACCGCGTCACCGTAGACCGATTCGATGATGGTCCGCACCGACTCGGGCAGCGTGCCCACCTTCGGGATCGTGCCGCTCGAGAGCGTCTCGGCGATCTTGGCGCCGGGTGCCCCGAGGGCGACGATGGCCGCCTGCAGGTCGGCCTGGCGGTCGGCCAGCATGTCGGTGACCTTCGTCGCGAGCACGGAGCCCATGACCGAGACGCCGATCGTGCCGCCGAGGCTGCGGAAGAACGCGACACCCGCGCTCGCCGTACCCAGCTGCTGCGGCAGGACGTCGTTCTGGACCACGAGCACGAGGTTCTGCATCACCATGCCGACGCCGGCGCCCAGGATGAACATGAACACCGAGACGAGCAGGTAGTTCGTGTCGTAGTGGATCGTGCTCATGAGGAACAGGCCGACGGTGAGGAGGATCGAGCCGACGATGAGGTACGGCTTCCAGTGGCCGAAGCGCGAGATGAACTGCCCGACCACGATGGAGGCGATCAGGAGGCCGCCGATCATCGGGAGCGTCAGCAGGCCCGACTCCGTCGGCGTCGCTCCACGCGCCAGCTGCATGTACTGGCTGAGGAACACCGAGGTGCCGAACATCGCCACACCCACCGAGATGCTCGCGACGACCGCGAGGGTGAAGGTGCGGTTCTTGAACAGCGACATCGGGATGATCGGCTCGTCGACCTTGATCTCGACGATGACCGCCGCGGCGAGCAGGAGGACGGAGATGCCCACCATGACGAGCGTCGTGAAGCTCGCCCACTCGAACTGCGTCCCGGCCAGGGTGACCCAGATGAGCAGCAGCGAGACGCCGCCGGCGATGAGGGCGGCGCCCAGGTAGTCGATCTTGACCTTGCCGACGTTCCGCTTCGGGAGGTGGAGCGTGCGCTGCAGGAGGAAGATCGCGGCGATCGCGAAGGGGACGCCGACGAAGAAGTTCCAGCGCCAGCCGAGCGAGTCGGTGAGGAGGCCGCCGAAGAGCGGGCCGCCGACCGTGCCGACCGCCATGACCGCACCGAAGAGGCCCATGTACCGGCCACGCTCACGCGGGCTGATGATGTCGGCCATGATGATCTGGCTGAGCGCCGTGAGACCACCGGCGCCGAGGCCCTGCAGGACGCGGAAGCCGATGAGCGTGCCGGTGTCCTGCGAGAAGCCCGCGAGCGCCGAGCCGAGGACGAAGATCCCGAGCGCCAGCTGGATGAGCAGCTTGCGGTTGAAGAGGTCGGCGAACTTGCCCCAGATGGGCGTCGAGACGGTGGTGGCGAGGAGGGTGGCCGTGACGACCCAGGTGAAGGCCGTCTGGTCGCCGTTCAGGTCGGCGATGATCCGGGGGAGGGAGGTCGAGACGACGGTGCCGGCGAGGATCGACACGAACATGCCGAGGAGGAGGCCGGAGAGGGCCTCGAGCACCTGGCGATGCGTCATGCCGTTGTCCGCGCGAGCGGGCGTGGCGGGTGTTGAGGTGGTGTGTGACATGGGCTCCGCGATCGTGATGACGTCAGCTAGTTGATATGCGTCAACTATATGAGAAGTAGTTGATCAGTGTCAACCAATCACGGTGACGGCGTATTCCCGTGGCAATTCGACAGGCTCAGGGACCGGGGCGGGGGTGGCTCAGGGACCGGGGTGGGCGGCTCGGGGAGCGGATGGGAGCCGCTCCCCGAGCCTGCCGAGGCGCCGGTCAGCGCCGAGTCGTGACGTCCTTGAGCTTCCCGTTCGCGATGTGCAGACGACGCTCGGCGCGCTTGGCGACCGCGGTGTCGTGCGTCACCACCACGACGGTGAGCCCGCGGTCCCGCCACAGGCCCTCGAGGAGGTCCATGATCTCGTCGCGGGTCTCCTCGTCGAGGTTGCCGGTCGGTTCGTCGGCGAGCAGCACCTCAGGCTCCTTGACGAGCGCACGGGCGATCGCGACCCGCTGCTGCTGCCCACCGGACAGCTCGGCGGGGAGGTGTGAACCCCGCTCGGCGAGTCCGACGGACGCGAGCGCCGCGCGAGCCCTGGTCTCGCGTTCGGCCCGCGGGGTGCCGATCGGGACCAGGGCCATCTCGACGTTCTCCTGTGCTGTGAGCGTCGGGATGAGGTTGAATCCTTGGAACACGAAGCCGATCTCCGTGGCGCGGATCCTGCCGAGCTTCGTCTCGCTGAGCGTCGAGAGGTCGTCGCCGGCGAGGGAGATGCTGCCGGCGGTCGGTCGGTCCAGTGCGCCGAGCATCTGGAGGAGCGTCGACTTGCCGCCGCCGGTCGGGCCCTGGATGGCGACGAGCTGTCCATCGGGGATCTCGAGGTCGACGCCGTCGAGCGCCGTGACGGAGCGCTTCGCCTGGCGGTACTGCTTGGTGAGGCCGGTGATCGTGTACATGGGGTCCTTCGTTCTGCTGGTCGGAGTGAGAAGTCGGACCGCCGGGTGGTCGCGGGGGAGACGGCCACCCGGCGGCGTCTGGTGCGTCGCCTAGGCGACGGAGCGGAGTGCCTCGGCCGGGCGCAGTCGTGAGGCGCGCCACCCGCCGATCGCACCGGCGAGCAGCCCGCCGAGGATGGCGATCCCGACGGCGATGACGATAATCCACGCGGTCACGGGAGCCTGGAGGACGATGTCGGTGGTGGTCGCGGCCGCAGCGCCCGGGGCACCGCCGAACCCACCGGCCGCTCCCGCCGCCGCATCCGACGGCATGCCCGCGGCACCGCCGGGGCCGCCGAGTCCGCCGCCGGCGGAGGTCGTCGCCGCTGCACTGAGGGTCGGAGCGACGAGGTTCACCACGAGGATGCCGATGAGGCCGACCGCGACACCGACGGCGCCGCCGATGAGCGACTGGACGACGGACTCACCCGCGACCTGGCCGACGATGCGCCGGTCGCTCCAGCCGATCGCCTTGAGCGTGCCGAACTCGCGGGTCCGGCGCGTGACGCCGGAGATCGTGAAGAGGATCGCGATGAGGAACGCGGCGGCGAGCACGATGAGCGACAGCCAGGTGCCGAGGTTCGACACCAGCGTCGACGCCGAGGCGAGCGAGCCGGACACGGTGGACGCGAGGTCCTCCTGGGTGCTCACGGTCGCGTCGGGCAGTGCCGCCTCGATGTCCGTCTGCACCTGCGTGATGTCGGTCGACGAGGCGGCCTGCACGTACACGTCGCTGACCTGGCCGTCGAGCCCGGCGAGGGACTGCGCGACGTCGAGGGGGATGTAGACGTTCGATGCGGTCGTCGAATCGGCCCCGGAGGCGGTCACCGTGCCGACCACGCTGAACGTGGTGCCCGCGATGTCGATCGTGTCGCCGGTGGCGATCCCCGCCTCGGTGGCGTAGGAGGCGTCGAGGACGGCGACGTCCGTGCCCGCGTCGTCGGCTGCGAGCGAGCGACCGTCGCTGAGGGTGACGGCCGAGAGCGGACCCACGGCGTCGCCCGAGGGGTCGAGACCGAGGACCGTGAAGGAGTCGACGCCGAAGGAACTCCCGCCTGCGCCGTCCGGACCACCCTGCGGCGGGGTCGCGCCGCTCGCGTCACCGCCCGGGACGCCTGCCGCCCCGTCGGATCCCTGTGCCTGCGAGAAGTCGGGCAGCTCGCCCGTGAAGGTCGTGTTCGTGAGCGACAGGGTGGCTGCGGCGGCCTCGACGTTGGCGACGTCGGTGACCGTGCCGAGGGACGTCGCGTCGAAGGTCGACGTGCCACGCGCGGCTTCCAACCGCGACTGGTTGACGGTCGTCGTCCCGTCACTCGTCGACCCGTCGCCCGAGCCGAAGTCGAAGTTCTGGCCGGGGCCGCCGCCGTCCGTCGGCGCCTCGGCCGCCTGACTCACCGTGATGTCCGTTCCGACCCCGTAGACGGATTCCAGCACCGACGCCTGCGCCGTCTTCACGCCGGCGGCGACCGAGTTGACGATGATCACGAGGGCGATGGCGAGCGCCATCCCGATGGCGATGATGATGGTCTGTTTGCGGCGACCGACGAGTTCCCGCCGGAGATAGGTTCCGAACATGTCTGCGTTTCCTTCTGCTCTGGTGCACGTGCCGGCGTCCCCGTTGCGCGACGCCGACGATCCGCACGTCGCGGATGACTTGGACCGGACGCTACGGAGGCTCACTTGGCCTGCGCCTCGGTGACGCTATGAATCGGCCCAGGCCGCTGCGGGCGCTCCGGCGGCTCGGGGAGGGCACAGCATCCGTCTGGCCGGTTCATAGACAGCTCATAGGGCGGAGGCGAATACTGAACGCGTGAACATCCCGACCCAGGCGCCCGGTGCCGCGCGAAGCGCACTCAAACGGGCCGACGGCACCGCCGTCCGTGTGCTCGTCGTCGACGACGAGGCGACGCTCACGGACCTCCTGCAGATGGCCCTGCGCTACGAGGGCTGGGAGATCCGGACCGCCGCCGACGGCCGTGAAGCCCTCACGATCGCCCGCGACTTCCGACCGGACGCCATCGTGCTCGACATCATGCTGCCCGACCTGGACGGACTGCAGGTGCTGAACCGCCTGCGGACCTCGGGGAGCGACGTCCCCGTCCTGTTCCTCACCGCCAAGGACTCGCTCGACGATCGCATCGCCGGCCTCACCGCCGGCGGCGACGACTACGTGACGAAGCCCTTCAGTCTCGAAGAGGTCGTCGCGCGGCTGCGCGGGCTCATCCGCCGGTCGACCCTGCTGGCCGCCGACGAGTCCGGCCCGGACATCGTGGTCGGCGACCTCGTGCTCAACGAGGACAGCCACGAGGTGACGCGCGACGGCGAACCCATCGAGCTCACCGCGACCGAGTTCGAGCTGCTGCGGTTCCTCATGCGGAACCCGCGCCGGGTGCTGAGCAAGGCCCAGATCCTCGACCGGGTGTGGAGCTACGACTTCGGCGGTCGTGCGAGCGTCGTCGAGATCTACATCTCCTATCTCCGCAAGAAGATCGACGCCGGGCGCGAGCCCATGATCCACACCGTGCGCGGTGCCGGCTACATGTTGAAGATCCCGACGGTCGGTTCGTGACCACGAGACCTCCCGTCACCGACCCGACAGCGACGACCGTCGACTCCACCCGCCGCAAACGCGCTCCGTGGACGCTCCGTCGACGCCTCATGGTCGTCGTCGTCGGCCTCCTCGCCCTCGGCAGCGCCATCGTCGGCGTCGCGAGCGCGGTCGCGGTGAGCGGCCTCCTCACCGAGGGCGTCGACAACCAGCTCACGAAGGCCGCCGAGCGGATCGTCGACTACGGCCGCAACGGCCAGCTCCCCGCACCGGAATCCCTGCCGGACTCCGGCATCCCGGACGGCTACGGCGGTGGTTCGGGCACGCGTGAGCCGCCCGCCTTCATCGGCGCTCCGGGCCTCGGGCCCGGCGCACTCGGGGCGATCGTCGTCGACGGCACCATCGTCAACGCCGGATACCTCAGCGCCGACGGCAGCACGGTCCCGTGCACCGAGAGCCAGGACGCCATGATCCTCACGGTGTCGGCCGGTGACCGACCGTCGACCATCAACCTCGGGGAGCACCTCGGCGACTACCGCGTCGTCGCCGTCACCGACGCGAGCGGCGCGACGAGGATCATCGGGCTTCCGCTCGCCGAGGTCGCGTCGACGGTCATGCAGCTCGTCACCCTCATCGCGATCATGAGCGTCGTGGTCCTGCTGCTCGCCGGACTGGCGGCGTTCGCGATCGTGCGGTACTCGCTCCGCCCGCTCGACCGCGTCGTCGCGACGGCCGCGGTCGTCGCCGAGCTTCCCCTCGACCGCGGTGAGGTGGCGCTCGCCGTCCGGGTACCGGAGTCGGACACCGACCCGCGCACCGAGGTCGGACGCGTCGGATCGGCGATCAACCGCATGCTCGGGCACGTCTCGTCCGCACTGAACGCCCGGCAGGCGAGCGAGAACAAGGTGCGCCGGTTCGTCTCGGACGCGAGCCACGAGCTCCGGACCCCGCTGGCTTCCATCGCCGGATACTCGGAACTCGCCGCGCGGAAGTCGGACGCGCTGCCGGAGGACGTCACCCACTCCCTCGGCCGGATCCGCTCCGAGGCCGGTCGCATGACCACGATCGTCGAGGACCTGCTGCTGCTGGCGCGGTTGGACGAGGGACGCGAACTCGCGAAGCGCCCCGTCGACCTCACCGAACTCGTCATCCACACCGTCGGCGACGCCCATGTCGCCGGGCCGGACCACGTGTTCGAACTGGACTTCCCCGAGGAGCCCGTCCTCGTCACGGGAGACGCGTCCCGGCTGCAACAGGTGATCGTGAACCTGCTGGCGAACGCGCGGACCCACACGCCCGCCGGGACGACGGTGCGGACGGGGCTGGCGGTCGAGAGCGGTCCTGCGGGCGAGATCGCCGTGCTGACCGTGTCGGACGACGGTCCCGGCATCGACCCTGCGCTGCAACCCAACCTCTTCGAGCGCTTCGTCCGCGGTGATGACTCCCGCTCACGGGCCACGGGGAGCACCGGCCTCGGGCTCGCTATCGTGCACGCCGTCGTGACCGCGCACCACGGCACCGTCCGATGCGAGAGCGCACCAGGACGGACGGTGTTCCGCGTCGAGCTACCGGCCGTCGCCACCGCGGACGTCCTCGTCCCGTCGGCGGAGTGATCCATGCGGCCGGGTAGCGTGGTCCCCATGTGGGTGAAGGTGTGCGGTCTGTCCGAGGCGTCCGACGTCGCTGCGGCGGTGGACGCCGGAGTCGACGCGATCGGCTTCGTGTTCGCGCCGGGGTCGCCTCGGACCGTCGAGCCCGAACGGGTCGCCTCGCTGCTCGCCGACCTCCCCGAGTCGGTGCTGACGGTCGGCGTCTTCCGGCGGCAGTCGGTCGAGGAGGTCTCACGGATCGCCGGTGCTGCGGGGGTGCAGGCCGTCCAGCTCCACGGCGACGAACCACCCGAGGCGTTCCACGAGCTGCAGGCCATGGGGTGGCGGACGCTCCGGGCGACCTCGGCGGTGCGCTACGCCTCCGAGAACGCCGCCGAGCGCGCCGCCTACGCCGAAGAGCTGCTGCTGCTCGATGCCCCGGACCCGGGAGCCGGGAGGACCTTCGACACGATCGCACTGGTGGCGAACCCACCCACCCGCACCTGGATCCTCGCCGGAGGGCTCACGCCGGAGAACGTCCAGGGCCTCGTCGCCGAGCTCCGCCCCTGGGGGGTCGACGTGTCCAGCGGGGTCGAGTCCTCGCGCGGGGTGAAATCACCGGAGCTCATCCGGTCGTTCGTGCACGCCGCCCGCACCGCCCGGGCGGTCTGAGCGTCAGCGGGACACTCGCTGGTCCGCGGTGTGACCCGCACGCTACATTCGTCGGATGAGGCGGTCGGTCGACCGCGACGACGACAAGGAGCGCCACCACCGTGTTCGACACCATCCTGCTCGCCGCGGACGACAACGGTCGTGCCGCCATCGAGTTCATGAACGCCCCCGCCAACGTCTTCGGCGGCATCATCGGCTACGCCCTGTTCGTCGCCTCCGTGTGGGGCATGTTCGAGAAGTCGGGCCGCTCCGGCTGGACCGCGATCATCCCGATCTACAACTGGTACGTCGTCGTCAAACTCGCCGGCTTCACGGGTGCGGCGACCATCCTCTACTTCATCCCGCTCGTGAACATCGTGTTCGGCTGGATCGTCGGTTGGCACATCGGCAAGCAGTTCGACAAGGGCACGGTGTTCCGGATCTTCGGGCTCATCCTGTTCCAGCTGATCGGGTTCTTCATCCTCAGCTACGGCTCGGACCGCTACCTGGGCAAGCAGGCCGACCGCGCCTAGCCCGCGGTCACCGGGGCCGGACGCTCACCGCGACGGCCAGGCCCACGGGGGCGTCGACAGCAGACCCTGATCCTCGACGGTCGTCTCGCCGAGTCGCTTCACCAGCCGGTGCTCGTGCACCTCGCCGGCCTCGAGCATGGCCTCGATGAGTGGGCGGGCGTGGGAGACGACCACGAGCTGCGTGTCGGCGCTCGCCGCGGTGATGAGCCGAGCCAGCTGGGGGAGGAGGTCGCCGTGCAGGCTCGTCTCCGGCTCGTTCAGCACCATGAGCTCGGGCGGGCGAGGGGTCAGGAGAGCCGCGACGAGCAACAGGTAGCGGAGCGTGCCGTCGGACAGCTCGCCGGCCGAGAGCGGACGGAGCATGCCGGGCTGTTCGAGCTCCAGCCGGAACACCCCGTCGTCGGCGCGCACGCGCAGCACGCTGCCGGGGAACGCGTCGTCGACGGCGGCGTCGAGGCGGTCCCGGCCGCCGGACTCGATGATCGTCTGGACCGCGGCGGCGAGGTCGGAACCGTCGTGTCCGAGCACGGGCGTCCGCGTGCCGACCTGCGGCGCACGTGCCGGGGCCTCGCGGTCGGTCCGGAACTGGTCGTAGAACCGCCAGTCGCGCACCTGGCCGCGCACGCGGAGGACCTCGGGCGTCGCGTCGGCGTCCGAGAACTCGGTGAGGATGCTCTCCGAAGTGCCGAGCGTTCGACCGATCGGACGCCACGACCCGTCGCGGACCCGGACCGCCGGACCGTGCCGGTCGACGAGCAGGCTGCTCGGTTTGGCCAGTGCGCCGGCGAAGATCTGCTCCCGCTTGATCTCGGGGTCGCGGCCGAACAGGGTCGTGGACGGCTGCGGGATCCCGAGGTCGATGAGATACCCCAGCGTGTCGGTCGCGAACCCGAGTCGCAGGCTGATCGGCCCCGAGCGGCGCGTGCCCTGGACCGGGACGGAGCCGTCGACCATGGCGTGACTCAGGTGTTCGGGGCCGGCCCAGAGCGTCGAGGAGAGCCCGCCGTCGCGGGCGAGTGATCCGACGACATCGCCGTCGCCCGCACTCGCGAGGAGTCGGAGTGCCCGGTAGAGGTTGGACTTGCCGGTGCCGTTCGCGCCGGTCACGACGTCGAGGCCGTGCAGCGGCAGCACGGTGTCTCGGATGGACCGGTAGCCGGAGATGGCGAGCGTCTGGATCATGGCTCCATGGTGCCGGTCGCCTCGGACATCCGGGCGGGAGGTCGCGAGCGCCCGGAGCACGCCTGTCGGAACGGGGTCGGGGGTGTGTTATGGTTGTGGAAACCAAAGACCGCCGGTCACTGTCGCGTGCAAACGAGACAGTCGAAGGTTCTCATGACGAGACGTCCAGCGCAGGTGTATGAAGATCTGATCGAGGCTCGCCTCTCCCCAGCTCCGTGCGCTTGCGCCGGAGCTTTTTTCATGCCCGAATCCTTCACCGGTCCGGCGGTTGGTGTGTGCGGCCTCCGCTGCATGCATTCAAGATTCGAAAAGGAGTGGCCATGGCGAACAAGGAAGCCTCGGTTGCCGAACTCACGGAGAAGTTCCAGAGCTCGACCGCCGTTCTGCTGACCGAGTACCGCGGCCTCACTGTTGCTCAGCTCAAGACCCTGCGCAAGAGCATCAGTGCGGACGCAACCTACGCCGTGGTGAAGAACACGCTGACCAAGATCGCGGCGAACAACGCCGGCATCTCGTCGTTCGACGACGAGCTCGCCGGTCCGTCCGCGATCGCATTCGTGCACGGTGACCCGGTCACCGTCGCGAAGGCTCTTCGTGACTTCGCCAAGGCAAACCCTCTCCTCGTGGTCAAGGGCGGTTACTTCGACGGTAACCCGCTGACCGCTGACGAGGTGCGCAAGCTCGCCGACCTCGAGTCCCGTGAAGTGCTGCTGGCGAAGCTCGCCGGCGCCGTCAAGGCCTCGCTGTTCGGAGCTGCCTACCTCTTCAACGCACCGCTCTCGAAGGCCGTTCGCACGGTCGAGGCGCTGCGCGAGAAGCAGGAGTCCGCGGCCGAGTAATTCGGTTCCGCGAACCATCAACCCCGTACCTGTGCGCCGCGTGATGCGGTTGCAGGGCATGAAACAAGGAGAACAATCATGGCAAAGCTGTCAAACGAAGAACTGATCAACGCGTTCAAGGAGCTCACGCTCATCGAGCTCAGCGAGTTCGTCAAGCTGTTCGAGGAGACCTTCGAGGTCACCGCTGCTGCTCCCGTCGCCGTTGCCGGCCCGGCTGCTGCCGGCGGCGCTGCTGCTGAAGAGGTCGAGGAGAAGTCCGACTTCGACGTCATCCTCGAGGCTGCTGGCGACAAGAAGATCCAGGTCATCAAGACGGTCCGCGAGCTCACCTCGCTCGGCCTCGGCGAGGCCAAGGCTCTCGTCGACGGCGCTCCGGCTGCCGTCCTCGAAGGCGCCAACAAGGAAGCCGCTGACAAGGCGAAGGAAGCCCTCGAGGCTGCCGGCGCCACCGTCACGCTCAAGTAGTCGGTCCCCTACGGGGGACAACCACTGGGCTGGCGACCGACTCCGGTCGGTCGCCGCTGACGATCGCGGATCTTCCTGAGACGAGTGCTGTGCGCACTCGGCAGAGACATCCGTGATCGGAGGGCATCGCCCCCGATTCGTTCGGGAGCGGTGCCCTCCGTCGGTTAACCGGAGGGCCTGCGATTCGTCGCGCCCCTCCATGCACGCGGATGCTCTGCACCCCGTCGACGACGTTCGTCGACGGTTCATGCAGGCATCCGCGTCGTCGTCCCGCTCCCGGTGAGCGGGGGCTGTCGGTGCGGTGCCCGAATCGGGAGAACCCACCACCATGAACACCCACGCACGCTGGCGTGCAACCATCACCTGGATCCGAGCCCAGCTCGCATCCGCTTTCACCGAGTCGGAACGGGCGAGCGACGCCCACCCGCCCGATCCACGGGTCAGCCAATCCTTCACCACCTGGATGCGCTGACCCCACCTGCCCCATCCGTCCCCAACTCAGGAGTGTCTCGGCGTGCCGCGCCACCGAGGCCCGCCACGCCGACGAACTCCTGCGTTGGGGACGGGTCGGGTGGATGTGTATAGCCAAGCTATGTATACTGGTCACATCATGACCGAGAACCGTACGCATTCACCCCTGCACACCATCCTCGGCGACCTCATCACGGCATCGCACCGGCTCACCCGCCTTGCCGCCCAGGCCACCGGATCCTCCGAATCGCCCGCCGTCTGGCGCACGCTCTCCGTGCTCACCACGGTCGGTCCCGTCCGGGTCGGCGAACTGGCCCGCCAGAGCCGGGTGTCCCAACCCACGATGACCAAGCTCGTGCAGAGCCTCGACGAGCGCGACTGGATCAAGCGGATCGCCGACGTCGACGACCACCGCGCGTGGCTCATCGCCATCGCCCCAAAGGGGACGGCCGCCCTCCTCGCCTGGCGCGACGAGCTCACCGACGCCCTGGAGCCGGCCTTCACCGACCTCGAGGACGACGACCTCGCCGCGATCGCCAGGACCGTCGAGATCATCCAGGCCCGCGTGGCCGTCGAGATCGCCTCGGAGCTGACGGCATGAGCGCCGACACCAGCGCACACACGTCCTCCGTACCCACCCCCGCAGCGTCGAGCCACGGCCACGCCGCAGGCCACAGTGCCGGCCTCGGCGGCATCCTGCACCAGCCGAAGGCCGTCTGGGCGGTCGCCTTCGCGAGCGTCATCGCCTTCATGGGCATCGGCCTCGTCGACCCGATCCTGCCCGCGATCGCCGAAGACCTCCAGGCGACGCCGACCCAGGCCGAGATGCTCTTCACGAGCTACCTGCTCGTCACCGGCGTGGCGATGCTGTTCACGAGCTGGCTGTCGAGCCGGATCGGTGCCAAGCGCACGCTCCTCATCGGACTCGCGCTCGTCGTCCTGTTCGCGCTCCTCGCGGGCCTCTCCGACTCCGTCGGTGCCGTCATCGGCTTCCGGGCCGGCTGGGGCCTCGGCAACGCGCTCTTCATCTCGACGGCACTCGCCACCATCGTCGGAGCCGCAGCGGGCGGACGCGCCAACGCGATCATCCTGTACGAGGCCGCCCTCGGACTCGGCATCGCGATCGGTCCGCTGCTCGGGGGTCTCCTCGGCGGCATCGGCTGGAAGTGGCCGTTCTTCGGCACCGCGACGCTCATGGCCGTCGGGTTCATCGCGATCGTCACCCTGCTGAAGACCGAGGGCCCGAAGCCCGCGCCGCTCAAGCTGTCCGCACCGTTCAGGGCGCTGGCGATCCCGTCGCTGGGCATCCTCGCGGCAGCCGCACTGTTCTACAACATCGGCTTCTTCACGCTCCTCGCATACTCGCCGTTCCCGCTCGGCCTCGATGCGATGGGTCTCGGGTTCACCTTCTTCGGGTGGGGTGTCGCGCTGGCGATCACGAGCGTGTTCGTCGCACCGCTGCTCACGGCCCGGATGCGTCGCACCTCCGTGATCAAGCTCGTCCTGCCGTTGCTGGCACTCGACCTCGTCGCGGCCGGACTCCTCGTGCAGTCCACCGTCGGCCTCATCGTCTGCATCGTCGTCGGTGGGCTGCTGCTCGGCGTCATGAACACGGTGCTGACCGAGGCGGTCATGGAGGCGACGGACCTGCCGAGCAACGTCGCATCCTCGGCCTACTCGTCGGTCCGGTTCCTCGGTGGGGCCATCGCGCCACCGGCCGCCGCGGAGATCGCGAAGCTCATCTCGCCCGCCGCGCCCTACTATGTGGCCGCCGGCTCGCTCATCGTCGCGGTCCTCATCGTGGTCCTCGGACGCAAGCACCTCGCCCGGGTCGACGGCCCGGTGGAGAGTGAGCTCGACGAGGCCATCGCGATCACCGCAGCCGACGCGAGCTGATCCGACCGATCACCGCGCCCCACCGACGCGAGCGCGACCCTCCGGGGGCCCGCGCTCACGTCGGTGGGGCGCGCTCGTGCCAGCGCACCGCGCTGGGACCGCAGCCGGGTCGTCTAGTCCGCGGGCTCGGGGCGCGTCGTGGTCTGTCGGATCACCAGGCGGGTCGGCCAGCGCACCTCGGAGACCGTTGTGCCCGGGTCCGCGGAGTCCGGAGCCTGCGCGCGCTGCTCGTCCTCCAGGTCCTGGAGGAGGATCTCGACGGCATGCCGTCCCTGCGCGCGGGGCTCCTGCTCGAAGGTGGTGAGCGCGAACATCTCCGCGTAGGAGTGCCCGTCGATCCCGATGACCGACAGCTCCGCCGGAACGGTGATCCCGAGGCGACGTGCCGCGATGATGATGCCGATCGCCACCTCGTCCGTCGAGGCGAACACCGCCGTCGGCCGGATCCTCGCGTCCCGCAGCAACTGCGCCGCGGCCTCGTACCCGCCCGGTAACGAATGGACGGCGGGCAGGACGTGCACGGCTGAGGTGAGTCCGGCATCCTCCATCGCCGCGAGGTAGCCGGCCAGGCGCCTCCCGTGCACGGTGTCCGTCTGCAGTTCCGCGTCGTGCCCGGTGATGTGGGCGATGCGCGTGTGCCCGAGGGTGATGAGATGTTCCGTCGCCTCACGGCCGAGTGCCTGGTCGTCGATGTTGATGGAGTGACCGCCACGGATGTTGCCGCCGATCGACACCAGTGGACGGGGATTGGCGAGCAGTCGCGCGATCTCGTCCTGCGAGGCCTCGATCCCGATCGAGATCATGCCGTCGAAGCGCTTGTTCGTCAGGTAGGCGTCGAAGATGCGATCGCGCTCCGGGGAGTCGGGCGGCAGATGGTGGAGCGTCAGGTCGTAGCCCCGCGCACGGAGGGCGCCCTCGGCGCCTTCCAGGACCTCCCCGAAGTACCAGCGGTTGAGGAACGAGGTGAGGACGCCGATGGCCAGCGTGCGTCCGGTGGACAGACTCGCGGCGATGGGCGAGGCGACGTACCCGATCGTGGCCGCGGCCTGCACGACCCGTTCCCGGGTCTCGGCCGACACGTATCCGCGCCCGGTGAGCGCTCGCGAGGCCGTCGCTTTCGAGACGCCGGCGAGGGCCGCGACATCGCTGATGGCACCACTCATGCCGACTCCCTCCGTTGGGTAGCACCACCATAGCGAATCTGGAACAGACCTGGAACTGCCGACTGGAACTGATCCATAACAACTGGAGCACGAATGGTCCGCCCGGCCTCGTGATTTCGGTGGGAGCGCTCTCACTGTCTATTTCGTTATGTTCTCGTGCTTGCATCCTGTCGCCGGGTGAAGTACTTTGGCGCATGGAAACGGTTCCGCATCCGGACCGATTCCGCACCAGTGCATCATCGGAACGGCTCGACCCTGGAGACGTTCGAACCTGCAGCACTCAATGAGGAGGACACAGATGAGTTTCATTCGGACCCGCCGGACGGCCCTGCCGCTGGCCGTCCTGGCCGTCGCGGGCGTCGCGCTCACCGCTTGTTCAGGCGGATCGGGCAGCAGCGGCGGTGGCGACGACGACAAGACCGTCACCATCTACGGGACGATCGCCGACACCGAGGCGAAGCTGCTCGAGGAGAGCTGGGCCGACTTCGAGAAGGAGAGCGGCATCACGATCAAGTACGAGTCCTCCAAGGAGTTCGAGTCGCAGATCGGTATCCGCGCCCAGGGTGGTAACCCGCCCGACCTCGCGATCTTCCCGCAGCCCGGCCTCCTGGCCGACCTCGCCAAGCGCGACTACCTGAAGCCCGCGCCCGACAGCGTCAAGGCGAACATCGAGAAGTACTGGTCGAAGGACTGGGCCGCCTACGGCACCGTCAACGACACCGTCTACGGCGCTCCGCTCATGGCGAGCGTCAAGGGCCTCGTCTGGTACCAGCCGGCCAAGTTCAAGGAGTGGGGCGTCGAGGTCCCGAAGACCTGGGACGAGCTGCTCACGCTGACCAAGACCATCCAGGAGAAGACGGGTTCCGCACCGTGGTGCGCCGGCTTCGGCTCCGGCGACGCCTCGGGCTGGCCCGGCACCGACTGGATCGAAGACCTCGTCCTGCGCCAGCAGGGCCCGGACGTCTACGACGACTGGGTGGCCAACAAGGTCAAGTTCACCGACCCGAAGATCAAGGAAGCGTTCGACTCGGTCGGCGAGATCCTCAAGAACCCGGAGTACGTGAACGCGAGCTTCGGCGACGTGTCCTCGATCAACTCGACCGAGTTCGGTGACGTCGCTCCGGCGCTCGCCTCCGGCGCCTGCGCCCTCCACCACCAGGCATCGTTCTTCTCCGGCTTCCTCGAGGACGCCGGCGCGACCGTCGCCCCCGACGGTGACGTGTGGGCCTTCGTGACCCCCGGCATCAAGGAGGGCGAGACCGCTGTCACCGGTGGTGGCGAGATCGTCGGCGCGTTCAGCGACGATGAGAGCACCGTCAAGGTCCAGGAGTACCTCTCGAGCCCTGAGTGGGCGAACAAGCGGGTCAAGCTCGGCGGCGTCATCTCCGCCAACAACGGCCTCGACCCGGCGAACGCCTCGACCCCGATCCTCAGCCAGGCGATCGAGATCCTGCAGGACGAGAAGACCACGTTCCGCTTCGACGCCTCCGACCTGATGCCCGGTGCCGTCGGCGCCGGAACCTTCTGGAAGGGCCTCGTGAACTGGATCAACGGCGACGAGACCGACCAGGTCCTCAAGGACATCGAAGCCGGCTGGCCCTCCAGCGAGTAATCGATATCCGGAACTGCTGCTCGTGAGCGGGAGCGCCGGAGGGTGATCACCACCCTCCGGCGCTTCCGCCTCGGCAGTGGAACCCCCTAGGGTTCACTCAGGGTCCAACGCCGTACTCGAAAGGCCAGCTATGTCAGGTTTCCTCAACTGGTTGGGCGGACTGCCTCCGCTCGCCCAGATCCCGATCGTCGTCATCGCCTTCGGTGCGGTGGTGGCCCTCCTCCTCTTCTTCGTGGACATCGCGCCACGCAAGGGCACCCTGTACACGGTCATCCGTCTGGCGTTCTGCGTCCTGGTGCCCGTCGTCGTCGTCCTCTTCTTCGGCTCGTTCCTCTGGGCCGCGGCCGTCGCCGCCGTCCTTGGCGGCGTGCTCTTCCTCCTCGACTACCGCTCGAAGAAGGGCGTCGGGTACCTCGTCCAGCTCGTCGGCTTCCTCGCACCGGCGTTCCTGCTGCTGCTGATCGGCCTGATCCTGCCGTCGATCAACACGACGATCGCCGCATTCATGTCGGCGTCCGGCAAGAACTTCGTGGGCCTGAACAACTTCATCTGGCTGTTCACGCAGCCGAGCGCCATTCGTACCGTCATCAACACGATCATCTGGGTGCTGCTCGTCCCGGCGTTGTCGACGGCCTTCGGACTCGCTTACGCCGTGTTCATCGACAAGTCCCGCGGTGAGAAGTACTTCAAGATCCTCGTCTTCATGCCGATGGCGATCTCCTTCGTCGGTGCGTCGATCATCTGGCGCTTCATCTACGCCTACCGCGAGGCCGACGCGACCCAGATCGGTCTGCTCAACCAGATCGTCGTGTGGTTCGGCGGCACTCCGGTGCAGTGGCTGCAGAACGAGCCGTGGAACACGCTGTTCCTCATCGTCGTGCTCATCTGGGTCCAGACCGGTTTCGCGATGGTCGTCCTGTCCGCCGCGATCAAGGGTGTCCCCACCGAGCAGATCGAGGCCGCCGAGCTCGACGGCACCAACGCCTGGCAGCGCTTCATCAACGTCATCGTCCCCGGCATCCGCTCCTCGCTCGTCGTGGTCGTCACGACGATCTCGATCGCCTCGCTGAAGGTCTTCGACATCGTCCGCACGATGACCGCCGGCAACAACGGCACCTCGGTCATCGCGAACGAGATGTACACCCAGTTCAAGAACTTCGAGAACGGCCGGAGTGCGGCGTTCGCCGTGGTCCTGTTCGTCCTCGTGCTGCCGATCGTCATCTACAACGCACGGCAGATCAAGAAGCAGAGGGAGATCCGATGAGTGCTGTGCAGCCGATCGAACTACCGATCGACGAATCCACCAAGGAACAGCTCGCCCAGGGGGAACGCGGCATCGAGGCCGCGAGCCGCCGGACGAAGAAGCGGCTCACCAGCCGCGGGGCGACCATCGCGGCCGTCATCATCGCGGTGCTGTGGACGGTCCCGACCTTCGGTCTGTTCGTCTCCTCGTTCCGACCTGAGCAGCAGGTGAAGACCACCGGCTGGTGGACGATCTTCTCCGACTTCCAGGTCACCATCGACAACTACGTGCAGGTGCTGCAGGCCGGCAACTCGACGCTCAACCTCGCGGGCTCGTGGGTCAATTCGATCGCCATCGCGGTCCCGGCGACCCTGATCCCGCTGGTGGTGGCGAGCCTCGCGGCGTACGCGTTCGCGTGGATCGACTTCCGCGGCAAGAACTTCCTGTTCATCCTCGTATTCGCGCTGCAGGTGGTGCCGATCCAGATGGCGCTCGTGCCACTGCTGTCGACCTTCTCCCGCGGCCTGAACATCTTCGGCCTGCAGGTCGGCGAGGGACTGGACGCGAGCGGCACCTTCGCCCAGGTGTGGATCGCGCACACCATGTTCGCGCTGCCGCTGGCGATCTTCCTGCTGCACAACTTCGTCGCGGAGATCCCCGCCGAGGTCATCGAAGCGGCACGCGTGGACGGTGCCGGTCACGGTCAGATCTTCTTCCGGATCGTGCTGCCGCTGACCATGCCCGCCATCGCGTCGTTCGCGATCTTCCAGTTCCTGTGGGTGTGGAACGACCTTCTGGTCGCGCTCATCTTCGCGGACGGCGAGGTCGCGCCGATCACGAAGCTGCTGGCGGAGATCACGGGTACGCGAGGCAACGAGTGGCACCTGCTCACGGCCGGCGCGTTCATCTCGATCCTCGTCCCGCTCGTGGTGTTCTTCGCCCTGCAGCGCTACTTCGTCCGCGGGCTCCTGGCCGGTTCGACGAAGGGCTGACCCGACACGCGGTTCGATCCTCCGATCGACAGCGTCGTCGGTGCGCGAACGCCCCGGGAGCTCATGCTCCCGGGGCGTCCGTGCGTCTGCGGGTCGTTCGTTCTCCTGGTCCCGATGATCCTTTCTCCGGAGAGTTGCGGTGCGTCGTGCCGGAATCCGCCCGGCGCGCCGGGGGAGTCCTGCGAAAGGGACGAAGCTGAATTCTGGTCGACGAGTGACCGGGGTGGGCCTTTCTCAGGAGAGTTGCGGTGCGTCGTGCCGGGGTACGCCCGGCGCGCCGAAGGATTCCTGAGGAAGGGACGAGTTCAGGCTGGCAGGTGCGGGGGTGATCGGATCCGCTCAGCGGTGCCTTGGACGGCCCTGCGCGAGCGCTGCCCGGACCGCTCCGATGACTGCGTACCAGTCGTCCATCACCATGCGATACGTGAAACGGAGAGAGCGATAGCCGAGGATCGCCAACTGGGCGTCGCGCCAGCGATCCTGTTCATGGGCGTCCGGGGTGTCGTGGAACGCACGTCCATCCCACTCCACCACCAACCAATCGTCGATCAGCTCGTCGACGCGTCCGACACCGGGGATGTCGACCTGGTGTCGACCGACGATTCCAGCGCGTTCGAGCCGGATGCGACCGATGCTCTCGAGGAAACTCTCGCATCCCGACTCCAACCGAGGGAGTCTGCGCCTGCGCGCTTGCGGGAGTTCGTCCAGCCACGCGCGGAGCGCCCGCCCGCGGTGGGGTTCTCGGTGCAGGACGGAGTCCAAGATCGCGCCGGCGACGTCAGGGTGCTGGCAGGTGACGATCTGACGAACGGCCGACTCACGGCTCACCACGAGAAGCGGCGCGATCGAGCCGCCCCGAGGGACCACCGGTTGATCGTCGTCCCAGTGCAGGACCGTGTCGTCCCGATCCTGCGCGGGCGGATGACATCGGCGGTCGCTCACATCGCGGAGGCGTCCCGCGTTCGACGGGACGGCGACGTGTAGGCGCTGGTCTTCCGGTGTGGCCCAGCCGAACCAGGCGGCCGCCGAGATGCACGCGAGTCTCCCGCCGACCCGAACGGCTTGGACGATCTCCGGGGGTGCACCGGGGTCCGCGTACCAGCCTCGTTTCACCCTGATCAGCTCGGCCATCTCGACCGCGAGTCGGAGCGACCGTTTGGAATGACCGCGAGCCCGAAGCTGGTGCACCGTGGCGATACCGTACGCCGGGCGGAAGGCGTCGGTTCCTCCTGTCATTGGTCGATCGTCCACCCGGTCTCGCCGGACCGCCGAGTCACGCTGCTCATCTGGGGATGATCCGCCCCGCAGTGGACCTGGGGAGCGGTGACCCTATCTCAGGACAGTTGCGGCGGGTCGGGGAGCGGGCGAGGCGCCGCGCCGGCGGACTCCTGAGAAAGGACACTGAGCGGGAAGCCGACGCGGGACGGGGACAGGGGCGGGGAGGACGGTGGGCGGGGATAGGGTGGCGGGATGAGCATGCACGGCGGACGGGGCGGGCCACGCGGCGGTGCACCCGGGGGCGGCGGACCCCGCGCGGGCAGTCGCGTCAGCGGTGGCGACACGGCGGCGCAGAAGGCGCTCAACGCCGAGGCGCCGAAGATCCCGAACCTCGGCAAGCGCATCGTCGCGCTGTTCGTGCCCTTCCGCGCCAAGATCATCCTCACGATGGTGCTCGTCGTCATCGGTGCCGCCCTCGCGGTGCTCCCACCGCTGCTCGTCAAGCAGGCGTTCGACGTCGGCCTGTTCCCGACCGACGGTGGCAGCCCGAACCTCGTCGCCCTCGCGGAGATCGTCGGCGCGATGGTGGCGCTGTTCATCATCGCGGCGCTGCTCGGCGTCTGGCAGACCTACCTCACGGCGACCGTCGGCAACAGCGTCATGGGCGCCCTGCGCATCAAGCTGTTCTCGCAATTGCAGGCGATGGAGCTGAGCTTCTTCACCCGCACCAAGACGGGCATCATCCAGTCGCGCCTCCAGAACGACGTCGGTGGCGTCGCGAACGTCCTCACCAACACCGTCTCGAGCGTGCTCGGCAACACCGTGACGGTCATCTCCGCGCTCGTCGCCATGCTCATCCTCAACTGGCAGCTGACGATCGTCGCCCTCATCCTCATGCCGATCCTCGTGATCGCGCAGCGCCGCGTCGGTCAGGTCCGGGCGCGGATCGCCACGAAGACGCAGGAGTCGTTGTCGGAGATGACCGCGATCACGCAGGAGGCCCTGAGCGTCTCCGGCGTGCTCCTCGCGAAGAGCTTCAACCGCCAGGACACCGAGGTCGAGCGCTACAGCGCCGAGAACCGCACCCAGATCCGCCTCCAGGTCAGCCAGGCGATGAGCGGACAGTGGTTCTTCGCGATGGTGAACATCTTCCTGTCGTCGATCCCCGCGATCGTCTACCTCGTGGCCGGCTGGCTCATCACCGGTGGGGCCGCGGACGTCACCGCCGGCTCGATCGTCGCCTTCACCACCATCCAGGCCCGCCTGCTGTTCCCGCTCATGGGCGTCATGCGGGTCGCCCTCGACCTGCAGACCTCCGGAGCCCTCTTCGCGCGGATCTTCGAGTACTTGGACCTCAAGCCCGCGATCGCCGACCGCCCCGGGGCCGCACCGCTCCCGAGCGTCGCACCGCAGATCCGCTTCGACGACGTCACCTTCCGCTACGCCGACGCCCAGGACGACTCGACCCCCACCCTCGACGGGGTCTCCTTCACGATCGAACCCGGACAGTTCGCCGCGTTCGTCGGACCCTCGGGAGCGGGCAAGACGACCATCTCCTACCTCATCCCGCGCTTCCAAGAGGTGTCGGACGGCCGGGTCATGGTGGCGGGCGCCGACGTCCGCGACGTCACCCAGGAGTCCCTCGTCTCCCGCATCGGCATCGTCAGCCAGGAGACCTACCTCTTCCACGCGACGATCGCCGAGAACCTCCGCTACGCGAAGCCCGACGCGACCCTCGACGAGCTCGAGGCCGCCTGCCGCGCCGCGAACATCCACGAGACGATCGCTCGGTTCGAGGACGGCTACGACACGCTCGTCGGGGAACGCGGCTACCGCTTGTCCGGCGGTGAGAAGCAGCGCATCGCCATCGCGCGCGTGCTGCTGAAGGACCCGGAGGTGCTCATCCTCGACGAGGCGACGAGCGCCCTCGACACGATCTCCGAACGGGTCGTCCAGGTCGCCCTCGACGACGCGACCCGCGGACGCACGACGGTATCGATCGCGCACCGCCTGTCGACCGTCGTGCACGCCGACGTCATCTTCGTGCTCGATCGCGGGCGCATCGTGGAGCGTGGCACCCACCAGGAGCTGCTCGCCGCCGGCGGCGTGTACGCGACGCTCTACGCGCAGCAGGCCGTCACCGCCTGAGTCGAGACGGCAGGCGCTGCGACGTCTCGTCTGGACACGTCGACCGCGGGCACGGCAGTCCGGCCCGGCAATGTCCGGCCAGCGAAGAACCGCCGTCCGGCCATTGTGGGCGCGTGACACGTGTGGCTAGAGTGAGCGCCATCGTGACCCCCGAAGGAGGGGGACGCCCGCGCACCGCCGGATCGAGTAGGGGACTCGTCGATGACCGCAGCTGTGAACGCACCATCCGGACCCCCGTCAGGTGACGGCACTCCGCCCGTGGACGCCTCCACGACGGGTCCTCCGATCCCTCCAGCGCCGTCCTCGGTCGCGCGGTCCCGGAGGCTCGGGCGTCGTCGCTTCGGCCGCCCCGGCTTCAGCATCCAGTCGAAACTCCTGGTGATGCTGCTGCTGGTCAGCGTGGGGGCGTCGGTGGTGACCGGCATCGTCGGGTACCTCTCCGGCAGTGAATCCCTCCGACAGGCGTCGTTCGAGCGACTGACCGAGTTGCGCGAGTCGCGTGCCCGCGAGATCACCAACTACTACCGCCAGACGGCGGACTCGCTCGTCGTCTACACCCGTGGCACGACCGTCGTCGATGCGATGAACCGGTACCACGACGCGTTCCAGGAGCTCGAGGAGCAGCCGGTCGAGCCGGCGCGAGCTGCGGAGGTCGACCGTTTCTACACGGACACCTTCGTCCCCGCGCTCAACGAACGGACCGGCGACACGGCGGATCCAGAGGCCTTCATCCCGACGAACCCGGCCCAGACCTACCTGCAGTCGGTCTACACGCCCACCGATCTCGACTACGACCAGGCGATCACGGTCGACGACGCCGGTGACGGGAGCACGTGGTCGGCCGTCAACGCGACCTACAACGACTACTTCCGCGAGATCATCAACCGGTTCGGCTACGAGGACGCCCTCCTCATCGACGACGAGGGTGACGTCGTCTACAGCGCGTTCAAGGGACCGGACCTCGGGACCAACGTGCTGACGGGCCCGTACCAGGGTGGCGTCCTCGGCGACGGGTTCACGAAGGCCCTGCGGTCCAACGCGGTCGACTACACGGGCATCACCGACTTCGAGCGGTACCAGCCCTCGCTCAACGTCCCCACGCAGTGGATCTTCTCACCGGTGGGGCAGGATGGCCGCATCGACGGCGTCCTGGCGCTGCAGGTGCCCATCGAGCAGATCAACTCGATCATGACGAGTGGCGGGGAATGGAAGCAGGACGGCCTGGGCGAGACCGGCGAGACCTACCTCGCCGGACCCGATCAGCTGATGCGCTCGACGTCCCGACTGCTCATCGAGGACCCGAAGGCGTATCTCAAGCAGTCCGTCGCGGCCGGCACGCCACCGCAGGACGCGCAGCGCGCGGTCGACGTCAAGGGCACGATCGAGATCCAGCCGACCCGCACCCAGTCCGTGGAGCGGGCGCTCGCCGGGGAGACCGGCACGCTCATCGGTCGTGGTTACCTCGGTGGGGAGAACCTGACGGCGTACACACCACTCGACATCGACGGGCTCCAGTGGGTGCTCGTCGCGCGGATCGACGCGTCGGAGGCCTTCGCGCCGGTCACCGACTTCACGCGCAACCTCATCATCTCCGTGCTGGCGATCGTGGTCGTCGTGTCGTTGCTCTCGCTGTTGCTGGCGCAGGTGTTCGCACGCCCGGTGCGGTCCCTCGTCGGCGCGGTGCGGCGCGTGGCCGCCGGTGACTACAGCGTCGAGGTACCGGGCAACAGGCGTGACGAGTTCGGCGACCTGGGCGCGGCCTTCAACGACATGAGTCGCAGCCTCCGGGTGAAGCAGGAACTCATCGACGAGCAGCGCGCCGAGAACGAGAAGCTCCTGCTGACGCTCATGCCGGCCACGGTGGCGAAACGCTACAAGGAGGGCGAGGAGACCATCTCCGAGGTCCACCAGGACGTGTCGGTCATCTTCGCGGACCTCGTCGGGTTCGACGACCTCACCCGAGGCCTCGACCCGGAGCGCGAGCTGTCGATGCTCAACGCCCTCGTCCGCAGCTTCGACGAGGCTGCGGAGCGACTCGGTATCGAGCAGGTGCGGACGCTGCGGGAGGGCTACCTCGCGAGCTGTGGCCTCATCGTGCCCCGCGTCGACAACGTCCGCAGGACCCTCGACTTCGCGCTGGAGATGCGCACGATCGTCGAACGCTTCAACGCGCAACACCAGGCCGACCTGACGCTCCGGATCGGCGTGGACACGGGTGTCGTGACGAGTGGCCTCGTCGGTCGCACGAGTCTCGCCTACGACATGTGGGGTGACGCGGTCAGCCTCGCCAACCAGGTCCAGTCGGTCTCCGGTCGGGCCGGGATCTTCGTCAGCCAGCGGGTGCGTGACCGCATGCAGGACACCGTCACCTTCGAGGCCGCCGGCACCGTGGAGACGCGCGGGGGTCCGCAGGCCGTCTGGCAGGTCGTGGCAGGGACGACGTCATGACGCAGGTGTGGCAGGAGGCGTGGTTCCCCTGGGCCATCGCGCTCGCGGTCGGTGTCCCGGTCCTCCTCATCGTCCTCACCGAGGTGCTCGGCGCACTGACCCGGCGCGGGAACGCCGCGGCCAAGCCGGTACGACTCATGCGGAACTACGTCGTGCCGGTCGGCGCGGTGTTCGCACTCCTGGTGTTCGCTTCGCTGCGGGCGGACGACCTCATCTGGGTCCGGATCGTCGGAACGGTCCTCGGGTTCCTCGTGATCCTGCTCATCCTGTCGGCGTTCAACGTGGCGCTCTTCACCAACGCGGAGGAGGGCTCGTGGCGTGACCGCATCCCGTCGATCTTCGTGGACCTCGCTCGGCTCGCGCTGATCCTCATCGGACTCGCCATCCTGTTCTCGTGGGTGTGGGGCGCCGACATCGGCGGCCTGGTCACCGCGCTCGGCGTCACCTCGATCGTGATCGGCCTCGCCCTCCAGAACGCGGTCGGCGGGGTCATCTCCGGACTGCTGCTGCTGTTCGAACAGCCCTTCAAACTGGGGGACTGGTTGGACACCGGGAATGTCCGTGGTCGCGTGGTCGAGGTCAATTGGCGTGCGGTGCACCTCGACACCGGCAACGGTATCCAGATCGTGCCGAACTCGTCGCTCGCCGGGTCGTCGTTCACGAACCTGAGTCAGCCCGTCGGTGCCTACACCGCGAGCGTCGAAGTGACCTTCTCCACCGACGACCCGCCGGACGACGTGCTCCGGCTGCTCCGCGAGGTCGGCTCGGGCCTCCCGATGCTCGAGCCGGGGGACGTGGTGTCCGCGTCCTACCTCGGTGCCGCGCGGTTCGCCGTCACCCTCCCCGTGTCCGGGCCGTCCACCGCCGACGCCGCCGTCGCCCTGTTCCGCGCCTGGCTCTGGTACGCCTCGCGGCGCCGCGGTCTC
Organism: Plantibacter sp. MMLR14_011; assembly: GCF_001865025.1. Taxonomy (NCBI): domain Bacteria; kingdom Bacillati; phylum Actinomycetota; class Actinomycetes; order Micrococcales; family Microbacteriaceae; genus Plantibacter; species Plantibacter sp. MMLR14_011. Next base: position 276,572 of record NZ_MJGW01000001.1, read on the forward strand.
GCGCTCGACGGTGACAGCACCGACCCGATCGCGACGCCGGAGCGCTTGCGGAGCGCCATCGCCGCCTTGGCACCGACCCTCCACGCGCGGGAGGAGGACTACGACGACCTCGCCAGGACCTGCGCACTCGAACGGTACGGGCCGGGGGAGACCATCCAGCAGGCGGGCACGATCCCCGGCGCGATGCGGTTCCTCGTCGAGGGCGGCGTCCATCTCGCCGTGCCGACGACGGACGGGCTCATCACCTTCCAACGACTCGGCGTCGGCGACTTCATCGGTCAGACGGCGCTGACGAGGGAGGTCGCCATGGCCGCCGCGATCGCCGACGGGACGACCCTGGTCCTGCGGATGCCGCTGTCCACCATCGACCAGCTCGTGCGGAGCAAGCCCCGCCTGGCTCAGGAGATCGGCGCCTCCATCGACAACAAGCATCGGCAGGCGCAGGCGGCGCTCGCCGAGGCCGGGATCGTCCGCGGTACGATCGGCCGGTAGCCGCCAGCCGTCCCAGTCGAGCGAGGAACCGATGCCGAACCCCGATCGACCGTCCGGGTCGCGGCCGTCCCCCGCAGGTGAGTCCGTGACCGAGCGGATCCGCAACGCGATCTATGACGGGACGCTCGCCTCCGGTGAACTGCTCATCGAGGCGGAACTCCGGGAGTGGCTCGACGCTCCGAGCGAGGCGGTCCACGCAGCACTCCGGGAACTCGAGCGCGTCGGACTGGTCGAGACGGCACCGCAACGGCACACCCGTGTCGCGCAGCCACGCGCCGAGGATCGGACAGCCGTGCTGCAGACCCTCGGGGCGCTCGTCAGCGGCGTCGTCCGGGTCACCGTCCCGACCTTGACCCCGGGGCAGCGGGCCGAGCTCCTCGCGTTCGTCGAGCACACCATGACGACCGTGGCGGCGGAGGACGCCGACGCGCACGGCCGCTGCGTCTGGGGGCTCGTGGACCGGTTCCTGAAACACTGCGAGAACCCGGTCCTCGTCACGGCGACGAAGGACGTGATCGGCGCACTGATCTACCGCGTCGTGGCGACGCGGTCGGCTGAGACGGTCGACTGGTCGGATCTGCGCGTCGGGTACCCGCACCTCCGATCCGCGATCGCCTCGGGCGACGCCGTCGGCGCGGAGCTCGCGATCGAGCACATCTTCCGGCTCCAGGTCCCGCTCCAGGACCTGGAGGTGCACTGACGGACGGCGACATGCGGACCGCGGGCTGTCGCCGGTGGGACGCCTGGCAATAGTCTGCTGGTGACGCGGTGGCCGCGAGCCGACCGCGTCCACGTCGTCACCTCGAACGAGAAGAGTCCAGATGTCCTCCCCGGAAGTCCCACCCTCCGTCGAACCGACGACCGCGTCGCAGCTGCTCGCCGAGGTCGCGGGCACCTTCCTGCTCGTCTTCGGTCTCGTCGGGACGGCGACCTTCTCCGCGTTCTTCGGCGAAGAGACGTCGAACCCCCTGGGCGTCGGCTTCCTCGGGGTGGCGATCGCCCTCGGCCTCTCGGTGACCATCGCCGCCTACGCGTTCGGCCCCGTCTCCGGCGGGCACTTCAACCCGGCGGTGACGCTCGGGCTGGCCGCCGCCGGTCGGTTCCCCTGGCGTGCGACGTGGACGTTCATCCTCGCGCAGCTCGTCGGAGCGTTCCTCGGCGCACTGGCGGTCTTCGGCCTCGCGGCCGGCGGCCCGGCAGGATTCCTCGACAAGGCCGTCGCAAGCGGCTTCGTCTCGAACGGCTTCGGTGAGCTCTCGCCCGGCGGATTCGGACTCGTCTCGGCGATCGTCATCGAGGTCGTCATCACCGCCCTCTTCCTGTACGTCATCCTGGGCGTCACGCACACCCGGGCCGCCGCTGGCTTCGCGCCGATCGCCATCGGCGGCGCCCTCACGCTGTTCCTGTTGATCGCGATCCCGATCGACAACGGCTCGATCAACCCGGCGCGCTCCATGGCGACCGCCATCTTCGGCGGGGGCGACTGGCTCGCGCAGGTCTGGGTGTTCATCGTGTTCCCGATCATCGGCGCGCTGATCGCCGGATTCAGCTACCGGATCCTGTTCGAGGGGACCCGCCCGGCGGGTTCCCGACCGGTCGCGAACCGCAGCTGAGTCGTCTCCGGATCGCCCGCACCCCGTCCGCTCTTGCTGGACGGGGTGCGTCGTTTCGGGCCGGCACCCCGCGAACGCGGGCAACCCGCATTGGGGGACGCGCTTTCCACGGGCACCGAGCATGCTTGAGGTTCGAGCGCCGGAACCTTGGAGGGGCGATGACGATGACCGAACGCGACGCCCCCACGACCGCGTGGGTGGGTCCGCTGCAGGATGGCGGCAGCATGCCCGATGCGCCGCTCCCACCGGACGTCGCCTGGGAGCTCCTCCGGGAGGCGCTGGTCGAGGATTTCATCGACGACCTCCCGCGTCCGGTCCGGACGGCGGAACTCGCGGCCCGGCTCCATGTGAGCCGCGCGTCCCTCATGACCAACATCCGTCGTGGCAATGTCGTCGCGAACCGTCGCGCCGGCCGATGGGAGATCGACACCGTCGCCAGCCGCACCTACCTGCGGTCGGCCATCCTCAGCCTCGGTGAACGTCGTCGCGCGCTGAGCGGTGTCGATGAGGACCGCTCCGCGACCGTGCAACTGACGCTCAGCGGGCGCGCGTCAGAAGTGCTCTCGGACCTCATGCAGGACACGCACCTGTCCGCTCCGGAACTCGTGGCCATCGCGCTCGACCGGTTCCGGAGCAACCCCGTCGACGGCGGCGTCGAGGGCAGCTGACCGGCACGGAGTGACGATCGACCGCTGACCGCTGACCGCTGCAGACGCGAACGGCCGGGCTCCCGTCGGGACCCGGCCGTCACGCGTCTCGACCTGAGGGACTACTCGTTCCCGACGGCCTTGTCCGCGGCGTCGCGAGCGCTGTCGATCTGCCCGTCGAACTTGCCGCCGGTGACCTTCTTGGCCGCGTCGGCCACGGTGCCGAGGAGCTTGTCGCTGATGTCCTCGGCCTGCTCGCTCTTCAGGGCGTCCTTGACCTTGTTGTCGTTCAGGAATTCCTGAGCCTTCTTGGTGATGTCGTCCAGTGCCATCCGTCGCTCCTGTTCATCGGGCCCGTTCGGGCGTCGGGATCATTCTTCGCCGTCAGTCGGTGTTCTGGCTAGCCCCTTGTCGGAGCCCGCAGGTCGTCCGGGCGGTCGACGGGGCGTCAGCCGGCGAGGTCGACCGGTCCGCCCCGGTCGTCGAGCATGCCGGTCATGAGCTCGATCTCCGCCTGCTGGCTCGCGATCACCGCGCGCGTGAAGGCCAGCGCGGTCGCGTTCGTGGTCCGCGGCTGCAACGCCTCGGCCATCTCGACCGCGCCGCGGTGATGGGCGATCATCAGGGTCAGGAACACCCGCTCGGCCTGAACCCCGGACGCCGCCGTCAGCTGGTCGATCTGGGCGGGTGTGGCGAGGCCCGGCATCGGATCGCCCGGGGTGTGGGTGGACCCGGGGGTCGCCGAGTCGCCGCCGTGCGCATGGCCGCTCGCACCCGAGAGCGTGGGGAGCGTCATCCACGTCATGTCCGGCTGCCGTGAGCCCTGCGGCAGGTTCCACTGGACGAGCCAGTCGTACAACTGCCCGGACTGCTGCGCCTGGGTGGTCGCGATGTCGTACGCGAGGGTGCGAACGTCGACCGCGTCCGTCCGGTCGCGGATGATCATGGCGAGTTCCACGCCCTGGTTGTGGTGCACCTGCATGTCGCGCGAGAAGCCCGCCTCGGCGCTCGTCGTGGTGGGTGTCGGGTCGGCGAGCGTACTGAGCCGACCGACCGAGAAACCGATCGCCGCAGCGACCATGATCGCGACGACGGTCATCGCGGCGATGACGACGCGGGTCCGGCTGGAGCCGTCGGGGGAGCCCTGCGCCTCCCAGGCGGCGAGTTCCTCGTCGGTCACACCGCCGTCGGCCGGTTCACCGGTCGCCGGGGCGTCGGGGGTGCTCGCCGGGGTCAACGGATCAGACCTTGCCGGGACCGTCGATCGCGCCCGTGCAGGCCGCGCCGGGCTCCGGGACGTTGTTGCTCTTCCAGAACTCCTCGAAGAAGTCGGCGATGCGCGCGTCGCTCGCGTTGTTGACCTGCAGCTGGGAGTTCCAGCCGCTCAGCACGATCGGGGAGGGGAGGTCGGACTTCGGCGACAGGATGACGTACGTGGTGGGGAGCAGCTCCTTGAGCTTCGTGAGCTCCGCGTCGCTGAGGGACGGGTCGTAGGTGACCCAGATCGCACCGTGCTCGAGGGAGTGGACCGCGTTCTCGTTGGTCTGCTCCTCGGTGTAGACGCCGCAGTTCAGCCAGTACTGGTTGTGCGGACCACCTGCCGGCGGGTTCTGCGGGTAGTCGACCGTGCCCTCGACGTGCTCCGAGGTGTTCTGGAACAGTTGCACGCCCGCGATGTCCTGGCCGGTGCCGGTGCCGCCGCCGGGGTAGCTGGCGTTCTTGGGCAGGGTGAGGACGACACTCGTGATGAGGACGGCGATGACGGCCACGCCGCCGACGACAGCGGCCCAGATCCCGATGCGGCGGTTGCGGTTCTTCCGCTTCTGCGCCTGCTTGAACGCCGCGACCTTGGCCTGACGCTGGGCTTCGCGCTCCTGCTTCACGCTCTGCTGCTTGACGGCGGGCGGGACGGGGGTGTTCTTGGGGCGATCTGCTGCGGGGGTCACGGGGGCCTCTCGAAAAGTTGTATGCGTAACTATCGAACCAGATGTGCTTCCGGGGGCCGTTCCGGCGCCTGACGATGTGCAGTCGATTCTCAGCCTCATCCAAGCAGACGGCGGGTGAAACCGAGAGTTAGAGTCCTCTAACAAATGTAGCTCGGTGTTGCTAACATGGCCGACGTGACCACCGACCTCGCTGCTCCGGCGACCCGCGCGCCCCGCGGACCGCGACTCCTGTTCCTGCTCGGACCCGCCTTCGTGGCGGCGATCGCCTACGTCGATCCCGGGAACGTCGCGGCGAACCTCACGGCGGGAGCCCAGTACGGCTACCTGCTGGTGTGGGTGCTCGTCGCCGCGAACGCGATGGCCGTGCTCGTCCAGTACCTCTCCGCCAAGCTCGGCCTCGTCACCGGGCAGAGTCTGCCCGAGCTGCTCGGCTCACGACTGCGAACCGGGCCGCGTCGGCTCTACTGGGTGCAGGCGGAGCTCGTCGCCGCCGCGACCGACCTCGCCGAGGTGATCGGCGGCGCCGTGGCGCTCCACCTGCTGTTCGGGATCCCGCTCGTGCTCGGCGGCGTCATCGTGGGGGTCTTCTCGATCGTGCTCCTCGCCGTGCAGAACTGGTACGGCCAGCGGCACTTCGAGTTCGCCATCCTGACGCTCCTCGCAGTCATCGCCGTCGGCTTCCTCGCCGGCCTGTTCGTCAGTCCCGTCGACTGGGGTGCCGCGGCCGGAGGCCTCGTGCCACGGTTCGAGGGCACGGCGACGGTCCTGCTCGCCGCGAGCATGCTCGGCGCGACGGTCATGCCGCACGCGATCTACCTCCACTCCTCGCTCAGCAGGGACCGGCACGGCGTCCAGACGAGTGACGGTGCCATCCGTCGGCTCATCGTGGCGACCCGCTGGGACGTCGCGGCGGCACTCGTCCTCGCCGGAGCGGTGAACATCGCGATGCTGCTGCTCGCGGCCGCATCGCTCGGCGGTGTCGACGGGACGGACTCGATCGAGGGCGCGCACGCGGCGATCACCGCCGCGCTCGGGCCCGTCATCGGCGTCATCTTCGCCATCGGGCTGCTCGCCTCCGGGCTCGCCTCGACCTCGGTGGGCGCCTACGCGGGAGCGGCGATCATGGGCGGGCTCCTCAAGGTGCGCATCCCGTTGCTCGCCCGACGGGTGATCACCCTCATCCCGGCGCTCGTCATCCTGGCGGCGGGTATCGACCCGACCACCGCGCTCGTGCTGAGCCAGGTGTTCCTCAGCCTCGGCATCCCCTTCGCGCTCATCCCGCTCGTGCGCTACACGGGCGACCGGCGGATCATGGGTGTCCATGTCGACCAGCTCGCCACCCGGGTGTTCGCCTGGGTCGTGGTCGCGCTCATCGTCTCGCTGAACGTCGCGCTCATCGTGCTGACCTTCTTCGGGTGATCCGCCCGGCGGTTCATCCGCCCGAAGACGGGCGAACGAGCGCTCATCCGCCCGAAGACGGGCGAGTGGAGCTGCCGGCGATCAGGCGACGACCGTCACCCAGACGGCATCGGCGGCGAGGCGACCGAGCGTGAGGCGCGTGCCGGTCGCGGTGAGCCGGAGTTCGAGTTCGCCCGCGAACGCACGGTGGTCGTCGACGCTCAGTTCGGTGTCGAGGACGATGCCGAGGCTGCTCAGGTGTCGGAGGGTCTCCGGGTCGGCGTCCGAGATGCGGCACACCGTCAACGGGCTGTCGGACGGAGCCTCGTTCAACCGGACCGCGTCCGGGCGGTGCGGGGTGCCGTCGGCGGAGGGGATCGGGTCGCCGTGCGGATCGCGGATCGGGTGGCCGAGCGCGGCGTCGATGCGCTCGATCATCGTGTCGCTCGCCGCGTGCTCGAGGATCTCCGCCTCGTCGTGGACCTCGTCCCAGCCGTAGCCGAGCATCTCGACGAGGAAGGTCTCGATGAGTCGGTGCCGCCGCACCATCGCGACCGCGTGCGCCTGCCCGGCGGGGGTGAGCTCGATGCTGCCGTAGGGCTCGTGCACGACGAGTCCTTGGGCGGCGAGTCGCTTCACCGCGTCGGAAGCGGTCGCGGGACGGACACCCATGCGATCCGCGAGCAGCTTGACGGTGGCCGACTCGTCGGCCCACTCGGAGGTCGTCCAGATCGTCTTGAGGTAGTCCTGGGAGACGGCGGAGAGGCCGGAGACGGTCATGCCTCCAGTCTAGGGAGCGCGGTGCGCGTCCATCATGCGTCCTTCGGCAGGCCACCGGGTGTTCACGCCCGCCTGGCAGAATGGGCACCGGCACCCCCGAACGGGGCACCCGACTGCTACGGTCGAGTCCTCGCACCCGCGAACACCGATCCATCCGACGAGAAGGGCCACGTGATGTCCCAGGCGCTGCGCACCTCGACCGCACGGCTCGGATCCGGCGCGCGTGCCACGCTCGAACTCGTCGCCGCCGCCATGGCGGGCGAAGGCCACCTGGAGGCACCCGGGGCGGACGGGACACCCCCTCGTCGCCCGGCCGAGCTCGCGCTACGCCGACTCCCGGCGCTCCTCGCGGTGCTGCTGCTCGCCGCGGTCGTGCTCGCGGTCATCGGTGTCCTCATGGTGCTGACCCTCGCCGTCCGGCTGGTGGTCTCTGCTGTCTCGGCACTCGGTCCGCGGCAGCGACTCGTCGTGATCCACTGACGCCGGATCGGCCCCGTCATCCGGCTGCGTTCCCTGCACTCGCCGGGTAGGGTGGTCTGCATGCGTCTCCGCCTGTCGTGTTCCTGCTGTCCCCGCTGAACCGTCCCTGCCCGGGATGCCGCCTCAGCCGCCCCAGCCATCCGGTGACGCACGCGAGAGTCGTGCGGTGACGCACCACAGGAACAGATTGCAGACATGAACTACGCAGACTCCGTGCTCGATCTCATCGGGAACACGCCCCTCGTCAAGCTCAACCGGGTCACCGAGGGCATCGCGGCCACCGTGCTCGTCAAGGTGGAGTACCTCAACCCGGGCGGCTCCTCGAAGGACCGCATCGCCACGCGTATCATCGACGCCGCCGAGGCGTCGGGCGACCTCAAGCCGGGCGGCACGATCGTCGAGCCGACCTCCGGCAACACCGGCGTCGGCCTCGCCCTCGTCGCCCAGCAGCGCGGGTACCGCTGCGTGTTCGTCCTGCCCGACAAGGTCGGCGAGGACAAGCGGAACGTGCTCACCGCCTACGGTGCGGAGATCGTCGTGACGCCGACCTCGGTCGCTCCCGACAGCCCCGACTCCTACTACAGCGTGTCCGACCGCCTCACCGCCGAGATCCCGGGGGCGTTCAAGCCCAACCAGTACGCGAACCCGAACGGGCCGCGCAGCCACTACGAGTCGACCGGTCCCGAGATCTGGCGCGACACCGAGGGCGAGATCACCCACTTCGTCGCGGGCGTCGGCACCGGAGGCACCATCTCCGGGACGGGCAAGTACCTCAAGGAGGTCTCCGAGGGCGGCGTGCGCATCATCGGTGCAGACCCGGAGGGCTCGGTCTACTCCGGCGGCACCGGTCGCCCGTACCTCGTCGAGGGCGTCGGCGAGGACTTCTGGCCGACCGCGTACGACCCGTCCATCCCCGACGAGATCATCGCCGTCACCGACGCCGAGTCGTTCGCGATGACGCGTCGCCTCGCCCGCGAGGAGGGACTGCTCGTGGGCGGCTCCAGCGGCATGGCGGTCCAGGCCGCCCTCGTCGCGGCGCGCGACCTCCCGGCGTCGGCCGTGGTCGTCGTCCTCCTGCCCGACGGCGGGCGTGGCTACCTCGGCAAGATCTTCAACGACTCCTGGCTGCAGTCCTACGGCTTCAGCGAGGTCGCCGACGACCGCACCGTGGGCGACATCCTCCGCGGCAAGGGCTCGGAGATGCCGGACCTCGTGCACGTGCACCCGAGCGACACCGTCCGCGACGTCGTCGACATCATGACCGAGTACGGCGTCTCCCAGCTCCCGGTGCTGAGCGCCGAGCCGCCCGTGGTGATGGGCGAGGTCGTCGGCGCGATCGACGAGGCGAGCCTCATGGACGCCGTCTTCAGCGGCGCGGCCAAGATGAACGACGCCGCGAGCGCGTTCGTCGGCGACCCGCTGCCGCTCATCGGCCTCGGTGAGTCCATCCCGGCGGCGCGCGCGGCGCTCGGTTCCGCCCCGGCGTTCCTCGTCACCGACGGCGGCAAGCCGATCGGCGTCATCACGCGGCACGACCTCCTCACCTACCTGGCGGGTTGAGCGTGGGCGGCATGCAGGTCGTGTGGGCGGAGTCAGGGCGATGTCCCGACCACGCCCGACCCCGGTGACCGGGCCAGTCCGACCGGTCGCCCACCCGACACCTCCCCGAATCCTGAACCGAAAGAGTCACCCATGAGCAAGCACGACCACGGCTTCGCCACCCGCAGCATCCACGCCGGACAGGAGTTCGACCCCACCACCGGGGCGATCATCCCGCCGATCTACCAGACGTCGACCTTCGTCCAGGACGGCGTGGGTGGGCTCCGCGGCGGCTACGAGTACAGCCGCTCCGCCAACCCGACCCGCACGGCACTCGAGACGCAGCTCGCCGCCCTCGAAGGCGCGAAGCACGGCTTCTCCTTCGCCTCCGGCCTCGCCGCCGAGGACGCGCTCATCCGGACGGCGCTCCGCCCCGGCGACCACATCGTCATCGGCAACGACGTCTACGGCGGCACCTACCGGCTGATCAACCGGGTGCACGGCGCCTGGGGGATCGAGCACACGGTCGTGGACCTCGGCGACCTCGCGGCCGTCGAAGCGGCGATCATCCCGGGCCGCACGAAGCTGCTGTGGGTCGAGACGCCGAGCAACCCGCTCATGAAGATCAGCGACATCGCGGCCCTCGCGGCCCTCGCTCACCGCCACGAGGTGCTCTCCGTGGTGGACAACACCTTCGCCTCGCCGGCGTTGCAGCAGCCGCTCTCGCTCGGGGCCGACATCGTCGTGCACTCGACGACCAAGTACCTCGGCGGACACTCCGACGTCCTCGGTGGCGCCATCATCATGAACGACGACGAGCTCGCCGAGCAGCTCGGCTTCGTGCAGTTCGCCGCAGGCGCGGTCTCGGCCCCGCTCGACGCGTGGCTCACGACGCGCGGCATCAAGACCCTCGCGGTGCGCATGCGTCAGCACAGTGCGAACGCGCAGGCGATCGCGGAGTTCCTCGACGGCCACGCCGCCGTCGAGCGCGTCTACTACCCGGGCCTCGAGAGCCACCCCGGTCACGAGCTCGCCGCCCGCCAGATGTCCGGCTTCGGCGGCATGCTGTCGCTCGCGCTCGTCGGTGGCCCGGCTGCAGCCACGCGCCTCGTCGAGAAGACGAAGCTGTTCGCACTCGCCGAGTCGCTCGGCGGCGTCGAGTCGCTCATCGGCCTGCCGGCGCAGATGACGCACGCCTCGGTGAAGGGCACGGAGCTGGCTGTCCCCGAGAACGTCGTCCGGCTGTCGGTCGGCATCGAGGACGTCGCCGACCTCATCGCCGACCTCGACCGCGCGCTCGCGAAGGTCCTGAAGGCGAGCGCCAAGCACTAGCGGGCCGTTCCGGCCCGTTCGCAATTCAGGACGGCTGCGGCGCGCCCTGCGCCCGAGCCCGTCGATCGGCGACGGCGCGCCGGGCACGTCCTGAATGGTGAACGGGCAGGGGTTCGTCAGCGCTTGACCTCAAGTCGCATTGAGGTTCTAGGCTCGAAATCGTGACCACAGCGACGACCCCCGAGCCCGCGACCGGAGCCGACCCGACACCCCGCGACCGCGGGATCTTCAGCCGCCGGTTCGTCCTCGTCACTATCGGTGCGTGCGCGCTCGTGTTCCTCGGCGCCTTCGAGTCCCTCGCCGTCACGACGATCATGCCGCTCGTGAGTGGCGAGCTCGGCGGCGAGCAGCTCTACGCGCTCGCCTTCGCCGGCCCGCTCGCCGTCAGCGTCATCGGTATGGTCGCCGCGGGCTCGGTGGCCGACCGCCTCGGTCCGGTCCAGCCGCTGCTCGCCTCCGTCGTCCTGTTCCTCGTGGGTCTCCTCCTGGCCGGAACCGCGACCACCATGTGGGCCGTCGTCGCCGGACGCCTCGTCCAGAGCCTCGGTTCGGGAGCGATGACCGTCGCCCTGTACGTCCTCGTCGCCCGCATCTACCCACCGGCCCTGCACCCGCGGATCTTCGCCGGGTTCGCGGCCGCCTGGGTCGTCCCCTCCCTGATCGGGCCGTTCCTCGCCGGCGTGGTCGCCGAGCGGTTCAGCTGGCACTGGGTCTTCCTCGGCGTGGTCGGGCTCGTGGTCGTGGCGACGCTCCTCCTCCTTCCGGCGCTCCGGATGCTGCGCGCCGCAGCAACCGAACGCGCCGAGCGGCAGGCCGCCGAGCTGCAGTCGGCGGAGGACGGTGGCGAGGCGGCCACCGTCGCGCGGACGGGCGCGGAGCTGCGTCGGCTCGGGTGGGCGGTGCTCGTCGCGGCCGCGGTCCTCGCGGTCAACCTCTCGACGGAGTTCTCGGGATGGACCGCGTGGGCGCTGCCGATCGTCGGCGCGGTCGTCGCGATCCTCGCCCTCCGACCACTCATCCCGCTCGGCACGCTCACCGCGCGCCGAGGGCTCCCGACGGTCATCCTGGTGCGCGGACTGACCTCCGCCGCGTTCTTCGGCGCCGAGGTGTACGTGCCCTACCTGCTGACCCGCGAGCACGGGCTCACGCCGGCGCTCGCCGGACTCGCGCTCACCGGTGGAGCGATCGCGTGGTCGCTGTCGTCCTGGTTGCAGGGGCGCCTCGGGGACCGGCTGTCGAATGCGAACGCCGTGCAGATCGGGTCGTCACTCGTCACGGTCGCCGTCGCGATCGCCCTGTCCGCCGCCCTCGTCGGCCTGCCGCCGGTGGTACCGATCGTCGCCTGGGTGGTGAGTGGTGGCGGGATGGGCCTCATGTTCCCGCGACTCAGCGTGATGACGCTCGCCTACTCCGACGAGCGCTCGCAGGGGTTCAACAGTGCGGCGATGTCGATCGGCGACGCGATCGGCGGTGCCCTCGCGCTCGCGGCGACCGGGCTGGCGTTCACGGCGCTCGACGGCTCGGGGGCGTTCGCCGGATGCTTCGCGATCGCGCTGGTCGCCGGTGTCGCGGCGGTCGTCGTCGCGCGTCGGGTGAGCCGACCAGCGGAGCCAGGCGTGACCGGGTGAGCCGAGACACCGTCGCCTGGGTAGTGCTGCGGTGCGTGGGGGGTAGCGTCGCCCACGCATCGCTGCAGTGCCCAGGCGGCGCCGCGAGACACGGTGACAGCGTGCTGGGTATCGTTGATGACGATATGCCGGAACGCCGGGCGTCGGTGGCAGGTGCGCCGAGGGGCCTCGTGCGGATGAGGAGGATCGTGCAGGACTCGATGACCGCCTCCGCGGAACGGCCCGTTCGCCGGCCGCCGGTCTGGCCGCATCTCGTCGCACTCGTCATCGTCGCGGCGACGCTGGTCATCGGCCTGGTGGTGTATCCGTCTGCTCCTGATCCCATGCCGGTGCACTTCGACGCCGCGCTCCGGCCGGACGCCTGGGCGGACAAGCGTCTCGGCGGGTTCCTGCTCCCGGTCATCATCGCGGCCGCGGTCGTGGCGATCTTCTGGATCGTCGCCGCCTGCCTGCCGCTCGCCGGAACGACCCGATCGGACGACGGCCCCCACCCATCGGCCACTGCATCCGTGTGGTCGACGCAACTGTCGCCTCGTCCTGAGGTGACGGCTGCCACGCTCGACGCCACCGTGCGACTGCTGGGGAATCTGACGATCGCGACCGCCGCGCTCATCGCCGTCGTCGCACTCACCACCTGGCTCGGCGTGCCCGCGTGGATGGCGCCCTGGCTGCTCCCGGTGCTGATGGCGGTGTTCTTCGGCTCGCTCGCCGTCTCGTGCGTCCGGGTGTTGCGGGCGCAGCGCGGTCTCGTTTGACGGCGCCAGCGTGCATGAGGGGTGCCGAAGCCGCGTACCCTTGATGCGTACGTCTCGGCTCGTCCCCCCAGTGACCCGCTCCTCGTGTCTCGGAGCCGGACTGCAGAAGGACTCTCTTGAGCGACGAATGCAAACACGGTTTCGACAACGGCCTCTGCGCGACCTGCTTCCCGCCGCCGCCCCGCGAGGTGCCGGTCGCTGAACCACCCGCTCCCAAGGTCCGTCGGTCGACGGTCGCTCCCTCGCTCCGCGAGCCGGCGCCGACCCGCGTGCGGACCGCGCCCACCGCGAAGACGGTGACGAAGGCGGCGGCCGCCCTGCCCGTCGTGCGCGTCGGCGAGCAGCGGCTGTACCACGTCACCCACATCCGCAACCTCGAGCGCATCCTCGAGACCGGCAGCATCCTGCCGGTGGCGTCACCGGCGCTCCCCGACGGGCCGGTCGTCGACATCGCCGCCGCGAGCCACCGCGAAGCGAGACGCACGATGGTCCTCGCCGGCACCGACGACCTCACGCCGGCCGACTTCGTCCCGTTCTTCCTGACCCCGGACGCCGACCTCTGGGCGGGCATCCGCGCGGGTGAGCACGACGTCCGTCTGTCCGCCGAGGCGCTCGCGTCATCGGTCAACGATTACGTGGTCCTCGTCACCACCATCGACGGCGCAGCCGTGCACCCGGGCGAGTTCGACGCCGACACCGGTCGGCCCTCCCGCGCGCGGGTCGTGGTCGCCGACGGTGACGCCTCCCATGTGCTCACGAGCATCGGCGCCAACGCGGTGACCGCCGACCGCATGGTGCAGCGCTTCGCGACCGACGAGGACCCCGCGGCCCTCCGACGCGCCGAGGTGCTCGTCGCCGACGCCGTCCCGTTCGACCGCATCACCGTGATCGGCGTCGCGACGGTCAACGTCCGCGAGCACGTCAAGCGACTCGTCGCCGGCGCCGGCCACCGCACGAAGGTCGCCGCCTACACCCCCTGGTTCCAGGAGCACGTCGCCGACTAGGCGAAGCCTCACCGCGTTCACAATTCAGGACGCACCCGGCGAGCCGACCCCACCTCCACACCGGTTGCGGGCGGCTCGCCGTGGCGTTCCTGAATTGCGAACAGGACAGGACCGGACGGGTCAGGCGCGCGGCGGGGTGCTCTCGCGGAGGAGGACCGTCGCGCCGACGGGCTCCGTCGTCGAGCTGTCCGTCGCCGGGTCCAGCGCCAGCCGCACCGCGTGCTCGCCGACCGCCTCGAGCGGCACGGCGACCGTGGTGAGCGCCGGGGTGACGTCGCGGGACGTCGCGATGTCGTCGTACCCGGCGACCGCGAGGTCCTCGGGAAGTCGGAGTCCGGCCGCGCGGAACGCCGACATCGCGCCGATCGCCATCACGTCGTTGACGGCGAAGACCAGGTCGACGTCGTCGAGTCCCAGCTGCAGGAGCTCGGCCGCCCCCTGGCGCCCGCCGTCGCGGGTGAACTCTGCCCGGACGATCCTCGACGGGTGGATCGCGATGCCGTGTTCGGCCAGTCCCTCGGCGAACCCGCTCACGCGCTCCCGGGAGGTGAGCAGGCGATCGTCGCCGGCGATGACGGCGAAGCGGCGGTACCCGGCACCGACGAGCTCCCGGGCGAGCTCGCGGGCACCGGTCGCGTTGCCGAGCTGCACCGTTGCGAACGGGAGCGTCCGCTGCGAGACGAGGACGACGCGTCCGCCCGTGGACTCGTAGGCCGCGAGCTCATCCGACAGCCGGTGCTCCGAAGCGACCCCGTCCCAGCGACTACCCGTCAGGATGATGGCGCGTGGCCGTTGTCCGCGGAGCACCCGCACGAGTTCGAGTTCGCGCTCGTGGTCGCGGTGCGTGACGGCCATGGTCGTGGCGATGCGTTGCTCGTCGGCCGCGCGGATGGCCCCGGCCGCGATGGACGAGAAGTACGGGTCGGCGATGTCGCTGACGAGCAGCGAGATCGTCGACGACAGGCCCTTCGCGACGGCCTGAGCCGACAGGTTCGGCGTGTAGTTCAGCCGGAGTGCGGCGTCGAGGACCCGCCGACGGAACGTCTCGTTGACCGTCCGGGTGCTCCCGTTGAGCGCGCGCGATGCGGTGGCGAGGGAGACCCCCGCCTCACGGGCGACGTCGTGCAGCGTCGGTGGGACCGGCGTCGACCGGTGCTCGTCGACCGACATGGCGCTCCTTCGTACTGGCGGCTGCTGAGACACACTCTGCCACAGGGCGGCCGCGGCGATCAGGCGTGGTGGATCGCGTCGTCGTCGTGGTCGAGGTGCGGGACGACCGTCGCCTGGAACGCGTCGACGGTGCGATCGACCACCTGCTGGAACGGGCTGTCCCAGATGTCCTGGTTGAAGAGCTCGACCTCGATGTCGCCCGTGTACCCCGCCGCCTCGACGGCACGCGTGAGCGAGCCGAAGTCGACGACACCGTCGCCCGGATAGTGCCGGGAGAGGAGGACGTCCGCGGCGAGCGGTGTCGCCCAGTCGCACGCCTGGTAGCTGGAGATCCGACCGGTCGCACCAGCGCGGGCGATCTGCTCGAGCACCTGCGGGTCCCACCAGATGTGGAAGGTGTCGACGACCACCCCGACGGCCTCCGGAGCGAACTGCTCGGCGATGTCGAGGGCCTGACCGAGGGTCGAGACGACCGCGCGGTCCGAGGCGTACATCGGATGCAACGGCTCGACGGCGAGCTGCACGCCGGACTCGAGGGCGTGGTCGGTGAGCTCACCGATCGCGTCGCGGACGAGTTCGCGGGCGCCGAGGAGGTCGCGGGACCCGGCCGGGAGGCCGCCGACCACGAGGACGAGGGCCGGAGCGCCGAGGGCGGCGGCCTCGTCGATCGCGGTCCGGTTGTCGTCGATCGACGTCCGGCGGTCCGGACCCTCGGGCATGGTGAAGAAGCCACCACGGCACAGGCTCGAGACGCGCAGCCCGCTGTCCGTGAGCAGGCTCGCAGAGGCTGCGACGCCGTACTCCTGCACCGGCTCGCGCCAGGCGCCGAAGCTCGTGACACCGGCTGCGGTGACGGCCGCGACCGCCTCCGGGAGGGTGGCGTACTTGATCGTGGCCTGGTTGATCGAGAGTCGCGCGTGCGGGGTGGTGCTGCCGCCCGCCGGTCCCTGACCCTGTCCCGCCGGTCCCTGACCCTGTCCCGCCGGTCCCTGAGCTTGTCGAAGGGCGGTGGCGCTCATCGGGTTCCTCCCGCAGCGGTCAGCGTGCCGACGACACCGGCCGTGCGCAGCAGGCCCGTCCAGCGCTCGGCGGCGAGTTCCGGGTGTTCGAGCGCGCCGGCCGCGTCGGCGAGGCGCACGATCTCCGACAGGTGCGGCAGGCTCCGGGCCGCGTGCAGGCCGCCGACCATCGAGAACGCCGGCTGGTGACCGTTCAACCAACTGAGGAAGGCGATACCCGTCTTGTAGTAGTAGGTCGGCGCGGCGAAGATCTGGCGCGACAGGGCCTCGGTCGGTCGGAGGATCCGCTCGTAGGCGGCCGGGTCGCCGGCGTCGAGCGCCTGGATCGCGGCGGAGGCGGCCGGGGCGATCGCGGTGAACGCCCCGAGCAGGGCGTCGGAGTGTCCGACGGCGTCACCGGCGATGAGATCGACGTAGTTGAAGTCGTCCCCGGTGAACATCGTCGTGCCGGCCGGGAGGCGACGCCGGACGGCGATCTCCGCATCGGCGTCGAGAAGACTCATCTTGACTCCGGCGACGTGGTCGACGTGGTCGGTCATGATGCGCAGCAGGGTGTCCGAGGCTTCGGCGACGTCGCTTGCGCCGAAGTAGCCCTCGAGGCTCGGGTCGAACGCCGTGCCGAGCCAGTGCAGGACCACGGGCGCCTGCGCCGCCGACAGGACCCGGTCGTAGACGCGACGGTAGTCGTCGGCGGACTGAGCGGCCCTCGCAAGGTGTCGGCTGGCCATGATCACGGTCCCGGCGCCCGCGTCCTCGGCGAACGCGAGTTGTCCGAGGTAGGCGTCGGCGACCGCGTCGAGTGAGACGGTCTCGTCGCTGAGGTGGTCGGTGTTGACACCGACGACGAGCGCACCGCCGACGGAGGCGGCCTCCGCGGCGCTCCGGGTGATCAGCTCGCGCGTGGCGGTGGTGTCGAGTCCCATGTTCCGCTGGGCGGTGTCCATCGCGTCCGCGACGCCGAGGCCGTACGACCACACATGGTGGCGGTAGGCGAGCGTCGCGTCCCAGTCGAGCTCGGCCGGCGCACCCGGCACGTTCTCCGCCCAAGGCTTCGGGACGACGTGCGCGGCGGCGTAGGCGGTGCGGCTCGTCAGGGGAGTGGTCGGGCGCTCGGCCACGACGGGCTCGCGGAGCTCCAGCGCGGTGACCGTGCCGTCGGTCGAGAGCAGCGGGACGGACGTCATCGTGCGACCGAGGCCTCGAGCGACGCCAGCTCCTCGTCCGCGCCGGGGGTGTCGCTCGTGCCTCCGAGCCTCACCTCGGGCAGGTCGAGGCGGCGGCCGGTGCGCGAGCTCTCGAGGCCGAGCTCGGCGAGCAGGACGCCGCGCGCACCGGCGAGCAGGTCGTACTCGTAGGGGCCGTCCTCGACGACGTGGCGCAGGAACTCCTCCCACTGCGTCTTGAACCCGTTCTCGAACACGTCGTTCGTCGGCACGTCCTGCCAGTCGCCCGCGTAGTCGTGGTCGTCGGCGAGGTCGGGGTTCCACACCGGCTTCGGGGTGACGTTCCGCGGCTGCACCTTGCAGCCGAAGAGGCCCGCCACCGCGGAGCCATGCGTGCCGTCGACCTGGAACTGCACGAGCTCGTCGCGGTCGACGCGGACCGTCCAGCTGGAATTGAGCTGGGCGATCACGCCGCCCTCGAGCTCGAAGACCCCGTAGGCGGCGTCGTCCGCGGTGGCCGCGTAGGCCTCGCCCCGCTCGTCGAAGCGCTCGGGGATGTGCGTCGTGGCCTTCGCGTACACGGACTCGACCCGACCGAAGAGGTTCTCGAGCACGTAGCTCCAGTGCGGGAACATGTCGACGACGATGCCGCCGCCGTCCTCGGCCCGGTAGTTCCAGCTCGGGCGCTGCGCCGGCTGCCAGTCGCCCTCGAACACCCAGTAGCCGAACTCGCCACGGACGGAGAGGATCCGACCGAAGAAGCCCGAGTCGATGAGGCGCTTGAGCTTGCGCAGCCCCGGCAGGTAGAGCTTGTCGTGCACGACGCCGTTCTTCACGCCCGCCTCGGCGGCGAGACGCGCGAGTTCCAACGCCTCCTCGAAGGACTCCGCCGTCGGCTTCTCCGTGTAGATGGTCTTGCCGGCCGCGATCGCCTTGCGCAGCGCTGTCGCGCGGGCCTTCGTGACGAGGAAGTCGGCGTAGACGTTCCAGCGGGGGTCGGCGAGGACCGCGTCGAGGTCGGTCGAGGTGTGCTCGATGCCGTGCCGTGTGGCGAGCTCGTCCAGGGTCGCCTGGTTGCGGCCGACGAGGATCAACTCGATCTGGCGGCGCGTGCCGTCGGACAGCTGCACGCCGCCCTGCTCCTGGATGGCCAGCAGCGACCGCACGAGGTGCTGCCGGTAGCCCATGCGCCCGGTGGCGCCGTTGACGATGATCCCGATGGTCTGCTCTGACACGGTGGCTCTTCCTCTGGTTCGTGTTCCGGTCCCGGCGGCCGTGGCTCGTCCGGAAAGCGTTTACCGGGTCACTGTAGAACGGTGTGCGGGGCCAAGGCAAGGGTTCGAACCGATTCGGTCACAGGTGATCACGGAACGAACACGGATGCGGATTGAATCGTTGCATCGTCCGATGAGGCCGTGATAGAACTTGATGCAGCTCAGCCGGGAAACGCTTTCCGGGAAGTCATCAACGACGATCGACAAGGAGGTCCGACGTGGTCCGTGCAACTCCAGGAGCGCCCAGGACGACACTCGCGAGGGGTGTTCGGTGAGCGCGCTCGGCGAGCTCCGCAAGCTCAGCGCCGGCAAACGCCCGCAGACGGCGGCCGAGAAGGCCTTCATCAAGAAGGACAACCGCCGCGACAACAAGGCCGCCTACCTGTTCCTCCTCCCGTGGCTCATCGGACTCGCCGTCATCACCGTCGGCCCGATGGTCGCCTCGCTCGCGCTGTCCTTCACGAAGTACAACCTGCTGCAGGCGCCGAAGTTCATCGGCGTCGACAACTTCATCCGCATGATGGGCGACGAGCGGCTCCACAACTCGCTCGGCGTCACCTTCGTGTACGTCTTCGTATCGGTGCCGCTCCAGCTCGCCGCGGCACTGGCACTGGCCGCCCTGCTCGACCGCGGTCTCCGTGGCCTCGCGATCTACCGGTCCGTGTACTACCTGCCGTCGCTCCTCGGCTCCTCCGTCGCCATCGCGGTGCTGTGGAAGCAGGTGTTCGGCGGCGAAGGCCTCGTGAACCAGTTCATCGCGATCTTCGGGATCGAGGGGCGCAGCTGGATCGCCGACCCCTCGACCGCCCTCTCGACCCTCATCACGCTCAACGTGTGGACCTTCGGCGCACCGATGGTGATCTTCCTCGCCGGTCTCCGCCAGATCCCCGTCATGTACCACGAGGCGGCGCAGATGGACGGCGCGACGAAGTGGCAGCGCTTCACCAAGATCACCCTGCCGCTGCTCACCCCGATCATCTTCTTCAACCTCGTGCTGCAGATCATCCACGCGTTCCAGGCCTTCACGCAGGCCTTCATCGTGTCGGGCGGAACGGGCGGCCCGGCCGACTCGACGCTGTTCTACACGCTGTACCTCTACAACCGCGGCTTCTCGAACTTCGACATGGGCTACGCCTCGGCCATGGCCTGGTTCCTGCTCCTCATCATCGGAGTCTTCACCGCGATCAACTTCTGGGCCTCGAAATACTGGGTGAACTACGATGACTGACACGCTGACCACACGGTCCATCACGACGGACAGCAAGAACCGCAGTCGCGAGGCCAAGGAAGCCGAACGCCAGTACCGCCGCGCTCGGGGCTGGTCGCCCTGGAAGTCGGTCCTGAAGCACATCGGCCTGATCCTCGTCGGCTTCATCATGCTCTACCCGGTGATCTGGCTCGTCGTCTCCTCGCTCCGCCCGACGGAGGAGATCTTCCGGAACCCCGGCATCGTCCTCGACAGCTTCGAGGTGAGCAACTACAGCGAGGGCTGGAACACCCTCTCGGAGCCGTTCCACGTCTTCCTGCTGAACTCCGTGCTCATCGTCCTCGGCTGCATCGTCGGCAACCTCGTGTCCTGCTCGATGGCCGCCTACGCCTTCGCCCGGCTGAAGTTCAGCGGTAAGCGCTGGTGGTTCGCGGCGATGCTCATGACGCTCATGCTGCCGATCCACGTCATCATCGTGCCGCAGTACATCATGTTCTCCCAGCTCGGCTTCGTGAACACGTACCTGCCGCTGATCCTGCCGAAGATCCTCGCGACCGACGCGTTCTTCGTCTTCCTCATGGTGCAGTTCATCCGCGGCATCCCGAAGGAACTCGACGAGGCGGCCCGCATCGACGGCTGCGGCCACCCCCGCATCTTCGGGGTCATCATCCTGCCGCTCATGGTGCCGGCGCTCGCGACGACCGCCATCTTCACCTTCATCTGGACCTGGAACGACTTCTTCAGTCAGCTCCTGTACCTGACGAAACCGGAGATGTACACGGTGCCGCTCGCACTCCGGGCGTTCATGGACGCACAATCGTCCACCTCGTGGGGGCCGATGTTCGCGATGAGTGTCGTCTCGCTCCTGCCGATCTTCCTCGTCTTCCTGTTCGGTCAGCGGTTCCTGTTGAAGGGCATCGCGACGACCGGCGGCAAGTGAGGCCCGACCCACCGACCAGCACCACCGCAGCAACCGCACCAGACCACCAGCACCAGACCCAGCACCACCGGATCCAGCAGCTCCGGATCCGGATCGATCGATTCGAAAGGGAACAGCATGAGCATCAGCAAGCACGGCAGAGCCGCCGGCTTCATCGCGACGGGAGCCGTCGCCGCCCTCCTCCTCGCCGGCTGCAGCGCCGGAGGCGACGCCGCCACCGAACTGTCCGACGAGCCCGTCACCCTCCGCTTCACCTGGTGGGGCAACGACGCCCGCACGGCGGCCACGCAGGAGGTCATCGCGGCCTTCGAGAAGGAACACCCGAACATCACCATCGAGCCGCAGTTCACGGACTGGGCCGGCTACTGGGACAAGCTCGCCACCGAGACGGCGGCGAACGACACCCCCGACATCATCCAGATGGACGAGAAGTACATCGCCACCTACGGCGACCGCGGCGCGCTCCTCGACCTCAACACCGTGACCGACCACCTCGACCTCGGAGACTTCCCCAAGGAGACGCTGACGTCCGGCACGGTCAACGACTCGCTCTACGGCATCCCCTCGGGGATCACGAGCTACTCCATCGTCGTGAACCCGAACCTGCTCGCCGCGGCCGGCATCGAGATGCCCGACGACGAGACCTGGACCTGGGACGACTTCACCGCGCTGAGCGAGCAGGTCTCGGCAGCCGGTGGCGGATCGGTCTACGGCTTCCAGCCCTTCGGCTTCGAGGACGGTGGCCTGAACAACTGGGCCCGTCAGCACGGCGACGAGCTGTACAACGACAAGGGCGAGGTGTCCATCAAGCCGGAGACGCTCGCCTCCTGGTGGACGTACCTGCTCGAGCTCGTGAACGACGGTGCGACGCCGCCGGCGTCCGCGATCGTCGAGAAGCAGGCCGGTGGGCTCGCCGAATCCTTCACCGCGACCAACGCCGCCGCGTTCGCCCCCTGGTGGAACAGCCAGCTGACGGCCCTGACCGAGGCGAGCGGTTCGCCGCTCGAACTCCTCCGGATCCCGACCGTCGACGGTGGGGCCGACGAGTCGGCGTACTACAAGCCGTCGATGTACTGGTCGGCGTCCGCCCGGACCGAGCACCCCGCCGAGGCGGCGCTGTTCATCGACTTCCTCGCCAACAGCGAGACCGCGGCCGACTCGCTCCTCACCGAGCGCGGCGTCCCCGCCAACACGAAGATCCGCGAGTACATCACGCCGAAACTGGCGGAGACCGACCAGGCGGTCGTCGAGTTCCTCGACGGGCTCGCCGACGACATCGGTGAGCCGCCGACCGTCACGCCCGCCGGTGGCAGCGCGATCGAGGCGCTCGTGAAGCAGTACACCGAGCAGGTCCTCTTCGGGAAGAACACGCCCGACCAGGCCGCCGAGGGGTTCATCAAGGACCTCAAGGCCGCGGTCGCCGCCGGCTGACCCGGCCACAGCCCTCGACCGGC
>NZ_MJGW01000001.1:299021-398740 GCF_001865025.1 Plantibacter sp. MMLR14_011
TCGACCGGCAGCTCCACCACCGCTTCATCCGAGGGGATCCCGTGACGACCGACCACCGCACCCGTCCGACCGGTCTCGCGCTGACGCACGAGGTCGGTACGGCCGTCACCGTGCACCTCGCCGGGATCGACATCCTGCGGTACACCTACCGACCGGACACGGTCCAGCGCGAATCGCCGAAGCCGTACCTCCACCCGGTGCGCACGGCAGGTGGCGCGCTCGTGACGCTGGCCAGACCGCACGACCACGCCTGGCACACCGGGATCGCGTGGGCCCTCCCGCACGTCGGCGACGACAACTTCTGGGGCGGCCCGACCTTCACCGGGACCGCCTACGAACAACTCGCGAACAACGGCCGCTCCGAGCACGTCGCGGTCACGGACGTCCGTGCTGACCCGGGCGAGGTGCGGTTCGCGCACACGCTCGCCTGGATCACGGAGGACGGTCGGCACGTCGTCGACGAGGAGCGCACGCTCACGGTGCGACCGGCCGCCGGGGACTGGACGCTGACCTTCGAGACCCGGATGCGCAACGTCTCCGGCCGGGACCTGTCGATCGGGTCGCCCACGACGAAGGGTCGGGAGAACGCCGGCTACGGCGGGCTCTTCTGGCGCGGCCCACGATCCTTCACCGGCGGCACCCTCCACAGCCCCGACGGGAGCGGCGGCGAGGAGCTGCGCGGCACTCGCCACGCATGGATGGGGTTCACCGGCCTCCACGACGGAACGGCCGTGGCGTCGAGCATCGTCATCGTCGACGACGTCCGGAACCCCGCGCACCCGCCGCAGTGGTTCGCGCGCACCGAGGAGTTCGCCGGACTCTGCCCGGCCCCCTTCTTCAGCGAGGAGCTGCCGTTCGGAGCCGACGAGACCCTCGAGTTCCGCTACGCCGTCGTCGTCGCCGACGGTGCAGCCGGTGACGGCCGGGCCGCCACGCTCGCCGCATCCGGTCGCGACGCGCTCGAACGGTCGCGTTCGGGCCGCGCCGATCACCACGACAGCGCGCCCATCGCAACGCCCGCCGCACCGACCCGGAAGGACCCACGCGCATGACCACGACCCGCGAACGCTACGCCCTCATCGGCACCGGACACCGCTCGCAGATGTACCTCGACGCCATCGTCGGCCCGCACGCCGACGTCGCCGAGCTCGTCGCCTGGAGCGACAGCAACCCCGGCCGGCTCGACCACTACGAAGGGGTCCTCGCCGAGCAGGGTGTCCCGCTGCCGGCTCGACACGGCCCGGACGACGTCGAGCGGATAATCGCCGAGCAACGCGTCGACCGGGTGATCGTGACGACCCCCGACTTCACGCATGCCGAGATCGTCTCACGCGCGCTCCTCGCCGGTGCCGACGTCGTCGTCGAGAAACCGCTCACCATCGACCGCGAGGGCGTCGAGCGCATCGCGGCGGCCGTCGCCGAGAGCGGCCGGAACGTCGTCACGACCTTCAACTACCGCTACAGCCCGCGGAACTCGGAGCTGCGCCGCATCGTGCAGGACGGTGGGATCGGACGGGTGACGGGCGTGCACTTCGAGTGGGTGCTCGACACCGTGCACGGCGCCGACTACTTCCGCCGCTGGCACCGTGAGAAGGAGCATTCCGGCGGCCTCCTCATCCACAAGGCGTCGCACCACTTCGACCTCGTCAACTGGTGGATCGGGGCTCGGCCGGCCTCCGTCTACGCCACCGGCGGCCTCCGCTTCTACGGCGATGCCAACGCGGCCGAACGCGGGCTCGCGGCGCGTCCGGGGCGTGGATCGGTGCCGGACGACGCCGAGGCGGCGGCTCGCGATCGTCCGAACGACCCGTTCGCCCTCGACCTGCGTGACGACCCGCGGCTCGAGTCGCTCTACCTGCGGGCCGAGCAGCACGACGGATACCTGCGCGACCGCGACGTCTTCTCGCCCGGGATCGACATCGAGGACAACCTGTCCGTCCTCGTCGAGTACGACGGGGGCGCCTCGCTCAGCTACTCCCTGAACGCCCACGCGCCGTGGGAGGGGTACCGCGTCTCCATCAACGGGACGGAGGGCAGGGTCGAGCTCGAGGTCGTGGAGCGCGCCGCCGTGCTCGTCGGGTCCGACGGGCGCGTCGTCCTCGACCCGAGCCTGAGCGGCGACGGCGAGACCGCGGACGGCGCCGCGTCCGTCGCGCCGGTGCGTTCGCGCGGAGAGCGCCTCGTGCTGCAACGCCACTGGGAGGAGGCCCGCGAGATCGAGATCCCCGAGGGCGTCGGCGGACACGGCGGCGGCGACGCGTTCCTGCTGCGGCACCTGTTCGACCGCGTCACCGAGGACGAACTGGGACGCCCCGCCGGCTACGACGACGGCGTGCGGGCGATCTCGGTCGGCATCGCCGGAAACGAGTCACTGCTGACCGGGCGTCCGGTCGCGACGATCGCGCCGTGAGCTGCGGCCCGGAGGCCGGCACCGGCGCCGACTCGGACGTCGGGTCGATCCCGGCCGCTGAGCGGGTGACCGAGGCCGCCCAGATCGCTGAGTCTGTCCCGGCCGCTGAGTCTGTCCCGGTCGCCGGACCCCTCCCGGTCACCGAGCCCGTCCCGGTCGCCGGACCCGTCCCGGTCACTGAGCCTGTCGAAGTGCGCCCGACGCCCGTGCCGCCCGCCGCCCTGTTTCCGGTCGATGGGGCAACCCCGGTCACTGAGCCTGTCGAAGTGCGCCCGACGACCGCCCCATCTTCGCCCGACGAGGGTGTCGACGTGCGCGCCAGGTCGTTCGCACCTCCACCCGGCCGCGACCCCGGTCTGCGGGCGCTCGCCGCCCGGTTCAGAGAGTCGATCCGGGGCATCAGTACCGCAGACGGATCGCTCGACACCACGCGCACGCGCCTCGCCGAAGTCCTCGGTGTGCTCCCGCGACCGGTGCAGCCCGAGCCGCCCGCGGAGCTCTCCCGCTGGACCCGTGACGGCGTCGACGGGGTCGAACTCCGCTGGTCGACCGGGTTCGGTGCACCGACGTCGGCGTGGCTCCTGCGTCCGGCCGGCGAGACGGGCGCGCTCCCGGGCGCGCTGGCGCTGCACGACCATGGCGGCTTCACACGCGTCGGGCGGGAGAAGCTCGCGGACGGACCCGACGGTGTCCCTGCCACGACGTCCGTGTCACGGGAGGAGTTGCAGGCGTTCCGCGACCGCTACTACGGAGGCCGCGCCGTCGCGTCCGACCTCGCGCGCGACGGGTTCGCCGTGCTCGTGCACGATGCGTTCGGGTGGGGATCACGGCGGATCCCGGACGAGGCGGTCGCCGAACGCTTCCATCGGACCGTCGACCTGCAGCTCGCCGGTCGTCGGTTCGCGTCGGTGCAGCGCGGGGAGCAGCCCGCGGCGGTGTCGCCCGGGCAACGGTCCGAGCTTCTCGCGGGGGCCAACGAGCCGCAGCTCGCGAAGGAGCTGGGCGTCCTGGGCACGTCGCTCGCCGGTCTCGTCCTCCGCGACGACCTCATCGCGCTCGACCAGCTGGCAGCCGCGCCCGGGGTCCGTTCCGGAGCCATCGCGTGCTTCGGTCTGTCCGGCGGCGGTGCCCGGGCGGTCCTCCTCGCCGCCATGGACGACCGGATCCGCGCTGCCGGCGTGGTCGCGATGATGTCGACGTTCGACGGTGTGCTCGACGGGCACGCCGATCAGCACTCGTGGACGTTCCTATCACCAGGACTGTCACGGGTCGGCGACTGGCCGGAGCTCGCATCTCTGCGCCCCCGTTTGCCGCTCCTCGTCCAGTACGCCGAGCGCGACGAGCTCTTCGAGCCGGCCGGCATGCGTGATGCCCACGCGATGCTCACTGAGCGGTACCGGTCCGGTGGCGAGCGCTCGGCCTACACGGGCACGTTCCATGACGAACCGCACAGCTGGTCGGCCTCGATGCAGGCCGAGCTGCGCGCCTGGCTTGCCGCCGCCCTCGCCTGACCGGCCCTGGTCCTGTCCCCAACTCAGGAGACGTCCGGTGTGTCGTGCCCGGGCTGGGGCGGCACGCCGGCGGAGTCCTGAGTCGGGGACGGTGGTTTCGGTGTTCGCAATTCAGGACGGGTGCGGCGTGTCGGGCCCGGGGCGGGTGCTGTGGCGTACGGCGCGCCGGGTGGGTCCTGAGTTGTGAACAGGGGTGGGTGTGGGTGGTGGGATGTCCCCTTCTCAGGAGATGTCCGGTGTGTCGGGGCTGGGTTGGGGCGGCGCGACGGGGGACTCCTGAGTTGGGGACGATGGTTTCGGTGTTCGCAATTCAGGACGGGTGCGGCGTGTTGGGGTGTGGGACGGGCCTGGCCGGGGTGGCGCGCCGGGTGTGTCCTGAGTTGTGAACAGGGGTGGGTGTGGGTGGTGGGAGGTCCCCTTCTCAGGAGATGGCCGGTGTGTCGGGGCTGGGCTGCGGCGGCGCGCCGGGGGAGTCCTGAGTTGGGGACGGACAGGACGGCGGTCAGGCGCGGGCTGCGGCGGGGAGCTCCAGGAAGCCGTCGACGCGGCGGGGGAGACGCAGCGGGTTCGCCTCGTGCAGGGCCTCGGGGAGCACACGCTCGGGGGCGTCCTGGTAGACGATCGGACGCTGGAAGCGGCGCACCGCCGACGCGCCCACCGAGGTGTGGAGCGAGGTCGTCGCCGGCCACGGTCCGCCGTGGTGCTGCGCCCAGCCGACCGCGACACCCGTCGGCCAGCCCCCGAAGAGCACCCGGCCGGCGATCAGCTCGAGCCGCGACACGAGACCGGCGATGTCCTCATCGGGCGCCGCGTGCACGGTCGCCGTGAGCGCGCCACCGACCTCGGCCAGGACCGCGTGCAGCTCGGCGTCGTCCGCGACCTCGATGACGAGCGTCGCCGGCCCGAAGATCTCCTCGAGCAGGACGTCGGGCGCGTCGAGGACCGTCACGGCGGTGGTCGCGAGGACGGTCGGAACGCCGGAATCGGCAGCCGCCGTCCCGCCGCCGAGGAGCGTCCGCACCCCGGGATGACCGGCGGCGCGAGCGGTGCCCGCGGCGTACGCCTCGGCGATGCCCGGCGTCAGCATGCGCCCGGCGACGGTGTCCGCCGCGGCCTGCGCGACGAGCTCGGCGAACCCGCTGCCGCTCGGCACGAGCACGAGCCCGGGGTTCGTGCAGAACTGCCCCACACCGAGGGTGAACGACGCCGCCAGTCCGCGCGCGAGTTCACCTGCTGCCTCGCCCTGCAGCGCGGCCTCGGTGATGACGACGGGGTTCGTGCTGCCGAGCTCGCCGTAGAACGGGATCGGGGCCGGCCGCTGCGACGCGAGGTCGAACAGAGTGCGCCCGCCGGCGAGTGAGCCGGTGAACCCGACCGCGGTGATCGCCGGGTGCTGCACGAGGGCGGTGCCCTGCTCACGACCCTCGACGAGAGCGAACGTGCCCTCCGGAGCACCCGCTGTGCGCAACGCCTCGACGACGATCGCCGCGGTCAGCCGGGAGAGTCGCGGGTGGGCGGAGTGCGCTTTGACGATGACCGGACATCCGGCCGCCAGCGCCGACGCAGTGTCACCGCCGGCGACCGAGAACGCGAACGGGAAGTTGGACGCGCTGAAGACCGCGACCGGCCCCGTCGGCCGGAGCATGCGTCGCAGCTCCGGCTTGGGCGGGGTGGCGGAGGCATCGGCGTGGTCGATGACGACCTCGAGGAATGCGCCGTCGCGGAGGACGGCGGCGAACAGCCGCAGCTGGCCCGTCGTCCGCGCGACCTCGCCCGTGAGGCGCGCGGTCCCGAGGTGGGACTCCTCGTCGGCGAGTGCGACGAGCTCGTCGACCCGGGTGTCGAGGGCGTCGGCGACGGCCTCGAGCCAGGCGGCGCGGGTCGAGGGCGCGGTGGATGCGAGCTCGGAGGAGGCCGCACCTGCTGCCGCGGCGACCTCGTCGACGGTCGGAACGGCGGCACGTCCCGCATCCCACGCGGCGTCGCCAGTGTGACCTGCGGGCGTGACGGTGTCGCCGCCGTGGCCCACGCTGCTGCTGCTGCTGCTGCTGCTGCTGCTGCTGCTGCCGTTTCCGCTGCCGTCGGCGTCGTCGATACGTCCGCGGACGCTGTCCGAATCGTCGGTGCGCGCCCTGGCGGGGGTGGTGCGGTCGATCGTGCCGGTGCTGTGGTCGGTGTCGTGCATGGTGATGACTCCTCGGGGATGCGGATGCGGCTGATGGAGATCGGGCGGGTGGCGGATCGGGCGGCGGCCGGGCTCAGCGCGCGACGGGAGTGGTCTCGGCGACCCGGTCGCGGATCACGAAGCCGATGCCGGGTCGCCGCTCGGCCTGCACCAGGCCCTCCGCGATGGTGACCGGCCCGGGCGGGTCGATGGCGCCGATCGCGACGAAGCCCGCGTCCTCGACGTCCTCGACCTCGGTGACCTGCGGGAGGGCGAGAGCGAGCTGCCCGGAGAGGTCGGGGAGCAGGTGCGGGGCGAGCGTCAGCCCGGCGTCGTCGACGAGCGCGGCGATCGCGAGGAAGGGGGTGATGCCGCCGACGCGCACGACGTTCGGTTGCAGGACGTCGGCGACGCCACGGTCGACGAGGTCGCGGAACCGGTGGATCGTGTGCACGTTCTCGCCCAGCGCGATCGGGATGTCGGTCGCCTGGCGCAGCCGTTCGTACCCCGCGGTGTCGTCGGAGCGCAGCGGCTCCTCGATCCACGCCGGGTCGACGACGCCGAGCCGTTCCAGGGACGAGACCGCGCGGTCGACGTCCCAGCGCTGGTTCGCGTCGATCATGAGTCGGCGGTCCGGTCCGAGCAGTTCGCGCACCATCGTCACGCGGTCGACGTCCTCGGCGAGGTCTGGCTTGCCGACCTTGATCTTGACGGCGTCGTAGCCCGCCGCGATCCACCGCTCGACCTGCGCGGCGAGCGAGGCGGCGTCGAGGTGGAGGTTGACGCCGCTGCCGTACGCCCGGACCGTGTCGCGTCGGCGACCGAGGAGGTCGGAGAGCCCGAGACCGGCCCGTCGCCCACGGAGGTCCCAGAGCGCGGTGTCGAGCCCGGCGAGCGCGATCGTGGTGATCCCGCCACCACCGGCCTCGTGTAGATGCGTCCACAGCCGGGGCCAGAGCGATTCGGGGTCGGTCGTCGATCCGAGGGCGGCGGCCGCGATGTCGTCGTCGAGCAGCGCGCGGACGGCCGTCGCTCCGATCGTCGGTGTCCACGTGAAGCCCGAGCCGGTCGCCCCCTCGTCGTCGACGACGTCCACGCGGATGAGATGCAGCCACGGCGCCTCGGGCACCCAAGGGCGCGGCATGGTGAACCGGCCGAGCGAGGTGGTGATGGAGGCGATCCCCGGCATCGTCAGCGTCCTGCGACCAGGGTCGCGTGCTCGGCGACGAGGTCGGCGCCGGTCGCGAGCAGCGCCTCCAGGCCCTCGGTCTGCTCGGGGGTCGGATCGACGAAGGGCGATCGCACGGAACCGACCGGCAGACCGCCGAGCCGGACGCCGGCCTTGATGAGCGACACGGCGAAGCCGGGGGTCTCATCGCGGAGGGCCACCAATGGACTGTAGAACTCGCGCAGCAGGCGTTCTCGGAGCGGCTCGTCGTGCTCGGTGTACGCGCGGTAGAACAGCGTCGCGAGCTCCGGCAGCATGGCGAAGACGGCCGAGGAGTAGAGCGGGATGCCGATGCCGCGGTAGGCGGCCTGCGTGAGCTCGGCGGTGAGGAGGCCGTTGAAGAAGGCGAAGTCGTCTCGGCCCTCCTCGTGCACCGCCAGCACGATGTCCTGGGCGGCCGCGACGTCGCCGACGCCGTCCTTGAAGCCGACGACCTGCGGGTTGCGCGCGAGGTGGCGCATCGTCGCCGTCGTGTAGCGGGCGTTGTTCCGGTGGTAGACGATCGCCGGGAGGCTCGTCGCCGAGAGGACGTCCTCGACGTACGCCTGCAGTCCGGCCGCCGGCCCGGAGACGAGGTACGGCGGCATGAGCAGGATCGCGTCGGCTCCCGCCTCCTCGGCCGCCGCGGCGAGTTCCTTCGCGGTCGCCACGCCTCCTCCGGCGCCACCGATGACCGGGACGGCGCCGTCGACGACCTCGACGGTCCGCCGGACGACGCGGGCGGCCTCCGACGGCGACATCGCGTGCAGCTCGCCGGTGCCGCAGGCGGGGAACACCCCTCCCGGGCGGTGTTCGAGTCGCGACTCGAGGTGGGTGCCGAGGAGCCCCAGGTCGACCTCGCCCGCGGCGTCGAATGGGGTGATCGGGAAGTACAGGACGCCGTCGAAGGCGAGCGGTGCTGGCATGGTGGAGGTCCTCGTCATCGTGGGGCTGGGGCTGGAACAGGAATGGTGGCCGGCCGGCCGGTGTCGGCGGCCAGCAGATCGGTGAGCCGGGCCGCCTCGGCGGGGCTGAGCACCGATCGCCAGTCGTGCTCCGGCCGCCACCCGAGGTGGGCGGTCGCCTTCGCGCTGCTGAAGGCTGCGGCTCGGTCGACGAGTCCGTCGGCGAATCCGGCGGTGCTCGGGACGTGAGCGGGCAGCAGGGTGGACAGGGGTGCGAGGGCCAGTGCGTCGTCGGCGCCGACGAAGTAGATCTCACCGGAGTGCCGGGCTTCCGCGCGATCGATCCAGGCGGCGACGAAGCGACCTGCGTCGCGCGCGTCCACGTAGTTGTACAGGGAGACGGCGGCGAGTGCGGGATCGGCGAGCCGGTCGACGATGGTGTGCCCCTGCTGCGTCGGTGCGCCCTCCCACTCCTCAGGGGAGACGACGAAGCACGGCCGGAAGGCGCCGGTCACGACGGCGTCGCCGTGGGCGCGGGCGAGCATCGCGACCGTCGACTCGATCGCGACCTTCGACAGCGCGTAGGCGTTCCACGGGGCGACCCGGTGCTCCTCGGTGATGGGGAGCGCCTCGGGCGTCCACCCGTGCGGGGCGCCGTAGCCGATGACGGTCGGGCTGCTCGCGGCCAGCAGCCGGGTGGCTCCGGCGGCGATCCCCGCGGTGAGGGCGGTGAAGGCGAGCGTCTGGTTGGTCGACAGGATGACGTGCTCCGGCGCGCTGAAGGGCACGGCGATCGCCGCCAGGTGCACGACCGCGTCGGGCCGCAGGGCGGCGAAGAGCTCATGGGTGGCGTCGTGGTCGAGGAGGTCCGCGGTCCGGCCCTCGACGCCGGGGAGCCCGGGGTCGGTCCGATCGACGGAGACGACCTCGTGGCCTGCTTCGGTGAGGGCGCTCGCGACGCTCCGCCCGAGTCGTCCTGCGCCGCCGGTGACGATGATGCGCATCGGTGTCCTCTCTGACCACGTCCGGGTCGACCAGGCCGACCGCGCTGACCAAGAAACCGGTTTCTCGGGGTGAGCCTATAGGATGATTGACGACGGCACCACCCATGATGAGTTGGACGAGGACGTATGAGCAACCGGTTCCCCACTGCTGGCCCGACGCCGACGATCTCGGACGTCGCCGTGCAGGCGGGCGTCTCGAAGGCCACCGTGTCGCGCGTGCTCAACGGCAAGGCCACCGTCGACGCGGCGATCGCCGACCGCGTCCTCGCCGCAGTCGACGCCCTCGGCTATCGGCCGAGCATGCTGGCCCGAAGCTTGTCGCTCGGCCGCACGAACACCATCGGGGTGGTCGTGCCCGACCTCGAGAACCCGATGTTCCAGGAGATCCTGCGCGGGGTCACCCGGGCCGCGGCGGCCGACGGCTACCGCGTCCTCGTGACCGACACCGAGGAGGACCCGGCCGACGAGGCGGCGGCGGCCCGCGAAGCCCGTCGTCGCTGCGACGCGATCGTCCTCTGCTCACCCCGCCTGGCCGAGCCGGAGCTTCGAGCGCTCCTCGCGGAGCTGCACCCGGTCGTGCTCGTCAACCGCGAGCTCGCCGACTCGCCCGTTCCGTCGGTGTCCATCGACTACGCGAGCGGCATGGAGCAGGTGCTCGCCGAGCTGCACGCACTCGGGCACCGGCACATCCTGTACCTCGCGGGGCCCGCCGCGAGCCAGGGCGATCGCCTCCGGCGGGTCGGTATCACCCGTGCCCGCTCGGACCACGACGACCTCTCCGTCGACGTCGTGACGGCCGGCTCTGCGCTGGTGGACGGCGCGGCGGTCGTCGAGACGGTGGTGCAGCACGACGCGACCGCCGTCGTCGCCTTCAACGACCTCGTCGCACTCGGGCTCGTCTCGGCGCTCCGCGGTGCCGGTGTGTCCGTCCCCTCGGCGCTCAGTGTGGTCGGCTTCGACGACATCCCGTTCGCGGCGTTCGCGGTGCCGGCGCTCAGCACGGTGTCCGTCCCGCGGCGCGAGCTCGGTGCCGAGGCGTGGAGCAGACTGCGCGACACCATCGGCGGCGCGGACGGTGGACACCCGCTCGTCTTCCGATCGCGGTTCGTCGCCCGGGAGAGCACCGCAGCGTGCCCGGCCGCGAGTCCACCGGTCTGGCGCGGAACCGAGCAGCACCCCACCTCACCGGAGCTGACCGCCAGGCTCGGCGACCGCGAGGTCCTCGTCCTCCACGACGGCAGCGGCCTCGAACCGACCGACGCCCCGCGACCGTTCGCACACCCCGTCACCTCGCTCGGCGGGACCGTCGTCACCGAATCCGCTCCCGACGACCACCCCCACCATGTCGGTCTCTCGATGGCCGTCGCCGACGTCGACGGTGTCTCGTACTGGGGCGGTCGCACCTACGTCGTCGGGCAGGGGTCGACGATGCTCGACAACCACGGTGTCCAGCGCGTCACCGAGACCGAGGTGGACGCGGGTGTGCTGCGTCAGTCGCTCGACTGGACCGGACGCGACGGGACGACGCAGCTGCGGGAGTCGCGCAGCACGGTCGTCGAGGCGTTCGCCCTGCCCGGATCCGATGTCGGGAGCGGGAGGTCGGCGCTCCGCGTCGCCGTCTCCAGCGTCCTTCAGACGACGGGATCGACGGTGACGATCGGATCGCCGGCCACGAACGGTCGTGAGGGCGCCGGGTATGGCGGATGGTTCTGGCGGCTGCCCGCGGACGCCAGACGGTCCGTCCTCAGCGCGGAGGGGCCAGGGGAGTCGACCGCGCACGGCTCCCGTGCGGCGTGGGTCGCCTTCGTCCTCGACGCCGACGGGAGCGCCGACCCGGAGACGGGTGACGCGGCCGAGTCCGCCCCGACGCCGGCTCGACGCCCCACGACCGTCCTGTTCCGGCAGCCCGCAGCGAACGCCTTCCCCTGGTTCCTCCGTGCGGCCGAGTACCCGGGTGTCGGGGTCTCGCTCGCCGCCACCAGCCGCACCGCCATCACCGCCGACACCCCGCTCGTCACCGGTCTGGAGGCGGTCGTCGTCGACGGCGCCCTGGACGCGGAACAGGCGGACGCCATCCACCGCGCGCTCCTCACGGCCGAGGAACGCCTCATCGAACCGCGCAGCACCGAACCGCGCAGCACAGGGAGTGACGCATGACCAGCACCGACCTCACCACCGTCCCGACCGTCGTGGTCGTCGGGATCCACGGCCATGGCGCCAGCCACGTGGCGGCAGCCAGGGCGCTCGCCGCGACCGGCGCGATCCGCCTCGTCGGCCTCGTCGACCGGACCTTCACCGAGGAGGACCGCGCCACCGGGGACGCGCCGCTCCGCGGTTCACTCGAGGAGTGCTTCGCCGACGGGCGGGTGGACGTGGTCATCCTCTCGACGCCGATCCACACGCATCTGGACCTCGCCGTCACCGCGCTCGAGCACGGCGCCGACGTCCTGCTCGAGAAGCCGCCGGTGACCTCGAACGACGAACTCGATCGGTTGCAGGCCACCGCCGCCCGGACCGGCGGGCTCGTGCAGGTCGGGTTCCAGAGTCTCGGATCGCACGCGATCGGCGAGATCGCGGCCATCGTCGACAGCGGGGAGATCGGGGCCGTGACAGCGCTCGAGGCGAGGGGAACCTGGGTCCGCACCGTCGGGTACTGGACGCGTGCCGCGTGGTCGGGCAGGCGCTCGCTCGACGGTGTGCCCGTCGTGGACGGTGTCGTCACCAACCCTCTCGCGCACGCGGTCCAGACCATGCTGCGGCTCGGCGGCACGACCGACCGTGCGGCGATCGCCACCATCGACCTCGACCAGTACCGGGCCAACGACATCGAGGCCGACGACACCTCGGTCGTCCGCATCACCCCACAGCGCGGTCCGGTCATGACGGCGGCGCTCACCCTGTGCGCGCAGGCGACGACCGACCCGGTGGTCACGGTGCACGGGGAGCTCGGCTCGATCCGGTTCCACTACACGCGCGACGAGGTCGAGGTGGTCGTCGACGGCGTCACCCCGCGACGCTGGACCACAGGCCGGACCGAGCTGCTCCCCGACCTCCTCCGCGCGCGCGAGGCGGTCCGGGCGGGTCAGGACGCCGCACTCGTCAGCTCCCTGGCCGACGCGTCCGCCTTCACCGCCGTCCTCGACGCGGTCCGATCGGCCCCAGCGCCGCACCCCATCCCCGCTGATCTCGTCGAGTGGTTCGGGACGGGCGACGAGCGCCGCCCGGTGATCCCGAGGATCGAGGAGCTCGTCGCCGAAGCGGCCGCCACCGGCAGCACCTTCGCCGAACTCGGGACCGATTGGGCCCGGCGGTGAACGACGAGCGACCCGGGCCGGACGAGGACGACCGCCGGCGCAAGCACGCCCGGCTCGTGTCGCTCCTGGAGGCACGCGGAGCAGGCACGATCGTGCTGCGGTCCGCCGCCGCGGTCAGCTGGTACCTCGACGGCTCTCGCGTCCATGTGAGTCTCGCGGCCGACCCGATCGTCGCGGTCGTGGTCTCGCCGGGCGACGCGTGGCTCGTCGCGACCTCCAACGAGGTGGACCGGCTGCAGGCCGAGGAGCTGCCCGACATCCGGGTTCGGACGGTGCCGTGGCACACGCCGATCGACACGGTGCTGCCGAGTGGGGACGGGGTGCTGCAGGAGGCCGACGTCGCCGCCGAGCTTCGGGCGGCGCGTGCGTCGCTCCTCCCTGCCGAACTCTCGCGGTTCCGTTCGCTCGGGCGGGCGACGACGTCGGCGCTCGAGACGCTCGTCGACGAGGTCGCTCCTGACTGGACGGAACGCGAGGTCGCCGCTGACCTCGCCGGGCGCCTCGTCGCGGCCGGGATCGACCCTCTCGTCCTCCTCGTCGCCGGGGAGCACAGACTCGCCCATCGGCACCCGCTGCCGACCGAGGGGCGACTCGGTTCCCGGGCCATGGTCGTCGCCTGCGGCCGCCGCGACGGGCTCATCGTGAACCTCACACGGTGGTTCGACGAGGGTGGCACCCCGGCCGAGCCGTTCACCACCGGCATGCAGCGCATCCGGGCCGTCGAACGTGCCTATCTCGACGCCACCGTGCCGGGTGCCTCGCTCGCCGACATCCTCCGGACGGGGAGTGCCGCTTACGCCGAGCAGGGCTTCGACGCCGAGGAGTGGACGAAACACCATCAGGGCGGTGCGGCCGGCTACGCGGGACGCGATCCGCGCGCCACGCCTGAGGCGAGCGATGTCGTCCAGCCCTGGCAGGCCTTCGCCTGGAACCCGACCGCACCCGGCGTGAAGGTCGAGGACACCGTCGTGGTCACGCCGGACGGTGTCGAGGTGCTGACGACGAGCTCGGCCTCGACCCACCAGATCCCGTCCACCGTGGGAGGCTGAAGACATGACCCAGCACATCGTCATCGCACCGGACTCGTTCAAGGGCACGGCGACCGCCGCGGAGGTCGCCGAGGCGATCGCCGACGGGTGGCGGACCGTCCGGCCGGATGACCTCCTGCAGTCGCTTCCCATGGCCGACGGCGGCGAGGGCACGCTCGACGCATTCGCGGCCGCCGTCCCTGGAGCGCGTCGGCACCCGATCACGGTCACCGGCCCGGTCGGCGACCCGGTGGACGCCGAATGGCTCGAGTTGCCCGACGGCTCCGCGGTCGTGGAACTGGCGCAGACGAGCGGGCTGACCCTCCTCGACCCCCTGCAGCCGTTCGCAGCGCACACCGTCGGTTTCGGCGAGGCCATCGCAGCCGCCCTCGACCACGGTGCGCGACGACTGCTGCTCGCGATCGGCGGAAGCTCCAGCACGGACGGTGGAGCCGGACTCCTGTCCGCGCTGGGCGCCCGGTTGATCGATGCCGACGGCGGTTCGACGGCGCACGGCAATGCGGGGCTGGCAACCCTGGACCGGATCGACACCACCGGCCTCCGTGCGCTGCCGGCCGACGGTGCGGTCATCCTCAGCGACGTGACCAACCCGCTGCTCGGCGACCGCGGCGCCGCAGCGGTGTTCGGACCGCAGAAGGGGGCAGACGCGACGGACGTCCCCGTCCTCGACGCGAACCTCGCGCGGTTCGCGACCCGCGCCGCGGAGGCGTTCGGGCGGGACCACGCGGAACGCGCAGCGGTCGAACCCGGTGCCGGTGCCGCGGGCGGTGCGGGCTACGGCCTCCTGCTGTGGGGTGCCACCGCCACCTCGGGCGCGCGCGGCGTCGGTGAGGCGATCGCCCTCCCGGAAGCGGCCGAGGCGGCGTCGATCGTGATCACGGGCGAGGGCCGCTTCGACGACCAGACGGCCGACGGCAAGGTCGCCTCCTGGGTCGCGGGGCTCGCGGCGGACCGGACCATGCTCGTCGCCGGAGCGATCCAGGCGCCCACCGAGGGGATCTTCCTCGCGGCGGCATCGCTCACGGAGCTGGCCGGCGGTGTCGAGGCGGCGATGGCCGAACCGCTCGTCCACCTGCGTGCGGCAGGGGCGGCACTGGCCACCCAGTACCGCCCCTGATCACGTCACCCGGCGGTGACGCACGTCATGCGGTGACGTCGATGAGGACCTTCCCGACCGTGTCGTCCTCGACGGCGGCGTGGGCAGCAGCCGTCTCGGCGAGCGGGAACACCGTGAGCGCCAGGCCGTGGTCTTCGCCGACGTGGAGCGCGCCGTCCTCGATCGCGGCGGTGATGTCCTCAGCGGCGGCGTGGAGTGCGGCGTCGCCGACCGTGTAGAGCAGCATGAACTGGAGCCGCGTGTTGAGCCCCATGTGCGGGCGGATGTCGAGCGTGATCGAGTCACCGCCATTGTTCGCGTAGCTGACGACCGTGCCGCGCGGGGCGAGGACCGCCTGGTCGAGGGGTAGGTTCTGCGCGATCGCGACCTCCACGACGAGGTCGACGCCGTCGGGCGCCACCTCGCGGATCGCCGCGGCGGTGTCGCCCTCGCGGTAGTTCACGACGTGGTGCGCTCCCGCGGCGGTCGCGAGGCGGGCCTTCTCGTCGCTGCTGATGGTGCTGATGACCGTCGCGCCCGCCCAGCGCGCGAGCTGGATCGCGGCATTGCCGACGGCGCCGGCGCCACCCTGGACGAG
Organism: Plantibacter sp. MMLR14_011; assembly: GCF_001865025.1. Lineage (NCBI taxonomy): Bacteria > Bacillati > Actinomycetota > Actinomycetes > Micrococcales > Microbacteriaceae > Plantibacter > Plantibacter sp. MMLR14_011. Next base: position 314,280 of record NZ_MJGW01000001.1, read on the forward strand.
GACCGTCCGACCGTCGAGGGCACCGGGGGTGAGGCGGGTCGGACCATCCTGCGCGACGGTGAGTGCACGGTGCGCGGTCATCGCGGGGACACCGAGGCTGGCGCCGAGTTCGAAGGACGCGGCGTCGGGCAGGGGGACCACACGGGAGATGGGCTGCACCGTGAACTCCTGAGCCGTGCCCAGCGGGCTCTCGTGTGCAGCGAGGTACACCCAGACGCGGTCGCCGACGGCGAAGGTGGTCGTGGTCGCCGCGTCGCCGGCAGCGGGGCCGACCGCGTCGACCACGCCGGCACCGTCGAGGTTCGGGACGACCTCGGGGAAGGGCATGCCACCCGAGGGGCCGCCGCCGCGCCTCGTCTTCCAGTCGGTCGGGTTGACGCCGGAGAACGCGAGCTTGACACGGACCTCGCCGGGGCCGGGCTCGGGGAGCTCGCGCTCGACGAGGTGGAGGACGGACGGGTCACCGTTGGTGGAGTAGACGATCGATCGCATACCGTCGCCAACGTCTCCGCCTCGCGGAAGATTCCGCGGTGGCCCTTCGACAGGCTCAGTGACCGGTGGGGGTCGGTTCGATGACCGGCGGAGGTCGGCCCCGGGACTGGTGGAGGTCGCCTCGGGCACCGGCTCAGGCTCGGGCGGCGTACTGCTCGCGGGCGATCCCGGAGGCGTCCGCAGCGACTGCGTCCGCCTGGTCGGCACCGTCGCCGGCTCCCACCACGGTCCACACCGGACGGGTCCCGCTGAGCGCCCAGGCCGCCTGCACCGCTGCGCCGTCGGCGACGTACTCCCCGGGTGCCGGTACGACGACCGGGACGTCGAAGACCTCGCGGGCGATCGCCTGCACCGCCGGGTTCTGCGCCGCTCCGCCGATGAGGAGGACCCGTTCCGCCGTGACGCCCTGCGCGAGCACCGCGTCGAGACCGTCGGCGAGTCCGCAGAGCAGCCCCTCGATCGCCGCCCGGGCGAGCCCCTCCCGCGTCGTCGACTCCAGGGTCATGCCGAAGAGGGTCGCCGTGGCGTCCGGCTGGTTCGGCGTGCGCTCACCCTCGAAGTACGGCTGGAGCACGAGACCGCGCGCTCCGGCCGGGGCCTCGAGCGCGAGTCGACCGAGTTCCGCGTGGTCGACGCCGAGTAGCGCGGCCACCGCGTCGAGGATCCGGGCGGCGTTGAGCGTCGCGATGAGCGGCAGGAACGCGCCGTCGGCGGAGGCGAACCCGGCGACGGTGCCCGAGCTGTCGCGGACCACGGCCGGCGTCACGGCGAACACCGTCCCGCTCGTCCCGATCGACACGACGACGTCGCCGGCCGTCGCCCCGAGCCCGAGGGCGGCTCCCGCGTTGTCACCGGCGCCCGCCCCGATGACGGTGTCCGGCCCGATGATGCCACCGTCGACACCGGTACCGGCCGACTCCTCCGGCGCGAGCACACGTGGGAGGATCGCATCGTGGCCGAGCGCTGCGACGAGCAGCTCGCGGTCGTACTCACCGTCGGCGGGCGACCAGTACCCGGTGCCGGAGGCGTCGGATCGGTCGGTCGTCAGTTCGGCGAGGTCCGCGCCGAGTGGGCTCTCGTCTGCCGGACCGAAGCCGCGCAGACGCCAGCTCAGCCAGTCGTGGGGGAGCGCGACGGCGGCGACCTCGGCGGCGTTCGCGGGTTCGGCATCGCGCAGCCAGCGCAGCTTCGTGATCGTGAAGGAGGCGACGGGGACGCACCCGGTCCGCTGGGCGAGTTCCGCAGCGCCGAACTCCGTGATGAGGTCCGTCGCGGCCTGCGCGCTCCGGGTGTCGTTCCAGAGGAGTGCCGGACGGATGACGCGTCCGTCGACGTCGAGCGCTACCATGCCGTGCTGCTGGGCCGCGACCGACACCGCGGCGACATCGGCCAATCCGCCTGCGGCGGAGGCCGCCTCCTGCAGCGCCTGCCACCAAGCGGCCGGGTCGACCTCGGTGCCGGCGGGGTGCGCCGCGCGTCCTTCGCGGACGAGCGCTCCGGTCTCGGCGTCGCGGATGACGACCTTGCAGCTCTGGGTGGACGAATCGATGCCGGCGACGAGCGTCATCGCTCTCCCTGTTCTCGGTGGTGGGCGGTCGGGTGACCGCCGGGTCTGCTGTGGGGGTGGAACGCGGAACGGCGTTCCGCCCCCGATCCTCTCGGATCAGGAGACGGAACGCCAGGTTCGCGGGTGTCGGCTAGCGCGCGCCCATGAGGTGGTCGACGGCCAGCTGCTGCAGGCGGACGAACCCGAAGCCCTTGCCGCCGAAGTAGGCGTCGGCGTCGAAGTCCTCGTACGACGAGCGGTCGGCGAGCAGCTGCTCGACGGTCTCGCCGGGGTTGAGCGTCGGCTCGCGCAGCTCGGGCACGCGGGCGGCTGCCAGCGCCTCCTGCACCTCGGGGTCGGCGCGGAACGCCTCGGCGCGCTCCTTGAGCAGCAGGTACATGCGCATGTTGGCGGCTGCGGAGTCCCACACGCCGGTGATGTCCTCGGTGCGGCTCGGCTTGTAGTCGAAGTGACGCGGGCCGTCGTACGCGGGGCCGCCGTTCACGCCACCGTGCTCGAGGAGGTCGACGAGCGAGAACGCGTTCTGCAGGTCGCCGTGACCGAAGACGAGGTCCTGGTCGTACTTGATGCCCCGCTGGCCGTTGAGGTCGATGTGATAGAGCTTGCCCTGGTAGAGCGCCTGGGCGATGCCGGCGGTGAAGTTCAGGCCCGCCATCTGCTCGTGGCCGACCTCGGGGTTGATGCCGACGAGCTCCGGGCGCTCGAGGGTCTCGATGAACGCCATGGCGTGGCCGAGTGTCGGGAGCAGGATGTCGCCGCGGGGCTCGTTGGGCTTCGGCTCGATCGCGAAGCGGATGTCGTAGCCCTTGTCGGTCACGTAGTCGCCGAGGAAGTTGACGGCCTCGCGGTAGCGCTCGAGGGCCGCCTGCACGTCCTTCGCGGAGTCGTACTCGGCGCCCTCTCGGCCGCCCCACATGACGAAGGTCTTGGCACCGAGCTCGGCGGCGAGGTCGAGGTTGCGGAGCACCTTGCGGAGGGCGAAGCGACGGACGGCGCGGTCGTTCGAGGTGAAGCCGCCGTCCTTGAAGACGGGCGCGCTGAACAGGTTGGTGGTCACCATCGGCACGATGACGCCGGTGTCGGCGAGGGCCTGCTTGAGGCGGTCGATCTGCTTCTGGCGTTCGGCGTCGGTCGAGCCGAAGGCGAAGAGGTCGTCGTCGTGGAAGGTGAGACCGTAGGCGCCGAGGTCGTTCAGGCGGGTGACGGCCTCGACCACGTCGAGGTCGGGGCGGGTGGGGCCACCGAACGGGTCGGTCCCGTTGTAGCCGATCGTCCAGAGGCCGAAGGAGAACCGATCGGCTTTGGTGGGGGTGAGGCTCATGCGTGCAGTCCTTCAACGTCGTTGGTGAGTGGATGATTTGTTGTTAACCACAACTTATAGTCGAGACTAGCAGATCGTCGGCCTCGCGTCACCGGTCGAAGGTCGCGAAATATTTCGTTAGCATGGGCAGAACTTCTCGCTGGAGAGACGGCCGCCCGGCCCGACGGAGCGGGATCGGAGGACTCGGATGAGCGACGACCTCGCGGTGCAGACCGCTGGACCCGGTGCCGGTGGCGGGCGCGCGACCCTGTCGCGCATCGCCAGGGAGGCCTCCGTGTCGGTGTCGACCGCCTCGAAGGTGCTCAACGGGCGGCCGGGGGTGTCGCCGGACACCCGGGAGATCGTCGAACGGCTGCTGGACCGCCACGGGTACAGTCGCCGCGGTGCCGAGCTCGCGCAGGGCTCGCTCATCGAGCTCGTCTTCGAGTACATCGACAGCTCGTGGTCGCTCGAGATCATCCGCGGTGTCGAGAAGGTCGCGCGCCAGCACGGCATGAGCGTCACCCTCACCGAGACGGGCGCTCGGCGTTCGACCGGCGAGGGTTGGGTCGAGAGCATCATCTCGCGGAAGCCCGTCGGGGTCATCCTCGTGTTCTCGGACATCGACCCGGCGTACCGGCGCCAGCTCCACACGCGCAACATCCCGGTCGTCGTGGTCGACCCGGCGGGGGACCCGGGCCCGGAGGTCGCCGCCATCGGCTCCACGAACTGGTCCGGTGGGATGGCCGCGACGCGCCACCTCATCGAGCTCGGTCACCGCAGGATCGGCTTGATCTCGGGCCCGCAGGACCTCATGTGCTCGCGGGCGCGGGTCTCCGGCTACCGGTCCGCGCTCGAGGAGGCCGGGATCCCGCTCGACGAGACGATCCTGCGCCGCGGGGAGTTCATCCCGGAGGCCGGACGCGTCCTTGCGCTCGAACTGCTGCAGCTCGAGGACCGACCGACCGCGATCTTCGCCGGCAACGACATGCAGGCGTTCGGCGTCTACGAGGCGGCGCGCTCGCTCGGGATCTCGATCCCGGAGCAGCTGTCGGTCGTCGGGTACGACGACGTCCCGCCGGCCAAGTGGGTCGGCCCGGCTCTCACGACCATCCGGCAGCCGCTCATCGAGATGGCCGAGGAGGCGACCCGCCTGGTCCTGAAACTGCGCTCCGAGTCGGTCGACAACATCCGCCTCGACCTCGCCACCTCCCTCGTCGTCCGGGGTTCGACCGCTGCCCCGCCCACCCCCTAGCCCGCGAACTGTCACTCGCCGCTCGTCCCGGCGGTCGGGACTGTGCCGGAGCGACAGTTCGTGGGTAACGGTGGGGATGGGCTGGTGGGCGATGGGTGCGAAAAGTTTCCAATGCGGGATAGGGAAGTTGCGGGCAGACAGGCGGCGGGGCTAGCTTCAGGGCACCGCAGCGAAGCGATCCGGAACCCCGGGGCCGCAGCTGCGCGAGCAGCTCGGGAGCGTTGCACATGGCGGGAAGCGGACGGCCGGAACTCCGGGTCGCGATGATCGGATACGGCTTCATGGGAGCCGCACACTCGCAGGCCTGGCGCACCGCACCGCGCTTCTTCGACCTCGACGCGGAACCGGTCATGGCGACGATCGTCGGCCGCAACGCCGAAGCGCTCGAAGCGGCCCGCGTGAAGTTCGGCTGGCAGTCGGCCTCGACCGACTGGCGGAGCGTCATCGCCGACCCGTCCATCGACATCGTCGACGTCTGCACCCCCGGCTCCTCGCACGTCGAGATCGCGATCGCCGCCCTCGAAGCCGGCAAGCACGTCCTCTGCGAGAAGCCGCTCGCCAACAGCGTCGAGGAGGCGGAGCTGATGGTCGCCGCGGCCGAGGCGGCGAGGGCCCGCGGCGTCCGCTCCATGGTCGGCTTCAGCTACCGTCGTGTGCCCGCCATCGGGTACGCCCGCCAGCTCATCGCGGAGGGCGCGCTCGGCGACGTCCGCCAGATCCGCGCGCTCTACCTCCAGGACTGGCTGAGCGACGCGGAGGGCCCGATGACCTGGCGCCTCGACAAGGACCAGGCCGGCTCCGGCTCGCTCGGTGACATCGGCGCGCACGCCATCGACCTCGTGCAGCACCTGACCGGCGCCCGACTCGACACCGTCAGCGGGACGCTCGCCACCTTCGTCACCGAGCGACCACTCCTCGGCGAGACCGTCGGCCTGAGCGGGACCGCCTCCGATGAGCGCGGTGCGGTCACCGTCGACGATGCCGCCTGGTTCACCGCGAAGCTCACGGGCGGACTCGCGGACGGCGCCATCGGTGCCTTCGAGGCGACCCGGTACGCGACCGGCCGGAAGAACGCGCTCCGCATCGAGCTGAGCGGATCGCGCGGAGCCATCGCCTTCGACCTCGAGCGGATGAACGAGCTCGAGGTGTACGACGCCACCGCTCCCGCCGGCAAGCAGGGCTTCACGCGCATCGTCGTCACCGAGCCGGAGCACCCGTACATGGCCGCCTGGTGGCCGACCGGTCACGGCATCGGCTACGAGCACCCGTTCTCGCACCAGGTGCGCGACCTCGTCCAGGCCATCACCGGCGGCACCGATCCCGAGCCGTCCTTCGCCGACGGGCTGCAGGTCCAGCGGGTCCTGCGTGCCGTCGAGTCGAGCGCGGCGAACGGCAGCGCCTGGACACCCACCGACTGATCCGTCCCCATCGCACCATCAGCAGCAGCACCCACCAAGGAGAGAACGCAATGACGCTTCGTACTTCATCCCGCCGCCGGACCCGACTGGCCGCAGTCGCCCTCGGCGTCTCGGCCCTCATGCTCGGCGCGACCGCCTGCTCCAGCGGCGGCGGCGCCCCGAGCGGCAGTGCCACCCTCTGGGGCCTCACCGGCACCGACGAGGACACCGTCCTCGGCCCGTCGCTCAAGGAGTGGAACGCCGCCAACGCCGACGGCCAGGTCGCCGCGACCTACTTCCAGAACGACGCTTACAAGACCAAGATCCGCACGGCCGTCGGCGCGGGCAGCGCCCCGACCATCATCTACAGCTGGGCGGGCGGCACGCTGAACTCCTACGTGGACGCCGGCAAGGTCGCCGACATCACCTCGGAGACCGCGGACGCCAAGGGCAAGTTCCTCGAGTCCGTCTGGAACCAGGGCGTCATCGACGACAAGGTCTACGCGGTGCCGATGAACGCCACCACGCCGATCATGTTCTACTACAACAAGGACGTCCTGAAGGCCGCCGGCGTCGAGGTCCCGACGAACTTCGACGAGATCGTCGACGCCATCCCCAAGCTCAAGGCCGCGGGCGTGGCCCCGTTCTCGCTCGCCGGTGCCTCCAAGTGGCCGTCGCTCATGTGGGAGGAGTACCTCGTCGACCGCGTCGCCGGCCCCGAGGCCTTCAACAAGATCATGGCCGGTGAGGCCGACGCATGGAGCGACCCCGGCATCATCGAGGCGAACGAGAAGATCCAGGAGCTCGTGAAGGCCGGCGCGTTCGTCGACGGCTACGCCTCGGTCACCGCCGACAGCAACGCCGACGTCGCCCTGCTCTACACGGGCAAGGCCGCGATGATGCTCCAGGGCGCCTGGGTCATGACGACCTTCAAGCAGCAGGCGGCCGAGTTCGCCGAGAAGGGTCTCGGTTACACGACCTTCCCCGCCGTCACCGGTGGCAAGGGCGACCCGTCGAACATCGTCGGCAACCCGTCCGGGTACTTCTCCATCTCCGCCTCGGCGACGAAGGAGCAGAAGGCCAGCGCGCTGAAGTACCTCACCGAGGGCGTGTTCGACAAGGGCTACATCGACCGCATGGTGAAGGCCGGCCAGGTGCCGCCCATCACCGACATCGACTCGGAGATCGCGGACGCCGGCGGCGACTTCGGCACGACCGTCTACGACCTGACGAAGAACGCCAAGAACTTCCAGATGTCGTGGGACCAGGCGCTCCCGCCGGCACAAGCGACCGCGCTGCTGACGAACCTCGACCAGCTCTTCAACCTGCAGATCACCCCGCAGGAGTTCTCCGACAACATGAACAAGACGATCGGACAGTGATCTCCCGATGACCGTCACCCGTCCATTGAACGGGGCCCGAGGGGCCGGTGCGGCAGCGATGCGCCGCCGCACCGGCCCCAGCGGCTGGATGGTCGCGCCGGCGCTGGGCTTCTTCCTCGTCTTCGCGATCATCCCGCTCATCGTCGCCCTGTACCTGAGCTTCACCCGCTGGGACGCGATCACCGACCCCGCGTGGGTCGGCCTCGACAACTGGGCCTCGGTCCTCGTCGACCCGGTCGCGATCGACGCGCTCGTCCTGACCCTCAAGGTCATCGTGATCTCCTGGATCGTCCAGACACCGATCAGTCTGCTGCTCGGGACCTGGACCGCCGGCAAGCAGCGCAACCGGGCCGTCCTCGGCGCGATCTTCTTCCTGCCACTCCTGCTGTCGTCGGCGGCGACGGCCATCGCGTTCAAGGCGATCCTCGACCCGAACTTCGGTCTGTCGGCGTCGCTCGGCATCCCGTTCCTCAAGCAGGACTGGCTCGGCAACCAGCAGCTCGTGCTCTTCGTCGTGATCTTCATCATCGCGTGGCAGTTCGTGCCCTTCCACACGCTCCTGTTCCAGGGTGGCGTGCGGCAGATCCCGGCGTCCCTCTACGAGGCGGCCGAGATCGACGGTGCGGGGACGGTCAAGCAGTTCTTCCACATCACGCTCCCGCAGCTGCGGTACACGCTCGTGACGTCGTCCACGCTCATGATCATCGGTTCGCTCACCTACTTCGACGTGATCTTCGTGCTCACGGGCGGTGTTCCGAGCGCCGGCACCCGCATCCTCCCGATCCTCATGTACGTGACGGGCTTCTCCGCGAGCCAGTTCGGGCAGGCGAGCGTCATGGCGATCATCCTGGCCGTCATCGGTCTCGCCATCGCCCTGCTGCTCACCAAGCTGAGCGGCTTCGCCAAGATGGACAGTCAGCAGGAGGGCCTCTGATGTCAGCGACCAACCCACTCACGAAGCCCGGTGGGCTCCCGACGGGAAGCCTCGACACGGTCAGCGTCTCGACCGCCGGGTCCAAGCGCGGACGCCCGGGCGAGCACGAGACGCGAGGCAGGCGCCCCCGCGGTGCCCGCCGCAAGCCGAACATCATCGGCGGGATCGGCGCATGGATCTGGCTGCTCATCATCGTGCTGCCGATCTACTACATCGTCATCACGAGCGTGCGCCCGCAGGCCGGGTTCTTCTCGAGCAACCAGCTCATCCCACCCACCGACCCGACCCTCGACGGCTACGCGCTCGTCCTGCAGAGCGACTTCTTCCTGTACCTCGGCAACAGCGTCGTCATCACCGTCGCGAGCGTCGCCGTCACCGTGTTCGTCTGCCTCATGGCGTCGTACGCGATCGTGCGCACCAACTCCCGATTCACGCGGGGAGCGTTCTCGTTCTTCCTGCTCGGCCTCGCGATCCCGCTGCAGGCGACGATCATCCCGCTGTTCTACATGCTCAGTAAGGCGGGACTCTACGACACCCTCCTGGCGCTGATCCTGCCGTCGATCGGCTTCGCGGTGCCCGTCACCGTGCTCATCCTGTCGAACTTCATCCGCGACATCCCCAAGGAGCTGTTCGAGTCGATGACCGTCGACGGCGCGTCGAGCTGGCGGACCCTGGTGTCGCTCGTCCTCCCGCTCGCCCGGCCGGCGATCGTCACCGTCGCGCTCTACAACGCGCTCAACGTGTGGAACGGCTTCCTGTTCCCGCTCGTGCTCACGCAGTCGCCGAGCAACCGGGTGCTGCCGTTGTCGCTGTGGACGTTCCAGGGCTCGTTCAGCGTGAACGTGCCGGCCGTGCTCGCCGCCGTGGTGCTGTCGACCCTGCCGATCTTCATCCTGTACCTGTTCGGCCGACGCCAGTTGATCAGTGGCATGACCGCCGGCTTCAGCAAGTAGTGCCGGTCGCGAGTCGACCGGAGACCGAACCACCCCCTGAGAGGAACACATGACTGACAAGCAGGCGCTCGTGGTGCGAGGCGGCTGGGACGGACACATGCCCGTCGAGACGACCGCGGCCTTCATCCCCTTCCTGGAGGCGAACGGGTTCACCGTCCGCGTCGAGGACGGGACCACCGTCTACACGGACACCGACTACCTCGACACGGTCGACCTCATCGTGCAGATCAACACGATGAACACCATCGAGCCGGAGGAGTTCGCCGGCCTGCAACGCGCCGTCCTGAACGGGACGGGCATGGCCGGTTGGCACGGCGGGATCGCGGACTCGTACCGCAACAACGCCGACTACCTCCACATGATCGGTGGCCAGTTCGCGCACCACGCCGGCAAGGACCCGGCCGAGCGGACGGGGGAGCAGTCCGACAACTACATCCCCTACACCGTCCACATCACCGAGTACGGCCGGACGCACCCCATCACCGAGGGGATCGAGGACTTCGACCTCGTCACCGAGCAGTACTGGGTGCTGAGCGACGAGTACAACGACGTCCTCGCGACGACGACGCAGGAGGTGCGGCCCTGGGACGCGTGGAACCGTCCCGTCACGGCGCCCGCCATCTGGACCCGCCAGTGGGGGAAGGGCAGGATCTTCGTGTCCGCGCCCGGCCACCGCATCGAGATCGTCGAAGACCCGAACGTCCGCACCATCATCGAAAGGGGCCTGCTGTGGGCAGCGCGCTGAACGGGCCATTGGAGAGCACCGGAGGGTCCGTCCTCCGGGTCGGCGTCATCGGCGTCGGCAACATCTCGAAGCAGTACTTCGCCGAGTTCCCGAAGCTGCCGAACCTCGAGCTCGTCGTCGTCGCGGACCTCGACCTCGCCCGCGCCGCGGAGGTCGCCGCCGAACAGGGCGTGCGGTCGTCGAGCGTCGACGAACTGCTCGCCGACCCCGAGGTCGACGTCGTCCTGAACCTCACCATCCCGGCCGCGCACGCCGAGGTGGCGCTCCGGGCCCTCGAGGCCGGCAAGCACGTCTACGGGGAGAAGCCCCTCGCGCTGTCGACCGCCGAGGCGCGACCGGTGCTCGAGCTCGCGGCGGCGAAGGGCCTCCGCGTCGGCAGCGCGCCGGACACCGTCCTCGGGTCCGGGGTCCAGACGGCGCTCGCCGTGCTCGACAGCGGCGCCATCGGTCGGCCGATCGCCGCAGCCGTCGCCTGGAGCGCCCCGGGACACGAGCTGTGGCACCCGGCCCCCGCGTTCTACTACCAGCCGGGTGGCGGACCGCTCCTCGACATGGGGCCGTACTACCTGACGAGCCTCGTGTCGTTCTTCGGTCCCGTCGTGCGGGTGTCGGGCGCGGTCGCGCGGTCGGATCGTGAGCGGTCGGTCGCGACCGGAGCGCTGGCCGGGACGCCGATCCCGGTGCACGAGGAGGTCGACACGCACGTCACCGCGATCCTCGAGCACGCGAACGGGGTGGTCTCGACCGTGACGGTCTCGTTCGAGGTGTGGGCGAGCCGAGCGCCGCTCTTCGAGGTCTACGGGACGGGCGGGACGGTCGCCGTGCCCGACCCGAACCGGTTCTCGGACCCGGTGGAGATCGCGACGGCCGACGACCGCACCTGGCGTGCCGTCCCCGACAGCGCCGGCTTCGTCGACGCCGGGCGCGGGGTCGGCCTGTCGGACCTGGCCGAGGCGATCGAACAGGACCGACCGCATCGGGCCTCGGGCGACCTCGCGTTCCACGTGTTGGAGATCATGGAGGCGATCATCGTCGCCGGTCGTGAGCACCGCGTCGTGGAACTGAGCAGCACCGTCGACCGTCCGGCACCCGTGGCCCGCGAACTGTCACTCCGGCACAGTTCCAGCCGCTCGGACTAGCGTCGAGTGACAGTTCGCGGGACCGGAAGCAGGCGGACGTCGGTGAGGGTGCCGTCGGTCACCCGCGCGGTCATCATCGTGCACTCCGGTTGACGACGGCGGTCCGTCGGCGACCCGGGGTTGAGCAGACGCAGACCCGCGGGGGAGACGGTGTCCCACGGGATGTGGCTGTGTCCGAAGACGAGGACGTCGGTGTCGGGGAAGGCCTCGTCGGCCCGTCGCTCGCGACCGGTCGCCGCCCCCGTCTCATGGACGACGGCGAACCGCAGGCCGTCGAGCTCGAAGCGCGCGACCTCGGGAAGACGCGCGCGGAGGCCTGGGCCGTCGTTGTTGCCGAAGACACCGACGAGGCGGGTCGCCCGGGCCTCGAGGGCGTCGAGGGTCGCCTCATCGACCCAGTCACCCGCGTGGACGACGAGGTCGGCCGTGTCGACGGCGGCCCAGACCGCGTCCGGCAGGACCTTCGCCCGCTTCGGCAGGTGGGTGTCGGCGAGGAGGAGCAGCGAGGTCGGCATGGTCCCACGGAAGCGGATCGGGCGGACTCCGTCAACCGGGTGGTGCTCGCGCGCCCGTCGACCCGCTCGGGGACCGGGCCGCGGACCGCCGTTCACGGACACTCCCGCAGGAGGGGCGACTAGGGTGATCCCATGCCCGCAACCGACCTTCGTTTCTCCGGGAGGATCGCCGGCTACGGCACCACGGGCGGCGTCCGCATCGTCCTCGGGCTCTGGTCCACCTCGCCGTTCGGCTCGTTCGCCGACGCGATGATCGAGGACTCCCGCGGCAAACGCCTGCTGCTCGCGCCGACCCAGGAGATCGCCGACTTCATCTCCTCCACGTACACCTTCGACGACGTCGAGATCGGCACCGTCGGCTGGACCCGCCTGCCGACGGGGCTCCGCTTCGTGGGCGGTCCGCTCGACACGACCCTCCGCATCGGCGGGAGCTCTCCGCTCGGTCGAGCGCTCCGGGTCGTCCCCAAACCCGTGGCCGTGAACCCGGTCTGGCTGCAGACGATCGACCCCCTCGCCCGCGTGCTCCAACCCGGCGCCCGGACGGCAGGCTCCGCAGGCAACGGTCGACGCGAGTACTACGGCGTGACCGGCGCCCGCCGCATAACCGCCGCCACCGCGAGCTGGTCCGGTGCCGACCTCGGCACCCTCGCCCGACTCGACCCGCCCGTGCGTTTCGGCTTCGGCTCCGCGCCGGCCGACCCGCACCTCGTCGACATCGTCACCACGGTCCGCCAGCCCGCCTGAGCTGGTCGGGCGTCGCGCTGCTCACCCGCTAGCCGGTGCCGGTGCCGGTGCCGGTGCCGGCGTCGCAGGAGGAGATCCGCGCGGTGGCAGGACGTCACTCAGCCGAACGTCCTGCCACCGTGCCGATCTCCTGCTCCCGCGCCGCGGACCATCCAGACGTCGACCTCGTCCTCGCGTTCGAGCGTGAAGCCGTGGCGCTCGTAGAGGCGGCGGGCCGGGCTGCCCTGCAAGACGTTCAGGCGGAACGGGCGCGGGTCACCGTCGTCGGCCAGGAGCCGCGTGAGCACCGCGGTGCCGAGGCCCGCGCCCTGGTGCTCGGGCGCCAGATAGAAGTGCTCCAGCCACCGCTCGTCGGGTTCCGGGCGGAGGGCGACCAGCCCGGCCGTGATGCCCTCGACCTCGATCACCGAGGTGTGTTCCGGTCGATATCCGCTGAGGAAGCGCTGACGCACGCGGGTCTCGTCGTAGCGACCGAGGCGCTCGAGGTCGGGTCGCATGACGACGGCACGCAACTCGACCATCCAGGTCGAGTCGTCGATGGTGGCGGGGCGGAGTGTCCAGGCGGCGGGCATCCGTCCAGTCAACCATCCGTGGCCGGAGGCGGGTGAACCGGCGTGTGCTCGGATAGGGGACACTGGAGGGATCGAGTAGAGGGTGTGCGTGTGAGCGAGTCGACAGCGGTCGGGGCGGGTCCAGCGGGCGGATCCGGCATGGGGAGCGGACTCGACTCGGTGCGCCGTCGCAACCTCGGCCGGATCGTCGAGCTCGTCCATCAGGGCGGCGTGCAGTCGCGGTCGGCGCTCACGAGGACGACCGGGCTCAACCGGTCCACGGTCGCCGCGCTCGTCACGGAACTCGCCTCGATCGGTATCGTCACGGAGTCCGTCCCGGTCGGTGGGCAGGGTGTCGGCCGGCCGTCGCCACTCGTCTCAGCCGGCCCGCGAGCCGTCGCCTTCGCAGCGAACCCGGAACTCGACGCGATCACGGTGGCGGCCGTGCGACTCGGCGGCGAGGTCCTCGAGCGCGTGCGTCGCGAGGTCGACACGACACCGACGGCGGCCGAGGCGACGGCGATCATCGCGCAACTGGTCGCGGAACTCGCCGACCGCCTGCCCGAAGAAGCTCGCGGCGGCGGTGGGATCGGGCTGGCGGTCCCCGGTCTCGTCCGGGACGCCGACGGGGTCGTCCGGCTCGCACCGCACCTCGGGTGGGTCGACGAGCCCTTGGTCGAACGGTTGCGTGCCGCGACCGGTCGTGCGGTGTTCGCGGCCAACGACGCGAGTCTCGGCGCCCGGGCGGAGCGGACCTTCGGGGCGGGCCGCGGTATCGACGACCTCGTCTACCTGAACGGTGGCGCGAGCGGTATCGGTGGTGGCATCATCGCCGGCGGCCGACCCGTCGGTGGTGCACGCGGCTACGCGGGGGAGTTCGGCCACACCTCGGCGACGACCGCCGGCAATGCGCTCGAAGACGCTGTGCGACGCAGCGAGCTCCTCCGTGTCGCCGGTCTCGCCGCCGGGGACGACGCGGTCCTCGAAGCGGCGCTCGCCGAGGGCATCGCGGCCGATCCGGCCGGGGCGATGCGGGAGGAGGTCGTCCGGCAGGCCAGGACGCTCGGACGGGCGCTCGCCGGGACGGTGAACATCCTCGACCCCGAACTCGTCGTCCTCGGTGGTCATCTCGGGATCGTGCTCGAACTGGCGTCGGAGGAGTTGCACGACGCGGTCCGTGAGCGGGCGCTCGTCCCGCCGTTCGAGGACGTCTCGATCGTTCGTGCGGAACTCGGCCAGGACCTCCTGCTCATCGGTGCCGCGGAACTCGCGTTCGATCGCCTCATCGCGGACCCCGCCGCCTGGTGATCCTCGCCCTGGGTGCTGTCGGCCTGGTGGTCAGCGCGGTGCGCCGGCGTGAGATGCGCTCACCCGGCGTCAGCGCGGTGCGCTGACGCGAGATCGCGCGAATCGGCGTGGGAGCGGGGCATGGACCTGAGCGCGGGTCTCCAGAGGGGCGCGCTCACGCGTGTGACTCGCGCTCACGTCAGCGCACCGCGCTGGGACCACCACCACCACACCAGACGCGACCACGAAGGGGTCAGAAGGCCGGGCGACCCGTCGACTTCCGCACGATGAGCTCCGGCTCGATCGTGCCGCGGTAGCCGACGGCGTCGACCTCGAGGTTGCCGAGCAACCGCGCGACACAACGACGCCCCAGTTCGTCGAAGTCCTGCCGCACGGTCGTGAGCGGCGGCCAGAAGTGCGGTGCCTCCGGGATGTCGTCGAACCCCACGATCGACACGTCCCGGGGCACGTCGTACCCCTCGTCGCGGATCGCGTGGATGAGACCGAGCGCCATCTGGTCGTTCGAGGAGAAGATCGCCGTGAAGTCGCGCACCCGCATGAGTTCGATCCCGGCGCGATACCCGAAGTCGGCGGTCCAGTCACCGAGGATCGGCGCGGTCGTCGGCACGTCCTGCGCGCTCATCTCGGCGAGGAACCCGTGCATGCGCGCCTCCGCCTCGATCCAGTCCTGCGGGCCGGCGAGATGGTAGATGTTCCGATGCCCGAGCTCGATGAGGTGCCGTGTCGCCAAGCGTCCACCGGCGACCTGGTCGACACCGATCGAGTGGTCGTCGAGGTCACCGCCGGACTGCACCGCGATGAACGGCACCCGTACCTGCAGCTCCTCGATCGCCCGGAACACCCGGACCTGCGGCGCGATGACCACGATGCCGTCGACCGACTGCGCGAGCAGATGCTCGACGGCGGCGACGATCGACGCGTCGGAGACGTCGGGCAGGTTGGCCGTGCTGACGAGGTACCCGGCGTCCTTGCTCGCGTTCTCGATCGCCTGGATCATGCTCGCCGGACCGTACTGCGACCGCTGGCTCGCGAGCACGCCGATCGTCCGCGACCGACTCGTCACGAGTGCCCTGGCGGCCCGGTTCGGACGGTAGTTGACCTCGTCCATTACGGCGAGGACCCGGTCGCGGGTGGAGTCGCGGATGCTCGGATGGTTGTTGAGCACCCGTGAGACCGTCTGGTGGGAGACCCCGGCCAGGCGCGCGACATCGCGGATATTGGGGGCTCGCCCCCGTTCGGCGTCGTCGCTCACGGATTCCTCGGACCTCGATGTGCACGGTCACATTTCGTGCTGCACCCATTATGCACACGCGTCAGCCCCCCCCCGACGGATCGGGTCCCCCAGGGCGCGTGGAGCCACGGAGGGGTCCGCGACGGTACCGTTGGGGGATGGATACCGAAAGCGTCGCCCGCGTCATCGAAGCCACCGACTTCTCGGGCGTCGTGCTCGTCAAGCGCGGTGACGAGACGCTCTTCGAGGCCGCCCGAGGCCTCGCCTCGAGGGAGCGCGACGAACCCATCACGCTCGACACCCGCTTCGACACGGCCTCCATCACGAAGCTCTTCACCGCCGCCGCCGTGCTCCAGCAGGTGGACGCCGGACACATCGACCTCGACGAGTCGATCCACGAGTACGTCGACCTCGACGGCACCACCATCCGCCGCGACGTCCAGCTGCTCCACCTGCTCACCCACACCTCCGGCATCGCCGACGACGCCGACGAGACCGCCGGCGAGAGCTACGACGACCTCTGGGCCGAGCGCCCGGCCTCGTCGATCCGCGAGACCGCCGACCTCCTGCCGCTCTTCGCCGACAAGGAGCCGCTCGCGGCCCCCGGCGAAGAGGCGAACTACGTCAATGCGGGCTACGTGCTGCTCGGGCTCGCGCTCGAGGGCGTGACGGGGCTGCCGTACCGCCAGCTCATCGAGCAGCAGGTCTTCGCGCTCCTCGGCATGGACCACTCGGGCTTCGTCGACCGCCGGACGGGCGAGCCCGGCCTGGCCGAGGGCGGCGACGTCGACGACGACGGCGTCTGGCACTCGAACGCCGACGCGTTCCCACCGCTCGGCGGCCCGGACGCCGGTGCACAGTCCACCGCGGCCGACCTCATCACCTTCCTGCGCGCCGCCCGCGACGCGAAGATCGTCACCGCCGAGCTGACCGAGGAGTTCACCTCCCCGCAGATCGAGGTCGACGAGGAGATCTCCTACGGCTTCGGCTTCGAGTTCGACGTCGACGAGGGCGGCCAGGTGCGATCGATGTACCTCGACGGTGTCAACCCCGGCGCGAGCGGCATCGTCCGCACCTACTTCGGCCCGACCGCCGCCGACGCCATCGACGTCGTCGTGCTGTCGAACTCCGAGGACGGCGCGTGGGACGTCATCCGCGCGATCGACGCCGAACTCTAGGCGTCCACTGGGATCGCCCGCGCACCTCCCCGGGTTCCGGCCACGCCGATCGGGGCGTAGCTGCGCCCCCGGCACGTGCTTGCACGGGCACGCTGAGAGCGCGACCATGCCCCGGCAATCGCCGGTTATGAAAATGAGACCCATCCCGACTTGACATCAGGTGGAGGTCTGGGGCTATCGTGTGACACACAATGTGAACGGTCACATTCGGAGTGACGAGGAAGTCGACGTGGGAACGAAGCGCAATGGAGCGAGCAGGTCGGCGATGAGCCGCCTCCCGATCCACGGCACCGATCGATCCGACCACAGCTCCCTCTCGGCCCGGCTCTCCGCCGGCCACCTCTCCCTGCACCCTCGCCGGCACCACGACGAGGCGCCCGCACCCGCACCCGCGAACGCCACGTAACCGACGAGCGGCCTCGATGAGCTGGACACATCGGAGCCGACAGACCTGCGCATGACAATGACGTCCAAGCAACTCCCTAGGGAAGGAACCACACAGTGAAGAAGAGAATGCTCCTCGCCACGCTGGCCGCAGGCACGATGATCGTGTCGCTCGCCGGCTGCTCCGGCGGCGCAAGCGGCGGATCGGGCGGCGGCGAAGGCGACGGCAAGCTCGTCGGCGTCGCGATGCCCACCAAGAGCTCCGAGCGCTGGATCCAGGACGGCAACGCCGTCAAGGAGCAGCTGGAGAAGGAGGGCTTCAAGGTCGACCTGCAGTACGCCGAGGACGACATCCCGACCCAGGTCTCGCAGATCGAGAACATGATCACCAAGGGCGCCTCCGTCCTGATCATCGCCTCGATCGACGGCACCACGCTCACGAGCGTGCTGCAGGAGGCCAAGGACGGCGACATCCCCGTCATCGCCTACGACCGCCTGATCCGCGACAGCGAGAACGTCGACTACTACGCGTCGTTCGACAACTACAAGGTCGGCGTGCAGCAGGCCAACTCGGTCCTCAACGGCCTCGGCCTCGTCGACCTCGAGGGCAAGCCCACCGAGGGCGCACCCGCCGGTCCGTTCAACATCGAGATGTTCGCCGGCTCGCCCGACGACAACAACGCCACGTTCTTCTGGGACGGCGCTCAGGACACCCTGAAGCCGTTCATCGACGCGGGCACCCTCAAGGTCGCCAGCGGCCAGACCTCCTTCGAGCAGGCTGCAACGCTCCGTTGGGACGGTGAGACCGCGCAGAAGCGCATGGAGAACATCCTCACGTCGACCTACTCCGACGGCAGCAAGGTCAACGCGGTCCTGTCGCCCTACGACGGCATCTCGCGAGGCATCATCTCGGCGCTGACCGACGCCGGCTACTCGGTGGGCGACGGCTGGCCCGTCATCTCCGGCCAGGACGCCGAGCTCGACTCGGTCAAGGCCATCGAGTCCGGCGAGCAGTACGCGACCATCTTCAAGGACACCCGCCAGCTGGCGAGCGAAGCCGTCAAGATGGCCGTCGCCGTGCTGAACGGTGAGAAGCCCGAGGTCAACAACACCGAGGACTACGACAACGGCAAGAAGGTCGTCCCGTCCTTCCTCCTCGAGTCGCAGATCGTCGTCAAGGACAACATCCAGGAGGTCCTCGTGGACTCCGGGTACTGGACCGAAGACGAGATCAAGGGCTAGTCAGTCCTGCAACACCCCTTTCGACAGGCTCAGGGAACGGAATCACTTCCGATCCCTGAGCCTGTCGGAGGGCCCGGTTCAACGACGATCACCTGTAAGGAGACACGGTGTCAGGCGAGACCACGAGCATCCTCGAGATGCGCAACATCATCAAGACCTTCCCCGGCGTCAAGGCCCTCTCGAACGTCACGCTCGATGTGCAGCGCGGTACCGTGCACGCCATCTGCGGTGAGAACGGCGCCGGCAAGTCGACGCTCATGAAGGTGTTGTCCGGCGTCTACCCGTTCGGCACCTACGAGGGCGACATCGTCTTCGAGGGCGAGACGATGGAGTTCAAGGACATCCGCGACTCGGAGTCCAAGGGCATCGTCATCATCCACCAGGAGCTGGCCCTCAGCCCCTACCTCTCCATCGCGGAGAACATCTTCCTCAACAACGAGCTGAAGGGGCCGCTCGGCCTCATCGACTGGAACCGCACCAACCAGGAGGCGGCAGCACTGCTCGCCCGGGTCGGCCTGCGGGAGAACCCGACGACCAAGATCCTCGAGATCGGCGTCGGCAAGCAGCAGCTCGTCGAGATCGCGAAGGCCCTCTCGAAGCGCGTGAAGCTCCTCATCCTCGACGAGCCGACGGCCGCGCTGAACGACGAGGACTCCGACCACCTGCTCGACCTGATCCTGCACCTCAAGGAGCAGGGCATCACGTCGATCATCATCAGCCACAAGCTCAACGAGATCAAGAAGGTCGCCGACACCGTCACGGTCATCCGCGACGGCAAGACCATCGAGACGATCGTGAAGAACGACGTCACCGAAGAGCGCATCATCAAGGACATGGTCGGCCGCGACCTCGAGCACCGCTACCCGGACCACACGCCGAACATCGGCGAGGAGATCCTGCGCGTCGAGGACTGGACCGCCCACCACCCGCAGGACCCGACCCGCGTGATGGTGGACGCCGTCAACCTCAACGTCCGCGCCGGTGAGATCGTCGGCATCGCCGGCCTCATGGGCGCCGGCCGCACCGAGTTCGCGATGAGCCTGTTCGGTCAGTCCTACGGCAGTCGGATCAGCGGCAAGGTGTTCAAGAACGGCACCGAGATCCGCACCCGCACGGTGTCCGAGGCGATCGACAACGGCCTCGCCTACGCCACCGAGGACCGCAAGTACTACGGCCTCAACCTCATCGAGGACATCAAGCGGAACATCTCGATGGCCTCGCTGAAGAAGCTCGAACGCGGCGGACTCGTCAACGACAACGAGGAGTACAAGGTCGCCGAGGAGTACCGGAAGAGCATGAACATCAAGGCTCCGAACGTGCTCGCGAAGACCGGGAAGCTCTCGGGCGGCAACCAGCAGAAGGTCGTCCTCTCGAAGTGGATCTACTCCGACCCCGACGTCCTCATCCTCGATGAGCCCACCCGTGGGATCGACGTCGGCGCGAAGTACGAGATCTACACGATCATCAACCGCCTCGCCGCCGAGGGGAAGGGCGTCATCGTCATCTCCTCCGAGCTCCCCGAGCTCATCGGCATCTGCGACCGCATCTACGCGCTCAGCGAGGGCCGCATCACCGGCGAACTGCCGATCGAGGAAGCGAACCCCGAAGCGCTCCTCAAACTCATGACCATGGAGAAGCCCCGCTGACGCGGGCGCGGACGGATCGAAGGAGAACCGCAATGTCCGATCTGGACACCAAACCCACCGTCCCGGCAGGCGACGGCACCGCCGCCGGCGGCCTCGTCAACCCGGCCACCAACCGCTTCACGAGCTGGCTGACCCACATCCTCAGTGACCTCGGCAAGAACGGCATCTTCATCGCCCTCCTGCTCGTCGTCGTGTTCTTCGCCGTCATCACCGACGGCATCCTGCTGCGGCCGCAGAACATCTCCAACCTGATCGTGCAGAACGGGTACATCCTCGTCCTCGCGATCGGCATGGTGATGGTCATCATCGCCGGCCACATCGATCTGTCGGTCGGTTCAGTTGCGGCCTTCGTCGGTGCGGTCTCCGGGGTGTTCGCCGTGCAGATGCAGATGCCGTGGTGGATCGCCGTCATCCTGTCGCTCGCCATCGGCGCGCTCGTCGGTGTCTGGCAGGGCTTCTGGATCGCCTACGTCGGGATCCCGGCGTTCATCGTGACCCTCGCCGGCATGCTCATCTTCCGCGGCCTCGCGCTCGTGGTCCTCGGCAACGCCAACATCGGTTCCTTCCCGGCGGAGTACCGCGCGCTCGGCAACGGCTTCCTGAACGACGTGTTCGGTGACTTCCCGATCGACCCGCTCACGCTCGGGATCGGCGTCATCGCCGTCGTCGGCCTCGTCGTGCAGCAGGTCCGCACGCGCCTCGGCCGTCAGAAGTACGGCCAGGAGACCGAGCCGTTCCCGTGGTTCGTCGCCAAGCTCGTCCTCATCATCGCGGGCATCGGCTTCTTCGTGTACGCCCTCGCCGCGTACAAGGGCATCCCGGTCACGCTCATCGTGCTGGCCGTCCTCGTGCTCGTCTACGGCATCGTCATGAACCGCTCGGTCTTCGGCCGCCACATCTACGCGATCGGTGGCAACCGTCACGCCGCGGAGCTGTCCGGCATCAAGACCCGCAAGGTCGACTTCTTCCTGTTCGTCAACATGGGCTTCCTCGCGGCGCTCGCGGGCCTCATCTTCACGGCCCGCCTGAACCTCGCCGGTCCGAAGGCCGGTGACGGCTTCGAGCTCGAGGCGATCTCCGCCGCCTTCATCGGTGGAGCCGCGGTGCAGGGTGGCGTCGGTACCATCGGCGGCGCGATCATCGGCGGTCTCATCATCGGTGTGCTGAACAACGGTATGTCGATCATCGGCCTCGGCATCGAGTGGCAGCAGGCCGTCAAGGGTCTCGTGCTGCTGCTGGCCGTCGCGTTCGACGTCTACAACAAGCGCCGCAGCGGCGGACGCTGATCCCGAGGTCCGCGACAGCGGAACCCGGATCGATCCGACGCATGGACATCCACCACGGAGGCGAGAGCACCGGCGACCTGGCCGGTGCCCTCGCCTCCGTGCGTGGTGGCGAGGCGACCGCCCCGCCCGAGTCCTCGTCGGCCATGCCGGCGCTCGCCGTCCTGCGGGACGGCACGCCGCTGCTGGAGGTGCCCTTCGGCACGGTGCACGCCGTGCTCGGCCCGGTCTCCGCGCTCCGGCACCTGATCGCGCGGTTGTCCGGGACGGCTCCCGCCCCGCGCGGCGTGACCAGGTCGTCCGGTTCCGAGACGGTGCTCGTCGCCGGTCGACCGGCGCGGTTGTCGTCCCGGGCCGCATCGAGCGCCTCCGGGGTGGCCGTCGTGACGGCCGGGCAGGCCATCAGCTGGTCGCAGACCATCGGCGAGAACGTGCTGCTCGGTTCCGAGCGTGCCGCGGGCCTGCGGGAGACGGTCGTGCGGCTCCTCCGAGGACCGTCCGCCGATCGGACGTCCGTGGAGCAGAGCGATGCCGCGCGGATCCGCCGCGCTCTGCGTATCGTCGGGCTCGACCGGTCACCCGCGGACCCCGCCGGTGCCCTGTCGGTCGTGGAGCGTCGGCTCGTGGAGCTGGCCAGGGCGGTCGCCGCGGAGGCGTCGCTCATCGTCATCGACGACAGCGGACCCGCGCTTCGAGCGGACGAGGTCGAGCGCTGGCGGCAGGCGATGGTCGAGGTGGCCCGAGTTCCTCGAGCCGCCGGCCCAGCACCCGGCGTCCTGCTCGCGACCGGGGCCGTCACCGGGCTGGCGGGCGTCGCATCGACCGCGACCGTGCTGGCCGTCGGCGGTGCCCACTCGCCCTCGATCCGACTGACTCCCGACAGCGGTGAACGCGAGGTGCTCGAAGCCATGGCCGATGGTGCGCTCGCCCTCGACGCCGCAGGTCCGGCCGGGGCCCGCTCGTGGACACCGGGTACCGCGACGGTTCCCACGGATCGGGTGTCGGGCACCGGCCTCGCCGTCGAACACTGGACCGCGAGCCACCCCGCGGACCCCGAGCGGACCGTCGTCGACGACCTGTCCTTCGCCTGCGCACCGGGGGAGGTGCTCGGGCTGTTCGGTCCGCCCGACTCCGGTGCCGGGGAAGTGTTGCTGAGCGTCTTCGGTCGGTCGTACGGTGCGCGGACCCGTGGTTCGGTGGCGCTCGACGGTGCGGCGGTCGACGTCTCGACGACGGACCTGGCGCGCGCCGCGGGGGTGCTCTACACGACCGAGCATCCGATCCGCTTCGACCTCTCCTTCCTCGGCGGAGTGCCGTCGAGTGTCTCCCCGGACGCCCTCACGAGGATGGTCAGGCTGGGTGTGGCCGACCCGCGCCGCGACTACCGGGCGACGACCGTGCCGAGTGGCCTGGTCGCCGCACTCCCCGGCGTGCACCGCGGACCGGACGCCGACCAGTTCACGGAGTCGCTCCGGATCATCGCGGACACGGGGGCACGCGCCGTGCTGCTCGCCGAACCGTTCGGTGCGACGGGCGCCCCCGGCTCCGAGGACGGACGTCGGCGGGCTGAGCGGTGCGCCCTGATCCGATCGCTCGCGGCGTCCGGCCGGGCGGTCGTCGTCTCGAGCGAGGACCCAACGGCGCTCGCGGCCGTCTGCGACCGGGTCGTCGCCGTCCGCGCGGGCCGGATCGTGGGGACCGTCGGCGCTGCTGACGCGCCGGATCCCGAGCCGCTCGACGCACGCGCCGTCATCGAGACGATGGGCGGTCTCGCATGAGTCGAGATCGCGTCGTCCTGTGCATGGCCACGGCAATATACAACGTTGTACACTGGAGTGCGGCCCAGCCCTGATCCACCCGAACGAGCAGCCGCCCCCACCCGCTTCACCACAGCATCGCGAATCATCCGAGCACCAGATCGACGAAGGAGTCCCACCGGTGAACACCGAGCAGAACCCGGCCGCCAGCGCCCCCGAGCAGGCGACCGCCACCCACGCCGAGACCTACACGATCGGCGTCGACTTCGGCACGCTGTCCGGCCGAGCCGTCGTCGTGCGAGTGTCCGACGGCGCCGAACTCGGGTCGGCGGTGCTCGACTACCCGCACGCCGTCATGGATCGGGAGCTCGCCTCCACCGGCGCCGCGCTGCCGCCCGACTGGGCGCTGCAGGTGCCGGCCGACTACGTCGCCGTCATGCAGTCCGCCGTGCCGCGCGCCGTCGAGGCCGCCGGGATCGACCCCGCCGCCGTCATCGGCATCGGCACCGACTTCACCGCCTGCACGATGGTCCCCGTCATCGCCGACGGGACGCCGCTCAACGAGCTGCCCGAGTACGCTGACCGCCCACACGCCTACGTGAAGCTGTGGAAACACCACTCCGCGCAGCCGCAGGCGGACCGCATCAACGAGCTCGCCGCCAAGCGGGGCGAGTCCTGGCTGCCGCGATACGGCGGGCTCATCTCGAGCGAATGGGAGTTCGCCAAGGGGCTCCAGCTCCTCGAGGAGGACCCCGAGCTCTACGAGCGCATGGACCACTGGGTCGAGGCGGCCGACTGGATCATCTGGCAGCTCACCGGCACCTACGTCCGCAACGCCTGCACCGCCGGCTACAAGGGCATCTACCAGGACGGCGCCTACCCGAGCCACGAGTTCCTTGCGGCCCTCAACCCCGCCTTCGAGCGCTTCGCCGACGACAAGGTCGCGCACGAGATCGGTGAGCTGGGCGCCGCCGCAGGCACCCTGTCGGCCGAGGCCGCTGGGTGGACCGGTCTCCGTGAGGGCATCGCGGTCGCGGTCGGGAACGTCGACGCGCACGTCGCGGCACCCGCGGCGCAGGCCGTCTCGCCCGGCCAGATGGTCGCGATCATGGGCACCTCCACCTGCCACGTCATGAACGGCGACGTCCTCCGCGAGGTCCCGGGCATGTGCGGCGTCGTCGACGGCGGCATCATCGCCGGCCTCTACGGCTACGAGGCCGGGCAGTCCGGCGTCGGCGACATCTTCGCCTGGTACGTCGCGAACCAGGTCCCCGCCCGATACACCGAGGAGGCTGCGGCGCGCGGCGTCAGCATCCACGAGCACCTCACCTCCCTCATCCAGGACCAGCCGGTCGGCGCGCACGGCCTCGTCGCCCTCGACTGGCACTCCGGCAACCGCTCGGTCCTCGTCGACCACGAGCTCTCGGGCACCGTCCTCGGTCTGACGCTCACGACCCGCACCGAGGAGGTCTACCGCGCACTGTTCGAGGCGACCGCGTTCGGCACCAGGAAGATCGTCGAGACGTTCAATGCCTCGGGCGTCCCCGTCACCGAGTTCATCGTCGCCGGCGGTCTGCAGCGGAACCCCTTCCTCATGCAGACCTACTCCGACATCCTGCGCCTGCCGATCTCCATCACGGCGAGCGACCAGGGCCCCGCACTCGGCTCGGCCATCCACGCCGCCGTCGCCGCCGGGGCCTACCCGGACGTCCCGGCCGCCAGTGCCGCCATGGGCAAGGTGAACCGCGCCGTCTACACACCGAACGAGGCCGCCGCCGACGCGTACGACCTGCTCTACGCGGAGTACGCGACGCTCCACGACTACTTCGGTCGTGGCGCCAACGACGTCATGAAGCGCCTGAAGCGCATCCGCCGAGCCGCCCTCGGTGGCGGCGTCGACAGCCTGCCGACCGACACCGAGACCACCGCCCTCGAAGGAGCAACCGCGTGAACACCTACTCACCCGAGATCGAGGTCGCGATCGCGCGCGTCCGGTCCGACGTCGCCAAGCTGCACGGCGAGCTCGTCCGGTACGGGCTCGTCATCTGGACCGGCGGCAACGTCTCCGGTCGGGTGCCGGGAGCCGACCTCTTCGTCATCAAGCCCTCCGGCGTCGACTACGACGACCTCGCGCCCGAGAACATGATCCTCTGCGACCTCGACGGCAACGTCATCCCGGGCACGCCCGGTGCTGAGCGGTCGCCGTCGAGCGACACCGCGGCGCACGCATACGTCTACCGGCATATGCCCGAGGTCGGCGGCGTCGTGCACACCCACTCCACCTACGCGGTGGCCTGGGCCGCACGCGCCGAGCCCATCCCGTGCGTCATCACGGCGATGGCGGACGAGTTCGGCGGGGAGGTCCCGATCGGTCCGTTCTCGATCATCGGCGACGACTCGATCGGACGCGGCATCGTCGAGACGCTCACCGGTCACCGCTCGCGCGCGGTGCTCATGCAGAACCACGGGCCGTTCACGATCGGGAAGGACGCCCGCGACGCCGTGAAGGCCGCGGTCATGGTCGAGGACGTCGCCCGTACCGTGCACATCTCGCGTCAGCTCGGCGAGCCGAAGCCCATGCCGACCGAGGCGATCGACGCCCTGTTCGACCGCTACCAGAACGTCTACGGCCAGGCGCCGCAGGGCGCGCTCTAACCAGAACGATCTCCGGCCCCCGCGCCGTTCCCGGTCCCTGAGCCTGTCGAAGGGCAGGGACCGCCGCACCGAACTCCGGTCCCTGAGCTTGTCGAAGGGCCCACCCACTCAGAAAGCAGACCCACCCATGCCGAAGCCCACCACCACGCTCGACCACTACACCGTCTGGTTCCTCACCGGCAGCCAGAACCTGTACGGCGAGGAGACCCTCCGTCAGGTCGCCGAGCAGTCCCAGGCCATCGCCGCCGAGCTCGGCGCCGCCGCCGACGTCCCCGTGCGGATCGAGTGGAAGCCCGTCCTCAAGGACTCCGAGTCGATCCGTCGGGCCATGCTCGACGCGAACGCCGACGACAGCGTCATCGGTCTCGTCACCTGGATGCACACCTTCAGCCCGGCCAAGATGTGGATCGCCGGCCTCGACGCGCTGCAGAAGCCGCTGCTGCACCTCCACACGCAGGCGAACGTCGAGCTGCCGTGGTCGGAGATCGACTTCGACTTCATGAACCTCAATCAGGCGGCACACGGCGACCGCGAGTTCGGGTACATCCAGACGCGTCTCGGCGTCGCCCGCAAGACGGTCGTCGGCCACGTCTCGGACCCGCGGGTCCAGCGTGAGGTCGGCACCTGGCAGCGCGCCGCCGCCGGTTGGGCGGCCACGCACGAGCTCAAGCTCGCACGCTTCGGCGACAACATGCGGTACGTCGCCGTCACCGAGGGCGACAAGACCGAGGCCGAGCTGCGCTTCGGGGTGCAGGTCAACACGTGGAGCGTCAACGAGCTCGCCGAGGCCGTGCACGCGTCGACGGACGCCGACATCGACGCGCTCGTCGCCGAGTACGAGGAGCTGTACGACGTCGTCCCCGAGCTGCGGAAGGGTGGCGAGCGGCATGAGTCGCTCCGCTACGGCGCCGCGATCGAGCTGGGCCTGCGCTCCTTCCTCGAGGCCGGCGACTTCGCCGCGTTCAC
This sequence comes from Plantibacter sp. MMLR14_011, assembly GCF_001865025.1. Taxonomy (NCBI): domain Bacteria; kingdom Bacillati; phylum Actinomycetota; class Actinomycetes; order Micrococcales; family Microbacteriaceae; genus Plantibacter; species Plantibacter sp. MMLR14_011. The sequence goes on from NZ_MJGW01000001.1 coordinate 340,904, forward strand.
GACGAGCTTCGAGGACCTCGGCGAGCTGCGTCAGTTGCCGGGCCTCGCCGTCCAGCGCCTCATGGCCGACGGCTACGGCTTCGGCGCGGAGGGCGACTGGAAGACGGCCGTCCTCGTGCGTGCCGCGTCCGTCATGGGCGCCGGCCTCCCCGGTGGCGCCTCGCTCATGGAGGACTACACGTACCACATGGAGCCCGGCAACGAGCTCATCCTCGGGGCGCACATGCTCGAGGTCAGCCCGACGCTCTCCTCGGCTCGTGCCACCCTCGAGGTGCACCCGCTCGGCATCGGTGGCAAGGAGGACCCGGTGCGCCTGGTCTTCACGGCCGACTCCGGCCCCGCCGTGGTCGTCGCGATGAGCGACATGCGCGACCGCTTCCGGCTGACGGCGAACGTCGTCGAGGTCGTCCAGCCCATCGAGGCCCTGCCGAAGCTGCCCGTCGGGCGCGCCGTGTGGAAGCCGGCTCCGGACTTCGCGACCTCGGCCGCTGCCTGGCTCACCGCCGGCGCCGCGCACCACACCGTCATGTCGACCGCCGTCGGGGTCGAGGTCTTCGCCGACTTCGCGGAGATCGCCAAGACCGAGCTCCTCGTGATCGACGAGTCGACCACCACGCGCGACTTCCAGCGCGAGGTCCGTTGGAACAACGCGTACTACCGCCTGGCCCAGGGGTTCTAGCCTCGGGACGATCCGACCGGGACGGCCTCCTGCCCACTAGCGGGAGGCCGTCCCGCGTCGTGCTGTCGTCGATCGTGCGGTGCGACGACGGCGCTTGCTAGCCTGGGGCGACGCGCCGGGGGTGGCGCACTGAACGACGGGGGTCGACCGATGACGGATGTGTTCACGCGGCCGGAGCAGCACGAACCGGGCGACCAGAGGACGGCCGAGCCGACGAGGCTCGGATGGAAGCTCGCGATCGGTGGGACCGTCCTCGTCGCCGGTGTCGGAGCGGTCCTCGCGATCGTCGCAGCGACGGGCGGGTTCACCGCCGCCGACCCGGCGGCCGCCGAGCGGGCGATGGAACGGTGCATCGCGGAGCGGGCGAGCAGCATCGTCGACGCCGGCGACCGTACCCCGGCCGAGGCCGCCGCCGAGGGATGTGCGCTCGATGCGGAGTCGGACACCTTCCTCGACGAGTACGGCGACTGACCCGTACCCGTCCGGACGCGCTAGGGGAGGAGTCCGACGACGGCGCCGACAGCGAAGAGCGCCAGCGCGCTCCACATGAGGATGTCGTCGGTACTCATACGGAGCTTGAGGCGTCGGCCGCGAGTGCTGACGCGGCCGACCATCGCGTCGGGCGCCGGTGCGACCGTCTCGGTGCTCCGTCGGTCGCCCCGGGTCTCGCACCACCGGGCCCAGCGCTCGACACGGTCGTCCACGGCGTCGACAGCGGCGGCGATGTCCTGCCAATCGTCGACCTTCGTCGTGACGAGGTCGTCGGTGGTCACGAGGAGGAGCCAGTCGTCGACGATCTCGACGTCGAAGCCGCGCACGTGGTCGAGGAGGCGCGCCATCACGTCGGGCGTGAACAGGTAGAGCGCGTCCGCCTCGTAGCCGATCGGGCAGTAGAGGTGGAAGTGTCGGTCGAAATCGCCCTCGAGCTCCAGTCGCTGAGTGCCCACCGGGGCGCTCGCGGCGCTCATGCCGCGGCGTCGGCCGTCCTGCGCGCGGAGCACCAGGTGTGGCAGGGCGATCGGTATCCGGAGCGCGCAGTAGCCGCCGAAGGGGGCCGCGAGGTTCTTCCGGTTTCCGGTGATCTCGTAATTCGTGATCTCGATGCCGCGCGGTTGGCGGCTTCGGAGGACGCGGTGAAGGTTCAGTGCACCGCGGTTCCGCCAGGGCATGTCGCGCGGCGCCGCAACGGGGCCGACCAGGTAGTCGAATCCGTTCGCCTCGGCGAAGGCGACGAGACGGAGGTGCGTGCGTCGCATGGTCCTGCGTGACCAGACCCTGACCGTCGTCCGGACGAGGATCACGGCGACGGTGACCATGGCCAGCGCGAGCGTTCCCAATCCGAAGGCGAGTCGTGCAGCATCCGCGCCGTGTTGTGCGAGCGCCAGGACGCCGATCAGCGTGAAGAGCGGGATGCTCAGCAGTCCGCCCACCGTGCCGATCGTGGTCGTGATCCGGCGCGCCCGCCCGATGCGGTCGAGGGCGTCGGGCTGTTCGGCGACGAAGGCTCGCCATTGCTCTCGAACCTCGCGGCGGGGAAGCGGCCGGGTGAGCGCACTCGTGTCGAGTGGTTCGGGGAGTGCCTGCACGTTCACCAGCCTAGTTCCGCGTCGAGGCGTGGCCCGATCAGGTGCGGCCCGCTCAGTCGGGGGCGTCCGTCGGGGCCTCGTAGCCGACCGGTAGCTCGGGGACGGTGCTCGTGCCAGTGTGGAACGCGGTGACCGCCAGAAGCGTCGGGTTCGGCGCTTCCTCGGGATGGCCCGCCTCGTCGGTGACGTCCGGGACGAGCTCGATCGTCAGCCGGTCGGTGGTGACCGGTTCGAACACGTGCACCCTCGAGACGCCGACGGAACCGGCTCCGACGAGCGTGCGGCCGTCCGCTGTCCGGACCTCGTGGCGGTCGATGAGCTGTCCGGCTGCGAGGTCCTCGTGCAGCCGGAGGTGATCGATGGTGACCTGCTCCGCGAACGTGACGGTGACCGTCGACCCGTCGGTGGTCAGCGTTCCCGGGATCGGCTGTGCGAAGCGTCGGTCGCGCTCCGCGGCCCAGGCGGTCACCCGTTCCACATCGGCGTCGGGGAGGAGTCCGCGAGTGTCTGGTGGGAGATTGAGGAGCAGGTTCGCTCCGAGTCCGACGGACCGGTAGAAGATCGCGAGCAGATGCTCGACCGACTTCGGCTCGTCGTCCGGGTGCCAGAACCAGCCGCGGCGGATCGAGACGTCGCACTCGGGCGGCAGGTAGAGGGCCTCCTCGAACCGGCTGGTGACGACCGTGTAGTTGCTGAAGTCGGTGTGGTCGACGACGTACCGCACCGGGTCTTCGGCGAGACCGTTCTCGTTGCCCACCCAGCGGATCGTCGGGGCGCCCATGTTGAACACCATCGCCTGCGGCTGGAGTCGTTCGATGATGGCGGTGATGCCGGGCCAGTCGTAGGTGTACCCCTCGGACCCGGCGCCGTCGAACCACAGCTCGACGAGCTCGCCGTAGTTCGTGCACAGTTCGGTGAGCTGCCGGGCGTACACCTCGGCGTAGCGCGCCTCGTCGGCGTACTCGGGAGCGTGGCGATCCCACGGCGAGAGGTACAGCCCCAGTCCGAGGCCCGCCTCGCGACAGGCCGCTGCAAGCTCGGCCACGATGTCGCCGTGGCCGTCCTGCCACGGAGAGGATGCGACGCTGTAGTCGGTCGTCGCGGTCGGCCAGAGACAGAACCCGTCGTGATGCTTCGCGGTGAGGATGACGTATCGGGCGCCGATCGAGGCCGCCACGCGCACCCACTGCCGTACATCGAGGTCGCTTGGATCGAAGCTCGAGGCGGGCAGGGTGCCGTCGCTCCACTCCTTGCCGGCGAAGGTGTTGACGCCGAAGTGGAAGAACACGCCGAAGCCGTCCTGTTGCCAGCGCAACTGGCCCTCGGTCGGGACGGGACGGTGCTGGCGGTGGTGCGACTGTTGACTCACTTGACTCCTCCTGCTGCGACGCCTCGGTGGAACCATCGTTGCAGCACGATGAACACCACGAGGACCGGGACGACGGCGATGATGGATCCGGCCATCACGACCCTGGGGTCGAACCCGAACGACGACGCCGAGAGTCGTGCGAGTCCGAGCGAGACGGTGAACGACGACTCGCTCCGCAGGACGAGGAGCGGCCAGAGGAAGTCGTCCCACGCGGTGATGAAGGAGTTGACGACGACGACGAGCATCGCGCCGATGGACGACGGCAGGAAGAGGGCGGTGAACCGCTGCCACTCCGAGGCTCCGTCGAGGAACGCGGCGTCCTCGATCTCGTCGGGCACCGCCGTGAACGCGGCCCGCATGATGAGGACGTTCATCGCGGAGACCGCACCGGGGAGCCACGCGCCGACGAGGGTGTCGAGCAGGCCGAGCTCCTGGGTCATGAGGAAGAGCGACACCATGATCGACTCGAAGGGCACGACCATCGACACGATCAGCACGGTGAAGGTGACCCGCCGCCCGCGCCAGCCGCGTCGGGAGAGCATGTACCCGGCGGCGGTCGGCAACACCACCTGGGAGGCGATGGTGAGGGCGCAGACGATCGCGCTGTTCGTCAGGTAGGCGTCCATGGGGATCTGCCGGAAGATCGTGACGTAGGCGTCGAGCGTCGGCGACTGCGGGAACAGGGTGGCGTCGCGTCCGAAGAGTGCTTCGCCGGAGCCCTTGATCGACGACAGGAACTGCCACAGCAACGGGCCGACGGAGATGAGGAGCACGAGGAGCAGGAGCGCGTACCGCACCGGTGTCGTCCTCGACCAGCGTCGACGCCGACGCCGCAGGAGCGGTCGCGCGGGTGGCTGCCCGATGTGCGCGATCATGCGTCCCGCTCCCCGCCGAAGCGCTGAGCCAGCACGGCGAACACGGCGGTGAGCGTGAAGAGCGCCACGCTCGCGGCCGCGCCGTAGCCCGCGTTGCCGGTGATCGGGTCGAGCGCTGCGTCGCGGATGAAGAACGGGAGTGTCCGCGCTTCGCCTCCCGGGCCACCGGTGGCGCCGCCGAGCAGATAGACCTCGCTGAACACGCGGAGCGACCCGATGCCGGCGAGGAGCCCGACGAGGAGCATCGTGAGGCGGGTGCCCGGCACCGTGATGGTGAGGAACCGTCGTGTCGGGCCGGCGCCGTCGAGTTCCGCCGCCTCGTACAGCTCACGGGGGATGTTGGAGAGCGCCGCCAGGTAGAAGATCAGATACCACCCGAGCCCACGCCACACCGTGAGGGCGATGGCGCTGAGCAGGATGAGCGACCCCTCGGAGAGGAACGGCACCGCCTGCTGGATGAGACCGACCCGTTGGAGCATCGTGTTCACGGGCCCCTGTTCACCGAGGAGGTTCTGCCAGACCAGCCCGACCGCGACGACGGACGCCACGATCGGAGCCGCGTAGGCGGAGCGGAAGAACCCCATCCCGGGGAGCCGGGTGTGGACGAGCTGCGCGAGCAGCAGTGGGAGGACGATCAGCAACGGGACGGCGATGATCGCGTACAGCACGCTGTTGCCGCTCGCGGACCAGAACGCGGGGTCCTGCAGGATCGAGCGGTAGTTGTCGAGGCCGACGAACGCTCCACCCATGCCGAGCGGGGAGGTGTCGGTGAACGACAGCGCGATGGTCCCGACGAAGGGCCCGACGCTCCAGATCGTGATCATGAGCAGCGCGGGTGCGCACCACAGCAGCGGCACCCAGGGCGGTCGATAACGCGCCGCCCCGTTGAGGTGGATCGCGGTCGTCATCGAGCATCGGCTCCGATGACCCGGTTGGCCGCGTCCTGGGCGGCCCGGAGCGCCTCACGCGGTGCCTTCTTCCCGGTGAGCGCCAGCTGGAGCTCGGCGTTGACCGCGTTCGCGACCGCGTCGCTCCACTGCACGATGGTGACGATCTCCGCTTCGTCGGCGAGGTTGACGGCGAGACGGTTCGCCTCGTCGATGGGTGCGGTACCGGTGATGTCCGTGAGCTTCGGGATGCCGAGCGACTCGGTGGTGCTCGGAAAGTTCTGGATGCGTGGGTCGCTGATGAAGCGGTTCTGCTGCTCGGCGGCGAGGAGGAATCGCGCGAAGGCGATGGCGGTGGCCGGGTTGGTGCTCGTGCTCGGGACACCGATGGTCTGTACCTCGGCGATCGCCGTGCCGCGGCGGTCGAGGAGGGACGAGACGCCCACGTGCTCGTAGACGCCCGGGTTGCCCTCCTGCACGTACCGGAGCGACGAGGCGTTCGGTGACCCCCAGACGGTCGCGCCCTGGGTGAACAGGGCGGTGGGCTCGTCGTCGGAGGCGATCGAGTCCTTCGGGATGCCGCCGGCCAGCGCGAGTCGCGTCATGCGCTCGGTCCACTCCTGCACGGCCGGATCGTCGGCGAAGACGAACGCCGAACCGTCGTCGGCGATGACCTCGGCCTCCTGCAGCTGCCACTCGAGCGGGAGTCGCAGACCGAGACTCGCGGAGAAGGCACTGAACTCGCCGTTCGACCGTTCGGCGACCTGATCGGCCGCGTCGAAGAGTTCCTCGAAGGTGGTCGGCGGCTGTTCCGGGTCGAGCCCGGCGCGCTGCATGAGCTCGGTGTTGTACGTCTGGAGGCCGATGAGGCCCCAGTACCAGGGGAGTACGTAGTGGTGGTCGTCGCCGGGGAGGACCAGGCTGTCCCAGAGGCTCGGGATGAAGTCGGCGCCGATACCCGGTGACGCTGCGTCGAGGTCCGCGAGGAAGCCCTGTTCGCGGAGCCCGCCGGCGGTGGCGAGCGGCATGTTCACGACGTCCGCCAGCGAGCACGCCTGCGCGTCCGCGACGAGCCGGGTGGCGAAGCTGCCGTCGCCAGGGTCGTCCTCCCAGGTGACGGTCGTGCCGGGGTAGGCGGCTTCGAACTCCTCGATGAGCTCGGTGAAGTACTCGGAGAACGAGGCCTTCAGCGCGGTGGTCTGGAAGGTGATCTCGCCGGACGGCGTCGCATCGACCGGCGTGCCAGCGGCGAATTCGTCGGCGATCGCGCAGCGACCGACACGCTCGCCCCCGGCGTCGCCCGTGCACGCGGAGAGCGCGACCAGCGTGGCGGCTGCAGCGGCGATCGACAGGGTTCGTTGGTGCTTCATGGGGGCTCTCCTCGTCCGCGGACGGGTTCGTCAGCCATCCTTGCATATCGAGGATAGACATGAGGTATGTGATATGCAAGCCCTGTGTACAAAAGCCTCATGAGGGCTGCTTGTGGAGTGCACTCAGCCGTCCAGTCGACGGAACCGCACGGTCGTGGCCGGATATCGGTGGCCCATGGCCGGGAATCCCTCGGCAGGGTTCGCGGCACCCGTCAGAATGAGGGCATGACCGAACAACGCGCCGTCCTCGATGCCACCGTCAGCTTCCTGAACGGCGGCGGTCTCGCCGTCGAGGACTTCCGTCTCGACCTGCCGCCCGCCATCGCGCAGACGAAGGGGAAGGCGCAGCAGCAGGAGGTCGGTCGGCTGCTCGTCACGCACCTCGGGCTCGCGATGGTCGGCGAGATCCGCATCACCAAGCTCGAGATCGTGCGCGAGCAGCACAAGGGCTCCCGCGGGATCCTGGCGGCGGCTGCTGCGGCCGGGCTCGAGGTCCCGGACAGCGCAGCGCATGCGAACGCCGTGCGCCCCCGTCCGGCGGGCGCACTCGTCGAACTCAGCCACCCGATCCGTGCCGGCCTCCGCACCTACCCGGGGTTGCCGGAGCCCGTGATCCGTCCGTTCCTCACCCGTGAGGACTCTCGCCCGAAGTACGCCGAGGGCACCGAGTTCGCGATGGACATCATCGAGATGGTCGGCAACACCGGCACCTACCTCGACAGCCCGTACCACCGCTACGCCGGCGGCGGCGACCTCGCGAGCCTGACGCTCGAGCAGCTCGTCGACCTCCCGGCCGAGGTGTTCCACCTCCAGGACTCGGCGGAACGCGGTATCGGCGCGAACGTCTTCCTCGACCGCGACCTGCGCGGGACCGCCGTCCTCCTGCACACCGGGTGGGACCGCCACTTCGCGACCGAGGCCTACACGAAGGACGCTCCCTACCTCGCCGAGGACGGGGTGCGGTACCTCGTCGAGCAGGGCGTGGTGCTGGTCGGCATCGACTCCATCAACATCGACGACACCGAGCCGGGATCCGGTGGCGCGCGTCCCGCCCACTCGCTGCTCCTCGAAGCCGGGATCCAGGTGGTCGAGCACCTCACCGGCCTCGAGCAGCTCCCCGCGAGCGGCGCCGCCTTCACCGCGACGCCACCGCTCGTCGAGGACTTCGCGACCTTCCCCGTCCGCGCCTTCGCGCGACTGCCCTAGGCGCGGTCCGAAGACCGTCCTCGCGGTGCCGGCGGCGCGCTGAGGACGGTCCCGATCACTCCTCGATCTCGGCCCGGAGCAGTGCCGCATCGGTGTGCTGCTCCAATCGCTCGTACGCGTCCGCGAGCTCGGCCGTGACCGTCGTCCAGTCGGGCGAACCGGCAGGAAGGCGTCCGCGAGCCGACCGGAACAGGTCGACGGCACCGGCGTGGTCGTCGACGGCGACCCGCGACCTCGCCGCGAACACCTCGGCCACCGCCGCGCCGTTCTCGTCGCCGGCGGCCACGAACCCCGCAGCGGCGAGCCGAGCCGTCGCCGTCGCTTCGTCGGCACGTCCGAGCGCACCGAGCGAGCGTGCCTCCGAATCGGTGATGTCGGCCACGAGCCACGCCGCCTCGTGCGCCGAGGCGATGTCACGAGCCTCCGAGTAGAGCGGCAGCCCGGTGTCGTCGCCGAAGGCCGCCCGTGCGCTCGCCGCACGCTGGAGTGCCTGGACGAGGAGCTGCGGGTCGCCCAGACGGCGAGCGGCGGCGAGTGCCTGGTCGATGACCTCGATCGCGTCGTCGTCCTCGAACTGGACGAGGAGCGTGCTCAACCCGAAGCCGGTGCGGATGACCACCTGGTCGTTCCCCACGGACGCGGCGTCGTCGATCGCGGCGCGCCACACGCCGTACGCCATGCCGTGTTCGCCGATCATGCGCGCGGCCTCGCCCATGTTGGCGAGCAGGTCCGCGAGCTCACCCGGCGCAGCGTGCTCGCGCTTCGCCTGGTAGACCTCGTCGTAGTGCTCGAGCGCCGTGGCGGCATCGCCCGCGAACTGGAGGTACCGCGCGAGTTGGAGCGTGAGCGAGTCGAGGTCGGCGTACTCCGCCCGCTTCGCGTGGGTGATCGCCAGCTGCATGCGGGCCGCGGCCTCGCGATCGCGGTCGGCGTCGCTCAGGAGGGCCGCGGAGAGGGTGCATGCCTGGATGATGCCGAGCCGGTTGCCGAGGAGGGTCTGGAGCGCGACGAGCTCGTCGGCGAGCGCGACCCCCTCGGCGAAGGCCCCTGCCCCGCCGAGCATCCGGGTGCGGAGCGTCAATGCCGGGAGGCGGACCGACGCCCGCTGCCCGGGCTCGAGGAGCGGATCGAGGAGCTCTGCCGCCTCCTCGATCCGGCCGGTCACGGCGAAGAGGTGCGCGTGCAGGAGGCGGGCCGGTGGGCCTGCCTCGCCCGGATCGTCGACCGCGGCGGCGAGCACGGCCTCACCCGCGAGTCGGTCGGCGATCCCCATGAACCGTTCCGCGGACTCCTGCTCGGTCTGCGCTCCCGCCAGCTCGAACGCATGGCGTGCGGTGACGACGAGCGTGTGGATGAGCCGGTCCGCGTCGACGGGGACGAGACGCGCGTCGTCGAGCTCGGCGAGCAGAAGGGTGAGCCGGTCCTCGGTCGCCGTGCCGAGGAGGGCCACGCCGAAGCGGGCCTCGACGTCGGCGACCGCGATGCGTCCGGCCGCGCGGAGCGCCGTACCGCGGTCGGCCCAGGCCGTCGCAGCGCGGTCGTCGTCACCCTCGATGACCGCTGCCTGCGCGATCGCACCGAGGAGCCCGGCGCGGAGGTTCTCGTCGGGATCCGCGTCGTCCGCCAGGAGCGCGAGGCCCTGCTCCGCGGCGACGATCGCAGCCCGCGGATCGGCGCTCTGCAGGAGCGCGGAGGTCCGTTCACGCCACTCGGCGGCCGTGGTCGCCGGCTCCGGCTCGGCGACGGGGGCTGCGAACCCCTCGACCGACAGCGGGAGGTCCCAGTGCTCCGTCGCGAGTGCCCGCGCGGCCTCGAGTCGCTCGGTACGGAAGCCGTTGCCGTTGCGTTCGTCGAAGGCACGGGTCAGGTGCTCGGCGGCCGCCCAGGCGCGAGCCGCGACCGCGGTGACGGTCCAGTCGGCGGCGTCGGTCGACTCGGTGCCGAGGTACCGGGCGAGGTCCGGGGCGTCGGCACCGCGGACGGGCAGATCACCGTGACCGGCTCGGGCGACGGCATCCAGCAGGACGCCGACCGCGATGAGCCCGTCGGCGTGCCCGGACAGGTTGATGGGATCGTTGACGAGGGTCGGCAGGTGACGTTCGAGCATCGCCAGGCCGCGCGCCTCGTTGCCCGTGACGGCGCAGAACACGAGGTGGTCGGCGATGATGCCGAATCCGTCGGCGTTGGAACGGGCGACCCGGTAGCTGCGCTGGTGCGCCGCCTTGGCGTCGTCGAACCGGCCGGCGCGGAGGTAGGGGAGGAGCGCCTGTGCCTCGCTCGTCTCCGGTTCCTCGCCACAGCTCATGCGGTTCTCGAACATCTCGTCGTAGATCCGGATCGCGTCGTCGTCGTGCCCGCGGAGCTGGTGGAACCAGGCGTCCTCATTGCGCACGCACGCTTCGCAGTGGCTGTACCGGTCGTCCTCGATGGTCGAGCGGCGTTCCAGGAACGCGGCGGCCTCGTCGAGGCGACCGGTCACCGTCGCGATGTGGAACTGCGACTGCACCACGCCGCTCATCGTGGCGCCCGCTGCCGCGTACCGCGCGCGCATGTCCTCGTGCATGGCCTCGATCTGCGCGAGCGAGAAGGTCGGGTTCGTCGACAGCCGGCCGGCCATCCACTTGTACTGGAACAGCAGGTCGCAGCCGTCGACCGTGATCGGGAAGCGCTCCGGGTCTGCATCGTGCTTGCCGACGCACCAGCCGAAAGAGCTGAACATGGCGTCGGTGTCGCCCGTCATGTGCGCCGACTGGGTCAACCGCATGCGGGTCGCGTACGCGGCCTCCTCGTCGCCGGCGGCCTCGGCTCGCCGGAGCGCCTCGTCGAGCAGGGCTCGCTCGGCGGGACCACACGGCAGGGTGTCGGCCTCCTCGAGGAGGTCCTGGACGCTCGCGTCGGGATCGATGTCGTTCACGGGGGTGGCGGTGGTGTCGGTCATCGGAGTTCCTTGTCGTCGAGACCGACACTGAGGCCGATCAGGTCGGTCATGGCTGCGTCGAGCATGCGGCGGTCGCGTGCTTCGAGGGGGCGGTGCCCGGCGAGGAGCGCCTGGACGTAGAGCAGTTGGATGCTGCGCTCGAACACGAGGTCGTCGTCGAGGGTCGCCAAGCGGCGGACGAGCGCCGCGTTCCAGTTGAGGCAGAGCCGGGCTGCGGTGTCGGCCTCAGTACCTCCCGGGCCGGCGTCGGCGAGGAAGGAGTCGACGGCCCCGACGACCTGCGACCAGATACCCGGCGCGACCGAGGCGGCCCGGTGCCGCTCGAGCCGGCGGAGCACGGACGGGTCGGCGACGTACAGCGCGGCGAGGTCGTCCGGCCGGTACCGGCGCACCGAGACCCGGCACTCGACCTCGGCGAGCACGCGGCTGGCGCGGTCCTCGAGTGCCGTCGTCGCGGCGAGGTCGTCCAGGTGCGGCGGCTCGAGGTTGTCGAGCTCGTCGGCGACCGTCACCCGTTCGACCCGCACGCCGTCGATCAGGTGGGGCAGCCGCTCCAGGATCTCCTGGTCGTACACGTACCCGCCGTTGACGATCGGAGAGGCCGGATCGACGACCGCGGCGATCTGACGGAACTCGTCGCGGGAGGCCGTGTACCGGATGACGCCGGTCTGCGACAGATGTTCGTCGATCGTCATCGTGCCGGCTGAGGTCTCGATGGGGAGCCACCGGACGACGGCACTCGCGAGGTCGTCGTCGTGAGCGGCGATCGCCTTGATGCCGAGCTGGTGGACGCCGATGAACTCCTGGAGTCGGTGCGGCCGCTGGCGGGCGAGATCGAGGATCCACCGTCGCAGGGTTGCTCCGATGGCCTCGCGGGTGAACTCCAACGCGTCGTCCTGCACGAGCTGCTCGCGCGACGCCGTCGGGCGGAGCCCCGTCGTGTCGACGATGCAGCGGACGAAGAACGCCCACTCGGGCAGCAGATCGTCGATCTGTTCGCTCAGCAGCATGCCGCCGAGGTAGACGCGGCTCGCCTGCCGGGCGCCCGGCGGAGGCGGTGAGGGGAGGACGAAGGCGGTGCCCCGGGTGCCGGTGCCGGGCACCACGATCTCGACGGCGTCGAACGGGCGCGTCCCGAGGAGGTCCTCCCCGAACGCCAGGAGCGCCTCGCGGGTCGTCGCCTCAGCCGTCCGGAACACCGGGTCGACGTTGATGCGCACCGGGTGGTCGGGGGCGGAGGGATCGACCACCTCGACGTCGAGGTCGAGGAAGCGTCCGAACGTCGTGGCGAGGCCGAGCACCGAACCGTGCCCGAGCAGACTGCCGTCGTGCATCGGACCGTCGATGCGTGGATCGAGGACGACCTCGGAGCCGATCGGCATGGCGGCGGTCGCGGCGTCGTCGAGTTCTCGGATCGTGAACGTGCCGTCGGCGTCGCCGATCCACTCGATGGCCGGACCGCCACGAGCCGAGCGGCTGCGGACGGTGATGGTGTCGGCCACCATGAAGCAGCTCAGCAGACCGATGCCGAACCGGCCGAGGTAGTCGCCGCGCTGGAGTTCGTCGAGGTCGCCGCGCTTGGAGCTGCGGCCGACCGTCGCCAGGAGTTCTGCGGCCTCGTCGCGGGTGAGCCCGACACCGTCGTCGCGGAATCGGAACGGCGAGCCCGCCTCCGAGCCGGACGGCGGCACGTGCGGGGTGATGCGGAGTCTGCCGGGAGGTGCCGTCGGGTCGTCGGCGCGACGGGCTGCGACGGCGTCGCGTCCGTTCTGCAGGAGCTCGCGGAGGTAGACGCGCGGTCCCGAGTAGATGTGGCGGCTCAGCAGGTCGACGACTCCGCGGAGGTCGACCTGGAACGGCAGCGGGGCTCGGGAGTGGTCTGGCATGGCTCTCTTCCGTCGGCGGCTGCGGGGCCTGCATCGGGCGTCTGTGCGGGGTGGATCGGGCTTCAGGCAGACGGACCGCGACCGGTTCATCTGCAGCCGGATCAGCCTAGCGAACGTCGTGAAACGGATGCTGGGCGGTCGCCTGGGAGTCGGTGAGACGACCCTGCTCCCCAGGGCCTGTGGAGCGAGGTCGACGCCGATCGGTCGTCCTGGGGTGTCGCGAAAACGCATCCCCGGCTGCTAGCCTTGACGCCTCTTCTCGAATCGATTCGACATCGATTCGGACCACCCCTCCACCCCCCCGCACCTCGCTAGGAATCCGTTCACCAGTGCACACCGCAGGAATCACCGTCGTCCACCCCGGCGACTCGCTCTCGGGCAGGCAGCGCCTCGTCTACATCCTCGTGCTCGGCGCGCTCACCGCACTCGGGCCGTTCACCATCGACCTCTACCTGCCGGCGTTCCCGATCCTCGAACAGGACCTCGACGTCCCGGTCAGCCTCATCCAGCTCACCCTCACCGGGACCACGATCGGCTTCGCGGTGGGCCAGCTCTTCATGGGGCCCTGGAGCGACAAGGTCGGCAGGCGTCTCCCGCTCATCCTCGCGACGAGCATCCACATCGCGGCCTCGGTGGGCGCCGCATTCGCGCCCGACATCGGATGGCTCATGGTGTTCCGCGTGCTGCAGGGCGCCGGTGCGGCGGCCGGTGGTGTGGTCGCGATGGCGATGGTCCGCGACCTCTTCGGTGGGAAGCCGCTCGTGCGGATGCTGTCGCGACTCGCACTCGTGAACGGGCTCGCGCCGATCGCCGCCCCCGTGATCGGGTCGCAGCTCCTCCTCGTCCTCGACTGGCGCGGACTCTTCGTGTTCCTGGCCGCCTACGGACTGTTCGTCGTCATCGCGGTGTCGCTCTGGATCGTCGAGACCCTGCCTCCGGCGCGGCGTCGCGACGCCGGCCACAGCACCGTCCGCGACCGCTACCGCTCGGTGTTCAGCGACCGCGTGTTCGTCGGTGTCGCCCTCATCGGCGGCATGAGCTTCTCGGGCCTGTTCGCCTACCTCTCGAGCTCGTCGTTCCTCTTCCAGGAGGTCTACGACTTCGACGCGCAGGAGTACGGTCTCCTGTTCGCGGTGAACTCGCTCGGCATCGTCGCCGGGGTGCAGATCTCGTCGCGCCTCATGCGCTGGTACGGGCCGCAGTGGATCCTCGCGTGCACGACCATCGTGCAGCTCATCTCGGCGGTCACGATCGTCGCGCTGACGATGGCGGACGTCGGGCTGTTCGGTGTGCTGGTGCCGCTGTTCTTCTTCATCCTGTCGTGCGGCTTCGGCTTCCCGGCGGTGCAGGTGCTCGCACTCGCGAACCACGGGCACGAGGCCGGGACGGCGGCGTCGCTCCTCGGGGCGCTCAACTTCGGTCTCGCGGGGCTCATCTCGCCGATCGTCGGTGTGCTCGGGATCGGTACCGCGATCCCCATGGGTGCCGTGATGGCCGCGACCTCGGTCGTGTCGGTGTGTGCGCTCTGGTTCATCGTGCAGCCGAAGAAGGTCCCGGCCCTCGCCGGCTGACCTGGTGGGCTGCGCCAGCGCGGTGCGCTGACGTGAGCGCGGGCCTGTGGCGTGAGCGCGGGTCTCCGGAGCGGCGCGCTCACGGCTGCGACCCGCGGTCGCGCCAGTTCGGGCTCGCTCACGTGGCCGCACCGCGCTGACGCCGGTCCCGGGCGGTTCGGGCCGGCGCACCGCGCTGACGCCGGCATCGGGGCCGGATCGGGCGGGCGGGTCCCGGTCAGACGGAGGGGTCCACGCCGTCGACGTAGGTCCACGCGCCGGTGTCCTTCGAGAACCGACTCCGTTCGTGCTGGCTCCCCGCGGAGCCCCGCACGCCGGGAACCTTGTGGTGCGCGACGAACTCGACCATCCCCTCGGTGTCGAGCAGCCCACCTCGGGACGTCGCGACGATGTCGAGCCGGTACCAGCGGAGCGAGTCGTCCAACTCGAGCGATGCCGGCTTGGTCGACGGATGCCACGTGCGCAACAGGTACTCCGGGTCGCCGACCGCGAAGGCCGAGAACCGTGACCGCATGAGCGCCTCCGCGGTCGCCGCCGACGACTGGCCTCGGTGCAGGCGGCCGCAGCAAGCGCCGTACGTCTCACCGGACAGGCAGGGGCACCGCGCGTCGTCGGCGAGGGCAGCGGTTCGGGCGTCGGTCGTCACTGCTCCAGTATCGCCCGCCAGGCTCGCGGGTCGTGCTCGCCGGACGTCGGTTGTCACTGCCCGTCGGCACGCGTCCGGTGGCGCATCGGCGCGGCGATCAGCACGACATCCTCTCGGCGCAAGCCCGCGCGTGAGACATGCCCGACACGGCATGATGGGACGATGACGGCACCCGACGACCACGACGATCCCGCAGCTGCACCGGCTCCCGAGGTGCACGAGGCGGTCTCGCCCGCGCTCGACGAGTCGGGTTCGCTCGCGATGGATCCGGACCCGGCGTCGATCCGGCCCGATCCGAAGCTCGCCGCGAAGGTCTCCCGGCGGTGGCCGTTGATCAGCGGCGCGATCGCCGTGGTCCTCGTCCTCCTGCTCGGCGTACTGCTCTTCCAGCGCGGTCCGAACGCCCCGTTCGGGTTCGACGAGGAGTGGATGCAGGAGGTCCTCGAGGAGCGTTCGCCGTGGCTCGTCCAGGCTGCGCTCGTCATGAACTGGCTCGGCGGCGGGGTCGTCGCGATCTTCGTCGTGCCGCTGCTCGGGATCGCCGTCCTGCTGCTGTTGCGCCGTCCATGGGCCGCCCTGTACTTCGCGCTGGTCTCCGCCTTGAGCGCCGGAGCAGTGCAGATCATCAAGAACATCGTCGGTCGGTCACGGCCCGAGGACATCCTCGTCCACGCCGACTTCGGTTCGTTCCCCTCCGGGCACAGCGCGAACGCGGCGACCATCGCGGTCGCGTTCGGGATCATCTTCCCGCGGGTCTGGGTGTGGTTGATCGGTGTCGCCTACACGCTGCTGATGATGTTGTCGCGCACCTATCTCGGCGCCCACTGGGTGAGCGACACGATCGGCGGGCTGCTGCTCGGTGCCGGTGTCGCGCTCATCATCGCCGTGCCGTTGCTGCACCGGATGTCGACCGAGCCGAAGAAACGGGTCCCGCTCACCGACGGCTGATCGAGTGAACGTCCGTCGCTCGTCGCTTGACGTCTACCGCCCGTCGTTCGCGTGCTGCCGTGACGCCAGCGCGGTGCGCTGACCCCAGACCGCTCGGATCGGCGTGAGCGCGGGTCCACCGCCTGGGCGCGCCCCTCCGGAGGCCCGCGCTCACGCCACAGACCCGCGCTCGCGTCAGCGCACCGCGCTGGCGGCCCCATCCCCCCGTGCCGGCGGAGCGGTAGTCTGCTGACAGCCGGGAGCCGGCCGGGGGAGGAGACGCGTGTCGATCACGATGCACGACGTCGCCGCACGAGCGGGCGTCTCGATCAAGACCGTCTCGAACGTCGTCAACGACTACCCGCACGTGAGCGACGCGACCCGCTCCAAGGTCGAGCGCGCGATCGCCGAGCTCGGCTACCGCCCCAACCTCTCGGCCCGGAGTCTCCGCTCCGGCCGGTCCGGCGTGATCAGCCTCATCATCCCCGACCTCCGCAACGCCTACTTCGCGGAGCTCGCCGACGCGGTCATGCGTCAGGCGCGTGCGCGCGGGCTCTCCGTGCTCATCGAGCAGGTCGCCGGCGGTCGCGACGTCGAGCTCGAGATCCTCCGTGGGCCGCGCATGCAGCTGGTCGACGGCATCCTCTACAGCCCGCTCAGCCTCGACCGCGACGACAGTGCACTCCTCCCGGAGGGCCCCATGGTGATCCTCGGTGAGCAACTGTTCGACGGCGACCGCGACCACGTGACGATGGCCAACGTCGACGGCGCCCGCGCGGCGACCGAACACCTGCTCGCGCAGGGCAGACGCCGCATCGTCGCGCTCGGCACCGACCCGCACGACACCCTCGGGCCGGCCGCCCTCCGCCTCCAGGGGTATCGGGAGGCGCTCGAAGCCGCCGGTATCCCCGCCGATCCCGCCTACGTCAGCACGGTCGTCAGCTGGCACCGCAGCGACGGGGCGAACGCGATGCGCGAGGTCATCGCCGCAGGCCTGCCGTTCGACGGCGTCGTCGCCTTCAACGATGCGATGGCCCTCGGCGCCATGCGCGTCCTCCAGGACGCCGGTCTCCGCATCCCCGACGACGTCGCGATCATCGGCTTCGACGACCTGGACGAGACGCGTTACGCCCTCCCGACCCTGTCCACCGTCGACATCGGCCGCGAGGAGATCGCCGAGCGCGCCGTCGAGCTCCTGATCGAGCGGATCGCCGCGCCCGGGCAGCCGGAGGCACCGCGTGCGATCGTCAGTGGCTTCCGCGTCGTCCCGAGGGAGTCCACCGGTTCCGTCACCGCTCACGAGCCCGGATCCAGGGCCGCTCCTTCAACGTTGTAGAGTGCGTACTGGGCGGCCGGGGATGCCGCCGCCGAGGAGGATCATGGCGACCACCCTGCACGACGTGGCGAAGCTCGCCGGGGTGTCCGCCAAGACCGTCTCGAACGTCGTCAACGACTACCCCCACATCAAGCAGGCGACCAAGGAGCGGGTGCTTGCCGCGATCGCCGAGCTCGGCTACCGGCCCAACCTCTCCGCACGCGGGCTCCGCTCCGGCCGGTCCGGCGTCATCAGCCTGATCATCCCCGACCTCCGGAACTCCTACTTCGCCGAGCTCGCCGACGCCGTCATGCACGCCGCCGACCAGCTCGGCCTGTCGGTGCTGATCGAGCTGAGCGGCGGCGACCGGGCACGCGAGGCAGAGCTCCTGCGCGGTGCGCGACTCCGTGCGGTCGACGGTGTCCTCTACAGCGCGCTCCACCTCGGCGACGAGGATCTCGCCGTCGTGGAGGAGGTCACCATCCCGATGGTGCTCCTCGGTGAGCGCATGTTCAACGCGCCGAACGACCACGTGACGATGCGCAACACCGAGGGAGCGCGTGCCGCGACGGAGCATCTGATCGGGCTCGGTCGGAGACGGATCGTCGCGTTCGGAGCGCACCGCGCCGACATCGTCGGTTCGGCCAGTCTGCGTCTCGCCGGGTATCGAGCGGCGCTGGAGGCTGCAGGCATGGTGTTCGATCCGGCGCTCGTCCGGGAGGTCCCGGTCTGGGGTCGCTTCGACGGAGCGCTCGCGATGCGCGCGATGCTCGACGAGGGTGTCGCGTTCGACGGCATCGTCGCGTTCAACGACGCCCTGGCGCTCGGAGCCATGCGCGTCCTGAGTGAACGAGGCGTCGCCATGCCCGACGGGGTCGCGGTCATCGGCTTCGACGACATCGACGAGGGGCGGTACTCCCTGCCGTCGCTGTCGACGATCGCACCGGGACGGGAGCAGATCGCCCTGACCGCCGTCTCGCTGCTCGTCGAGCGGATCGCCGGGGGTGTCGACGACGTGCCACCCCGTCGGGTCTACGCGGACTTCGAACTGGTACAACGTGAGTCGACCACGCCCTCGTCCGCCAGAGCTGAATCCCCATCTCCGAACGTGTCTTGACAGCTGTCGATCGGCACACGAGACTGTTTCTACAACGTTTACCTTCAACGTTGTAGAAGTCTGGACGACGACGTCCCCGGAGAGGATCACGCATGACCACCGCACGCATCGCCATCGACCCGAACGTCACGGTCGCCCCCGTCAACCGCCGGATCTTCGGCTCGTTCGTAGAACACCTGGGCCGCTGCGTCTACGACGGCATCTACGAGCCCGGCCACCCCACCGCCGACGCCGACGGCTTCCGCGGCGATGTGGTGGACCTCGTCACGGAGCTCGGCACGAGCACCATCCGCTACCCCGGCGGCAACTTCGTCTCCGGCTACCGCTGGGAGGACGGCGTCGGGCCGCGCGAGCACCGCCCCGTGCGCCGCGACCTGGCGTGGCACTCGCTCGAGACCAACCAGGTCGGCGTCGACGAGTTCGCCAAGTGGTGCAAGCTCACCGGCAGCGAGATGATGATGGCCGTCAACCTCGGTACGCGCGGGGTGCTCGAAGCGCTCGACCTCCTCGAGTACACGAACCACCCGAGCGGCACGGCGCTGTCCGACCAGCGGATCGCGAACGGCGCACCCGAGCCTTACGGCATCAGCATGTGGTGTCTCGGCAACGAGATGGACGGGCCGTGGCAGGTCGGCGCGATGTCTGCCGACGACTACGGCAAGCTGGCCGCGCGGACCGCGTCGGCGATGAAGATGGTCGACCCGAAGCTCGAGCTCGTCGTCTGTGGTTCGTCGAGCTCGTCGATGCCGACCTTCGGCGACTGGGAGCGCACCGTCCTCGAGCACAGTTTCGACTCGGTGGACTACATCTCCTGCCACGCGTACTACCAGGAGCGCGACGGCGACCTCGGGTCGTTCCTCGCGTCGTCCCTCAACATGGAGTACTTCATCCGGACGGTCGTCGCGGCCGCCGATCACGTGCAGCACAAGCGTCACTCCGACAAGCAGATCCAGCTCTCGTTCGACGAGTGGAACGTCTGGTACCTCGACGAGTGGAACGCGATCGAGGGCACGATCGAGGAGTGGGCCTACGCGCCCCGCCTCATCGAGGACGTCTACTCGGTCGCCGACGCGGTCGTGTTCGGCAACCTGCTGATGACGCTCCTCAAGCACAGCGACCGCGTCGGGTCGGCGAGCCTCGCGCAGCTCGTGAACGTCATCGCCCCGATCATGACCGAGCCGGGTGGCGGAGCCTGGCGACAGACGACGTTCTTCCCGTTCTCGGTCACCAGCCGGCTCGCATCGGGTGTCGTGCTCTCGCCGCGCATCGAGGTCGGCAGCTACGCCACGAAGGTCCACGGCGACGCACCGCTCGTCGACTCGGTCGCGACCTACGACGCCGAGGCCGGGACCGCGGCCGTGTTCCTCGTGAACCGTCAGCAGGACGAGGCCATCACGGTGACCGTCGACGTCTCGGCGCTCGGCGTCGGTTCGATCGTCGAGGCGAACGGCATCCACGACGAGGACGTCTACGCGAAGAACACGATCGACGACCGCGAGCGCGTCGGCCTCGTCGCGAACGAGAGCGCGTCGCTCGCCGACGGCACCCTGACGATCACGCTCCCGCCCGTGTCGTGGACGGCGGTCGCGCTCGGCGCCTGAGTCGGGAAGCGGGCTGCGGGCCCCGGTCTGCGAGTCAGTGGTTTCGACGTTCGCAACTCAGGACGATCACGGCGGGTCTGCCGCGCTCGCGGCGATCGCGGGGCGGCGCGCCGGACCCGTCCTGCGTTGTGGACGTGTCGACGTCGACGGCGGGTGGGGAATCCCTCCCGCCGCCGTCGTCGCGCGGCCCTACAATCGGCACATGACGGCACGGGGCTCCTACGCGAAGGGCGTCGCGCGTCGGGAGGAGATCCTGCGCGTCGCGCTCGCGGTGTTCGCGCGCGAGGGGTACCGCGGCACGTCGCTCCGCGAGGTCGCGCGTGAGGTCGGCGTCAGCCTGCCGGGGCTCATGCACTACTTCGAATCCAAGGAGCACCTGTTCGCGGCGATCCTGCGGGAGCGCGACGCCGTCGACTACGAGGAGTTCGCCGCGGCCGGGTCGCAGGACGCGATCGAGGGTCTGGTCGCGGTCATGCGCCACAACAGCGATGTCCCGGGTCTCGTCGAGCTGTACCTGACCATGGCGGCCGCCGCCGGTGATGCGGAGCACCCGGTGCGCGGGTTCTTCGTCGATCACGTCACAGCGGTGCGTCGGAGCATCGCCGACGTCGTCCGGGATCGCCAGGCCTCCGGGCGGGTCGCCGCGGGCCTCGACCCTGATCACGTGGCGCGTGTCATGGTCGCCCTCGCCGACGGTCTGCAGGTGCAGTGGACACTCGACCCCTCCGTCGACATGGCCGGTGACCTCGAGCGCGCCTGGGTGCTCCTCGTCGGTGACGCCGGCGCGGTGCGCTGACCCGAGCGCGGGTCTGTGGGGCCCGGCGCGGTGCGGTGACGCGAGTGCTGCGTAATCGGCGTGGGCGCGCCCCGGCCGCGTGAGCGCGACCCTCCGGAGACCCGCGCTCACGCGGCTGGGCCGCGCTCGCGTCAGCGCACCGCGCCGGCAGCAGCAACACCGACGGGATTCTTGAAAACCTATTGACCACTCGGGTTTCGCGCCTATACTCAAAGCCGTGCAGTGATCGGTTTCCTGATCCTGCCAGGACAGCACCACCCGCGGGCCAGAGCCGGTCCGCAGCTCAGCGTTGAGAGGAACTCGGATGTCCAACCCACCCCGCCGCCCCAAACCCACCGGCCAGCGTGCTTCGAGCGGCCCCTACGTCAGCCTCGTCACCGGCCCGTCGGGGCCCACGGAACGGGCGTCGAAACGGGTCGTCACCACCATGGCGCTCGCCCAGTTCGGTCTGTTCGTGGCCTTGCTCGCCCCGGTCACCGTGAGCCTCGCCCTCAAGACGCAGCAGCTCGTCCCGGGGGATCAGGCGGCGGTCGTCAACGGCAACGTCCTCTCCATCGCCGCCCTGTTCGCCCTCGTCGCGAACCCGGTGATCGGCCGACTCTCCGACCTCACGCTCTCTCGCTTCGGTCGCCGTCGCCCGTGGATGTTCCTCGGCGCCATCGGCTTCGTCGCCTCGCTCACCATCGTCGCCCTCGCACCGAACGTCCCGGTCCTCATCGCCGGGTGGTGCCTCGCCCAGCTGACCGGCAACGCCATCCTCGGCCCGCTCCTCGCGACGATCGCCGACCAGGTCCCGCCGGAGCAGCGGGGGAGCGTCTCCGCGAACGTCGGAGTCATGCAGAACGTCGGCATCCTCGCGGCGGCGTTCGTGGCCAGCTGGTTCGTCACCGACATGCTGCTGCTCTTCGTCGCTCCGGCCGTCTTCGCGCTCATCACCGTGTGGCTGTACTGCTTCGTCCTGCCCGACCGCGCGATCACCACCCGTCCGGACGTCGGCGGGTGGAAGGGCCTGCTCTTCACCTTCTGGGTGAACCCGCTCAAGCACCCCGACTTCGGCTGGGTCTGGCTCTCGCGGTTCCTCCTGACGCTCGCCTCGTTCCTCTTCGTCGCGTTCCGCCTGTTCTTCCTGCAGGAGGAGGTCGGGCTGTCCCAGCAGGGCGCGGTCGACACCCTGACCATGGGTGTGCTGATCTACACGATCGCGCTCGTCATCACCGCGAAGCTCGGCGGCTGGCTGTCGGACCGGATGCTCAACCGCAAGGTGTTCGTCATCGGGTCGACGGCGGTGTTCGCAGTCGGACTCATCCTGCTCGCCCACACCACGACGGTGCCCATGTTCTACGTCGTCGAGGCGATCATGGGAGCGGCGTACGGCGTGTACGTCGCGGTCGACACCGCCCTCGTCGTGGACGTCCTGCCGAACCCCGACGACGCGGCGAAGGACCTCGGCGTCCTCAACATCGCGAACGCCCTGCCGCAGTCGCTCGCCGGCGCGGTGGGCGCGTTCCTCCTCGGACTCGGCGCGGTCGGCAACAACTACACGGCCCTGTTCTGGGGCGCCGGTGTCATCGCCGTGCTCGGCGCGCTGACGATCCTGCCGGTCCGACACCGCATGACCCGGAACGCCGACGGGACCATCACCGGATCGATCGCGACCCGTGGGTGAACCAGGTCACAGCCTCCCGCACCCCGATCACCAGCTCCACTCCACCACCAGCGATGCCAACGACGGCGTCAGAACGGACGACAACACCATGACCGCACCAGCGCTCTCCGTGCAGCTCTACAGCATCAAGGAGCACCTCGACCAGGGCCTCGACGACGCCCTCGCCCGGCTCGCCGGCATGGGCCTGCGCGAGGTCGAGGCGTTCGACTTCGTCTCCCGTGCGCCCGAACTCCGTGAGGCCTTCGACCGCCACGGTCTCGCCGCCCGCACCGGGCACGCGACCCTCCTCTCCGACGAGATCCGCTTCGGCGACCAGGTCATGCCGGTCGCCTCACAGGAGGAGGTCTTCGCCGCCGCGACCACACTCGGCCTCGAGATCGTCATCGACTCCTTCGTGAGCCCCGACCGCTGGCTCGACGAAGCCGCCGTCGCCGACACGGCGTCCCGCCTGAACGCCGCAGCGGAGCGCGCCGCCGACCACGGTCTCCGCGTCGGCTACCACAACCACTCCCAGGAGTTCGTCGCATCGTTCGGCGGACGCAGCGCGTTCGAGGTCTTCGCCGATCAGCTGCGTGACGACGTCGCGCTCGAGGTCGACCTGTTCTGGGCGGCGACCGCCGGTCAGGACGTCCCCGCGCTGCTCGGCCGCCTCGGCGACCGCGTGCAGGCGCTCCACATCAAGGACGGCCTGCTGCCCGCCGACCCGTTCGCACCGGGCGCCGCACCCTTCGTGCCGACGAGTCTCGACCAGCGACCGTTCGGGCAGGGCGAGGTCCCGCTGCGCGAGTCCATCGCAGCGGCCCCTTCGGCACGCTTCGCGATCATCGAGTTCGACCACTACGGTGCCGGCGACATCTTCGACGGCATCCAGGCGAGCGTCGACGCGCTCGTCGCCGAGCAGCTCGTCTCGACCGAAGCGGTGGTCCGCTGATGGCCGCGGCAGCGCAGGGCACGGCGCGCGCACCGCAGGGCAGTGGCCCGGTCGGTGTCGGGTTCATCGGCACCGGCATGATCAGCGACACCTACCTCGAGCACCTGACCTCGTTCCCCGACGTCCGCGTCGTGATCCTCGGCGACCTCGACGTCGACCGCGCGAAGGCCCAGGCCGAGAAGTGGGGCGTCGGCGAGTGGGGGACCGCCGACGACGTCCTCGCGCACCCGGACGTCGAGCTCGTCGTGAACCTCACGATCCCCGCCGTCCACGCGCAGGTCGCGTCACAGGTGCTCGCCGCCGGGAAGCACGTGTGGACGGAGAAGCCGATCAGCGTCGACCGTGCGAGCGGGCTCGCGCTCCTCGAGCAGGCCGACGCCGCAGGACTCCTCGTCGGCATCGCGCCGGACACGGTGCTCGGCCCGGGCGTCCAGTCCGCGCGTCGCGCCATCGCCCGCGGCGACATCGGTCAGCCGCTCACCGCCCAGACCGTCATGCAGTACGCCGGGCCGGACATCTTCCACCCGAACCCGGAGTTCCTGTTCGCGAAGGGCGGCGGGCCGCTCTTCGACATGGGGCCGTACTACCTCACGACGCTCGTGCAGGTGTTCGGTTCGGTCGCCTCGGTGTCGGCGGCCGGCTCCCGCGGGCGTGCGACGCGGACGATCCAGCAGGGCGACCGCGTCGGCACCGAGTTCGCCGTCGAGGTGCCGACGCACGTCAGCGCCATCGCCCGCTTCGTGGACGGCGGCGTGAGCCAGAGCGTCTTCAGCTTCGAGTCGCCGCTCGCGAAGATGGGCGTCGTCGAGATCACCGGCACCGAGGGGACGCTCGTGATCCCCGACCCGAACATGTTCACGGGCGAGGTGCGGATCACCCGTGCGGCGCCCATCGAGCGGATGCAGCAGGACCCGGAGTGGGAGGTCGTGCCGACCGAGGGTGTCCTCGCCGGCCGCGGGACCGGGGTCCTCGACCTCGCCCGGGCGATCCGTTCCGGCGGCACACCGCTCGCCTCGGGTGCCCTCGGTTACCACGTGCTCGACACGCTCGTCTCGATCGACGAGTCCGTGGTGTCCGGCCAGACCGTCGACGTGGCGAGCCGGGTCGCGCCGGTCCCGCTCGTCGCCGAGGACTGGGACCCGTTCGCCGCCACGCTCTGAGCGCTGTGAGCCGAGCGGCCACGAGCAGAACAGAACCGAGCAGCATCGGACCAGGCTGAGCAAGCCCCCGGTGGTGTCCGTCGCCCCACGTACGCTGAGGCGATGGACACCACCGGTCGGCGCGCCGCCGAGCACGACGCTGATGCGACTCCTCGCCGGCGATGGATCCTCACCGGCCAGCTCGGCCCGACGTTCGACGACGGCGGACCGATCCTGCTCATCGAATCGAAGTCAACCTTCACCAAGCGACCGATGCACCGGGCGAAGGCGCACCTCTTCCTCTCGGCCATCCGACATCGTGCGGCGGAACTCGGCGACCGGGCGGAGTTCCACCAGGTCGACCGTTACGAGGAGGTCGTCGAGGTCGGCGCCGACCTCGAGGTGATCGACCCACCCTCGTGGACGGCTCGGCGCTTCGTCCGTGAGCGCGGACTCCGGGTGCTCCCGAGCCGCGGCTTCGTGACCTCGGAGCCGGACTTCGCGGCCTGGGCGTCGTCGCGGGACGGCAAGCGGCTCCTCCTGGAGGACTTCTACCGCACGGTGCGGGAGCGGACCGGGATCCTCATGCGCGGCGACCAGCCGGAGGGCGGCCGCTGGAACTACGACCACGACAACCGGAACCCGCCGCCGAAGGGAGCCGCCCGGCTCGGTCTGCCCGAGCCACTCTGGCCCGACGAGGACGACATCGACGCGGAGGTCCGGGAGGACCTCGACCGCTGGCAGCGCGACGGACTGGTCCAGCTGGTCGGCGACGACGGGCCCCGGCGCTTCGCGGCCACGGCGGCCGAGGCGGAGGCGGCGCTCGCGGACTTCATCGAGACCAGGCTCGGCGACTTCGGACCGTTCGAGGACGCCATGCTCGGCGGCGACTGGACGATGGCGCACTCCCTACTGAGCGCGCCGCTCAACCTCGGCCTGCTCGACCCGCGCGACGCCGTCGAGACCGTGGTCGCCGAGTACCACGCCGGTCGCGCGCCGCTGTCGAGCGTCGAGGGCTTCACCCGCCAGATCATCGGCTGGCGCGACTACGTCTGGCATCTCTACTGGCACCTCGGTGAGCCGTACCGGACGAGTCACAACGCCCTCGGAGCACACGAGCCGCTCCCGCGTCAGTTCCGTGAACTCGACGCCGCCGCCATCCAGTCCAACTGCCTCCGCGAGACGATCGACGGGATGCGCCGCCACGGTTGGGCGCATCACATCCAGCGGCTCATGGTGCTCGGCAACTGGGCCCTGCAGCACGGGTACGACCCCGTCGCACTCAACGACTGGTTCATCGACATGTTCGTCGACGGCACCCCCTGGGTGATGCCCGCGAACGTCATCGGCATGTCGCAGCACGCGGACGGCGGCATCGTCGCGACGAAGCCCTACGCCTCGGGCGGTGCGTACATCGACAGGATGTCCGACTACTGCGGTGGGTGCGTCTTCGATCCCAAGGTGAGGCTGGGCGAGGACGCCTGCCCCTTCACCGCCGGATACTGGGCCTTCCTCGACCGCGTGGAACCGCGCATCCGGCACAACACCCGTATGGCGCAACCGCTGGCCGGGATGCGCCGACTGTCCGACCTGCGCGCCGTCGTCGACCAGGAGCGCACCCGCGAACGGTGGTGATCGGAGCAGTCGTCCAGCCCCCGCGCGACCCCTCGACCGGTGGGGGACGCGTCGCTAGGCTCGGCACATGACGCCCAGTGATGCAGCATCAGACCCGCAGATCGCCGCACTCCAGGCTGCCGCCGCCCAAGCCCAGGCCGAGCTCGAAGCCGCCCAGGCGCAGGCGGCGCTCGCCGCAGCCAAAGTGAAGGCGGCCGAGGCGGCAGCGGCGCTCGCCGGGGCCGGGATCACCGCGTCGGGCGGGGCCACGGTGGCGGCGTCACCGGTCGAGCCGGCGGGCTCCGGCTCCGCGAGTGATGCGGTGCCCGCCGAGGCCCCATCCGATGTCCCGGCTGACGTCCCGACCGACGACGCGGTCGGTGCCGACGCCAGCAGCACCGCCCCCGGCAGCAGCGGCGACAGTGCCAGCAGTACCGACGACCTCAGCGTCGACACCATCGGCCCGGGCCCGCTCGGCCTCGACGACGTGCTGAAGATCCGCGACGGCTACGTCGTGCACGGCCCGGCGCTCGAGATGGGTGCCCTGGTCAACGGGGAACCGGTGCCCGGCGTGCAGGTCCGCATCCCGCTCAGCGTCATGAACCGGCACGGGCTCGTCGCGGGCGCCACCGGAACCGGGAAGACCCGCACGCTCCAGGGCCTCGTCGAGCAGCTCTCGGCGGCCGGTGTCCCCGTGTTCGCCGCGGACATCAAGGGCGACCTCTCGGGCATCGCGACCCCGGGGGAGTCGAACGAGAAGCTCCTCGACCGCACCCGCGGCATCGGCCAGGACTGGACGCCGGCCGCCACCCCGACGGAGTACTTCGCGCTCGGCGGCGTCGGCAAGGGTGTCCCGATCCGTGCCACCATCGCCGCCTTCGGCCCGTTGCTGTTGAGCAAGGTCCTCGGCCTCAACGCCACGCAGGAGTCCAGCCTCGGTCTCGTCTTCCACTACGCCGATCAAGCGGGTCTGCCGCTCCTCGACCTGAGCGACCTGCGCGCGGTCCTCACCTACCTCGCGAGCGACGACGGCAAGGGCGAACTGCAGGAGCTCGGCGGGCTGTCGGGCGCCACCGTCGGGGTGATCCTGCGGGAGCTCATCACCTTCGCCGACCAGGGCGCCGACGTCTTCTTCGGCGAACCCGAGATCGACACCGCCGACTTCATCCGCCTCGACCCGACCGGCAAGGGCATCGTCAGTCTGCTCGAGGTGCCGGGCGTCCAGAATCAGCCGGCCCTCTACTCGACGTTCCTCATGTGGTTGCTCGCCGACCTCTTCAACACCCTCCCCGAGGTGGGCGACCCCGAGAAGCCGAAGCTCGTGTTCTTCTTCGACGAGGCGCACCTGCTGTTCCGCGACGCGTCGAAGGACTTTCTCGCGCAGATCACGCAGACGGTCCGGCTCATCCGGTCCAAGGGTGTCGGCATCTTCTTCGTCACCCAGACGCCGAAGGACGTCCCGGGCGAGGTACTCGCGCAGCTCGGGTCGCGCGTGCAGCACGCCCTCCGTGCCTTCACCCCGGACGACGCGAAGGCGCTCAAGGCGACCGTGTCGACCTACCCGACCTCCGGGTACGAGCTCGGAGAGGTCCTCACCTCGCTCGGTACGGGTGAGGCGGTCGTCACCGTGATGAACGAGAAGGGGGCGCCGTCGCCGGTCGCGTGGACGAGACTGCGGGCACCGCAGGGACTCATGTCGCCGAGTCCCGACGCCGCGATCGACGCGGCGATCGCGGCCTCGCCGCTGCTCGCGCGGTACGGGACGCCCGTCGATCGTGAGTCGGCGAGGGAGATCCTGACCGCGAAGCTCGAGGAGGCGAACCAGGCCGCGCTCGCCGCCGAGGCCGAACTCGAGCGGCAGCGCATCGCGGCGGAACTCGCGAAGCAGCAGGCCGCCGCCGACAAGGCGCAGGCCGCGGCGCAGAAGAAGGCCGACGCCGAGTACGAACGGTTGCTCCGGAAGACCGCCGGCACGACCCGCCGGACGTCGACGAGGTCGTCGTCGACGTCCTCGAAGAGTCCGCTCGAGGAGATCCTCGGGTCGAAGGCGACGCGGTCGATCCTCACCGGGGTCGTCGAGGGCATCTTCGGGACGCGCCGTCGCCGCTGAGCTGCTGCTCCGTCTCTTCATCGGCGCCCAGGTCTCTGAGCGACTTCCCTGTCCAAAGCGGTGTCTCGCTCCGGGAAGGGCGTCCCTGTCCGGAGCGGTGTCTTGGTATCGGATTGGAGTCCCGGCCCGGAGTGGTGTCCTGGTCCTGCGAGCGGCGTCCTGGTCCCTGAGCGGTATCCCAGTTCCCGAGTGGTTTTCCGGTCCCTGAGCTTGTCGAAGGGCCTACCGGAGGCCGTCTTCGGCGAGGCGACCGAGCTCGACGGTGGCACGGGCGTCGTCGAGTAGCCCGTCCTGCAGCGACCACACGGCGGACAGCGCGGAGCGCGCGACCACCCACTCGAGGAGGACGGTTCGCGGCAGGCCGAGCGATCGACGCACGACGTCCACCCGCTCGGCGAACAGCCGTGGGTTCCGCGCCGTCGCTGGATCGGGGTTGCTGAACAGTGCGGTGGCGTCGAAGGCGCGGTGGCCCACGATGCCCTTGGGGTCGATCGCCCGCCAGTCGCCGGGTGCGAACTCGAGCACGTTCATGTGGTGGAGGTCGCCGTGGAGCACGACGACGTCGGCAGGCGTCGTGGTGTCGAGCAGTCGACCGGCGAGCTCCCGCCCACGCTCGAGGAACGCCGCGCTCGCCGGATCGCCGAGGAGGGTGCCGAGGGTGGACGCGTCGTCGGCGAGCAGCTCGCGGAACCACCGGCGGAGCGTCGGGAGCTCGGCGATGACGCCACCGGCATCGATCTGCGCCGGGGTGGGGATCGCCGTGTGCAGGGTGTCGAGCACGGAGCACAGGATCGCGACGGCTCCGAGGTCGTCACCTGCGCGGGTCAGCGAGGCGAGATCTCGGCCGCCCGTCGCGCGTTCCAGGACGATCGCGTGGTCATCGCCCGCGAACACCGCCGCGCACCCAGAGCCCTCCCATGACGCGAGCAGCCGTCCGCCGAGCGCCTCTTCCTCGACGAGTGGCACCTTGAGCATCGCCGGTCGTCCGTGGTGCGTCACGGGGAGCAGCCGGCTCGACGGCGTCACGATGAGCTCGCCGTCGGGCACGAGCCGCCACTGCTCGACGGCCGCGTCGATGCTCCCTGGTCGCCATGTCACGGAACTCAGCCTAGGCAACCCGCTCGGACCGGTGCCTGGGTCGCGCCTCGGTCGGTCCCTGAGCTTGTCGAAGGGCTCACGGAGGAACGTCGCCCTTCGACAGGCTCAGGGAGCGGGGAACGCCGGTTAGGCTGGCGCGGTGACCGAGATCCGCGCATACCGCCCGTCCGACCGCGCCGCTGTGGCGGCGATCTGCACCCGAACGGGCGACTCGGGGGCGGACGCGACCGGGCAGTTCAGCACGGACGATCTCCTGCCCGACATCTACGCCTTGCCCTACGTCGAGCACGAGCCCGAGTTGGCGTTGCTCGTCGACGCCGGTGCGGGCCCGATCGGGTACATCCTGGGCACCGCGGACACGGCCGCCTTCGACCGCTGGTTCATCGAGCGCTGGTGGCCGACCGTCGAGGGGAAGTACGCGGAGGCTGCGGCCTCCGGTGACGCCTCGGAGGGTGAGCGCGGTATCGTCCGATCCGCGACGGACCGTGGCGGACTGGCCCCGGAGCTCCTCGTGCAGTACCCGGCCCATCTGCACATCGACCTGCTGCCGGTGACGCAGGGGATGGGTGTCGGCAGGCGGCTCATCGCCGCGTTCTGCGGGCTCCTCGCAGCGCGCGGCGTCCCGGGCGTGCACCTCGGCGTCGGCGTCTCCAACACCGGGGCGCAGCAGTTCTACCAGCGGACGGGCTTCACCCGGGTCGACGGCGACCCCGGCGCCCACTGGTACGCGAAAGCGCTCTGACCCAGGCGGTCTTCAACCCGAGCCCGATCCCGCGTGGAGCGACGGTACTCTCGCGCTCCAGCGCGGTGGCCGGGGCAGGACGTCTCAGCTACAGGAGTTCGGCGCGCGCCCAGCGCAGGCGCTCGAGCGGGGTGAGCAGGTCGGGGTGGTCCTCGCGGAGGTCGTCGAGCGAGACCGGCTGGCGAGGTCGCTCCACCGGGCCGTCGTAGGCGGCGACGACGGCCGCGATGCTGTCCGTGCTCCATCGGTTGCTGCGCATGCGGAGGAGCGGTCGGTTCTCGGCGTCGCAGACGAAGAACTGCGAGCTCGCGTGCAGCCCCCGACCCCGGAACTCGAAGAGTAGGCTGCGGCCGATCGCCTCCCGCGGAACGAACCGCTGCCGTCCGACGATGGGCTGCTCGATGAATCCGTCACGACACACGACGATGCGTTGGCGTCGAGACAGGACGGCGACGCCGAGCAGCACGACCATGCCGAGGACGCCGAGCGTGATGACCCAGGTGCGTTCGACACTCGGGGTCGGGCCGACGAGCCAGAGTGAGACGCCCCAGACGGGCAGGACGACGATCGCGGCGCTCAGGACGGCGCTCCAGAGCACGCGGGGATGCGGTCTGACCGTCACCGGTTCTTCACCCCGTCGCACCACGCGCTCACCCCCGCCGACCATCGTGGCCTGCTTTGCATGGGTGGACAATCCGCCATCTGGGGGACAAGTAGGACGAATGCCCCATTCTTCGAGCCGGTCCCTCCCGTCGGGCGGTCGTGCTTGACTTTCCCACTCTGCGATGTGCAATATATTGCATGCCCGCACCCGCTCAAGCCAACCCGCATCGCCGGGCGCTCCTCCGCGACGACGTCTACCAGTCGCTGCGCAATGCGATCGTCGACGGGACCTTCACTCCGGGCGAGAAGCTCGTCGACACCGAACTGGAACGCTGGCTCGGTGTCAGCCGCACGCCCATCCGCGAGGCCGTGCTGCGTCTCGCCCGAAGTGGGCTCGTCATCGCGAAACCGGGACGGTCGACGGTCGTCGCCCCACTCGACAGCCGGGCGACGTTGCAGGCCCAGGCGGTCGCCGCCGCCATGCACGAACTCGCCGTCCGCGAGGCGGTGCCGCACCTGAGTGCGGACGACCTCGACCGCATGCGCGCGGCGAACCGGGACTTCGCAGCCGCGCTGCAACGCGACGACGCCGACGCGGCGCTCGCAGCGGACGACGCCTTCCACGCCGTGGCCGTGGACGTCGCCGGGAATCCGTTCATCCGTGATGCGCTCGAGGCGGTCACCCCGCTGCTGCGGAGGATCGAACGGCTGCGGTTCTCCTCGGTCGCGGCACGCGGGTCGATCGCGCAGCACGACGCCGTCATCGAGCGCTGTGCGGAGGGGGACGTCGACGCGGCGGCCGCCCTTGTCCGAGGCAACTGGACGACCCTCGCCGACCTCGTCCTCGCCCACCTCGAGGACGACTGAGCAGCGCGCACCACCCGACCCGGTCCCCACCACCCGACCGCGTCCGCACCACCCGAACCGGTCCCCGACGCCCCACCCGGTCCCCGAACCCGTCGAGGGGCCCGCCGCACCGATCGCCACCATTCAGCCGCACCACCGAGACCCAGGAGCCACCACATGTCCCTCAGCGACTTCGCCCGCTACCCGCTCACCTTCGGACCGAGTCCCGTCCACGAACTCAACCGCCTCACCGCCCACCTCGGCGGCGCGACGATCTGGGCCAAGCGCGAGGACGTCAACAGCGGTCTCGCCTACGGCGGCAACAAGACCCGCAAGCTGGAGTACCTCATCCCCGATGCGATCGCGCAGGGTGCCGACACGCTCGTGTCGATCGGGGGCTACCAGTCCAACCACACGCGTCAGGTCGCGGCGGTCGCGGCGAAGCTCGGGATGCAGGCCGTCCTCGTGCAGGAGAACTGGGTGGACTGGCCCGACTCCGTGAACGACCGGGTCGGCAACATCATGCTGTCGCGGATCATGGGGGCCGAGGTCCGTCTCGATCCCGCGGGCTTCGGCATCGGTTTCAAGTCAAGCTGGGAGCGTGCCCTCGACGACGTGCGCGAACGCGGCGGCACCCCGTACGCGATCCCGGCCGGGGCGTCGGACCACCGGCTCGGAGGTCTCGGGTTCGCGAACTGGGCCGCCGAGGTCGAGCAGCAGGAGCGCGAACTCGGCGTGTTCTTCGACACGATCGTCGTCTGCAGCGTCACCGGGTCCACGCACGCCGGCATGATCGCCGGGTTCGCCGGGCAGGACCGACCGCGCCGCGTGATCGGCATCGATGCGTCGGCGAAGATCCAGGAGACCCGCGACCAGGTCGCACGCATCGCCCGCAACACGGCGGAGCTCATCGGCCTCGAACGCGAGCTCCGCGACGACGAGATCACGGTGTTGGAGGGGTGGGCCGGCGACCTCTACGGGATCCCGGTCGAGTCGACGATGGAGGCGATCCGCCTGACCGGCCGGCTCGAGGGCGTCATCATCGACCCGGTCTACGAGGGGAAGTCGATGGCGGGACTGATCGACCTCGTGACGAGCGGTGACATCCCGGCGTCCAGCAACGTCCTCTACGCGCACCTCGGTGGGCAGCCGGCGATCAACGCCTACAGCGCCCTCTTCCGCGACTGAGCCGGTGCCGGGTGTCCCGCCCGAGCGAGGTGCCGGCGCGGTGCGCTGAGCCGAGGTGCCGGTAACCGGTGCCAGCGCGGTGCGCTGATGCGAACCCGAGGGAATCGGCGTGAGCGCGGGTCAGGCGAACGAGCGCGCCCCTCTGGAGACCCGCGCTCACGTCCATGACCCGCACTCGCGTCAGCGCACCGCGCTGGCATCCGTCCGGAGACCCGCGCTCGCGCCAGCGCACCGCGCTGACGCACTACCAGGGTCGATGGTCGCGGTCCAGGGTCGGGCGGCGGCGCGCGGCGGTGCGAGACTTGGACCTCCACGACGCGAGGAGGTCGCATGCGCGCACCGATGGAACCCCGACACCAGACGAGGACCGCATGATCCGTCTGCAGTCGACCGCCTGGCCTTCCAGCGGCACCTCCCTCGACCTCGACGCTCTGCACGACGCGGCGACGGGATCGTTGGCGAGCATCGAGTCGCGCCTGGCCTTCACCGCCACAGCCGTGCGACTCGTCGGTCCGCTCGAACAGCACACCGCCGGGCGCGTCTTCGCGGGACTCGGCGCCATCGCGGCGGTCGACGTCACGCTCGCACGCGTCGTCGAACCGCACCTCGACGCACTGGCCATCCTGCATCAGGCCGACCTCGAACCGCCGGCCGTCTCCACCTGGGGGGTCTTCGCGGCCGAAGCGCCCGGGCTGCGTCTCGACGCGACCCTGGTCGACGACGCCTGGCAACTGACCGGCACCAAGCCGTGGTGCTCCCTCGCCTCCCACCTGAGCGACGCCCTCGTCACCGCCCACACCGCGCCGGGCGAGCGGCGGCTGTTCGCCGTCGCACTCACCGATCCCGGGGTCACGACCGACGACAGCGCCTGGCTCGCCCGCGGACTGCCCCTCGTCCCGAGCGGCCCGGTCGGCTTCGACGGGGTCCCCGCCTCCCCGGTCGGCGACGACGGGTGGTACCTGCGACGCCCCGGCTTCTCCTGGGGCGGGATCGGCGTCGCCGCCTGCTGGTGGGGCGGCGCGATCACGCTCGTCGACCGCCTGCTCGCCGCGGCACGCACGCGACCCGACGCCGACCTGCTCCTGCGCACGCTCGGCGCCGCGGCCGTCGACCTCTCGATCGCCGAGCAGGCGATCGCCGACGCGGCCCAGGCCATCGAACACGGCCACGCCGACGACACGGCCGGCCCGCGCCTCGCCCAGCGCGTGCGGTCGACGGTCCGGGGTCGGGTCGACGCCATCCGCGCCGGGGTGCTCGGAGCACTCGGCCCCGGCCCGCTCACCTCCGAACCCGCCTACCTCGCCCGGATGTCCGACCTCGAGCTCTACGTCCAGCAGGACCACGGCGACCGCGACCTCGCGCGCTACGGCCGCATGCTGGTGGAGGCCGACTGATGCCCGCGTTCGACCACCGCGACCCCGGCACGTCGGCAGCCGCCTGGGCGACCCGCTTGCACGAGCTCGACCTGCCCGTCTGGGACGGCTGGCGACATGCCACGGGCGTCGTCGTGCTGTCGCCGCACCCCGACGACGAGTCGCTCGGAGCCGGCGGGCTGATCGCGGCCGCCGCGGCCGCCGGGATCCCGGTCGAGGTCCTCCTCGTGACCCTCGGCGAGGGATCGCACCCCGACTCGCCGACCACCACCCCCGAGGAACTCGCCCCGCGCCGGGAGGCCGAGTTCATCGATGCTGTCGGTCGTCTCCACCCGACGGTCGGGCACGACGTCCTGCGCATCCCGGACGGCGGCCTCGACGCCGAACGCGTGGGCATCGCGCAGCGACTGCGGGCAGCCGTCGCCACCGCCGGATCACGACCGCTCATCGTCGCCCCCTGGCGCGGCGACGGGCACCGCGACCACCGGATCGCGGGCGAACTCGCCACGGCCCTCGCGACCGAGCTCGACCTCGCGCTCGTGGAGTTCCCCATCTGGCTCTGGCACTGGGCCGACACCGACGACGCGACCCTGCCGTGGCCCGAGGCGCGTATCGTCCCGCTCGACGCGGCTGCGCACGGGGCGAAGATCGCCGCGATGGACGCCTACCCCTCGCAGACGGAGCCGCTCTCGGATGCGCCGGGCGATGAGGCGATCGTCGACCATCACCACCTGCAGCACTACGCGCGGCGGTTCGAGGTCCTGTTCCCGAACGGGCGTGCACTGGACCTTGAGCCCGACAGCGAGCCGGATGCGGGTGCGGCGGCGGACTCCGACACCGACGTCGCCACCGACATCGCCACCGCGACGGACACCGTCGTGACTGCCGACACCACCTCGCGCTCGAAGGAGTCGTTCGAGGACCACTACCGCGACCACCCCGACGGCTGGGACTTCGGGTCCTGGTACGAGGAGCGCAAACGTCGGGTCCTCCTCGCCGCCCTGCCGCGCCAGCGCTACGGCTCGGTGCTCGAACTCGGCTGCGCAACGGGTGTCCTGACGGAGCGGCTCGTGGACCGCAGCGACGACGTGCTCGGTGTCGACATCGCCGAGGCGCCCCTCGAGATCGCCCGTCGACGGGTGCCCGCTGCTCGGTTCGAACGGGGGACGCTCCCGGGCGACTGGCCGAGCGGCGCCTTCGACCTCGTGGTGATGTCTGAGGTCGGCTACTACCTGTCGGCGACCGACCTCGATCGGGTCATCGACCACCTCCTCGGCTCGCTCATGCCCGGCGGGAGCATCGTCGCGTGTCACTGGCGGCACCCCGACGACCATGCCACGACCTCGGCCGAGTTCGTCCATCGCCGGTTGCTCGAACGCTGGCCCGGCCGTCGGTCGGTCCAGCACGTCGAGGACGACTTCCTGCTCGACGTCCTCGTGCCTGCCGACGAGGCGAGCATCGCCGCGGTGGACGGTCTGACGGGCTGATGCTGCGACGGATCGATGCCGTCGTGCCCGCACACGACGAGGAGGAGCTGATCGGGGCATGCCTCGACGCGCTGCTCGTCGCGCGTGCCGCCGTGCTTCGTCTTCGTCCCGAGCTGCAGGTGGGGATCGTCGTGGTGCTCGACGATTGCCGCGACGACACGGCGCGGATCGTCCGTGAGCGGTTGGCGGGCTTCGATCCCGAGGAGGCGGTCACCGTCGTCATCGACGAGCGCAGTGTCGGGGCGGCCCGGCGGGCCGGTGTCGAGGCCGCTGGGCGATCGGGTGCTGCCGGATCGGGTGCTGCAGGCGTATCAGAACGTTGGATCGCCAACACCGACGCCGACTCGCGCGTTCCGGAGGACTGGTTCTCCGTGCACGCCGAAGCGTTCGACGACGGTGTCGACGTCCTCCTCGGGACCGTCCGTCCCGACTTCGCGGACTTCTCCGAGCGCGACATCGAGCGCTGGATGGAGACCCACCCGCCCGGACATCTGCCGGGCAACGTGCATGGGGCCAACCTGGGTGTCCGTGCCGATCGGCTCGACGAACTCGGCGGCTTCCGTGAGCTGGCCGAGCACGAGGACGTCGATCTCGTCGAGCGCGCCCGCGCGGCGGGTCTCAGGGTCGTGCCGACGCCGGATGCACCCGTCGAGACCTCGGGTCGGCGACGCGGTCGCACCCCGGGTGGTTACGCCGCGTTCCTCGCCGAGACCTACCCGCGATCCTGACGATCCTGCGCGTCTGAACCCCCGGCCCGCGTCGGCCGGTCCTATCCGCGCGTCTGTGGATCGACGATGACCTCGGTGACCTCGCTGAGGTCGAGCACCGGGTACCGGGAGACGGCCCCGACCTTCTCCTCGCTCGCCAGGACGTAGACGTCGGTGCTGCGCTCGGCGAGGGCGCGTTTCGTCGCGGCGTCGTCGAGGTCGCCGGTGGTGAGGCCGTGTTCGGGATGGAAGCCCGTGACGCCGAGGAAGCAGGCATCGGCGCTCAGGTGACGGATGGCTTCAGCGGCGAGAGCGCCGCCCGCGACCATGGAGTGCCGTCCGAGTTCGCCCCCGATCATGATGACGCGCGCCGGCGAGTGCTCCGCCACGGCGAGCGCGACCGCCGGGCTCGGGGTGAAGACGGTGAGGGTGGGGTCGTCCGGGACGAGTCGCGCGAGGGCGAGCGCGGTGGTGCCGGCGTCGATGATGACGGTGCTGCCTGGTCGGATCCGATCGACGGCGATGCGGGCGACCCGCTCCTTGCTCGCCGTCCCGAGGGACAGCCGATCGTGGAACGAGCGGTCGGCCGCGGGGACCGGGAGTGCGCCGCCGTAGACGCGGACGCAGAGGCCGGCTTCGGCCAGCTCGCGGAGGTCTCGGCGGATCGAGTCCTCGGAGAGTCCGAGCGCAGCGGCGGCGTCCTTCGCGACGATCCGCCCGTCGCGGTCGAGGAGGTCGAGCAGGTGCGATCGGCGTTGGGCGCTCAACATGCGTGCTCCTTCATGATGTTGCACGATCGTGCACGGTTAACGCTACAGTGCTGGACATGACAACGCCACTCCTCATCCTCATCGCCGGCCCCTACCGTTCCGGGACCGGTGGTGATCCCGATGCCATCGCCCGCAACCTGGAACGACTCGAAGCCGCTGCAGCGCCCATCTACGCGCTCGGTCACGTCCCGATGATCGGGGAGTGGGTCGCGCTGCCGATCCTGCGGGGGATCGACACCGCGTCGGGCGACGGCGACGTCATGTACGAGACGGCGAGGCGGCTGCTCCAGCACTGCGACGCCGTGCTCCGGTTGCCGGGGGAGTCGTCCGGTGCCGACACCGACGTCGCCATCGCCCGTGAGCGCGGGATCCCCGTGTACACCGACCTCTCGGAGATTCCGGCGCTCGAGGGCTGAGGTCGCTCGCTCGCGGAGTCCCGGCGCTCGGCTAGGCTGACGCGCGTGCTCGACGACCTCAGGATCCGCCGCTACCGCGACACCGATGCGCGGGCGACCAGGTCGATCTTCGAACGCGCGGTGCGGGTGACCGCTGCCGCCCACTACACGGCCGAGCAGCTCGCCGCCTGGGTGCCGGACGAACCGGCAGGTGCCGTGCTGGACGACTGGGCCGCCCGACGTGCCGCGGTGACGACGTGGGTGGCCGAGCTCGACGACGCGGTGGTCGGTTTCACCGATCTGGACGTCGAGATCGGATACCTCGACATGCTGTTCGTCGATCCGGACGCGGGACGACACGGCGTCGGGTCCGCGCTCATTCGTCAGGTGCTCGACGAAGCCCGGGCGGTGGGGCTCCGTGAGGTGACCGTGCAGGCGAGTCGGACGGCGCAGCCGGTGTTCGAGCGCCACGGCTTCGTCGTGGTCCGCGAGCAGCGGGTCGAGCGTCGCGGGGTGCTCATCGAGAACGCGGTGATGCGGATACCCCTGGACGCCCCCGCGGGGTGACGCTCCCGAGATGGCCCGCGCGCCCGGCGGGGTGTCGCCAGCGCGGTGCGCCGACCCGAGCGCGGTGGTGCGGGTGCCGGTGCGGTGCGCCGACGTGAGGTCGCTGCAATCGGCGTGAGCGCGGGTCGTGGACGTCGGCGCGGCCCTCTGGAGACCCGCGCTCACGCGTGTGACCCGCGCTCGCGTCAGCGCACCGCGCTGGCAGTCCGTCAGGCGTCGGCGAGTTGGGCCTCGGCACGCTCCGGGGAACCGGCTGCGAGCCCGCGGTCGATGGCGCGTCGCGAGCCGAGCCAGAGCAGGACACCGACCAGGAAGACGATGACCTCCGTGACGGTGAGCGACCAGACGATGCCACCGAGTCCGAACCACAGGTTGCCGAGGAGGACGATCGGGACGAACAACACGCCCTGGGTGACGGCCATGACCGCCGCGGGGAGCGCTCGCCCGGTCGCTTGGAAGAGCGAGGTGATGAGTCCGGTGAACCCGTTGGCGATCATCGCGGTGAGTTGGGCGACGAGGATCGTGACGCCGAGACCGAGGACGGCGGGGTCGGCGATGAACGCGGAGACGATCGGTTCGCGCAGGACGAGGACGACGCCGGCGAAGAGGACCGAGATCCCGCCGACGGTGAGTGCCGAGGCGCGGAGAGCCGACCGGAGGCGCGCGCCGTCGCCCTTGCCGAACGCATAGGCGAGCAGCGGGAGCACACCGAAGGTGACACCCATGACCAGGAACTCGGGCACCTGGGCGATCCGGACCGCGACGCCCATGGCGGCCAGCGGGGCGTCTCCGTAGGCCGCGGCCAGCGTGTTCAACACGAGCGCGGTGACGATGAGGAACCCCGACTGCAGGAGCGTGCTGACCCCGACACCGAGGACCGGCTTGAGGATCGTCGGCGACAGCGTGAACCAGCGCGGTGCCAGGCTGACGTGCTCGCTGTTGCGCTGCAGCCACGCCACGAAGTAGACGAGGACGCCGAGGTTCGCCAGTCCCATCGCGAGTGCCGCGCCGGCGACGCCCCAGCCGAACCCGAGGATGAAGACGAGATCGAGGACGAGGTTCGCCACGGCCGACGCGATGAGGGCGATCATCACCTGACGGGCGGCACCCTCGGCCCGCACGAGCTGTTCCAGGCAGAACGCGGTCGCCATGACGGGGACGAACGCGAGCATGACGCCGATGAACGCCGAGGTCGCGGGTGCGGTGACCGCGTCCGCCCCGAGCAGCGACACGAGCGAGCCGAGGAACACGAGGCCGATCCCGCCCAGGACGGCGCCCGTCAGGAACGCGCCCCAGACGGAGAAGGAGGCGGCCCGTTTGATGTCTCCGGCCTGTGCCGGGTCGTGTTCGGAGGCGCCCAGGAGCCTGGAGATGAGCGCGCCGCCGCCGACGCCGAACAGGTCGCCGATCGCCATGATGAGTCCGAGGATCGGGGCTCCGAGAGTGATCGCGGCGAGGAGCGAGGTGTCGTGCAGTGAGCCGACGACGCCCGCGTTGATGAGGTTGTAGACGGCGCTGACGACCAGGGCCGCCGCCATCGGGACGCACAGATGGATGAGTGCCCGGATGATCGGGGCGGTCGCGAGGTACCAGCGGTTGCTGCCAACCGTGTCGGCGGCGGTCGATGGTGCGTTGTCGGCCGATGTTGCGGTGTCGGTCGAGGCTGTGGTGACGGTCGGTGGCGCGGTGGCCGTCGACAGTGCGGTGCTGCTGGGGAGGGGCGTTCCGGTTGTGGGATCGATGTGGTCTTCGGGGTGCATGGCAGGCTCCGTTTCGGGCAGGTTCCGGGCGCGACGATGAGCGCCGGCGCGGCGAGGGTTCGTTGGTGGGGTGGTCGTCCGGTGCGGGCCGAGCGGTCGGGCTCAGCAGGCGTCCGGGCGCGACGGACAGCGCCGTCGTGGCATTCACGGCCGCCATCGCGTGCGGCGGTCGGCGGATGACGCGGCGAGTGGTCTCGGCGCGTGGTCGGGGAGCTCGGGTTCCCGAGCGGTGATCAGCGGGTCGGCTGCGGCAGGTGCGCCGTGAGCTTCGTGAGCAGAGCGTGCAGGGTGTCGCGTTCGCTCTGGTCCAACGGGGTGAGGATGATGTCGTCGGCATCGGCCATCGCGGTCTCGAACCCGGCGATGAGGTCGGTGCCGCGCTGCGTGGCGAAGACCCGCTTGGTGCGGGCGTTCCCCGCTTCGGCGCGTCGTTCCACGAGCGCTCGGCGTTCGAGTCCCTGCAGGAGGCTCGAGACGCTGGCGGCGCTCGTCCGGCTCACCTCGGCGATGTCGCGTTGGATGGAGCCTGGATGCTGGACGAGGTACCCGAGGACGAAGGCCTGCTCGTGCGTGAGTTCGCGAGCGCGGATCCAGTCTTCGCCGGCTTTGCGTTGTGCCCACGCGATCCAGCGGAGCAGTTGGAGTGTGCTGCTGAAATCGGGTGTCTCGTCATCCATGGTTAGAACGCTAACGCTTTGAGTTCTAACTGTCAACCCTCGAATGATCGACCTGCTCGGCGCGGTGCGCTGACGTGAGTTGGGCGGACTCGGCGTCAGCGCGGTGCTCTGACACGAAACCAACGAGTTCGGCGTGGGCGCGGGTCGTAGCCCTGAGCGCGCCCCTCCGGAGACCCGCGCTCACGCGTGTGATCCGCGCTCACGTCAGCGCACCGCGCTGGCGCCACGGAGAGACGTCGCTGGGGAGGCCCGGAAACGCAGAACGCCCCGCACGAGGCGGGGCGTTCATGGTGAAGCTGGCGGAGAATGGGGGATTCGAACCCCCGAGGGCGTTAACCCAACACGCTTTCCAAGCGTGCGCCATAGGCCACTAGGCGAATTCTCCAAGGCAGTTTGTGAAAAACGGCCAGATAGCAGCATACCTGGTTCCCGGACCGCCGCGCGCCACCCGGCCCCGCCGCCGCGCTCCGAGCCCGGCCGAGCCCGGCCGACCACGAACGCGAGCGGTCGAACACACCGGCACGGAGCGCCGCTCGTATCAGCTCGCAGCAGGCGGCCGCCAGTCCACCCGTTGGTCACGCCGCAGCACGAGCGACCGCGGGAGGACGGCCGCGAGGACGCGTTCGACCGGCTGACTCGCCGACCGCAGGGCCGCCTTCGCGTCAGCCAACGCCGCGTCGACCGAACCGGCGCTCGCCGCACCACCAGCCGAGGAACCGATCCGGGGATCGCCCCAGATGTCGCGTCGCGCACCAGCACTCGGCGCATAGCTCTCCCGCTCGACGGCCGCCACGAGCCGGTCGACGGCCGGTGACTCGATCCGGAACTGCCCGCGCAGCCTCGACGCGAACCCGCGTGGTGACTCCGCCGACGTCACCGGGAAACCGAGGTCGCGGGCGGTGTCGAGGAACTCCGCCCAGGCCCAGCCCGCCGAGTTCCCCTCGGTGCGTGCACGGCGACGCCCGGCCGCACGCCGGAGACCCCGGGCGATCGACGGGGTGGCGAGCAGCACGATCACGCCGAGCAGGATCGCGAGCGGGACGAGGGCGGCGGTGAACGCCCCGTCGGACCGGGTCGAGGCCGGTCCGCCGAGCGCGTCCGCGGTGGGGGTGGGGGTCGGCGCCGCGGTCGGAGCCGGACGGCTGTCGGGGCTCACCGATCCGCTGCCGGGCGTCGCCGTGCTCGCGTCGCTGAACTGCGTCACGACCCCGCGGCTGGCCGTCGGCTCGAACGGCACCCAGCCCACGCCCTCGAAGTACAGCTCCGGCCAGGCGTGCAACTGGTCCGAGGTGACGATGTAGGTGTCGCGGTTCGCCGGGGTGTTGTCGATCGTCGTGCCCGGCAGGTACCCGATGGCGATGCGCGCGGGGATGCCGAGGACGCGCGACATCACGGCCATCGCGGACGAGAAGTGGATGCAATAGCCGGCCTTGCGCTCCAGGAACGTCGCGATGACCTCGGCGCCGCTGCCATCGAAGCCCTCCTCGACGGGTGCCGACTCCGAGTACTCGAAGGTGCTGCGGAAGTAGCGCTGCAGGGCGATCGCGCGGTCGTAGTCGGTGGAGGCGGTCGCCGTCACGTCCGCAGCGGTGTCACGGATGATCTGCGGCAGGTCGTCGGGCAGCTCGAGATAGGGGGCGGCTGACGCCGGGTCGGCGACCGGCGGGACGTCGCGCATCTGCTGTGCGGTCGGCAGGATCGCGGTACTCGTCGCCGTGTAGGTCTGCCCGCGGGTGGATCCACGCTCCGCCATCGCCGTCAGCCCGGCTGCCTCGAACCGCCAGTCACCGCGGAGCCCGTCGACCTTCTGCGTCGGATACGGCAAGGGCAGCCACGGGCTCGACAGCGAGTCCACCGTGACCGTCGTCTCGAAGGTCTCCACCGGGATCGCCTCGCTGAGTCCGGCCGGCGCGGGGAAGGCGTCGAGCGTGTTGCCGTCGTTGTAGCCCGAGTTGTCCGGTCCCCAGACGGTGCCGGTGAACTCGTTGAGATCGGTGACCTTGAGGTACGGCGGTTCGTCCGCGGTGGTCGTGTACTCGAGCGCGGTGGTGTTCGCGGGGCGCCGCAGACTCTGGCCGAGTGAGATGAGCGGGTTGATGCCGTTCACGAACGGACCGCTCCCGCGGGCGCCAGCGGTCACGTCCCGGACGGCGAGGTCCGGGAGCACGGCCGGTGTGAGGAGCGCGACGACCACCGCGACGGCACTGACGAGGACGGCCGGACCGAGGCCTCCGAAGCGACCGGCGCCGGTCATCGCCGACGGTCCGGCGCCGCGTCCGTCGCCGGCAGCCCGGGCCGAGGCGAGCGCTCGCAGCAACTCGCGGCGCCGGACGTCCTCGCGGAGCAGCCAGAGGAAGGAGAGGGCGACGAACGCGAACACCCACGGATCGAGGGGGAACGACACGGCGACGGTCGGCCCGGCGTAGACGGCGAAGACCACGACGGCCGCGAGCACCGGTGCGTGGCGGCCGAGCACGAGCCAGGCGACCGCCAGCGCGACGAGCCCGCCGCCCGCGGCCATGACGAAGACCACGCCGGCGTCGGTGTCGAGTGGGGCCGAGCCGTCGTGGAAGGTCTGGAACCCGGCGTCGCGCAACCGCTCGAAGGCGCCGAGCGTCGTCGGCGTCGGGACGATGCCGATGATCGCCGTCTCACTGGCGAAGAACAGCGTGATCGTCAGCAGCCATGCGATGCCGGCGCCGAGCCACACGAACACCGCCGGCAGTCTCGTGCGCCGGAGGAGGATCGCCGTGGCGAGGACGATCGCGATGACGAGGTTCGTGACGAACCACCAGTCGAGCGCGTCGAGCACCCGGCCGAACCCGAGGCCACCCGTCGCGAGGAGCAGGAAGGCGGCGAGGCCGAGACGCAGGTCGCCGACGTTCGCGGTGTCGCGTGGGTCGTCCCGGCGTCCGCCGGCGTCTCCCGACCATGACCCGCCACTGGTTCCGCCGCGGGACGGTCGCCGTGGGTTCGACGAGCCGGCACCAGGACGGACGCCCGCTGGCACACCTCCGCGAGACGCCACTCGACCACGGGCGGCGGCCGCCGCGCGGCGTTCCTCAGCGACGGACATACGCACCTCCGGCACCCCGACCACCACGGCCGCCGCGGCCACCACGACCGCCCCGGCCGGAAGACTGCGGCGCCAGCGTGGTGGTCACCGGACCGCTCGTGCCGGACCACAGGGCCCGGAACGATGCGCCGCGCTCGCCGACGTGGCATCGCCACCCGGCCGACTCCAGGAGCTCGATGGACCGACGCCGCGCGCCGGCCGGGAGCAGTGCGACAGGGAGAGGCGAGAGGTGCGCGACCGCGGTCAGCTCACCGAGATCGCCCTCCTCCACGTCGCCGAGGATCGCGATGACCGGCTGCGACCGGCGTGCGGCGATGACGGGTGAGAGGTCGAGGAACCGATCGGGCCGGACCGACGGACGCAGGAGGGCCAGGTCGAGCAGGGCGGCGTCGAGGTCGTCCTCCTCGAGATGCTGGC
The DNA here is from genome assembly GCF_001865025.1 of Plantibacter sp. MMLR14_011. Lineage (NCBI taxonomy): Bacteria > Bacillati > Actinomycetota > Actinomycetes > Micrococcales > Microbacteriaceae > Plantibacter > Plantibacter sp. MMLR14_011. The sequence goes on from NZ_MJGW01000001.1 coordinate 384,839, forward strand.
CGCCGCGGGCGAGCGCGTCGCCCATGTCGCCGACGGGGCTGGACCGCAGGCCACCGGCGGCGGATCTCGCACTGATCTCGCGCGACAGCTCCTCGGTGCCGGCACCGAGGAGGTTGACGCGGTAGTCGGCATCGACGAGGTGGGCGGTGATCGAGGCCGCCAGCGACACGGCCTGCTCGAACGCCGGCAGGTACGACGGATCGTCGTCGGGCCAGGCCCAGTGGGCCGCGGCGGTGTCGAGGAGGACCGTCGCCTCGGGGTCGTTCTGCTGCTCCTCCTGCCGCACCATCAGCTCACCGTGGTGCGCGCTCGCCCGCCAGTGCAGTCGGCGGATCGCGTCCCCCGGCAGATAGGGGCGCGCGATGATGTCGTCCTCGCCAGCGCCGACGTGCAGCGACGACGGGCGCGTGGAACCGTCGCGGCTGGCCGTGAGCGCGGGGATCTCGGGCAGGACCACGACCTCCGGTAGGACGACGACCGCATGCGTCCCGCCGACGTCGCGGCGACGGACGACGAGTCCGAACGGGTCGCTCACGGTGAGTCCGAGCGGGCCGAGCTCGTGCTCGCCGCGACGCAGCGCCGTCACGGTGTACTCGGCCGTTCGCCGGCGCGATCCGATGCCCGCGACGCCGGTACTCGGCAGGGTGCCCTCGGCGCTGCCGGCGAGTCCGGGCGGCACGCGGTCCTTCCACTCCGTGTGGACGTGGGGGAGCGCGCTCGTCTCGGCGATCGAGACCTCGACGGAGATCCGACCGCCGACCGCGACAAGGTCGGGCCGGGTGGTGCGGTCGACCCGGAGCGACGGCCGTTCGAGGTAGACCGCGCCGAAGCTGGCGGCGACGAGCGCGACGAGCAGTCCGGCCGCTGCGAGCAACTCCGGCGAGCCGATCCCGCGAGCGAAGATCAGGCACACGCCGGCTGCGATGAGCACGCCGACCGCGCGTCTCGTCAACGGCACGCGACGCTTCATGGGCTCAGGACCTCCGCTGCCGGATCACGGCGATCCGGCGGTCGCGGTGCGCTGCCATCGGATCAGGACCTCAGCTCGGTGCGACCGGAGTGCGGCACGGGTGTCCGCTCCAGCAGCTCGGCGAGCACTTCGGAGACGGCCTGGACGCCCGAGCGGTCGTGGGCGCTCACCGCACGGCGGGTGGGGATGAGCCGGTGGGCGAGGACCGGTGCCAGCAACTGGTCGATGTCGTCGGGGAGGACGAACTCGCGGCCGTCGAGCGCTGCGAGGACCTTGGCCGCACGGACGAGTTGCAGGGTGGCACGCGGGCTCGCGCCGAGGCGGAGTTCGGGGTGCACACGGGTCGCCTGCACGAGCGAGACGCAGTACTGCTCGACGATCGGCGACACGAAGACGCCGCGGGCCCAGGCGATGAGGCGCTCGACGTCGCCGCGTGACGCGACCGGACCGATGGTGTCGAGCGGGTTGACCGTGTCGCGCTGGCGGAGCATCGCGAGCTCCGCGGACGCGTCGGGGTATCCCATCGAGATGCGCGCCATGAAGCGGTCGCGCTGGGCCTCCGGCAGAGCGTAGGTGCCCTCCATCTCGAGCGGGTTCTGCGTGGCGACGACGGTGAACGGCGACGGCAGGGCGTGCGTCTCGCCGTCGACCGTCACCTGACGCTCTTCCATCGACTCGAGCAACGCCGACTGGGTCTTCGGCGAGGAGCGGTTGATCTCGTCGGCGATGACGATGTTCGCGAACACCGCGCCGGGCTTGAACTCGAACTCGCGGTCGACCTGGTTGAAGATCGAAACGCCCGTGACGTCGGACGGGAGCAGGTCGGGCGTGAACTGGATCCGGCGGACGGTGCTGCCGACGGATGCGGCGAGGGCCTTCGCGAGGACCGTCTTACCGACGCCGGGGACGTCCTCGATGAGCAGGTGGCCCTCGGCGAGCATCACGATGAGCGCCATCCGCGCGGCGAACGGCTTGCCGTCGAGGACGCGCTCGACGTTGTCGAGGATGCGCTCGGCCAGCACCTGGAACTCCTCGGCGTTCAGTGCCGGCTTCAGTTCGGCGACGGTGTCCCGTGGGGCGCGACTGGTGTTGCTCTGCTCGGTCATGGTCGGCTCCTGCGGTCGTGGTCGAGCATGCGCTTGAACAGCAGCGCGACGATGGTGGCGAGGCCGATCGTGATGAGGGTCGGGGCGAGTGCTCCGAGGAACTGCATCCAGAGGTAGTTGTCGGTCGGGCCACTGTCGCCGACGAACCCGCGGTACAGCAGGGTGAACGACTGCCACAGCCCCACGCCGCCGCCGAGGGTGAGGACGACACCGACGATCCAGAGGACCCGTTCCCAGACGACGGCGCGGACGCGATGGGCGTCGGCGGCGTCGAGGTACTCCTCGTACCGATCATGGGCGAGCTGGGTCTGCTGCGCGTCGGGACCTGTCACCCCAGGCGGATCGGCGACCGTCATGGTGTCAGCGGTCCGAGCTTCGAACGGGTGGATGCGACGGTCGGCCTGCGACGGCATGCCGCGGGACGGCTGGGCGCGCGGGCCATCGTCGAACCGGTCGTCGGTCGGCGGGCGGACGGGGCGACCGTCGGTGGGCGGCTGGATGAGCTGCGGGGCGATCTCCTCGAGCGAGGCGAGGTGGCTGCGCCGGCCGGTGTCACCGGTGTTCGGGCGCGTGCGTTCGTCCGTGTGTCCGCGCTGGAACGCGGGGTCGTAGCGTTGGTCCATCGTCGGCCTCCGTCGCGCTGCGTACATCGTCCGGGCCGGAACCCGTTGCCCGATCCTAAGACCGATAACGAACAGGTAACACCCCTGGACGTGTCGCCCACAGGAACTCCATATGTGCGCCAGGTCGCGCACACACGGTGCCGCTGCGGGTCGGGTAATTCTTCGGAGCCGTGGGGCGCATCGGTTGTGTGGACCCGAGCACTGGGCACGCACCCGGTAGATGAGACGTTCTCACGGTCCGTGACACCCCCTCCGGTCCCTGAGCTTGTCGATGGGTGGGGTGTTCTGCGGAGACGACGACAGGCCCGGGAACGGGGATCCGTTCGCCGAGCCCGTCGAGGTGCAGGGACCTACAGCGCCGCGAGCGCCTCGCGGATCGGGGTCTCGCCGCCGATGACCTCGAACTGCGTGCGGGACGCCGCGCCCGACTCGATGAGCGCGAACAGCACAGCGGCGACGTCGGCGCGGGGGATCGAGCCGCGGTCGGTGGTCGTCTCGGCGGTGATCGTGCCGGTCGGGGCGTCGTCTGTCAGGCCACCGGGGCGCACGATCGTCCAGTCGAGGTCGCGCCCGCGGAGGTCGGCGTCGGCCTCGGACTTCGCCCGCAGGTAGACCTGGAACACGTCGTCCGACTCCGGGTCGAAGTCGTCGGTGCTCATCGCCGACACCATGACGTAGCGTGGGACCTTGGCGAGCTCGGCGGCCTCGGCGAGGAGGATGGCGCCGTCGCGGTCGAGGGTGAGCTTGCGGTCGGCGCCGCTGTTCGGGCCGGCTCCCGCCGCGAACACGACGACGTCGGCTCCGGCGAGTTCGTCGGCCAGTTCTGCCGCCGAGGAGTGCTCGAGGTCGAGGACGATGGCTCGCGAGCCGATGCCCTGGAGCTCGCCGACCTGCTCGGGGTTGCGGATGATGCCGGCGGGGGAGTGTCCTGCTTCGGCGAGCAGTCGCTGCAGGTGCAGGGCGATCTGTCCGTGTCCTCCGGCGATGACGACGTCGGTCATGTGAGTCCTCTCGTTCGATGCGGTCCCGATCGGTGCGCCGTCCGTTCGTGGGGACGGCGGTCGATCGGTGGTCTGGGGCCAGTGGTCCCAGATCCGCCAGTCAACGCCTCAACCGGGGCGTACGCAACCCGGTCGCGGCTCGGGTACACTAGGTGACGGCTCCCCGCGTGGCGCCATCCAGGCCAACTCCCCCAGGGCGGAAACGCAGCAAGGGTAACCGGGCTCTGGCGGGTGCGCGGGGAGTCTTTTCGTGCCCGCGGTGCGCCCGCTCCCGCCGGCTTCCCGTCGGCCGCCCGCCGCCCGCCTGCGTCGCAGCAGAACATCCGCCCGGCAGCAGGACACCGGGACCTGCTTCCTCCTGCTCTCGCGCCGATCTCCTGTGCTTGCCCGGCGACCACGACATTGTGCGCTTACCCAGCCCCCGCAGAGCACGCCCCCGTAGGCTGGAAACCGTGGCGCGAAGCATTTACATCATCTCTGCCGAAGGACACTCCGGGAAGTCGACGGTGGCCCTCGGGGTCCTCGACACCCTGAGTCATCAGATCGAGCGGATCGGGGTGTTCCGCCCCATCGCACGGTCCACGACGAAACCCGACTACGTGCTGCAGCTGCTGCTCGAGCACGACGGCGTCGACCTCGCCTACGAGGACTGCATCGGCGTCAGCTACGACGACGTGCACACTGATCCCGAGGCGGCGCTCTCGCGCATCGTCCAGCGGTACAAGCACATCGAGGCGCAGTGCGATGCGGTCGTGATCCTCGGCTCCGACTACACCGACGTCGGCAGCCCGACGGAGCTCGGCTACAACGCGCGGATCGCCACCAACCTCGGCGCGCCCGTCCTCCTCGTGCTCGGCGGCCGTGCCGGTCAGGGTGCGGGGGAGCAGCTCGGGCAGTCCGTCGCCCGCACACCCGACGACATGCGCAACATCGCCGAACTCGCCCTGGGTGAACTCGCCGACGCACACGCCCAGTTGCTCGCTGTCGTCGCGAACCGCGCCGATCCCGACAAGCTCCTCGAGATCACCGCTGCGATCAGCGACGCCATCCACCCGAACGGTTCCGCGAACGGTTCCGTCGTCGCCCCGGCCGGCCACGCCGCCGGCGCCGCGATGGTCCCCGTCTGGGCCATCCCCGAAGACACCTTCCTCATCGCGCCGACGATGGACAGCATCCTCGAGGCTGTCGACGGCACCCTGGTGAAGGGCAGCGAGGAGCTGCTCACGCGCGAGGCGCTCGGCGTCGTCGTGGCGGGCATGTCGATGGTGAATGTGCTCCCGCGCATCACCGAGGGATCCGTCATCGTCATCCCGGCAGACCGCACCGAGGTCCTCCTCGCCGCGCTCATGGCCAACGCCTCCGGAACGTTCCCGTCGATCGCGGGCATCGTGCTCAACGGTGGATTCCCGCTGCCCGAGGTGGTGGAGGAGCTCATCTCCGGTCTCGGCGAGATCCCGCCGATCGTCAGCACCGACCTCGGCACCTACGACACCGCGGTCCGCGTCATGAACACCCGTGGGCGCCTCGCCGCAGACTCGCAGCGCAAGTACGACACCGCACTCGCGCTGTTCGAGCAGAACGTCGACGCACCGCTCCTGCTCGAGCTGCTCAACGTCGCGCGCGCCGACGTCGTCACGCCCCTCATGTTCGAGTACGGGCTGCTGGAGCGCGCGCGGTCGAACCGCAAGCACATCGTGCTGCCGGAGGGCGACGACGACCGCATCCTCCGCGCGGCCGGCACCCTGCTCGCCCGTGAGGTCGCCGACCTCACCATCCTCGGCGAGGAGATCGAGGTGCGGTCACGGGCCATCGAGCTCGGCATCGACCTCAGCAAGGCGACCATCGTCAGCCCCTTCGACGCGGTGCTGCGCCTCAAGTTCGCGCAGGAGTACGCCAGGCTGCGAGCGCACAAGGGCGTCACGATCGACATGGCGAGCGACGCCGTCACCGACGTCTCCTACTTCGGCACGATGATGGTGCACCTCGGGCTCGCCGACGGAATGGTCTCAGGCGCCGCCCACACGACGGCGCACACCATCCGGCCGTCGTTCGAGATCATCAAGACGAAGCCCGGCGTCTCCGTGGTATCGAGCGTGTTCCTCATGGCGCTCGCCGACCGCGTGCTCGTCTACGGCGACTGCGCCGTGAACCCCGACCCGACCGACGCCCAGCTCGCCGACATCGCGATCTCGTCGGCCGAGACGGCGGAGCAGTTCGGGATCGAGCAGCGCATCGCGATGCTGTCGTACTCCACCGGTGACTCCGGTGCTGGTGCCGACGTCGAGAAGGTCCGCTCAGCGACCCGACAGGTGCGTGAGCGTCGGCCCGACCTCCTCGTCGAGGGGCCGATCCAGTACGACGCCGCTGCCGACGCCGCGGTCGCCGCGACGAAGATGCCCGACTCGCAGGTCGCCGGCCGTGCGACGGTGTTCATCTTCCCCGACCTCAACACCGGCAACAACACGTACAAGGCGGTGCAGCGCTCGGCTGGTGCCGTCGCGATCGGCCCGGTGTTGCAGGGGCTCAACAAGCCGATCAACGACCTGTCACGCGGCGCGCTCGTGCAGGACATCGTCAACACCGTCGCGATCACCGCCATCCAGGCGCAGGAACAGGAATAGGTCCAGACACACATGCCCACCGTCCTCGTGGTGAACTCCGGTTCCTCGTCGTTCAAGTACCAGCTCATCGATGTCGAGACGGAGCGGACGCTCGCCAGCGGACTCGTCGAACGCATCGGCGACGCGACGGGTGCAGCCGAGCACCGGTCGTACCTGGCGGACGCCGCCGGCGCGACGACCCCGCCCATCGAGGAACGCTGGGTCATCGAGCGTGAGATCCCCGACCACACGGCCGGGTTCCGCGTCATGCTCGACGCGTTCGCCGAGCACGGGCCGTCACTCGACGAGCATGCGCCGATCGCGGTCGGCCACCGGGTGGTGCACGGTGGGAAGCGCTTCTTCGAGCCGACGGTGGTCACGGATCTCGTGAAGATCAACATCGAGGACATCTCCGAGCTGGCGCCGCTGCACAACCCGGCGAACCTGCAGGGCATCAACGCGGCGCAGGTCGCGTTCCCCGACGTCCCGCACGTGGCGGTCTTCGACACGGCGTTCCACCAGACCATCCCGGCTGCGGCGTACACCTACGCGATCGACGCGGAGCTCGCCGCGAAGCACCGCGTGCGTCGATACGGCTTCCACGGCACCTCGCACAAGTTCGTGTCGGAGGCTGCGGCGGCGTTCCTCGACCGCCCGCTCGGTGAGCTGAAGCAGATCGTCTTCCACCTCGGCAACGGGGCGTCGGCGTGCGCGATCGACGGCGGCCGGTCGGTCGACACGTCCATGGGCATGACACCGCTCGAAGGACTCGTCATGGGCACGCGCTCCGGTGACCTCGACCCCGCGGTGCTGTTCCACCTGCATCGCAAGGCTGGGCTCGGGTTCGACGAGCTCGACACGTTGCTCAACCGCCGCAGTGGTCTGCTGGGGCTGTCGGGTACCGGGGACATGCGCGACGTCACCGAGTCTGCGTCGAAGGGCGATGAAGCGGCGCAGCTCGCGCTCGACGTGACCGTCCACCGCTTGCGGCACTACCTCGGCGCATACCTCGCGGTCCTCGGTGGGCTCGACGTGGTCGTGTTCACCGCGGGTGTCGGTGAGAACGCGCCGCTGATCCGCGCGGGTGCGGTGCAGGGGCTCGAGGGGCTCGGCATCGTCCTCGACGAGGACCGCAACGCCGAGCGTGCGCGTGGCATCCGGGTGATCTCGACGGACGACTCCCCGGTGACCGTCCTCGTCGTCCCCACCAACGAAGAGCTCGAGATCGCGCGCCAGACGGTCGCCGCACTGGCCTAGCCGCGAGTCGCCGACCCTTCGGTCCCTGAGCACCTCTGCCGGTCCCTGAGCGCCTCTGCCGGCCCCTGAGCTTGTCGAAGGGCGGGGTTTCGCGCGCGCACTTCGACAGGCTCAGTGACCGAAACGTGGCCGCGGAGCACCTCTCCCGGTCCCGGAGCCCCTCTCCCGGTCCCTGAGCTTGTCGAAGGGCGGGGTTCCGTGTGTGCACTTCGACAGGCTCAGTGACCAAATCGGCCCCGGGCGCTTCCTCCGGTCCCTGAGCTTGTCCGAGGGCGCACGGCAGACCCTCGCTCGCGTGTCCCCCGTGCAGAGGACAAAAGAATGAGTGGTTCCCCCTATTAACTTTCCCTGTGAGTTCCCTTAGTCTCAGGAAACCGCCAGCGACGTCGCGCCTGTCGGACCCCTAGACGAAAGTACTCACCTCAGTGAATTTGAAGACGTCACGCCGCACTGCGGCTCTCGCCACCGGCATCGCAGTTGTCGCCGGATCCACCCTCCTCATCGCCGGACCCGCGTCTGCAGCTGAGATCCAGGTCACCGATGACCAGGTTGCTGCCAACGAGACGGTGTACACCGGCTGGCACGAAGGCTACGGCCTTCCCGGCTCGACCACCCCTCCCGGCGCTGACGCGGTTGTCACCGACGCGGGCCTCGAGATGACCGGTCCTTCGCAGATCATCAACGGTTACGCAGCTCCGGTCGCGGTCGACGGTGCGGATGTCACCTTCGCGACGATTGCGGCGACGGCTGGAGTCGTGTCGACGAACAACCTGGCCTACTTCCAGATCCCGGTCTACGCCGAGACTGGCGACACCAACACCTTCACCACGCTTCGTCCCGAGAACCCGGGCGCAGCGGGCCTCACCGGCAACTGGGTCGCGAGCAGCGATGACATCGCTGGCATCGCTGCGAACACGCCGACGTCCATCGCCGACCTGAGCACCGCGCTCGGCAGCTTCGACCTGCTCGCCTTCGGCGTGCTCGTCATCGCAGGCGGCGACGACGTCGTCCAGACGATCTCCTTCAACGGCGACAACTACAATTTCGCCGCTCCGGTCGTCGCTCCGGTCTTCGACCCGCTGGTGGTCGTCGACCCCGACACGATCTACTTCTCCGACGTCCGCCCCGGTGGCGCAGGCTTCGCGGTGACCGTCACGGGCTTCACCCCGGGTGACACCCTGACGATCAGCGTCATCGACCCCAACGGCGAGGTCTTCGGATCCGCTGACGGTGGCGACACGGTCATCGCCGACGCAGACGGTGGTTTCGCCGTAGCTGACCTCACCTTCGTGGGCGAGGGCATCCAGGTCGGTACATACACCTTCCGCGTGACTGACAGCGCGGGTGTCTTCGCCGAGGACGCGATCGCCGTCATCGCCGACCCGGTCGCCGCTGGCGCTCCGGTCGTCCCGACGCTGGCTGACACCGGTTCGGACTCGGGTGTCCTCGTCGGTGGCGCTGCCGCGCTGCTGCTCCTCGGTGCTGCGGGCATGCTGTTCGCAGCTGCTCGCCGCAAGGGCGCGCAGGTCACGGCCTAGTCTCACCCTGCGAAGCCCCGTTCTCAACTCCGGTCGAGGGCGGGGCTTCGTGCTGCCGCCGGGGCGCCCCGACACGCCTGAGCTTGTCGCAGAGTCTTCCGGGTGACTGGTCCGATCGGGAAGGTCGTCCGTGGTGCATTTCGACAAGCTCAATGACCGGTCTCCGTTCCGGAGTGCTTCCCCCGGTCCCTGAGCTTGTCGAAGGGCACGGTACTCGTGTGCACTTCGACAGGCTCAGTGACCGGTACCGCCCCGTTCTCTCCTGCGACCGGATGGGTTCCACGTGGTGCATTTCGACAAGCTCCATGACCGACACCCACCCCGGTCCCTGAGCTTGTCGAAGGGTTTATGGGAGAGTTCCTGGTTCGAGCCCGGCGGGGGAGGAAGGCGGAGCGGCAGCTCCATTGCTGCACTCCGCCCGGTCGCACGTGCCGGGACCGCTTGGCCCAGGCCATGCGCGCCGGCCATTTGCGCGTTCGGGTAACGAAAATGACCGGAACCAGTGCTTCGGAGCGTCCGGCCGCGTGGATTGGGTTGACGTCGAGACAATCGTCCGGTCGTGCTGAGCGCGTCACGCAGCGCGCAGCCTCGGTTTGCCGCCGCGTCGTGGAATGCGATGCGGGTCGATGTGCGCGGGCGGGATGAACCAGGGCACGTGGTCGCGCACGATGACCTCCCATCCGTCGTTGTGGATGCGATGGTGATGGAAACTGCACAACAGGATGCCGTTGGACAGGTCGGTCGGTCCGCCCCGAGACCACCAGACGAGGTGATGGGCCTCGGTATACGACGGTGGATGGGTACAGCCGGTCCAGGCGCAGCCACCATCGCGCTCAGCGAGGGCGATCTTCTGGTTCTTGGTGAACAATCGTGTGCCGACCCCGAGGTCGAGCACCTGCGACGGCCCGCCGAGCACCATCGGGATGATCCGGCCATCGGCTGCCATGCACCGTGCGGTGCCGGCGGAGATCGGTTCGGAGACGCCGTCGATGTAGGCCCTGCCGTCGGACCACTGGCCGTCGTCGGCCAGATCGGGTTCGTCCATGCGGATGATGAGGGAGACGGGCGCCAGTTCCATGACCGCCGACTCGCAACCCGCGGCGTGACGGAAGACCCCGACGAGGGCTTCCACTCGACGCTCGTCCATCGTGCGGGTGTCGGGCATCTCTGCGGCCGGAACGTAGGCGTCGTCGAGGGGATCCGCGGAGGGCAGCTCACTGCTGGTCGCTGCCGCCGCGGCCGTTTCATCGGAGGGATCGACGAACCGTACCTGCCGCAGCTGCTTGCCGACGACGGCGTCCATCGTGGCGCGGACCCATCCCGCCGCCTCGGGTGCGAGGAAGGCGCGGAGCTCGGTCATGCCGTCGGGGAGTTCGCGGAGGGTGCAGCGCTGTTGCCTCCGGAGCGCGATCTCGCGCGGCACGGGGCCGTCTTGGTCGAGGCTGGTGCGGACGAGCTTGGCGAGGCTGTTGACCTCGGCGAGCGGTGCACCGTCGCAGTGCTCGATGCCGGCGCTGACGGCACGGTGGACGCGTTCGTCGTCGACACCGGAGCCCACCAGTCGCAGCTCGCGCAGCAGGATACCCGCGCCCTCGACACTGAGTGCGGACCGGACGAAGCGGGATGGGGCGGCCGTCTCGTCGTGGTCGACCGTGCACGTCGGGTTGTCGCCTTCGGACAGCGGCAGGCAGGGGGCGTCGGCGGCGGGCCGGGGTTCGATGGCGGCGGCGATCTCGGGGCGCTCGCATTCGATGACGTCGCCGGTGAGGGCGCGCTTGGGGGTGATCGCCCGGGCGACCGAGGTGATCGAGGCGGCGCGTCCGCGAGGGATGCGCCAGCGTTCCGAGAGCATGACGGCCGGCGTTGCATACCCGTGGCTGCGGGCCAACGGGTCGTGGCCGACGATACCGCCGCGGGAGCGCTCCGACACCGAACCCATGACCCGAGCGGCCAGGACTTCGACCACGTGCTGCACGGCACCCAGCTGGTCGAGGACGCGGACCACGCCTGCGTCGTTCATGCCGGCGAGTTGCTCGATGGCGTCGTCGCCCGGCCGAATCGGGTCGAGCGCGCCCGACCAGGTGCGGAGGAACTCGGACACCGTCTCGCCCAGCGTGCCCAAGGGGTCGGCGGAGACCGGACCGAGGGGAACGAATGGGCTGCTGGACATGGGACCATCCAAACACGAACCACTGACATTCGAACGCCGACCGATTCCGGCGCTGATCTGGGATATTTAGCCAACGCCTGTTGCGTTCGGATGCCTCGCCGGGCTCTGCGAGCGGCGAGGGAGTTCTCGCGTGGCCCGCGTACACTCGCCATATGCGCCCCCTCGCCGACCGTGAGCGCGACCTCCTGGTCGCCCTGATCGCCCGCGGCACGGAGCACGGTGCTGATCGGGTGATCGCCGCCTCCGATCGAGAACGGTGGGCGGGACAGCTTCCAGGCGTCATGGTGCACGGGATGTGCGGGTGCGGCACCTGTCCCTCGATCGACCTTGTCCCTGAGGGCTACGACCGGCCAACCACGGCGCGTCAGACGGTCCTCGAGGCGAGTACGTCGAACGCGTTCCTCCTCCTCTTCATCGAGGACGACCGGCCGACGTACCTGGAACTCGCCCCGTTCGGCGATGAGTCGATCACCGAGTTCCCGCCGGTGGCAGACGTCCAGTTCTGAGGTCGCACTTCGACGGAGGTTGCCACCCTTCGACAAGCTCAGGGACCGGGATGGGTACTCAGGGACCGGGAGGGCTGTTCGGGGACCGCACGGGGTGCCCGGGGTAGGGATGGGTGCTCAAGACCGGGTGGCGCGCTCAGGGACCGGGAGTGGTGCTTAGGGACCGGGAGTAGTGCTTAGGGCCCAAGAGCGCGCTCAGACCGAGCGGGCCCGCTCAGGAACCGGGAGCGGTGCTTCGGGGGCCACGGGGTGCGTAGAACCGAAGCGTTCGCATCCGTCGCGATCCGGTTCGGTCCCTGAGCTTGTCGAAGGGCACCACCGCCCGCTCAGTCGCGCGTGCCGAACAGCCCTTCACCGTGCTTCGTCAGCACCTCGTACGCGTCGGCGTAGTTGTCGGGCAGCGGGGCGCCGGGTTCGTACTTCGCGAGGAGGATCCCGATGAGTCCGAGGGCCGGCGGCGTGAGTGGTCGCTTGCGGTCCTTGTCCTTGTCGGCACGGGCGTTCGCCTCGGGGTTCGGCGGCACGTAGGCGGGCGTCACCGTCGGCCACAGCACCGGTTGCCGCGGTGAGGTAAGGTTCACGGCGTTGAAGATGCTCGTGGCGGTGCGGTCGCGTTCGGTCAGCGGGTCGAGGCCGTGCAGCTCGGCGAGGGTCTTCATGAGTGAGCCGTGATGCATCTCCTCGTTGATGACGCTGCCGGCCTTCGTGTACGCGGAGATGACGATGGTCGGCACCCGCAGTCCGAGGCGGTCGAAGGTGAAGCCCATCTCGCCCGCCTCCGGCTTGCCCGACGGCGGGGTCGCCTCAGGTGGCGCGACGTGGTCGTAGATGCCGCCGTGTTCGTCGAAGGTGACGAGCATGACCGTGTTCATCGCGTTCGAACCGGTGGTCGACGCCCCGTGCTTGATCGCCGTGTAGACCTCGCCGAGGAGCTGCTCGCCGGCGCGCATGTCGGAGTAGGCGGAGTCGAGCTCAGGGTCGACGTCGTCCCGGCTCGGGTTGTCGGGACGGACGACCGGCGGGTGCATGTCGTTGTGGTCGAACACCATGCGTGGTTCGACGAAGGCGTAGTCGGGCAGATCACCGTTCGCCGCGTCCTCGTGGAACTGCTCCATGCTCCGGAAGTTGCTCTTCCAGTACTGCTCGATCGACGGTGCGCTCAGGAGACCGGTGAGGGACACGACCTGTTGGGCGTCGTAGTAGACGCGCCAGGTCTTGCCGGCCTCCTCGAGCCGGTTGAACACGGTGGGGACGGCCGGTGCGCTCAGCCACTTGCCGATGCCGTCGCCCTCGATGTTGGTGACGTACCCGTGGGAGGTGCTCGCGTGGAAGAAGGAGCGGTTGCAGAAGGTCTGGGAGGGGACCGCCGCGTACCAGTGGTCATAGACGCCGAAGTTCTTGGCGAGCGTGGACAGCACCGGGAGCATCTCGGGGGAGAAGCCGCCCATCACGGTGGAGTACTCCTCGGGCGTCGGCTTGCGTCCGCGGGCGAGCGTCGAGTTGACGATGTAGTCCTTGACGAAGCCGTCGTTCTTGGGGGAGGAGGTGTCGGCGGGGAGGTTCCACGGCGGCTGGAGCGGGTTGCGGAGGTCGCCGTTGCTCTCGGGGTCGATGGTGCCGAAGAGCTGCGTGTTGACGTGTGGGTAGAACTCGCCGGGGTCCGGGTCGGGTTGCGCCATGATCCGGTCGGTGGGGCCCGTGTAGACGTGGGCGGGGACGGCCTCGCCGGACTCGCCGGGGTTGCTGTAGTCGCCCTGGGCGAGGCCGTCGAAGGTCTGGCCGGCCGGCTCGCCTCCTGCGGGGTACAGCCAGCCGAGCATGTGGTCGAACGAGCGGTTCTCGAACATCACGACGACGACGTGGTCGAACCCCGGTTCGCTGCGTTTGGGGAGCGGCGTGAAGCCGTAGTCCTCCTGCGGGTTGGATGCGGTGGCGGCCGCGATGCCACCGGCGACCGCTCCGCCCGCCGCCAGCCCGGCGACACCGAAGCCCGCGGCGCGGAAGAAGTCTCGGCGGGAGGTGGGGCGTTTGGGGTTGGCAGAATGCTCCTTGTCAGACAAAGTGCCAGCTCCCTCGTTGTGCGTGGCCACGCCTACCTCCTTGCCGGCTAGGGGGGGGGGGGCAGATCGAG
>NZ_MJGW01000001.1:399481-621066 GCF_001865025.1 Plantibacter sp. MMLR14_011
GGGGGGGGGGGGGGGGGGGCAGATCGAGCGTTACATTGCACTCAAGCGTAGGCGCAGGTAAGCACAAGCGCGGTGTACTCGTGTACAACGCATAGTTGAGAGTCATCGGATTATGTCTCGATGTGGTCCCGAGTGACTCCAATGGAGCATAACGATGAATTGCAGCAGGGCGTACAGAATGACGGAGCGGCGATCACGAAGGCATCCCGTCGCCGGCACGTGACGCTACTCGCGAGGCGGCACCCTTAGAGTGAGTGCCGCGCGGGCCACCAGTGTTTCGCGGGAACCACAGGGCGAGAATCAGGATACCAAGTATCACTGGAACAGAGCGGCCCAAGCTCCAATACATAATGCGAGGTAGTTCAAGAATACTTATGAAAAGAGCTGCAGTAGCAATAAGCGCCGGAATGCTACCTCTAGTCATCGCGCGAAATGTGGCGCCAATGGCCATGCCTAGCAATAGCCAATAGAAAATGGACAAAACTGGACCAAACTCGCCCACGACAACTAAAAAGGACCCGGTATTGGTGAACTCTGGATTAGAGTTAGAATATAAAATCGATGTCCACCAGGCATCCGGATTGAGCCCCGAGAATCCTGGGTGATGCAGAAGTTGCTCAATTCCTGGTGAATTCCAGAAACCGCTAACTGTGAAGTACGGTACGACATCGTGAGAATTCGTCTGCAAAAGGAAAAGGGCACTGTTGTTAAACGACGTCGTGTAATATCCCAGTAGTCGCAGACTGACCCAAGCAGGAAAGCCGATACCGACAGTCTGCTCGTAGAAGATCCAACTACGCGAGTACTCAGAAATCGCGAAGAGGGTCCACAAGGCGGGGGCGCCAAAAATGGGAGCCCAACGAATGAACCGACCGCCCCGCGTCTGGTGGTCCGTTGTCAGTGCCGCAATCACGATGAGTGGAACCAACACTTCAATGAGCGCAAGCCGCTCTGCGTAGAACATGTAGCGCAGACCAGCTAGAGGGAACAGCCAATAGTAGTAACGGCCTCCGAAACCGATCTTTCGAAGCACATATCCGAGTACTACAGCGAGTGGACCAAATTGAGTCAGGGTCGTGACTCCGCCAACGGGTCGGCTGTCGGCCTTCAGATCCCCAATGGCGCCGGCTTGACGTTCGATCACGCTTGCCAATGAGTCCAACCGTACTCCCTGAGATATAGCGATCAGGACCCAGAAGATGTAACCCAGCAGTGCCAAGCCGAGGAAGTACCTGTAAGCGAGCTGAAGCCATCGGATTTGATTTGCCTCTAACGCAATCTCGACAGAGCCACCTCGCGCCGCCGCTGCTGCGACGAAAAATATGCCCACGAAGAGCGCGATGAAGCTGACCGTAAGAAAAAGAGCAGAACTGCTATCCAAGAATTTGGGCACACCCCATGTCTCGTAAGCATCGGCTGGCAAAGCAATCGAGACGAGAGCGGTAGTTCCAGTCAGCAGAACTAGAGCCCATGCCGGATGTAGCCACCAGGGCCAAGATATACGGATGGTCGCGGTCGCTAAGGGTTCACCTGATGGTCTCGTGGAAGTCGCGCGAGGAGTATTCATGCCGGCCCCCTAACCGACAAATCTTGACGGCGAATCGATGCGAGATCGAGATGTCAAAGTAGAAAACCGACCTATGCCGGCATTGAGCAGCAACCATGACTCCCGGAAACGACCCTGGAAAGCGCGCAAAACCGCTCCTGCCACGGGGCGAGTTGAAATCCAGAGATGCTCGCGGAATGAGTAGTGGAGCGCGTACACGCGTCCCGTTCCCCTGGCATACTGGCGCGTCTTCCGTGAAAGTTGACGGAGATCTACTGGTTCGGCATCTTCCACCACGAGGACGTTGGGGTCGTGCACGACAATCATTCCTGAATCGATGGCACGAATTAGAACCTCGGTGCCCTCGCCGGATTGCCACGGCGTGTTTGTGCCCACACCCAAGGACTCGACGAAGCCGTTTAGTCGACGAAAGGATGACGCGGAGAATAACATATTCGCCTCGAGTGACATCGGCCAAACATTAGTACGGTTCAGGATCTGTCGGCGGGCCACGGACGGTTGTCCGCGCTCGCCGAGCGAGCTGAGGACCCGACCGGTCATTACGTCCGTACCGCGCTCGAACTCTTCAGCGCCGAGAGCAAGCACGTCTGGAGTCAAGGTGCAATCGTCGTCCGTGAAGAAGATCGCGTCGCAGTCGGAAAGCGCTCCCGCTGCCGCGTTGCGCCCGATCGAGACACCACGGGAGGACGGCACAATGTGGATCTGAAGAAGTGACATGTATGGTCGCGCTGCCGACTGTACGAAGCCTTGAGGGCCTTGATCTGCGATTGCCACCTCAAACGGTTGGTGCTTCTGTGCAACCAGGGACTCGAGGAGTGACCCGATGCTCGGGCGTCCGAGGGTTGAGATGGCGACGGAAATGCGCACGCTCATAGTGGGTCTTTCTGTTGTGAACGATCCGATACACGGGCGGCGACGACGAAGTAGATCACTGCGCACACAGCCTCAGTGATGCACAAAGCGACGAAGGTACCGAAAAGAGAATGCACGAGCCACAGAGAAACAGTGCCAGCGGTGATGAACAAGATGGAGGTAAGGATCCGAAGCCGGAGAAGCGCATCGAGATAGCCGCCTCGTCTCAGTTCCGAGAACGGCACTGTAGGTGGAATGGAGGCGACCTTCCAGAGGCACGCCGCCACGAGTGTCGCGGTAGATACCTGGCCCCATGCAGATCCTAGTACAAAAGTGAACAGCCCCAACAGGTGGGCGACCACAATGCAAAGTAGGGCGGCGAGGCTGGCTGAGCTGAGAGCGGCTATCAGCGATGGAGAGCGTGACACCAGCAGGCGAGTCCGCAGGAAACCCAATAGCGGTTGCAACACCCCCAGTACCGAAAGCAACATTCGAAAGGCGACAGCTTCGGGGTTCGTAAGCAGAGCAAACACCAGGACATTTAGCACCAGCGGTACGCTGGCTGTCACGGTAGTCTCGAAAGCAACTTTGGCGTAGGCGCTTCGCGGTGGACTCGAAACCAGCTTTGTAGGCTGTCCCGCCGCACGAATCACTATCGCGAAGATGGTTCCAAAAGTGAGCAATATGATACCGAGCTGCCAGGAGAAGAACATGAGCAGCAACGCTCCAAGCGAACCGGCGAGCATGGCGAGGCCTGCGTGACTTTCAGACTTCCATCTGTGCGCTATGACACCGTGAGTTCTCCCGAGAGCGAGGGAAGTCATCACCAGTGGCGTGCCAAGAATCAAGCCAATTGGCGTTAATAGGCTCAATAGAATTCCGGCGCATCCGACAAGGCCGGCAACTGTACTCCAACGTGGCACGTAGGAAAGAGGTTGCGAGAATTTGGAAGTTAGCCGTGTTTCTAGGATCGTGGAGCTGAGGACAGCGGCTAAGAATGCGCCAACGCCGATACTCAAAGCGAGAGCTGCCTGAGCTTCGATGTGGGTCGACCGCGCGGCTAGCGCTTGGGTGGTGATCGGGACCAGTGCCGTTGTTGCGCCAGCAAAGATCTGGGCCGTAGTCGACGCACTATGCACAAGAATCTTGCGAACGTCAGCCAAGGTTGCCCCCACTGGATAAGTTAACGACGATCATTGGACGGCGTCGCGGATTGTTTGAATAATCTCGGGGCGGGACGAGGCAAGTATTGCACGACGTCCCTCAATCGCTTCCCAGTACGCCGTCGCGTCACGGCTCAGCTGTTCAACTTGTCGAGCAACCGTTCTTGGGTCAAAACTCCGCGCATTGTGCACATACTCAGCAATGCCAAGATCTTCGAAGGCGCCCCATCCCTTTCGCTCATAGCTCAGATGGACTGCTGGCACGCCCGCCAAGATCGACTGTAGGGCGCCGTGTAAGCGCACAGACACAACTACGTTCGGACGATCTGGTGACTCAAGGGCTTGGAGGGCCCCGCGGTGTTCAGTACCCCAGCCCTGGGCGTCATAGTACTTTCGGTCGTCATTACCGGCGCCACTTGATTGGATCAGTACCTCTGGATTTATGAGCGCCGCAAGCTCATTGAGCTTCTCCGAGTATGAACGCGCTCTGCCGACAATCGACCGTGCAATCAGCCCGGGCCGCGATTCTGGGTTGGGCAAACGACGCTGGAGGTCGGATGTGCCGATGGCGATCACTGCTAGGTCAGGCATTCGAGTGCTTCGTATGCCGCGGGCTGCGAGTTCGGCGCGAGATCGATCATCTCTCACAAATACGGCATGAGCTCGCTGTAGGCGACTTGCTCCAAACGGCACCAGCCGACTTGGCAGCGGGCCGATGCTTTGAGGTAGATAGACGTACGGGGTGCTGTTCTCCCGGGTTGGAGCTTGAACCATGTGGGACAGGAAGGCTTTGGCCATCGATGATGGACGGTCGCCGCGAATGTAGCCTCCACCAACTGCCACCGCGATATCTGCGCTCCTGATCGCGTCCGCGACCGTAGGGTGTGGTCTAGCCGTGACGAGACGAGCTAGCAAGTTGGTCAGTCGCATGCGCTCTCGTGTTCCCGCCACGGGGTGCAGGCCCGCACCGTGTTCCGCGAAGCTGGACGGTTCCATAGAAACAAGGGTGAATGTGACTCCGGGGAGAGCTTCTTGCACGAGCCCGATCGCCTCATCGACGAGCAAGCCATCGCCTGCGTTCGAGCGACGGTAGGCGTTCAGAATCACAGCTCTCAGGGCTACCCCTTCTCCGCTAACGGTCATCGTTCGAGCAGCCCTCTGTAGACCTTGATGTGTTCAGCGAGGCTCTCGTCCCAACTGAATCGGGTGACCCACTCGGTACCCCTCTGGGCACTCTCCGACAGACTTCGCGGATCTTCTAGTGCAGCAACCAGAGCCTCCGAGATGCCGCTTTGTGTCAAGTCTTCGAAGGTGAGCGCCGGGCCCGCAACTTCTGCCAGTGACCCCCGCGTTGAAGTTAGAACTGGTGTTCCAGCAGCCATTGCCTCCAGAACGGGGAATCCGAATCCCTCATAGAGACTAGGGAACGCGAAAAGCATGGCATTTTGCATCAATGCGCTGCGTTCCTGGTCGTTCACGAAGCCCAGGTAGTGAGCTGGTCCCGCGGTAATCTCTCTCATCGCCGCATCCGAATTCCATGCTGGCTTGCCGGCGATGAGCAAGCGAATCCCGGTACGTTGCAGACGTGGATCCCTGAATGCTCTGACCAACTCGATGAGATTCTTGCGTGGTTCTATGTTGCCGAGGTAGAGAACATAGGGAGCTGCTGTAACCTCCCTCAACCGATCAGGCATGGAAGTTGGGCTGTCGAAGCGTGCTGCATCAATTCCGTGATAGATCGTGGTTATTCGCGCGGGGTCGACGTTAAACACGTGCGAGACGTCGTCCGCACTCGACTTGGAGACGGTGACTATTGCATGAGTCGAGCTAATCGCGCGCTGGACCCGGAAGCGCCATAGTCGTTCTTGCTGGAGAGTGCGTGCTGTACTGATCCAGCGGCTCGCGACACCGTGCACTGTGACAACTGAGGGTTGTCGTGTCTGCAGAAGCGGACCGGTGTCTGCGCTGTAGTGGAGGATTCTCCCCGGCTCGTTGGTCTTGAGCCCAGCCACTGTCTCCGACAGCGCGGTCAGCGGCGCGGAACGGCCCGCCGGTATTCGCCCGACGCGCACGCCGCGTGCGCTGAGCCCCGCGGCGAGGGACCTCGCATAGGTAGTGTTGCCACCGACATGGCGGTCAATGATGCGTTCTGGGAACGCTACCTCTTTTAGCTGAGCCAATTCAGTTCCCATTCATGTTGTATTTTTCGATTATATCCGATGGACGAGATGCCTTCCCGATTGAGGATGCTTCTAATCCCCAGGCTGATATAAGAGCGAGAGCTTGAGTGCTCGAATCATTGAGTTTGAGATAGTCACTCCAGATTAACCGGTTATTCGCTGTCCACTTGGAGAAACTTTCGGTAGACTTCAAAGAATCTATTAGGGCACTCGTTGCCGTGGGGGTTTTGGCATTGGGGTCGAGGTCGACGAATGCACCAATCGGTCTGACGACGATCGGACGATTAAGGGCATGGGCATCTAGCACGGAGATTGGGAACCCCTCCCAGGCTGCTGAATGAATGTAGACATGTGCCGTGGACAGTTCCTGGCGAAGGCTGTTGGGGTCCACCCACCCAGAAACTGTGACTCCGGCCTGGTGTAGCAACGACTTCAAGGCCACGTCGCCGTCGCCGAGCCAAAGGGCATCCACTGGGAAGTGGGTGCGGATTTCGCCAATCAGATCTATGAAGTACTGAGGGTCCTTCTGGGCTGATATTCGTCCGATCATCGCTACGCGAAGTGGAGTGGACTCAGTCCAGATTGATCCCTCGGAGGATTTGACTGATGGAAGATTGGGAACATAGTGGACTCTTCCGGACAATGATCCCATGCGTTCGCTCAGCGCTGCTTCCGCGCTGGAGCACGCGGCCAGAACAGTCGTGTTATGACCGAGAAGTAGTTCGACACTCCGATAGGCCCATCTCGCGAGGGGATGTAAATCCTTTCGCTCGAAGCCGAAGCAGTGAGGTGTGTACACGATTCGGTATTGCCGTCTACTCAACGCGAGTCGTGTGTAGCCACCGGCGAAACTTGAGTGAGCGTGCACGGCCGTCGGATTCAAGGCGTTCGCTGCAATTGCGACTTTGCGAAGGCGGCGAATGTGGCCGCGTCCAAGAGGGAGGAGTGTAGCGTCGACCTCGTCAAATGCGGAGGGCGGAGTTCCGTCCGCTTGAAACGGTGTCAGGATGTAATGCTCTGTTTCCGTAGGACTATTTTTGATATAGGCGGAAACCGCCACCGGCACGCCGCCTGTAGTTCGGTCGACGATGTGGAGAACCCGAGGGCGTTTAGTGTTCACAGCGAAGTCGATTCAAATGCGGCACCGGCGGACTTCGGGTCGTGAGGCCGATCCCGTCGTATCGCCGGAGCGTCGGGGTAGCTGTGCGCTGTGCTTGGGGCAGTCATACGGTCCCGTTCCCATCATCGCCGCTGTGAGATCTAGCTCCGTCCGTTCGCGACACAATTAGTGCGCCTCCTTCCCCGGTGCGACGACCGCCCGGATCGTGCGCCACAGGATGACGACGTCGCCCATGAGCGACCAATTCTCGACGTAGTAGAGGTCGAGCCGGATGGCGTCCTCCCAGCTGAGCGCCGACCGACCGCTGACCTGCCAGAGGCCCGTCATGCCGGGCTGCACGATGAGGCGACGCTTCGCCGCGGAGTCGTAGAGCGCGACCTCGCCCTCGCGCTGCGGACGCGGGCCGACGAGGCTCATGTCGCCGCGGAAGACGTTGATGAGCTGAGGGAACTCGTCGAGCGAGAACTTCCGCAGGGTGGCGCCGACGCGGGTCAGGCGTGGATCGTTCTGCACCTTGAACAGCGGGCGATCGCTCGTGCCCTGTTGGGCGAGCAACGCTGCGAGCTCGGCGTCGGCGTTCACCCGCATGGATCGGAACTTCAGCATGTTGAAGGGCTCGCCGTTCAGGCCGATGCGTTCCTGGCGGTACAGGACCGGACCGGGGCTGGTGAACTTCACCAGGAGGGCGACGACGAGGAGGATAGGCGAGGCGACCAGCAAAATCGCGCCTGAGCCGAGGATATCGAAGAACCGCTTCGAGAACCGCTTCCGTCCCTCGTAACGAGGGGTTTCCACATGGATCAGCGGCAGGCCGGCGACGGGACGTGTGTGGATGCGGGGTCCACCGATGTCGGTGAGGCTCGGCGCGACGATGAGGTGCTGGCGACCGGGCTCGAGGCTCCAGCTGAGCTGCCTGACCCGCACCGGCGTGAGTTCGTCGGAACTCGTGATGATCACCGTGTCCGCACCTGTCGCTTCGAGCGCCTGCAGCACGGTGTCGACGGTTCCGGACACCGGGATCGTGGTCGATCCGAGTGTGCCACCGACCTTGCCCGTCGGAACACAAGCGCCGACGACGCGGTAGCCGGCATCCGTCGATCGACCCAGCTCGGCCGCGATGTGCTCGGCCGAGTCTACGGACCCGACGAGCAGGACGAGCGAGGAGTACTTGCCCCGGGCGCGCTGCACCGAGAGCCATTGCCGCCACATCCAGCGGGACAGGAGGAGTACAAGGATGCCGAGCGGGAACGCGAGGAGGAAATACCCACGGGCGAGGTCGAGCTTGAAGAGGAACGCGACGATGGCGACGAGGCCAAAGAGGCGGATGCTGGCGTCGGCGATGAGCTTGTACTCGGTGTTGCCGCTGCCGACGATGCGTGCTTCACGGGTGCCGAACACCCGGAGGACGAGCATCCAAGCGCCGATCAGGACGAGCGAGATGACCGTGTAGTTGACGATGACACGTGCCACATCGAAGTTGACCGAGGTCGTTTCCTGGTCGAAGTCGAACCACACGAGCTGCGTCCCGAAGACCACCCAGACGAGCACCAGTGCATCCGTCAACGCGAGACGGTTCGCGTAGACCCGTCGCCAATCGCGCGCGCCAGCAACGGCGGGGGCGGGGGCTGTGCTCGCAGGCGTCGTTGGCAGCGGCACGGAAGGCTGCGACAACATGCGGTCTCCGTGGTGGAACACGTAATTACTACTGATGACGAAAAAGGAAAGCGGCGTTTCGATACGGGACTGTATCGGTCTTGTTGACACTAGCGGTGGAGATGCCCCACATCTGTCCCCTATTTGGTGGTTGTGCCCCACACGGGCCTCATTTGCGACAACTGTAGGGGAAACCCTAAGTACGAGCCGCGTGGGGTCCGAGGTGTTCAGGACCCCACCGAGGCCCACGAGGCGCCGTCGTCGGTAGAGCTGAAGAGCGTGTCGCCCACCCAGAGCCAACTGACCCCCTCTGCCGACGTAAGCGCGGCCGGCGCGGTGAGATCCGCCTCTGCAACACACCCGACACTCTCCGGCGCGGACGCGGGGGTCAAGGTCGTGCCGGGCACGCGGAGGACTCCGAGGCCCGTGCAACCGGTGACTCCACGAGCGGCGAACAGGATCTGTTCCGGCTGCAGCTCGACGGCATGGATGCCGGCGAACGGAATAACCGTCCACGAGCCGTTCGACGCATCCCACTCGGCGAGGACTGCAGAGCAGGCCGTCACCGTGCGCGTCTCGTCTGCCGCGAGCGCCTCGATGACCGGGCACGGTGCCGCGACTGACTGTCCCGCCATGACGATGGTGGTCGAGCCGTCCGGCGAGACCGGCGTCTGGTAAGCGACAGTTGAGAGCAGCTCGGGTGTGGACGTCCACGTGTCGCCGGCGTCGGTCGACGAGTACCCACCGACCGCACAGTCTGCACCGGCTGAACCGACGAGCTGCACTTCGTCCTCGCTCGTCGCCGTGAGGGCGGAGACGACGCGGAGGTCGAACGCCTGGGCTGTCGGGATCACTGCCCACGTGACGCCAGCGTCCTCGCTGCGCTCGACGACGGCGGGAGCTTCGCAGGTTCCTTGCGTCGCGCGCCAGATGACGGTGGCACTCCCCGCAGCGATGAACCGGTCGGTCGGCTCGGCGGCAGCAGGCTCCTCGGTCGGTTCCGGTGACGCGGAGGCTGATGGCGTACCGCCGAAGGTGGGAATCGGGCGCTGGGTCGCATCGTCCGAGCTGCGGCCGTTCGCCGTGAGCGCGAGCCCGACGAGGATGACGTCGGCGACGAGGAAGAGCGTCAATCCGATGATCGCCAGCGTCCGACGCTTGGAGCCGAGGCGATCCCAGAACGATTCCTTTGGATCGCCCGCGCGATACGTCGACCTGCTCTGCCGGGGTGTCACGCTCGGTCGCCTGCCTGAGCGAGTCGATCCGCGATGACGGAAACGTGATCGTGGATCTGGTCGCCCACACGCTCGTAGGTGGTCGCGCTCCGGCGGTAGGGGTCTTCGATGTCGTCGTCCTCAGGGTCCTCCGGCGGCGGAACAGAGCCACGCTGCGCGGCGACCTCATCGACGAGCGTCCACGGGTCGGAGACGGCGGGAGCCTCCACGACGAGCCTGGCGAACTGCGGCACGGTGAAGGTGACACGCGAGGCTCGGGGGAGGAGCCGCGCGACCACACTTCGGTGCTCGCGCGTCGCCGTCAGGATGAGATCGGCGTCGGCCACGAGATCGCGATCGAGGGCCGTGGGGACATGACCCTCCGGTGATCCGCCGAACCGGCGGGACTGCTCGACGACCTCCAGCGGCATCTCGAGTCCCTGCCCGACACCCGTGCCCGCGCTCGAGACGGCGATCGGTCGGCCCCCAGCGGTGACGCCGGCCGCGGCGAGCTTCGCCGCGAGGATCTGCGCGCCGAGCGCCGAGCGGCAGATGTTCCCCGTGCAGACGAAGAGGACCGAGAACGGCCGCTCGTGGGTTCCGGAGGAACCGGTCACTTCTTCACGTCCTCGGCGTAGCCGTAGCCGGCCCCGTAGCCGTACCGGGCGTATCCGTAGGCGTCAGGGCCCTTGGTCGGCACCATGGTCATGACGAGGCCGGCGACCGAGGCGTTCACGTGCGTCAGTGACTCCAGCGCACCCTTCAGCTGGTTCTTGTGGGTCCGACCGGCTGCGACGACGACGAGCGCACCGCCGGTGTGACGGGCGAGGAGCGCACCGTCCGTGACCGGCAGGAGCGGCGGTGCGTCGATGAGGACGTAGTCGAACTGCTGCTCCAAGCCGCGGATCAGCTTCTGCATCGTCACCGATCCGAGGAGCTCGCTGGGGTTCGGCGGAACGGCACCGGCCGGCAGGATCGAGAGCAGCCCGCGGCCCCACGGCTGCATGGTGTCGTCGAGGGTCGCACGCCTGATCAGGACATCGCTGAGCCCGACCGCGCCCTCGATGTCGAAGTAGTTCGCGAGCTTCGGGCGCCGCAGGTCGGCGTCGATGAGGACGACCTTGTGACCGGCGTCCGACAGGGCGATCGCCAGGTTCGCTGCCGTCGTGCTCTTGCCCTCGCTCTGGATCGAGGACGTGATGACGTAGCTGCGTGGCTGATCCGTCACGTCGAGGAACTGCAGGTTCGTGCGCAGGCTGCGGAAGGACTCGGCCCGCGGGCTCTTCGGGTCGGCCTGCACGATGAGCGGCCGCTGCCGTGCCTTCGGGTCGAAGGCGATGCCGCCCATGAGCGGGATGTCCGTGACGCCTTCGACGTCGCGCTCGTTCCGGATGCGGGTGTCGAGGGTCTCCTTCAGCACGGCGAACCCGACCCCGAGCGCGAGACCGACGAGGAGTCCGAGGGCGATGTTGAGGGGGACGTTCGGGCTCACCGGGGTAAACGGGACGTCAGCCTCCTGCACGCGGGTGAGCTTCACCGGGCTCGATGCCCCGTTCTCAGGGGTCTCGATCTTCGCGACCACACCGGTGAGGCTCTCGGCGGTCGTGTTCGCGATCTCCGCTGCGAGCACCGGGTCCGGGCTCACCGCCGTGATCTCGATCAGTGTCGTGTCGAGCGGCGCGGACGCCGAGACCTGCTGTGACAGCTGCCCCGCGGTGATGTTGAGTTCGAGCGTCGCGATGACCGGCAGGAGGACGATCGGCGTCTGAACGAGGTCCGCGTAGGTCTTGACCCGTTGCTGGGTGAACGCGTTCCCCTGGGCCAGTTCCTGCACGTTGTCGCTCGACTGCGTCGAGACGAAGACCTTGGCCGACGAGCTGTACTCGGGCGTCTTGACGAGCGAGTAGGTCGCCGCCAGCGCCACCCCGAGCAGGGAGAGCGCGACGATCAGCACCCAGTACTTGCGAAGGACACGGAGATAGTCACGAAGCTCCACGCGGTGGCATCCGATCAGTCAGAGGGGAGAGCATGGCGCCTCGGATCGAGGCGGCCCCGAAGAGGGGGTTGTGAGCCATGGTGCCACAAACCGTCAGCTGTTCCCGAGCGTCGTGATCCAGCGGGTCGACGCGTGGCGTAGCTTTGCGACCGTGACGGACGACCCAGGAACCCCTTCGAGCGCGGACTCGCGACGCGCCAGGACGCGGCTGACCATCGCGCTCATCGGGCTCGCGGCCGCGGCCCTCTTGGCCGTGACCATGCGGGCAGGGGTGCAGATCGCGCAGCCGTTCGACGCCCTCCGTGGTTACGTGCTCGTATGGGTCCCCCTCCTCGGTGCGGTGCTGCTCGCCCGATTCGCCGTTCCGGCTCCTCGTGGAACTGCACCGGTGCTCGGCCTCGCCTTTCGACCGATCGACCTGCTCTGGGGGCTGGCCGCGGGGCTCGTCCTCCGCATCCTCGTCAGCGCCCTCGAGGTGGTCGTCTACGGCTCATTGCCGGCGACGGCGGGTGGTGGAGCGCCGACCGGGAGTGCGCTCATCGTGGTCTCGTTCATCGTCGCCGTGCTCGCGGCGACGATGATCGCCCCCGTCGTCGAGGAGCTGTTCTTCCGGGGGCTGCTGTTGCGATCGATGAGCGGAAGCCTGCCCGGCCGGGCAGCGTGGATCGCCATCGTGATCTCGGCAGCGCTGTTCGCTTCGCTCCACCTCGTGGTCGTGAGTGGGACGTCAGAAGCACTCGTCACCGGCGTCGGAACATTCCTCGTCGGGCTCGGAACCGGCACCGCCGCCGTGCTCACCGGGCGCCTCGGTCCGGCCATCGTGATGCACATCGTCTTCAACGCCTCGGTCCTCGTGCTCGGTGTGACCGCCGTGACCGGTGGAACAGGCGTCGTGATTGAATAGCGCCCATGCCGTCCCCATCCGACGACCGTCGTTCATCTTCCGGCGATCGCCCCGCCGCTCGACGGTCTGAGGGCCCGAGCCGCGCTGACAGTTCCCGCCGGAGGTCGAGCGCCAGTTCCCGGGCACGTCGTCGGGAGGGTGCGCGTGACGAGCGGCTGAAGGTGCGCCGTCGCAGGACGCTGCTCATCGTCGGTGGTCTCGTCCTCGTCGTCGTCGCAGCGGTGGCCTGGATCGGGGTGCGTGCCTTCCTCGCCAAGGGCGAGCTTGAAGCCGCCGTTCCGCTGGCGCAGACGGTTCGCGAGCAGGTCGTCGCCGACGACCCCGGAGCGGCCGGCACGACCGCGCGAGAACTGGCCGCGCATGCGCGATCGGCCGCCGACCTCACGAGCGATCCGATCTGGCGAGCCGCTGAGGTCATCCCGTGGATCGGCCCGAACCTCGCCGCCGTCCGCGAGCTGGCCGGGGCGACCGAAGATGTCGCCGTCGGTGCCATCACGCCGCTCGTGAACCTCGCTGGCTCCCTTCGTCCGGAGCTGTTCAAGCCCGTCGATGGTGCCGTACCGCTGCAGTCGATCGTCGATGCACAGGAGGACGTGCGCAAGGCGGATGACGCTCTGGAAGGTGCCGCCAAGCGGGTGCAGACGATCGACGAAGGCCCGCTCATCAACCAGGTCCGTGGCGCGGTCGACCAGCTCCGACCCGTCCTCACCGAGACTGCCGACACCGTGGACGCGGCGAGACGCGCGATCGATCTGATGCCGGCCATGCTCGGAGCCGATGGGCCGCGCACCTACCTCGTGCTGTTCCAGAACCCGGCCGAGCCGCGGGCGAGCGGCGGCAACCCGGGTGCACTCGCACTCATCGGTACGGACGGCGGAAAGATCTCATTGCTGCAGCAGGCGTCGACGGCCGACTTCCCACGCTTCCCCGAGCCGGTCCTGCCGCTGCCGACCGAGACGGCAGGCATCTATGGCAACATCACCGGCCGCTTCATGCAGAACGTCACGCTCACGCCGCGGTTCCAGCTCTCCGCGGAGCTCGCCTCCGAGATGTGGTTCCAGCGGTTCGGCACCCGGGTCGACGGCGTGCTCAGCATCGACCCGGTCGCCCTCGGCTACCTGCTCGATGCGACCGGACCCATCCCGCTCGCGACCGGCGACGAGCTCACGACCGAGAACGCGGCGCAGCTCCTGCTGAGCGAGGTCTACAACCGCTATCCGTCAGGACCGGAACAGGACGCGTTCTTCGCCGCGGCCTCGGGTACCGTGTTCGACCGGGTTGCATCCGGGAACTTCGATCCGACCAAGCTCATCGGTGCCCTGGCGAAAGCCGGAACCGAGCGGCGGGTGCTGATCTGGAACGCGGCTGAGGCGGAGCAGGCGCTGCTCGACGGCACGACCCTCACTGACCTGCTTCCCACCGCCGAGCAGGCTCCGCAGACCTTCGGCGTCTACGTCAACGACGCCACCGGCAGCAAGATGGGCTACTACCTCGACCTGCAGGCAACGACCGGTGTCGCGAAGTGCGGTTCGGACGGTCAGCTGCTCGGATTGCAGCTCACGCTCACGAACATGGCTCCAGCCGATGCGGCATCGACGCTGAGCGACTACGTGACCGGTGCCGGCCAGGTCGGCGTGACGCCAGGCAACTTCCGTTTCAACATCGCCGTATACGCGCCTCCGGGATCCATGCCCGGCGGGGTCCAGCGGGACGGTGTCGACCTGCCGTCGCAACTGGCTACCGACGGCGAGTTCCCGGTGACCCAATTCAAGATCGAGCTGGCTCCAGGGGAGAGCACGACCATCGACCTCGGTGTGACGGCGTATGACGCTTCAGGAACGCCCGGAATCGTGGCCACGCCGAAAGTTCATCTCTCCGAAACACAACAAGCGTCCATTAACTGTGAATTTGCTCTACAGTAGGGACTGTTGTCGCTCTTGACCCGTTTTCGGGGGGTGTCGGGGAGGCACGATCTACTTCCGCTGCGAGACGACATCGTCCTGGCGGTTGGCTACAGCACTGTCATCGCACCAGCACACTTGCAGAGCCTTCAAGGGGACATCACATGATCAAGAAAATCACCGCGGTCTTCGCGCTGGCCCTCGCAGGCCTGTTTATCGCACCCGTTGCCGCCAATGCGTCCTACGTTCCGAACGCCGGCATCACGGTGAGTGGATCGGTCACCGCTGGTGGTACGTCCACCGTCTCGTTCGGCGACGGCGGCTTCCAGCCTGGCGAGACCGTCTCTCTCGCCCTGACCGGTGAGAACGCGACGGGCGCGACGCTCGCCGCCGTCGACACGCAGACCATCCAGAAGACGGCTTCCGCCACCGGCGCCGTCAACCTCAACGTCACGCTGCCGACCAACGCGACCGGCTCGTACACGGTCACCGCTACGGGCCTCACCACGGGCATTACCGGCACCGCGACCCTCACGGTCACCGCTGCTGGTTCGGGCTCCGGCTCGGGCGGCAACGACAACGACCTCGCTGACACCGGCTTCGGCGCTCCGGCGTTCGTCGTCTGGGGTGCAGCCGGCGCAGTCGCCCTCGGCGCAGCGCTCATCGCGGTCCTCGTGATGGTTCGCCGCCAGCGCGCTTCGCTCGCGGCCTAGTCACACCGCGGCTCACGCCGCACACGAAACGGCGGCCGGTGCTTCTGCACCGGCCGCCGTTTCGTCGTGTCCGAACCCTATGCGTCGTCGCTCGGGTGGTCGGGGTCTTCCTCCTGGTTGAAGTTCGAGGCGTCGGGGTCGTGGCCAACCGCGAGGCCGTCCTCGCTGTTGGGGATGGTCTGGTTCTCGCCCAGGCCGCCCGGCTTCGGCGTTCCCTCGCTGCTGTTCTGGTCGGTGTCGTTCGTGTCGTTCGTCATGGGGAACAGGTTAAGAGGTACGCGAGCGCTGTTGAGCGGGCTTGACAGGGTGTCCGGGACGGTGGTTTCGGGCCCTTCGACAGGCTCAGGGACCGGGCGGAGGGGGCTCAGGGACCGGGCGAACCGTCGGTCCTTGCGGAAAACGGATAGGCCGGGACATACCTCCCTTCCGGGGGACAGATGACGGGCAATACAGTTCGAGCAGCCTGGGTCCGGCCGTCGGATCCTCCACGACCGAAACGAGCATCATGACCGCCACCGCCGCTTCCAGGACCGCACCGAAGCCGATCGTCATCTCATTCTGGTTGTGGGTCGTCTCCGCCGTCCTCTCCGTCATCTCCGGGGTCACGGCCGCCATGTCGGCCGGAACCGTCGCCGAGGCCGCAGCCGAACAATCGGCCTCGGGAGGTGTGCTCTCCTCGAGCGTGCTCCTGATCTCGACCGCCGTCGGCGCGTTCATCGTCGGCGCACTCCACGTGCTGTTCGCCTTCTTCATGCTCCGCGGTCGCAACTGGGCTCGGATCGTTCTCACCGTGGTCGGCATCCTCTCCGTCCTCGGTTCGATCACCGGGCTGATCGCCCTCAACCCGCTCGCCTTCATCTTCGTCATCGTGACCATCGTCGCGATCGTCCAGATGTACGTGCCGGCAGCACGCGAGTACTTCGCCGCGAACAAGCGATGAGCGACCACTCCGCTGCCCCGGCGGAGACCGCCCCGCGCCCGGGTTCGCGCCAGGAACGGGCCGAAGCTCGCCGCGCCGAGGCGCGCCTGTCCTACAGCCCCTCGCCTGACACCCGGTGGGGTACCCCGACCGCGCTGACGACCTTCGTCGCGATCATCGCGCTCCTCGTCGTCGTCGAACTCGCACGGAACTTCGGCGTCCTGTCCGGCGAGGTCGGCACGATGATCATGTGGATCATCTTCGACGGCGGCATCCTCGTCGCCCTCGCGATCGTCTGCCGCACCTGGGGAAGCGGGTCCTGGGCGAAGGACTTCGGACTCCGCTTCCGCTGGTTCGACGTGTTCATCGGGCTCGGTTCCGCCGTCGGCATCCAGCTGATCGGTGGCATGATCGGCCAGTTCGTCATCGCCCTCACCGGCGAGACGCCGAAGTCGAACATCGCCCCGCCGTCGCCAGAGCTCGTCTGGGTGCTGGTCAACACCGTGTTCGCCACGGCGATCGTCGCGCCGTTCTGTGAGGAACTCCTCTTCCGCGGGCTCCTGCTGCGCGGATTCCGGAACACGATTCTCCGCGGACGGGCGACGAACGGCGTGCGCCGAGGTGCGGCGACGCCCACGACCGCCCGACGTCGCACGGCCGCGGTCGTCTCGGTGGGAGCAAGCGCACTGATCTTTGCGATCGTCCACCTCTACGAGGGCTGGGGTAGCCCGGTCACGATGGTCACGCTCGGGCTCACAATCCTCGTGCTCGGCACGGTGAACGGTGTCTACGCCGCGACGACCCGTCGCCTCGGACCGGGCATCTGGACGCACGTGTGGTTCAACACCTTCACCGTGCTGCTGACGCTGGCACGCAGCGGGAGCTGACCCGGGCGCCGGTCCTTGGGCGAAGAAGGGAGCCCGTGGGCCCTTCGACAGGCTCAGGGACCGGCGGAGGCTCAGGGGCCGGCGGAGGCTCAGGGACCGGCGGAGGCTCAGGGACCGGACGATCGGTCAGGGGGCGGAGGGGCGGACTCGGCGTTCGTAGGCGGCGTCGGCCGCGAGCACCGCTCGCACGCGGGCGAGGTCGAACTTCGGCCTGCGGTCGAAGTCGTAGATGCCGTTCTGCTCCTGGAACGTGTCGGTGAGCTGCGTGTAGCAGTAGCCGAACATGTTCTCGTCGTCGGTCAGTACCCGGACGAGCCCCGCGAAACGCTCGTGGAACTCCTCGACCGACGCCACCCGCGCACCATAGCCCCAGGAGTCACCACCGGTGTCCGCCGCCGCGAGCTCCGCGTTCCACCAGATGCCGCCGAACTCCGACACGAAGAACGGCTGACCCTCGTACGGCAAGGAGATGGTGCGTCCGTCCTCGAGGTTCGTGAACGGCTCACCGTCCGCGATCCCACCCTGCTCGACGGCGAACGCCGCCGGGTCCTGCTCGTAGGAGTGTGCATCCCACACGTCGGTCTCCCGCACCCGGTGCGCGTAGCCCGAGGCGTCGATCACCGGCCGACTCGGGTCGATCAGCTTCGTCGCGAGGAACATGCCACGCGTGACGTCGTCGAGGACGGTCACGCGGTCGTGCAGCGTCTGGTGCGTCTCGTTCAACGGGCACCAGCCGATGATCGACGGATGGTTGACGTCGCGCTCCAACGCCTCGACCCATTGCGTGATGAACGACGCCGTCGGGCCCTGGTTGTGACCGACCGTGCCCGCACCGGACACGCCCCAATCGCCGAACTCGCCCCACACCAGATAGCCGAGGCGGTCCGCGTGATAGAGGTACCGCTCCTCGAACACCTTCTGGTGGAGCCGCGCACCGTTGAACCCGGCGTCCATCCCGAGCGTGATGTCGGCCACGAGCGCGTCGTCGTCCGGCGCGGTCATGAGCGAGGACGGCCAGTACCCCTGGTCGAGCACGAGCCGCTGGAAGACGTGCTCGCCGTTGATCAGCACCGCGGTGCCGTCGATCGCTACACTGCGCAGCCCCGCGTAGCTCGAGACGCGGTCGGTGACGTCGCCGGCACCATCGCGGATCTCGATGTCGAGGGTGTAGAGGAACGGGTCGGCGGGACTCCAGAGCCGCTGCTGGTCCACCGGTACCTCGAGCCGCACCGACGGCGACATCGTCGACCCGAGCTGCGCGGTCTCGCTCGCGACGACGACTCCGTCCGCGGACAGGGTCACCGTCGCGGTCGAGCCGGCGGCGTTCCGGCTGGGGACGAGCGTGCAGTCGAACCGCCCGGCGTCCGCATCGGGGACCACGGTGAACCGACGCAGGTGCAGCTCGTCGACGGCCTCCACCCAGACCGTCTGCCAGATCCCGGTCGTTCGGGTGTAGTAGCAGTCGGTGTTGCCGTACCAGGTCGCCTGCTTCCCACCGGCCTTCGGCTCGTGACGGGTGTCGCGGGCGCGCACCACGATCTCGAGTTCCTGCCCCGGCTCGACCGCACCGAGCGGCACCCGGATCGGCGTGAAGCCACCCCGATGCCGCATCGCCTCGACCCCGTCCACCCACACGGTCGTGTCGTGGTCGACGGCACCGAAGTGCAGCACACCCTGCTTCCCCCGCCACGTCGCCGGCACCGTGAACCGCGTGCGGTACCAGACGGCCTCCATGAAGTCCGTGTGCTCGACGCCCGATGCGGCCGACTCCGGCGCGAACGGGACGAGGATGCGGTCGGTCAGTTCGCGGCCGAGGAGCCCGCGCTCGAGCCCGCTGTCGCCGGCGTCGATCTCGAACTCCCACAGGCCGTTGAGATTGACCCAGCCGTCACGTACGAGCTGCGGCCGGGGGTACTCCGGGCGCGGCTGCGGCGCGGTGTCGGCGCGGCCGGTCGGCAGCGGGGCGGGGAAGCGGAGAGGGTGCGTCATGGATGTCGTTCCGATGCGTGGTGGTGGGTGGAGGTGTCGTCGGCCCTTCGACAAGCTCAGGGACCGGGGAGGTTGCTCAGGGGCCGGGGTGGCCCTTCGACAGGCTCAGGGACCGGGAGTTCGGCTCAGGGGCCGGGAGTTCGGCTCAGGGACCGAACGGGCTGAGCCTGTCGAAGGGCGGGGAGCCGCTATCGGGCGTCGTCGACGGCCTTCGTCAGCTCGACGACGAACGCTTCAGCGGCCTCCTTGGGGGTGGTCTTGCCGAACTGGACGTCCTGGTTGTAGCGGCCGAGGATCTTCTCGCTGTCGCCACCGCCGACGGGGGTGATCGCCGGCGGGGTGCCGGACTCCTCGCGCGCGGCGTCGACGACGCCCGCCACGATCTGGTCCGTCGGTGTCAGGTCGGGCTCGATGGCCTTCTGGAAGTCCGGGTTCGCGGGCATGCCGCGTTCGGTGCTGAAGAGCTTCGCGACCTCGGTGTCGGTCGTGAGGAAGTCCACCAGCAGTGCCGCCTCGGCGGGGTGCTCGGACTTCGACGAGACCGACCAGTACATCGACGGCTTGAGGTACTGGTATCCCTCGGAGGCGTCCTTCGCCGCGGGGAACGGGAGCATGTCGAGCTGGTGGTCGGGTGCAGCGGCCTGGAAGGCGGTGAGCACCGACGACGGCTGGAAGGTCATCGCGACCTTGCCCGTGCTCATGTCCATGAGGTCGATCGCCACGCCGTTGCCCTCGGCCAGCTGCGAGGCGCTCGGGGCCGCCCCGCTCTCGATCTGGTCGAGCGCGTACTGCCAGTAGCTCTCCACGACCTCGGGCTTCAGGATGACCTTGCCCTCCTTGTCGTAGATGTCGTTGCCGTGCTGCCGGGCCCACAGGGTGAGGGTCGGCATGTCGCCTCCGAAGGGGGACATGCCGTGGACGGCACCGCCCGAGGCCTCGGTCACCTGTAGGGCGACGTCGTTGAGCTCGTCCCACGTCCAGGTCGTCGCGTCGGGCAGCCGGATCCCGTACTGGTCGAAGATGGACCGGTTGACCATGAGGCCGACGGTGCCGACGCCGATCGGCACGCCGTACAGCTCGTCCTTGACCTTGCCCTGATCGAGCACCTCCGCGCTGAGGTCGGAGGTGTCGAGGAACTCGTCGAGTTCGCCGAGATCGGCGAGCGCACCGCGCTGGGCGTACGAGGCGAGGTAGAGCTGGTCGAACTGCATGACGTCGGGGGCGTCTCCGCCGGCGACCGTCGTGGCGAGCTTGTCCCAGTAGCCACCCCACTCGGTGGACTGGCCCTTCACGGTGATGTTGGGGTACTTCTCCTGGAAGAGGTCGATGGCGGCGCGGGTGCGCTCGTCGCGCGCGGCTGCGCCCCACCAGTTGAAGGTGATGGTGACGTCCTCGTCGCTGAGGGACGCGTCGCCGTTGCCGCCCCCGACGGCGCAGCCGGTGAGGGCGAGCGCCGAGACGGCGGTTGCGGCTGCGAAGCCGAGGAGGCGGGACCGGGATCGTGGTTGGCGTTGCATGATGCTCCTTTGCATGGGTGGGTCGGTCGGCCCTTCGACAGGCTCAGGGACCGGGTGGGGACTCAAGGACCGGGTTGGGACTCGGGGACCGGGTTGTGGACTCAGGGGCCGGGGCTACTTGCCTCCGGTGGTCGCGATGCCTCGGAGGAGGAATCGCTGACCGAACAGGAAGGCGAGGAACACCGGCAGGAGGGTGACGACGCTCATGGCGAAGAGGGCGCCGTAGTCCGATTGCGACTGCGTGTCGACGAACGAGCGGAGGGCGACCGATGACGTGTACTTGTCGGGGTCGGTCACGAAGATCAGCTGGCCGAAGAAGTCGTTCCACGTCCAGATGAAGGTGAAGATCGCCGTCGTCGCGAGTGCCGGGGTCATGAGCGGGAGCATGATCTGCACGAAGATCCGCAGGTGACCGGCTCCGTCGATCCGCGCCGCCTCGTCGAGCTCGCGTGGGATGCCGCGGATGAACTGCACCATCAGGAAGATGAAGAACGCGTCCGTCGCGAGGAACTTCGGCACGATGAGCGGCAGGTAGGTGTTGATCCAGTCGAGCTGGGCGTAGATGACGTACTGCGGGATGATCAGCACGTGGATCGGCAGCATCATGGTGAGCAGCATCGCCGCGAAGGCGAAGCGCTTGAACCGGAACCGCAGCCGGGCGAAGCCGTACGCGGCGAGCGAGCAGGTGAGCAGGTTGCCGATGATCGACCCGACGACCACGATCGCCGAGTTCGCCAGGTAGCTCCCGAACGGCTGCGCGAGCGCGTTCCAGCCGTTCGTGTAGTTGGACGCCTCGAAGGTGTCGAGCACGAGACCCGGGTTGTCGAAGATGTACCCGTTCGGGCGGAGGGAGGACGCCACCATCCACAGCACGGGGTAGAGCATCAGCAGCCCGAGCAGGATCAGCAGCGCGTGCTTGCCGATGCTCGAGATCCGCTGTCGGCGCAGGAGCTTGGCGCGCTGAGCGTCGCCCCGCTCGCGACGGGCGGCCGCATCGGGTGAGAGGCCGTCCTCGGAGGAGGGGCGGGTCGTGAGGTCAGTCATCGTAGAACACCCAATACTTCGAGGCCCAGAAGTTGATGGCCGTGGCGGCGGCGATGATGATGAGCAGGAGCCACGCGATCGCCGACGCGTACCCCATTTGGAAGCTGCCGAAGCCCTTCTGGTACAGGTAGAGCGTGATGAACAGCGTCGAGTCGGACGGCCCGCCCGATCCGTTCGACACCACGTAGGCCTGCGTGAACGACTGGAACGCGCCGATGATCCCGAGCACGAGGTTGAAGAAGATGATCGGGCTGAGCAATGGCAGGGTGATCGACCGGAACTGTGTCCACCGGCCGGCACCGTCCGTCGACGCCGCCTCGTAGTACTGTCGCGGGATCTGCCGGAGGCCGGCGAGGAAGATCACCATCGGGGCGCCGAACGTCCACACGTGCAGGATGATCAGCGTCGACAGCGCGGTGTCGGGTTCGGAGATCCACCCGGGGCCCTGGATGCCGAAGACGGCGAGCAGCGCGTTGACGAGTCCGCTCGAGCCGAAGACGAGCCGCCAGAGGACCGCGATCGCGACGCTGCCGCCGAGGAGTGACGGCAGGTACAGCACCGACCGGTAGAACGAGAGCCCGCGCATGCCGCGATCCAGGAGGACCGCGATCGCCAGGGCGACGATGAGCTGCAACGGCACCGACACGAGGACGTAGGTGATGGTCACGCCGAGGGATTGGTGCAGTCGGGGGTCCTCGACCATCCGCTGCGCGTTCTCCAGCCCGGTGAAGTTCGGGTTCTGGAGGAGGTTGTAGTCGGTGAACGACAGGTAGAGCGAGACGAGGACCGGTCCGAGCGTGATGACGAGGAAGCCGATGATCCAGGGACCGAGGAAGAGGAGTGCCGCACGGTTGTCCCGGAACTCGGAAGCGTCGCGGTGCTTGATCGCCCCCTTCGGCGTCCGCAGCGCGCGCAGCTCGTTGAGCGCGCTCATGTGGCGGCTCGGGTGATGGGTGGTGGGCTCTCGAACATGCTGCGCATCTCCTTCGACTCGCTGCGACCGTGCTGACAGGGAGACACGCTAACGGCTTGTGCTACGTAGCACAAGACACAGTTGGAAAACGCTTGCCGTGACAATCCGGACGTCGTGGAGTCGCTACGCTTGCGTCAGGACGGACGCGCGGTGGAGCATGCGCGACCGACGGGGAGGCACGGATGGCAGTGACCGCAAGGGATGTCGCGCAGGCGGCCGGTGTCTCCCAGCGGACGGTTTCGGACGTCGTGAACCTGCCGGGGCGGGTCGGCGCCGAGACCCGCAAGCGCGTGCAGGCGGTCATCGACGAGCTCGGCTATCGGCCCAATCCGCACGCGCGGGGGCTCCGCAACAACCGCAGTGGACTCATCGCGCTCGTCGTCCCCGAGCTCGATGTGCCGTACTTCTCCGACCTCGCCCGCTGCCTCATCCCCGAACTCACGAAACGCTCGCTCACCCTCGTCGTCGACCAGACGAACGGCGATCCGGAACGGGAGCGCGCGGTGCTCACCGGGGGAGCGGTGTCCTCGACGTTCGACGGCGTGCTGCTCAACGCCCTCAACCTCACGGCCGCCGACGTCGAAGCCGCCGCCGCGACGCAGCCGATCGTCCTGCTCGGCGAGCGCGACTATGGCGCGAGCGCGGACCACGTCGCCATCGACGGTACCGAGGCGGCCTACCTGGCGACCAGGCACCTCATCGAACGCGGATGCACGCGCATCGGCGCCATCGGTCGGCAGGCCCATTCCACGGGCACCGCGAAGCAGCGCGTGGACGGGTTCACGAGAGCGATGCTGGAGGCCGGACTCGACCCGAACCGGTATATGGCCGAAGGGGAATACGATCGCGCGAGCGGAGCGGCGGTCATGGGCCGCATGCTCGACGCCGGCGATCCGCCCGACGGCGTGTTCTGTTTCAACGACCTCATGGCGCTGGGCGCGATGCGTGCGGCGTGGGATCGCGGCGTCGACATCCCGCGCGACCTGGCCGTGGTCGGCTTCGACGACATCGAGGACGGCCGGTACGCGATGCGGTCACTGACGACGGTCGCGCCCGACAAGGAGGCCATCGCCCGCGAGGCCGTCGCCATGCTGGTCCAACGCGTGGCCGGGCACGTCGGGCCGGGGCGCCGGGTGCGCGCCGGGTTCGAACTGATCGTCAGAGAATCCTCGGCCGGGTGACCCCTCGGGCCGACCCGCCGGTCAATCAAGCGACGACACTGCACGTCGCCGCCCCGAGCACGATGGCTGATCCCTGCGCCACCTTCCGCGTCGACTTCCACTCGCTGCCGAACCGGGCCGAGAGCCCGAAATACTTTGCCCCGGTCAGAACGCCGCCAAGGAGGTCAAGGGATATCGTGGCGTCCAGATGGTTCGCCGTGGCGGAGGGGGTGATGGTGGGAGCCAGCACTGTCACCGTCCCGAACCCGGCCGTCGTCGAGTACTCGAACAGCGTGTCCGTCGACCCAGCCGGCATCCGGTAAGTAATCGTGTAAGAGGCTGCGATCCCGAGCAGTCCTGGGTTGAATGTGCACGCCGTCATGGTCACCGGCGCGATCGTGGCTGCCGTGAAGCTGCCCGAGCCGAGCTCCGCGTCGGCCCAGGCGGCCTCGGTTTGAGGGGGAGCTGGCTGAGAGGCGAACACGACAGCGGTGAGGACGATGACCAGCACCGCTTGGAGTCTGCGTCGGCCTGCGCTCATCGCAGTCCCCTCGCGGAACGCGAATGCTGTCGCAGCGCGCCGAACCACGCGCCGACGAGACCGATCAGGATCGCCCCCGCTGCCGCCCACACCGCGAACTCGATGCTCGTGCCGGTGCGGGGGAGCGTGGTGATCGGGCCGGGCGAGACCGAGACGTCGTCGCCGATGCCCTCGGCGGTGACCGTGA
Source organism: Plantibacter sp. MMLR14_011 (assembly GCF_001865025.1). Classification (NCBI taxonomy): domain Bacteria; kingdom Bacillati; phylum Actinomycetota; class Actinomycetes; order Micrococcales; family Microbacteriaceae; genus Plantibacter; species Plantibacter sp. MMLR14_011. The sequence continues at coordinate 423,962 of NZ_MJGW01000001.1, forward strand.
GGGCGACCGAGGCGTTCGCCACCGCTGTACCGGACGGCATCCGGACGTCGAACCTCAGCCACCACGCCTCCGAGCTGCGCATCGAGAGCACTGCGCGCTCGACGCCGTCGACGGGCACCGCCATCTCGTCGAACAGGTGGGTGACGGTGCCGACGCAGCCGGCCGCGGTCCAGCGGACGGAGCAGGCGTCGACCACCATGACGAGCCCGAGCTCCGACGAGCCGGAGCCGACCATGGACACGTCGATGGAGCCCGGTGTGGCTTCGGGCTTGGTGCTGACACCCACCTCCCAGGGCGTCGACCGACCGGGGGTGAGGGATCGCATAGCCGACGGGTCGCCGATCGAGGTGAGGACGACCGCCTCACCGGCGATGACGTCGACCATCGGCTCGGCGTGCGCGGGAGCGGCGCCGCCGATCGCGAGGCCGGCTCCGAGGAGCAGGGCGACCGGTGAGCAGCGGAGCGCGGCGTGGCGAGCCGGTCGTGGACCGGTTCCATCGGCGCCGACCGTGGAAAGTCGGTGTCGGGAAGCAGTGCGACCGTTTCCGTCGGTCCCTCCCGAGCCACCTGGCGGGCGCTTGCGGTCGGAGCGCGGCCAGAACGCCCACATGACGAGGGCCGAACAGCTGAGCGTCAGTCCGCCGAGGACCCACGGGTTGGACAACCACACGACGAGGTACGCGAGCCCGGGCACCGAGGCGAGCACGAGGCGGACCGTCGAGACCGTGTACGGCTCGGGGTCCTCCGACAGGTTCGCATCGCCCCGCATGGTGATCGTGCGTTGTGGTCCTGCGGTGTCGACGCCGCCGCTCACCGAGGTGACGCGGTGGGTGACGGGCAGCTGGCCGGCGCGGTCGACGGTCACGACGTCGCCGACCGCGATGTCGGATGCCGGGATCTCGCGGACGAGCGCGAGTGAGCCGGTGGGGATCGTCGGGCTCATGGAACCGGTTTTGAACATGATGAGGGTCACGTTGAAGCAGGTCGCGAGGATGACGAGCACGATGCAGACCACCCCGCCGACGGCGGCGAGGTTGAGCAGGGTGTCTCCGACGATCGACGCCACCGAGCGGCGGGGCTGCTGCCGCTCGGTGGCGTCGATCGCTTCCGTGGAGGGTCGGGTCACGGTGCTCCGATCAGGAACTGGAGGTGCTGGTGAACTGCCACGTCGCCGACGCCGTTCCACCCTGGAAGCTGGAGGCCGTACCCGCCTTCACCCGCACGTCGAAGCAGAAGCGCACCGTCGAACCGCCGGCCGCCGTGAGTGCACCGGTCGCCGTCGGTGGAGCCGTGCCCGTCGACAGCGAGGCGGTGTAGGCGGGGACTGTAGGTGAGGTGAACGCGGCGGCGTTGCAGGCCGTGCCCGCCGCCGTCGTGACGACGCGGTACTCGAGCTGTGGCAGGAGGGTGCCCGTCGCCGCCGAGACCGCGGACAGCGCCGCCGTCCCACCGATGTTCGTCGCGGCGGTCGTGCGGATGTCGATGAAGGCGAACTGCGACAACCCGGGCGACATGGCGGTCGCGTTGAAGACCAGCGTGGCGGGGTTCGCCGCCTCGTGAGCCGCCCAGGTCGACGATGAGGTCTGCGACTCCACGGCGAAGGTGCTGGCCGCGAAGGTCGCCGTTCCGAACTCGTCGTCGCTCCACGCGGCGAGGGTGAGCGAGGTCCCGACGCCCAGCACGAGCGCTGCTGCGAGGGCCGCTCTGGCCTTCGTATACCGTGCCGTGCTCCGTCGTCGATCGGTGCGGTGGTGTCTCCCCATCGCCGGAGTGTGTCGTCCCATGATCGCCGTCTCGCCGCGGGTTACGGCAGCGGAGTGGTGGACTCGGCTGCGAACTCCCAGAGCACGGTGCCGCTCGGCGACGACTGCGGCAGCGTCGCGGACGGTGTGACCTCGAAGCAGAGGAACACCGGGGTCGTGACCGCACCCAGTGTGAAGATGTCCGCGGCTGTGCTCGACGTGGTCGCGGCGTCCGTCACGAGCGGGTCACCGGCGGCAAAGCTCGTGGCGTCGCAGCCGAACGTGGTGGTCTCCACGACGGAGTAGCTGAGCGAGGAGGCGATGGCGGCTCCGCTCGAGGCCGTGATGTCCACCGTGCCGGCGTACGTCGACGCGGCGGTCAGCTGGACGGCGAACCCGGCGTAGACGGGCTCTTCGGGTGCCAGGTTGTCGGCTTCCACCGCGAAGGTGAGCGGGGCGGCCGCCGCCTCGGTCGGGTGTTCGGTGAAGGCGGTGCCGTCCGTGCTGCCCTCAATGCCGAACCCACCACCGGCGAAGATCCCGGTCGCGAACTCGGAATCGTTCCAGGCCGCGAGCGTGATCGCCGCACCGACGCCGAGCACCAGCCCGCCGGCCAGGATCGCCTTCGCCCGCTTGCTGCGCAGGCCGCGCACGGGTGCGTCGGTGCCGGTGGCCACTGGGGCCTCGGTGCTGGTGTCGATGGTCATGGAAGCCCCCTGAAGTCCGTCGGTGACGGCTGACGTCACCACAGGTGTCGGGCGTGCGGAGACGGTCTCCGCGCGTCTCGCGACACTCTCAGGACGATAGGCAGCCAGGTGTCTGTTGTAACCAGTAGTGGGGTACTGGGATCCGTGGCGGAGCGCGGCAGGACTACCGAGATCGGCCGCTCCGGCCCGCGAGCGGATGACGCCCGCGGGCCGGAGCGGTCACGCCTCGCGCTGCCCTGACTGCATGACGATCCGGCCCAGGTCGCGCCGACGGCCGGCGCCGAGCTTCGTCCGCGCCTGCAGGACGTGCGACTCGACCGTCCGGACGCTGAGGAACAGGCGGGTCGCGATCTCCTGGTTGCTCAACCCCTGGGCGATGAGGTGCGCCACCTCCAACTCGCGTCGAGTGAGCGAGCTCACGTCAGCGGGCGGTCCGTCCCGGTGCATGGTCTGGTCGAAGGGGATGTAGGCGAGAGGTGCATGGGCGGCGGGCCTGTCGACCTCGAGCGCGTCGTCCGGCGTGGGCGGCGCTGAGACCGCCGATCCGCGCGGCGAGCCGAAGCCCTCCGCGGTGGAGACCGGGACAGCGTGCTCCGGTGCGAGATCGACGAGCGGTCCGGTCGGCTGCTCCGACAGCCCGGCGACGCGCTCGGCGCAGCGACGGGCGTGGTGCGGGCGTCCCTGTTCCGTGTGCAGGCGCGCAGCGAGTTGGTGGGCTCCGATGGCCCGGTGCCGGGCTCCCACCGCTTCGAGCGAGCACGCGGCCTCCTCCACCCGGCTCGCATCACCCGCTGCACCGGCATCGAGGAGGAGGAACAGCGCGCCCTGCAGCGGCGTCTTCTCGCTGTCCCTCGCGTCGGCCACCCAGGAGAACGCCTCCGCTGCATCCGTGCCGACCACGGAGGCCAGGCACGCGGAGTAGAGCCGTTCGGTCAGCGGATTCGAGCCGGACTCAGCCATGTGGTGCAACTGCAGCTTGGCAGCCGTCAGGTTGCCGTCGGCGAGCAGGAGGCTGAAGTCCGCGATGTCGGCGAGGTAGGAGAGGACGGAGGACGACGCGATGAGTCGCCGGTCCTCGCCGGAGCGCCGCTCCATCGCCTCATCGAGTTGTCCCGTCTGCGCGAGCGCTCCGATGAGGATGAGCGAGGCGTGCGCGTGGACGTCGGGCGGGACCGTCGAGTCGAGCATGCGCTCGACGACCCGCAGGTCCGCCAGCGCTCGCTCTGGTCTGCCGTCGAAGAACGCGAGCTGCGCGCCCAGCAGTCCGACGATGCACTGATCGGTCGTCGCCAGGCGACCGGTCCCACGCTCCGCACGCTCGGCGAACTCGTCGATGTACCGCGCGAAGCCGGCCCAGGACAGGCCGGTCAGGAGCCGGATCGTGCCGGCCGAGAGGACGTACATCGCGCTCGCGTCGCGCATCGCGTGGGACAGCGGTCGTGCGGCGTTGTAGGGCACCCGGCGGTACACCGCATCGCCGGCGTGGAGGAATTCGCGGAGCTCGGTCGGCGTCGCGTGCAGGCCGCGTCGGCTGAGGAGTGCCGCGCCCGCGTACAGTCTCGAGGACTGCGGCGCGGTGTCGTCCTGGAGGACGCTCTCGTACAGGCCGTCGCTCTCGGTCGGTCCCGGATCGGTCTGTTGCCGCCACAGCTCGACCATCTCGATGCGCCGCGTGAGCGCACGGCTGTACTCGGCTCGTTCGGTGAGCACCTGCGCGCACGTCCGGTCGCCCCAGCGGTCCAGTGTCGCCCGCCAGCTCAGCACCTCGGCCCGGATGTCCTCGTCGGAATCCGCCTCGGGACCGACGTCGAGCACGCGTTGTGCACCGTCGACGTCGCCGAGCATGGCGAGCGATCTCGACTGCTGCAGCGCCGCGCTCACGGAGGGGCGCCAGGTGAAGGCACGAGCCGCGAGCAGCTGGCCGTCCGCGGCGAGTCCGGCGACGTTCGCGACGTGCGCCGCGTCCAGGTAGACCCGCGCCATCGTGACGGCCTCGAACCCGTGGTCGAAGCGGTCGTCGTCCGCGGACAACCAATACCGGCCGAGGATGAACGACTCGTTCGGCGTCAGTCGGCTCCCCGCACGGAGGTCCGCGATCAGGGTGCGCTGGACCCGGTCGTGCGGGCGCAGCCGACCGCCGTGCCGCCACTCGGCCAACGCCGACCAGGCGTGCAGCTCGTCGGCGACGATCCGGTCCTGCCCTGACCCGTCATTGCGCGCCAGGCCCAGCCGCAAGAGGGTGTGCAGCTCGTGTTCGCCGATCAGCCGGGCCGCGCGCGAGTAGGGGACCGGCCCGAGCTTCGCGAGCATCACGAGGGCGTAGCGGCCCTCGTCGTCGAGGCGGGAGAGCTGCGGATCGGTGAGGTCGTGGATGCGCGGTGAGACACCGGCCACCCCGAGCGACAGGATGCTGCGCGGCAGGTAGAACTCACCGCCCGTCTCGAGGGCGTCCTTGGTGAGCTCGTGGACGAGGCGCGGTGAGCCGTTGCTGAGCCGCACGATGACGGCTTTCGCCATGTCGTCCAGGACGGCGTCGTCCGCGGCGGCATCGGCGAGCGCCGAGGCCTCGAACCCGTCGAGCGCCGGGAGGTCGATCCGGGTGAGCGATCCGCCTCGCCAGACCGAGAGCAGCCGCTGCGCCGAATCGTCGGAGGCACTCGGCAGCCCGGCGCGCTCCTGTTCGAGCGTGACGAGCGCCACGTGCTCGCGCGACCTGGTGAGGTCGACGAGGTCGGAGAGGCCGCCCGCCTGGAGACCGGCGCCGTCGTCGATGATGAAGACCGAGCCGCTCGGGGCGGTCCGCCAGTCGCTCAAGAGGTGCGACGCGTCGACCGCCGTCCCGGAGAGTCGGACGACGGCACGACCTGCACGCTGCATGCGCCCGCCGATCGTGTCGGCCGTGAAGGTCTTGCCGTAGCCGTGGGGGCCGACGAGCAGCGTGCTCGTGCGGTGTTCGATGAGCGCTGCGACCCGGGCGATCGCGGCCTCCCGACTACTCTGCTGGGCCGGCGCCCGCGACGCGGCCTGCCGGAACTCGGCCGTCCGTCGCATCGGCGACCCGGCCGACCGGGAGCCGCCCGCGTATCGCGGAGAGCGGGCGGTCATGGCAGGGCTCGCTCGTCGAAACGGTGCTGTCGCCCCCGCACAGATGCGGTCTCAACCTGCTCTTCCATCGCAGCCCCCTCAAGCTCCGTCGTCCAGCGAGATCCGTCGTCCGATCGTCGTATCGCCACCCCTGCTCAGCGGTACCGACCCTCCGTCCGACGGGACCCTCCATTGGATCTGTCCCCCATTATCCGGACTCCCTGAGCACTTGGAGAGCCCTAGCTGGGTGTTCTCAGTAGAAACTACGTACCCCACGTGGGGGATACCTCGTAACCACCGGGGGAAACCTCCCACGCCCCGCCCAGGGAGGGCGGAATACCGGTTTCGGCCTCGGCACTACCCGGGTTGCTGTCCCACCTCTGGGGGACACGGATCTCCGGCTCTAGATTGGCCGGGATCGACGCCAGACACGGGCCCGCCCGTGCACCGACGAAAGGGTTCCGCCGTGGGGGAGCAGCAGCGAAGCAACTTCGGCCGTGGCCGTGCCTGGAAGGTCGCGGCCATGGCCGTGGTCGGCACGGTCATCGCCATGGGATCGACGACGACCGCTGCGGTCGCCGCCCCCGCCGACGTCTCCGACGGCCTCGGCCGGTTCCTCGGCGGGCAGGCGGCCGGGATCAACCTGGACACCCTCGCCGCCGTCAACGGTGCCCGAGCGGAGAACCCCAGCGGGGTGCACCCGGTCGCTGCGAACCCGCTCTCGGCAGAGGTCCTCAACACCCTCGGCGTCGACCTCGGTGACTCCCTCCAGCTCTTCGGCACGAACGGCGTGATCGAACTCGGCGCGGTCGCCCAGTACGGCGCAGCTGCCGACAACGGCGACGCGCTCGCCGGGTCCGGCGCCGTCACCGACCAGGGCGGTGTGTCCATCGGCGGACCCGACGCCCCGCCGGCCGACGCGGACCTCGACCTCACCGGCCTGCTCGGCCGCGTCGGAACCCCGACCGGCGGTGTCCTCAGCGACCTCTCGCTCAGCCTTGGCGCCCTCGCCTCCACGATCTCGCAGACGGACGGCGCCACGGCCGTTCCCGACTACCAGATCGCGGGTGCGACGCTCACCTTCCAGAGCCCCCTCGTGCAGAACGTCGGGACACAGGTGACGGGCCTCCTCCCACCGCTGCAGACCACGCTCAACGGGCTCACCTCGGCGCTCAACACGGCGCTGAACGCGAACCTCATCGGCGTCCTCCGTGTGGCTGCGACGGCCACGGTCACGCCGCCGAACCTCGCGACCGTCGTCAACGGCATCCTCACCACCCAGGCGTCGCAGTCCGCGGCGACCGGTGTCTCCGTCAACCTGCTCACCGGTGCGGTGACCGTCGACCTCGCGACCCTCCTCGCGAACGACCCGAACCTGCCCGACCTCAACGACCTGCCGCCGAACACCTCGCTGCTGTCCGGCCCGATCGGTGCCGCCATCGCGGCTGCGATCACGTCTGCCGTCACCGCGCAGGTCACGGCCGTGTCCGCCGGCCTGCAGACGGCCGTGGACAACACACGTATCCAGGTCACCGGTAACGTCACGACGAACGTCGTGGTCACCCAGGTGCCGGTCATCTCCCTGTCGCTCGACTCGACCCTCGGGGCGGTCCAGAACGGGACCGCCGCCTTCACCTCGGCGGGGCTCCTCCCGAACGTGCTGAACCCGATCCTCGCGACCCTCGGACTCACCCTCGACGGCGTGGTCAACCTCGTCCTCAACCTCGTGAAGAACACGGTCGCCACGGCCTACACCGGTGTCGGAACGCTCAACACCGCCCTGAACGGCATCACCGGCGGTCTCGCCGCGAACGTCGTCGGCCCCATCCTGAACATCGTGCGGCTCGTCGCCGACGTCACCGCGAACGTGCAGCCGGCGACCGGCGACCTCGGGGCGGGGTCGGCGACCGTTCGAGCCGTGCAGATCTCCCTCGTCCCGGCGATCTCGCTCGCGACGGTCAACCTCGCGTCGTCCTCCGTGCGCGGGACGCTCGTCGTGTACGACACGGCGATCACCGCCACACCGGCGACCGTCAACCCCGGCCAGTCCACCGTGATCGACGGCACCGGCTTCGCAGCGAACGAGCAGGTCACGATCACCGCGCCCGGCCTCGACCCGGTCACCACGACGTCGGACGCCGCCGGAGTGATCAGCCAGAGTGTCGCGATCCCCGCCGGCTTCACCCCGGCGACCCTGACGTTCACCGCCACCGGTGCGACCTCCGACACCCCGGCCACCACCGACCTCGTCGTCGCCCCCTTCGTGACGGCGATCACCGCCGACCCGGCGACGATCGCCCCCGGGGGCAGCACCACGATCACCGGCACGGGGTTCCTGCCCGGCGAGTCGGTGTCGATCACCGTCCCCGGCCTCACCGACCCGGTCGTCACTACCGCGACGGGCACCGGCACCATCTCCGCCAGCCTCACGCTCCCGGCGGACTTCCCGCTCGGCCCCGTGACGGTCACGGCGACCGGCGCCTCGTCGGCCAGCCCGGCGACCACGACGGTCACGGTAGAGGCGACCCAGTACGTCACCGCGATCACCGCCGACCCGGCCAGTGTCGTCGCCGGTGGGACCACGACGATCACCGGGACCGGCTTCGCCTCGGGCGAGACCGTCTCCGTCTCGATCCCCGGCGTCGACCCGGTCACCACGACGGCCACCGGAACCGGCACGATCTCGGTCGAGCTCGACGTCCCCGCCGACTACGCCGCAGGCCAGGTCGTCGTGACCGCGCTCGGCGAGACGTCCGACACCCCGGCCACCACCAACCTCACCGTGGTCTACGAGACGTCGATCGTCGCCGTCCCGGCCACGGTCGCCGGTGGCACGACCACGATCATCAACGGTGCCGGCTTCGCGCCAGGCGAGGACGTCGTCGTGACGTTCCCCGGCCTCGAGCCGATCACCGTCACCGCCACCGCACTCGGCGCGATCGGCACCCCCATCGCCGTCCCGCAGGACTTCGCGGTCGGCGACGTCACGGTCACCGCCCTCGGCGCCGTGTCCGCCACCGAAGCGACCACCGTCGTCACCGTCACGGCGACGATCTACGACACCGCCATCACGCTCGACCCGACGTCGCTCATCCCTGGGAACACCACGACGGTGACCGGCACGGGCTTCCTGCCCGGTGAGACGGTCACCGTCGGCTACCCGGGCGGCACCCCGGTGACCGTCGATGCGGACGGCGACGGCGGCTTCACCGTCGACCTGCCCGTCCCCGACGGCACGCCCGCCGCGACCGTCGTCGTCACCGCCACCGGTGAGACGTCGGCCACCCCGGCGACCGCCGACCTCGAGGTGCTGCCGTACGACACGGCCATCACCGCCGACCCGGCCTCGCTCCTCCCCGGCAACTCGACCACCATCACCGGTAACGGCTTCGCCGCGAACGAGTCGGTCTCCGTCTCCTACCCGGACGGCACGCCCGTCGTCGTGACGGCTGACGGCGACGGCGGCTTCACGGCCGTCCTGCCGATCCCGTCGGGTACGGCCGCCGGCCAGCTCACGGTCACCGCCACCGGCGCGGTCTCCGCGACGCCGGCCGAGACGGACATCACCGTCGAGGCCTACGACACCGACATCGCGCTCGACCCGGCGACCATCGCCCCCAGTGGCAGCACGGTCGTCACCGGTTCCGGTTTCGTTCCGCTCGAGTCCGTCGAGATCACCATCCCCGGCCTCGCGACGCCCGTGACGACCACGGCGAACGGCGACGGCGAGATCACGGTCAGTGTCACGCTCCCGGCGGACTTCCCGCTCGGCGACGTCACGGTCACCGCCACCGGCGCCGTCTCGGCCACCCCGGCCACGGCGACGCTCACCGTCGAGGCGACCACCTACGTCACGGCCATCACGGTCGACCCGACGACCGTCGTCGCGGGGCAGAGCACGCTCGTCACCGGTACCGGCTTCGAGCCCGACGAGACCGTCACGGTCTCCATCCCCGGCGCGCCCGCGGTCACCACCCAGGCGTCGGCGACCGGCACCATCTCCGTCTCGCTGCCGGTCCCGGCGGACTACGCGGAGGGCACGGTCGTCGTGACCGCCCTCGGCGAGGTCTCCGAGACGCCGGCCACCACCAACCTCGCGGTCGACGTCGTCTACACCCCGACGATCACCGCCGAGCCGGCCACGGTCCCCGGCGGTGCGAGCACCGAGATCTCGGGCACCGGTTTCGCGCCGAGCGAGAGCGTCACGGTCACCTTCCCAGGCCTCGACCCGATCACCGTCACGTCGAACGCAGCGGGTGAGATCACGACCACCGTCGACGTCCCGCAGAACTTCGCGGTCGGGCCGGTCACGGTCACCGCCCTCGGCGTCGTCTCCGCGACCGAGGCGACCACCACGGTCACGGTCGAGGCCACGGTCTACGACACGGCGATCACCGCCGACCCCGACACGCTCCTCCCCGGCGGCAGCACCACCGTCACCGGAACGGGCTTCCTGCCCGGCGAGTCCGTCTCCGTCTCCATCCCCGGCGGCACGCCCGTCGTGGTGGAGGCCGGCCCGGACGGCGACATCACCGCCATCCTGCCGATCCTGCCCGGCACGGACCCCGGCACCGTCGTCGTGACGGCCGTCGGAGCCGTGTCGAACACGCCTGCAACTGCGACGATCACCGTCGAGGCGTTCGACACGACGCTCACCGCGACGCCGTCCACGCTGAACCCCGGTGACTCGACGATCCTGTCCGGCACCGGCTACGTCGCGAACGAGTCGGTGACCATCTCGGCGCCCGGCTTCGACGACGTCGTGACCACGGCGAACGGGCTCGGTGAGATCAGCCAGGTGGTCGCCTTCCCGGCGGACTTCGTCCCCGCGACCGTGACGTTCACGGCCACGGGCGCCCTGTCGCTCACGCCGGCGCAGACCTCGGTCCTCGTCGAAGCGGTCGTGTACGACACGGCGATCACGGTGGATCCGACGACGGTCAACCCGGGCGGAACCACCACCGTCACGGGCACCGGCTTCGCACCGAACGAGACCGTCACCATCACGATCCCGGGCGGCGACCCCGTCACCGTGACGACGAACGGCGACGGCGACTTCACGCAGGCCGTGACGATCCCGGCCGGAACGCCTGCGGGTCCGCTGACGATCACCGCGACCGGTGACACGTCGAACACGCCCGCCGACGCCGACGTGACCGTGGTGCCGTACGAGACCGCGATCACCGCCGACCCGGACACGCTGCTCCCCGGCACCTCGACGACGATCACCGGTACCGGGTTCGCACCGAACGAGTCCGTCTCGGTCTCCATCCCCGGTGGCACGCCGGTCGTGGTGACGGCGAACGGCGACGGCGGCTTCACCGCCGCCCTGCCGATCCCGTCGGGCACGGAGGCCGGATCGCTCGTCGTGACCGCGACCGGCGCCGTCTCCGCGACGGACGCGACGGCGACGGTCACCGTCGAGGCCTACGAGACTGCGATCACCCTCGACCCGACGACGGTCGCCCCTGGCGGCAGCACCACGGTCACCGGCGACGGCTTCGCGTCGAACGAGTCCGTGAGCGTCACCGTCCCGGGCATCGCGACGCCGATCCCCACCACGTCGAACGGCAACGGTGAGATCTCGGTGAGCGTCGACCTCCCGGCGGACTTCCCGCTCGGACCCGTGACCGTCACCGCCACCGGTGCCGTCTCGGCGACCCCCGCCACGGCGACACTCACCGTCGAGGCCACGACCTACGTCACGGCCATCGCCGCCGACCCGGCCACCGTCGTCGCGGGTGCCAGCACCCTCGTCACCGGCACCGGCTTCGCACCGAACGAGAGCGTCACGGTCTCGATCCCCGGTGCCGACCCGGTGACCACCACGGCGACGGCGACCGGCACCATCTCGGTGTCGCTGCCCGTGCCGGCCGACTACGCCGAGGGCGTGGTCGTCGTGACCGCGCTCGGGGCGACGTCCGACACGCCTGCGACGACGAACCTCACGGTCGACGTGGTCTACGCGCCGACGATCACCGCCGACCCGGCGACGGTCCCCGGCGGGACCTCGACGGAGATCTCGGGGAGCGGCTTCGCCCCGACCGAGAGCGTCACGGTCACCTTCCCCGGCCTCGCGCCGGTGACGGTCACCTCGAACGCCGACGGTGAGATCACCACGACGTTCGCCGTCCCGCAGGGCTTCGCGACCGGCCCGGTCACGGTAACCGCACTCGGCGTCGTCTCTGCGGCCGAGGCGACCACCACCGTCACGGTCGAGGCAACGGTCTACGACACGGCGATCACCCTCACACCGGACACGGTGAACCCGGGCCAGACCACCACGGTCACCGGTACCGGCTTCCAGCCGAACGAATCGATCAGCGTCTCGATCCCCGGCGGCGACCCCGTCGTGGTGACGGCGGACGGCGACGGCGGGTTCACCGCGACGCTGCCGGTGCCGCCCGGAACGCCCGCCGGTCCCGTCACGGTGACCGCGGTCGGTGAGACGTCGGCGACGCCTGCTGAGGCGGAGCTCACGGTCGAGGCCTACGAGACGGCGATCACCGCCGACCCGAGCACGGTCACGGCCGGCGGAGCGACGCTCGTCACAGGCACCGGCTTCGCCGCGAACGAGTCCGTCACGGTCTCGATCCCGGGTGGTACGGCTGTTCCGACGACGACGAACGGTGCCGGCGAGTTCTCGGTCGGGATCACCGTTCCGGCGAATGCGCCGGTCGGACCGCTGGTCGTCACGGCGGAGGGAACGGTGTCGCAGGCTCCGGCCACCGCGACCGTCACGGTCACCGCCATCGTGTTCTCGCCCGTCATCACCGCTTCCCCGGACGCGCTGATCGCCGGTGACACGACGGTCATCACCGGATCGGGCTTCGCAGCCAACGAGACGGTCACGGTGTCGATCCCGGGCGCTCCGGTCGTCACGCAGGTGACGAACGCCGGCGGCGGCTTCACGGCGACCCTGCCGGTCCCCGACGGATACGCGCTCGGCGACGTCACGGTGACGGCACTCGGTGCTGCATCGAACGAGCCGGCGACGACGATCATCGAGATCCTCGCGTACGACACGGCGATCACGGTCGATCCGTCGTCGGTCCTGCCGGGTGAGTCGGTCACGGTCGACGGGACGGGCTTCGCCGGTGGGGAGACCGTCACGGTGTCCATCCCGGGCGCACCGTCCGTCACCGTGGTGACGAACCCCGACGGTTCCTTCACCGTGGACCTGCCGATCCCGGACGACTACACGCCTGGCCCGGTGACCGTCACGGCCGAGGGCGACGTCTCCGAGACGCCGGCCGAGTCCGAGGTCACCATCGAGGACGGAGCGGTCGACGTCGACACCGACGCCGCTGCGGTCGACGTGGACGCCGCTGCTGACGTCGACGCCGCGGCCGACGTGGACGCCGACGTGGACGTGGACGTGGACGCTGCTGCCGACACTGACGCTGCTGCCGACACCGATGCTGCAACGGATGTGGATGCGGATGCGGATGCGGCTGCTGACACGGATGCTGCCGCCGACGTCGACGCTGCTGCGGACGTGGATGCTGCCGCTGATGTGGATGCCGCGGCCGACACGGATGCTGCTGCGGACACTGACGCCGCCGCCGACGTGGATGCTGCTGCCGACACGGATGCTGCTGCCGACGTGGATGCTGCTGCGGACACTGATGCTGCTGCCGACACGGATGCTGCTGCTGACACTGATGCTGCTGCCGACGTGGACGCTGCGGCTGACACCGATGCTGCTGCCGACGTTGATGCCGCGGCCGACACGGATGCCGCGGCTGACGTTGATGCCGCGGCCGACACGGACGCTGCTGCGGACGTGGATGCTGCTGCTGACGCTGATGCCGCAGCCGATGTGGACGCTGATGCGGACACTGACGTTGCTGCCGACACGGATGCCGGTGCTGACACGGATGCTGCTGCGGATGTGGATGCCGCTGCGGACGTGGACGCTGCCGCCGACGTGGACGCTGCCGCCGACGCGGACGCTGCTGCCGACGCGGACGCTGCGGCTGACACTGATGCTGCTGCCGATGTGGATGCTGCTGCGGACACTGACGCTGCTGCCGACACGGATGCCGCTGCTGACACGGATGCTGCTGCGGACGTGGATGCTGCTGCTGACACCGATGCCGCAGCTGATGTCGATGCTGCTGCTGACACCGATGCCGCAGCTGATGTCGATGCTGCTGCGGACACTGATGCTGTAGCCGACGTGGATGCTGCTGCCGACACTGCCGCCGACACCGACACCGCGGCGGACACCGATGCAGCGTCCGACGGAGTGGATGTCGACCTGAACGCGGATGTCGACACCGACACCGCGGCGGACGCGGACACGGCGACCGACGCCGACACCGCAGCTGACGCCGACGGTGACACCGACGCCGGCGACGACCGCCTGGCTACCGTCAAGTACTCGACGATCGTCCGCGACACGGGCGTGATCCAGGAGGTTTACGCCACCGGCTTCGAGCCCGGTGAGACCGTCTCGGCGACCGTCTTCTCGACGCCGTTCGCCCTGACGCCCGTCATCGCAGACGCCTCCGGTAACGCCACGTTCACCTTCCCGATCGACTCGTCGCTCGAGCTGGGTGCCCACCGCGTGGAACTCTCCGGATCCGTGACCGGTGCCCTGCCGCTCGACCGTCAGGCGACCGCCTTCACGGTCACCGCGGCGGCCGCCGCCGCGCCGGGGTCACGCCCCGGTCTGCCGAGCACCGGCTTCGACGGCCTGTGGCTCGGGGGACTCGGCGCCACGATGCTCCTCCTCGGAGGCGCCTTCGTGGCTACGCGACGGGCGCGTCTGGAGTGACGCGCCGAGTGGGCCGCGCCGCATTCGGGTCGGCGCGGCCCACTCCTTCCCCGCGGACGGCGCCACCGAACGGGTGCCCCCGCGGTTCATCACCACCCAGCACCAAGGAGGAACCGTGACTCCGATCACACGCACATCCGTGGGGGAGCGTTCTGACGCCCTTCGACAAGCTCAGGGACCGGAAGGGGCTCAGGGACCGGAAGGGGCTCAGGGACCGGACGGCGCCGAGGAACCGGACGGCGATCAGGCACCGGCGTCCGGTCGGCAGGACCGGGGAGCGGGATCGTCTCGGGACGAAACCGCCCCACCGAAGCGGGCCGCGCGCATCGCCGCGGCGGTCTCGATCGCCCTCGTCGGCGTCTACGTCGCCGGCACGCTCGTCATCGTCTCGCCGACCACGCCCGTCCGCGGAGCCGTCGTCGCCGCGGCCGGCCCGTACTTCACCCAGAAGTGGAACGTCTTCGCGCCGAGCATCATGAAGACGAACATCACCTTCTCCGTGCAGGCCCAGTGGCGCGACGCCGACGGCAAGCTCGTGAAGTCCGACTGGGTCAACGTCACGAAGCTCGAGCAGCAGGCGGTCCCGGGCCATGCCGAGCCGTCGCGGATCCAGAAATCCTCGTGGAACGCGATGCTCGCCTACAACACCCGGTACCTCGCGCTCGACGCCAAGCAGCGAGAGATCGTCCGCGACACCTTCATCCAGCGCGCCGACGGTGGCGCGTACCGCGCGCAGTCGGCCGAATCGCTCATCGCCGACCTCGACGCCGTCAGCACGACCCCAGGCTCAGGGCAGGGCGACATCGTCCGGTTCCTCCGCTACGACTACATGCTCAAGGAGTACGCGACCGCGTTCTCGACGGCGTACTTCGACCAGGACGTCGAGCGCGTCCGATGGCGGATCGACCGCACCCGCCCGAACGACTTCGACAACCGTTTCTCCGAGGAGCAGCAGTTCGACGACACCGCCGTCACCTTCGGCTGGCGGCACGTCGACGACGTCATCGACCCGGAGACCCTCGCCGTCTACCGGGACGTCATCGCCCGCTACGGGGGTGCACGATGAACGCCGTCCGCGCGCGGTTCGACCGGTTCGCCGGCTGGGTCACGGGTGCCAAGCACGCCGGCTACAGCCTCTCCGCCCTCCGGATCCTCTACGGTGTCGCGATCGTCAGCTTCCTGTTCACGAGCCTCGCCGATCGCCACTACCTGTGGGGCGTCGCATCGAAGTGGGTCGACCCGGAGGCGGACCGTCGCGCCTGGTTCCCGCTGTTCGAGCTCGTCTTCACGAAGGACAGCGCCTTCGTCTTCGACCTCGCCTACGGGGTGCTCATCGTGCTCGGACTGCTGTTCCTCATCGGCTGGCAGACCCGGTTCGTCACACCCGTCCTCCTCGTGTTCTGGGTGGGGCTCGCGACCAACAGCACGGTGCTGACCAATGGCGGCGACACCATCATCCGGATCACGCTGCTCTTCCTCGTGTTCGCCGACCTGTCGCGTCATTGGTCCGTCGACGCGTGGCTCGCCAAGCGGCGGGGTCGAGCGCCGCGGCCGATCCTGCGCGGTCGGTTCGCGATCCCGGCGTGGCTCGCGAACGCCGCCAACAACACGGCGGTCCTGCTCTGCGCGTACCAGATCATGCTCGTCTACGTGAACTCCGGCATCTACAAGCTCATGGGTCCCGAGTGGCGCGAGGGCACGGCGTTCTACTACTCGCTCGTCCTCGACGTGTTCCGCCCGTTCCCGGTGCTGAGCGACCTCGCCTGGCAGCTCGGACCGTTCGTCTGGGTGGCCACGTTCCTGTCCGTCTGGGTGCAGCTGCTGTTCCCGGTGCTGATCCTGTGGCGACCGACGCGCATCCTCGCGCTCGGTTTCACGATCCTGATGCACCTCGGTATCGGCCTCTTCCTCGGGCTGTGGCCGTTCTCGCTCGCGATGATCGCGCTCGACCTGCTGTTCGTCCGCGACCGCAGCTGGGTCGCCGTCGGTCGGTGGGCGTCGCACGCCGGGGGAGTGCTCCGCCAGTTGTTGCCGGAGCGCCAGGCGACGGAGAGACCTGTCACGACGTCGGCCGGTTCGCCGTCATGACACCAGCCGTCTCGCGCGTTCGGGTGCGAGACGAACCGGCGGTCGGCGCCACGGTTGCGCCGACCGCCACCTCCTTGCCGGTCCCGTCCCTCGCGCCCTGAGGTCCCCTTCCGTTCGCCCATTTTTGGGCGAACGAACGCTCCCTCGCCCAAAAATGGGCGAACGGACGCGACTGGATCTGTGTTTCTCTGTGTTTGTGTGATACTTTCTTCGCACTGCAAGCCTGCAACACCGGAAACGAAGGTCAAGGACGACGCATGTACGCGACGGAGCGGCACGAGCACATCACCAGCCGGGTGAAGACGAGCGGACGGGTCTCCGTCACCGACGTCTCCCGTGAGCTGGGCGTCACCGCTGAGACGATCCGCCGCGACCTCGACCAGCTCGAAACCTCCGGCGTCCTGCGGCGCGTCCACGGCGGCGCCGTCTCCGCAGCACGTGCCTCCGTCGCGGAGGCCAGCCTCGCCGATCGCCAGGGCCAGCGGAGCGACGCGAAGGCCACGATCGCCCGTGCAGCCCTCCGGCTCATCCCGTCGACGTTCAGCGGCTCGATCGTCATCGACGCCGGGACGACCACGGCCCACCTCGCCGACCTCCTCGTCACCTGGCGCCCGGCCACCGCCGGCCAGACGCTCACGGTCATCACCAACTCCGTCCCGATCGCCGCGACGCTCCACCACTGCGACCACGTCGAACTGCACCTCCTCGGTGGCCGGGTCCGTGGCATCACGAGCGCGGCGGTCGGCAGCACGACCGTCGACGAGCTCGGCCGGTTCCGCCCGGACATCGCCTTCGTCGGCGCCAACGGGGTCAGCGCCGACTTCGGCCTCAGCACGCCGGACGAGCTGGAGGGCGCCGTGAAGTCGGCGATCGTCCGCGGTTCGCGCCGGGCCGTCGTCCTCGCCGACGCCGCGAAGCTCGGTGAGGAAGCGCTCATCCGCTTCGCCGCCCTCGACGAGATCGACACCGTCATCACCGACGAGGTCGTTCCGACGACCCTCGGGGACGCCCTCGAGGCTGCGGGTGTCGAGGTGGTCGTCGCATGATCATCACCCTGACCGCCAACCCCTCGCTCGACCACACGGTGGAGCTCCCCGGCATCGTCGAGCGCGGCGAGGTCCTCCGTGCCCTCGCCAGCCGGGAGCAGCCGGGCGGCAAGGGCGTCAACGTCTCGCGGGCCATCGCCGCCGCCGAGTTGGCGACCATCGCCGTCCTCCCCGGCGAATCGACCGACCCGATGATCGAGTCGCTCCGCGCGCAGGGCATCGACGTCCTCGCCGTCCCGACCGGGCAGCCCGTGCGCCGCAACATCACGCTGACCGAGCCCGACGGCACCACCACCAAGATCAACGAGCCGGGTCCGCTCCTCACCGAGGACGACGCTGCACGCCTCGTCGACGCGACCGCCCGTGCCGCCGCGAGTGCCGAGTGGCTCGTCATCGCCGGTTCGCTGCCGCCCGGGCTGCCGGCCGACTTCTACGCACGCATCGTCCGGGCCGCTCGCGCCCTCACCGACGGCACCCGCCCGTTCGTCGCCGTCGACAGCTCGGGTGAGCCGCTCGCCGCCCTCCTCGCCGCCTTCGCCGCCACCGGGGAACGCATCGACCTCATCAAGCCGAACGGCGCCGAACTCGCCGAACTCACCGGCACCGCGTCCGGCGACGAGATCGAGGCCGACCCGGCGCTCGCCGCGTCCGTCGCCGCCACGCTCATCGGCACCGCGGACCGACCCGGTCCGGTCGCCGCAGTCCTCGTCACGCTCGGCTCCCGAGGAGCCGTCCTCGTGGAGGGTGACACCGCCTGGTCGGCCCGGGCCCCGAAGATCGTCGCGCGCAGCACCGTCGGCGCGGGGGACTCCTCCCTCGCCGGCTACCTGATCGCCCGAACCGCAGGTCTCGCCCCTGCAGCACGCCTCGCGCAGGCCGTCGCCCACGGAGCCGCTGCCGCGGCCCTCCCCGGCAGCGACGTACCGGCGCTCAGCGGGACGGACGCCGCCGCCATCGACGTCGTCCAGCTCCCGCAGCGGATCCCATCCGTCCCCTGACCGTCCCCGGTCCCTGACCGCCCACCCCGGTCCCTGAGCTTGTCGAAGGGCCGCCCCGACCACCCGAAGCACCAGCATCCGTTTCGAAGGAGAACCCAGATGTCCACCCCACTCATCACCCCAGGGCTCGTCGCCCTCGACGCCGACCTCGGCACCGATCGCGCGGGTGTCATCCGCGCGCTCGCCGAGCTCGTCGTCCGCGCCGGCCGTGCCACCGACACCGAGGCCCTCTTCGCCGACGCCTGGGCGCGGGAGAGCAAGACCGACACCGGCATCCCCGGCGGCATCGCGATCCCGCACTGCCGTTCGGCCGCTGTCACCGAGCCGACGCTCGCGATGGCCCGGGTCTCGCCGCTCGTCGACTTCGGCTCCGACGACGGCCCGGCCGACCTCCTCTTCTTCATCGCGGCTCCGGACGGCGCCGACCAGGCGCACCTCGCCCTGCTGTCGAAGCTCGCGCGCTCGCTCATCAAGCCCGAGTTCGTGACCTCGCTGCGTGAGGCGCCCGACGCCGCCGCGGTGGTCGCCCTCGTCGATGGTGCACTCAGCGACGCACCCAAGCCGGCAGCGGCTCCTGCCGCCGAGCGCGCCGCGACGGCTCCCGTCGAGGCAGGCGACCAGGCCGCACGGCCCGTGCTCATCGCGGTCACCTCGTGTGCGACGGGTATCGCCCACACCTACATGGCGGCCGACTCGCTCGCCGCCACCGCCAAGCGCCTCGGTGTCGAGCTGCACGTGGAGACGCAGGGCGCCTCCGGTGCGACCCCGCTGCCCGCCGACGTCGTCGCGAAGGCACAGGCGGTCATCTTCGCCGTCGATGTGGACGTCCGCGACGTCACCCGCTTCGCCGGGAAGCCCGTCATCAAGGCTCCCGTGAAGCGCGGCATCGACGCCCCGGAACAGCTCATCAACGACGCGGTCGCCGCGATCTCGAACCCGAACGCCCCGCGGGTCGCCGCCGCCGCCGGTGACGCCTCCGCGTCGACGTCGGACAAGAAGGACGCCAACGTCGGTCAGTCCATCAAGCGCTGGCTGCTCACCGGTGTCAGCTACATGATCCCGTTCGTCGCGGGTGGCGGTCTGCTCATCGCCCTCGGCTTCCTCCTCGGGGGCTACGACATCACCGAGAACGCCGGCAAGATCATCGTCGAGAACAGCCTCGTGAACCTGCCGGCCGGTGGACTCGGCGCCTACCTCGGCGCCGTCGCGTTCTCCATCGGCAACGCCTCGATGGCGTTCCTCGTCCCGGCCCTCGCCGGCTACATCGCCTACGCCATCGCCGACCGACCGGGCATCGCGCCCGGGTTCGTCGCCGGTGCCGTCGCCCTCCTCATGAGCGCCGGCTTCCTCGGCGGGCTCGTCGGTGGTCTGCTCGCCGGTGGTGTCGCCTACGGCCTCGGTCGCCTGAACGTGCCGCGGTGGTTGCGTGGGCTGATGCCCGTCGTGATCATCCCGCTGGTCGGTTCGATCGTCGCGTCCGGTCTCATGATCCTCGTCCTCGGCGGCCCGATCGCCGCGCTCATGAACGGCCTCAACGGCTGGCTCTCCGGCCTCACCGGCGTCTCGGCGATCCTGCTGGGCGTGATCCTCGGCACGATGATGGCCTTCGACCTCGGCGGCCCCGTCAACAAGGTCGCGTACTCGTTCGCCGTCGCCGGTCTCGGTGCTGGCACGCTCGCCAACCAGGCACCGTGGCAGATCATGGCCGCCGTCATGGCTGCCGGCATGGTGCCGCCGCTCGCGATGGCGCTCGCCTCGACCGTCCTCAGCCGTCGTTCGTTCACCGCGGTCGAGCGGGAGAACGGCAAGGCCGCCTGGCTGCTCGGTGCCGCGTTCATCAGCGAGGGTGCGATCCCGTTCGCCGCGGCCGACCTGTTCCGCGTCATCCCGGCGTCGATCCTCGGTGGTGCCGCCACCGGTGCGCTCGTCATGGCGACCGGCGTGACCTCGCAGGCGCCGCACGGTGGCATCTTCGTGTTCTTCGCCATCGGCAACATCGGGATGTTCGTCCTGTCGGTCGCGATCGGCACAGTCATCACCGCGGTCGCCGTCGTCCTGCTCAAGCGGTTCGCCCGTCGTCGTCCGGTGGAGGGTGCCGACACGGCAGCCCCCACGGTCGCCACCGAGCCCGCGACCGTCTGATCCGTACCCGTCCGATCCACAGCCTGACCTGATCCACTGGTCCGGCCGGCACCAACCGAACCGCAGAAGGAGCATCATCATGGCCGAACGCCAAGCCACCATCGCCAGCCGCGTCGGGCTGCACGCCCGCCCCGCCAAGCTCTTCATCGAGACGGTCAAGCGCCAGCCGGTGCCCGTCACGATCGAGCTGGGCGACTCTGGCCCGCTCGACGCTTCGAGCATCCTCACGATCATGAGCCTCGGCGCCACCAACGGCGACGTCGTCACCCTCCGCGCTGAGGGCGAGGGTGCCGACGAGGCGCTCGCCGAGCTCGCCGGTCTCCTCGAGACGGACCTCGACGCCGAGTAGTCACCCCGCACCACGAAGCCCCGCCGCCCGAGTCATCTCGGACGGCGGGGTTTCCTCGTGGGCCCGTCGACAGGCTCAGGGAGCGTGGAACCGTTCCGGTCACTGAGCTTGTCGAAGTGCCCTCGGGGAACCGTTTCGTGTCGTGCGTGGTTGCTCGTGGGCCCTTCGACAGGCTCAGGGAGCGGGCTTTCGCGGGTTCAGCGGTGCTCGGGCGGGCGGACGATGCCGCGCTGTCGAGCCGCGGCGATAGCGGCGCCGCGACCGTCCACCCCGAGTTTCGTGTAGATGTGCGCGAGGTGGGTCTTGACGGTCGTCTCGCTGATGAACAGCCGACGCGCCAGTTCGCGGTTGCCGAGACCGTCCGTGAGCAACTCCAGGATCTCGGCCTCGCGCGGAGTCAGGGCTTCCTGGCGATGTTGCAGGTGATGCATGAGCCGTGATGCCACCGGTGTGCTCAGCGCGCTCTGTCCCATCGCTGCCGTTCGCACCGCGCGGAAGATCTCCTCGGGCGACGACGTCTTGAGCACATACCCGACGGCTCCTGCGTCGACGGCCCGGACGATGTCGGCATCCGTGTCGTACGTGGTGAAGATCAGTACTTGCGGTGCCGGGCCGAGCGCGCGGAGACGCCTGGTCGTCTCGATCCCGCCGATCCCGTCGCCCATCGCGAGATCGACGACCACGAGGTCCGGCTGCACCTCGGCGACCAGTGGAACCGCGTTCTCGCCGGACGACGCCTCACCCACGATCTCGAGGTCGGGTTGGGTCTGCAGGATCAGGCGCAGACCCGCTCGCACCACGGCATGATCGTCGACCAGGACGAGCCTCAGCACGTCGACCCCGTATCGGTCGGGAGCTGGGCGACGATCACGGTGCCGTCACCGGGGGCGCTCTCCACCGTGAATCGACCGCCGAGTTGCTCGATCCGCTGCCGCATCGCCCGCAGCCCGTAGCCGCCGGTGCTCGACGGTTCGGGGACCGCCGACGCATCGAATCCGACCCCGTCGTCGGCGATGTCGACGACGACCTGGTCGGCCAGACAGCTGAGGGTGACGTGGATCGCCGATGCGCCGGCATGGTGATCGGCGTTCTGCACGGCACTCTGACAGACGCGCAGGATCGCATGGGCGATCTCAGGCGGGTAGGGCCTCGGCTCGCCGTCGATGCGCAGCTGGGCGGCGGGGGTCTCCGCGACCAGATGTCCGAGCGCGGATGCGAGACTGATGCCGTCGAGCCGGGGTGAACCGAGGTCGTGGACGAGGTTCCGCGCCTCGCCGAGCGTCGAGCGGATCAGCTCGACCGCCTCGCGCAGACGGGCGCGGCTGGTGGCCGGAGACGTGTCGATCGTCTGCGCGGTGGCCTCCATGATGAGGAGCGAACTCGCGAGTCCCTGGGTCACGGAGTCGTGGAGTTCGCTCGACACCCGTGCTCGCTCCTGAGCGATCCCGGCTTGTCGCTCGGTCGCGGCGAGTCGCTCCTGGGCTTCCGTCAGTCGACGGATGAGCGCCGCCTGTGTCCGGTTGTCCGACTCGATCCGTGAGGTGACGACGCTCACGAGCGCAGCCACCACCGCTGTCCCCACCACGATCGTCCAGTCGAAGCCGCCGGTGAGGACGAGGAGCGAGCGCGCGCAGACCGCGGCGAGACCGACGGCGATCCACGCGGTCGGGAAGGCGCGGCGTGCGAGGAAGTAGACCGAGAACGCCGTCCACCAGAAGCTCGGGGCGATGAGCACGAGCAGCGTCCACAGTGCGAGCAGGATCACGACGAGGATCCGGTGTCGGACGCCCGTCTTCCGCGTGGCGAGGAGGTAGGCGGCCGCGGTCGCGACGGTCAGCGCAGCGACGGTCCAGTTCACCGCCTCGACCCCGTGACTCATGACGTATCGCACGGCCGAGGTCACGAGCAGCGCGAAGAAGGTGAGGTTGAGCACGACGTCGAGGGGCGTCGCGCCGAGGGCTGCGGCTCGGCGGTACGGTCGGGAGTCCGGGGTCGGTTGGACTGATGTTCGAGCGTCTGACATGGGACCTTTCCGGCGATCCCTCCATGCTAGGCGAGCCTTCGAGGGCCTGCCTCATCCGAAGGGATGAGGGCCGGTCCGCCGTCGGCCCGACCGGATCCGGGCGGCGCGGACGAGGTGGAGGCAGCACCGCCCGGACGAGAGTTGTCGGAGCGCATCATCCGATGCCGAAGCACGAACAACCCAGAGGAACACCATGAAATCGTCACGCACCGCACGCCTCGGCACCATCGTCGCCGGACTCGCCGTCCTTGGAACCTTGACCGCCTGCACCGGCCCCGCCTCGTCGACGACCGCGACCTCGGCGTCGCCGGTGGCCGAGGCCGCGGAATCCCGGACCGTCGAGCTTCCGCGACTGTCCGCCGACGCAGCATTGGAAGCTGCGACCGCCGCGCTGGACTCGTGTCGAGCGAGCGGGGTCGGGTTCGTCACCGTCTCCGTCGTCGACCGCTTCGGTCAAGTGCAGGCCGTGGTCCGCGGTGACGGCGCTGCGGAGCATACCCTCTCGGCGTCGGCCGAGAAGGGATACACGGCGGCGGCGTTCGGAGCCAACACCTCCGAGCTGACGGAGCGCCTGCCGGAGGGCGGCGGGGCGACGCTTCGCGACCTCGAGGGGACGCTGTTCCTGGCAGGCGGGGTGCCGATCAAGGTCGGTACGGCGACGATCGCGGGCATCGGCGTCGGTGGAGCCCCGGACGGCATGGTCGACGAGGGTTGTGCGGCGGCCGGCGCTGCGGTCCTGGCGGAGGACGGGGCGAGCTGACGGTCGGCTCACCGGAACGCGAACGCCCGTTCGCCCACGTTTGGGCGAACGGGCGTTGCATCGCCCGAAGATGGGCAAATGGAGGGCTAGCTGGCTGTGCGGCGGCGACGCGCGAGCAGCACCGAGGCGAAGCCGACGAGGCCGAGGAGCAGCGCGACGAGCCCGACGCTCGACACGTCCACACCCGTGCGCGACAGCGAGTCGGCGCCGGCGGCCGAACCACCCGAGGGGGAGCTCGTGCCGTCACCACCACCGACCGCGCCACCACCGGAGCCCGTGCCAGGACCGGTCCCGGGGTTCGTCCCCGGGTCGGTTCCGGGACCGGTCCCCGGGTCCACCGCGGCGGCGAGCACCGTCACGGGCGTGGACGTCGTCTCCACCGGCGCGAAGCCATCGGCCGAGACCGTGACCCGCACCGCGAGCGCGGCACCCGCACTGCCGGCGGGCGGCGTGAACGTCGCCGTGTCAGCACCGTCCACGACCTCGTCGTCGAGCAGCCAGGCGTAGATCACGGTGGCGTCCTCCGGGTCCATTACGACCGCCGCGGTCGTCGGCACGCCCTCGCGGGCCACGCTCGACAGCGTCGCGGTCGCGACCGCCGTCCGGGCGAAGGTGATCGTCGTCGACTGCGTGGTCACCCCGTCAGCCGCCGTCACCGTGATGACGACACCGTCGCTCGCGTCAGCCGCAGCGCGGGCGGCAGCAGCCGGTGCCGCTCCGAGCGGCTCGATCGTGACCGTCGCGTCGCGGTCGGCCGGGATGGCGTCGACCACCGGGTCGGCGGATCCGGCCAGCGGCACCTGGTACTCGAGGACGCCGGCGTCGAAGCCCTCGACCGGCGTGCCGTTCACCCGCAGCGCGGCGAGGCTCGCCTCGGTCGCGACCGACGGTGCGAGCGCGTAGATCTCGACCTCCGAGACGACCAGGTGGGTGTTCGCGTACGCCGTCGTCACGACACGAACGGCACTCGTCGTGACGCCACCGAGGTCGACGTCGACGATCGGAGCCGTCCCATCGGTCGGGACCGGCACAGCGACCGCACCGCCCGGAGCGTCGACCCACGCGCCGTCAGCGTCGCGGAACTGCACGGTCAACGCACTCGGCCAGCTGTTGGTGCTCCCGTCCTTGTAGGCGTAGAACGTGACGTGCTCGATCGTGTGCTCACCGCCGAGCTCGTAGCTCAGCGTGTCGCTCGCCGGCTTGTTCGACGAGCGCCAGTTCGACCAGCCCTTGTCGTTCCGCACACCGTTCTTCGTGTTGCTCGCCGGATAGCCGGACTCGGTGGACGTCGCACTCGCGACGGTCGTGGTGTCCGGAGCGATGTTCCGCTCACCGGGCGCCGTGACGATGATCGACAGGAGTGCGTCGATCGGTGCGGCGGACGGGTCGTTCGACGCGGCCGCACCGCGCACCTGCACCACACCGGTGTCGGCGAGGTCGGCGTCGTCGAGGGTGCTGAAGTCCCACGTGACGGCCGTGTCGAAGCGGTTGGCACTCGCACCGATCTGCGCCGGGACCGTCGTCGGTGCCGCAGCGATGACGGCGCTCGCCGGGGACCCCGCCGCGACCGTCAGGGAGACCGGTTCGGTGGTCGTGAAGCCGCCGATGTCGACGGTGGCCTGTGCGGTGAACGCCCCACCCCACCCGTCGGTGCCGGAACCGTTCACGACGATCGTGCCGGGCGTGTTCCAGTCCACGCCCGAGGTGTCCCAGGTGACCGGAACCGGAGCGCCCTGGACCGCGCCGTACAGCGGCACCACGGTCGCGGGCAGCGCCGCCGGAACACCGGCGACGGTCTGCAGCGCGACCGGCTGCACACCCGTGAGGGCGGTGTCGACGAAGCTCCACGTCTGGTTCGCGCCGTTGTTCGACTGGTAGACGCCGACGGCGGCACCCGTGGTGGTGGACTGCCCGCCGACCTCGAGGGCCTGGCTGGTGCCGACGTTCACGAGGCTCCATTCGGAGCCGTCGGTCGTCGTCGGGATCCACTGCAGCGAGGGGTCGGCCACAGCCTGTTCCCGCGTCGCAGCGACGAGCGAGGTGCCGGCGGAGTTCGCGGAGAGGAGTGCTCCGGACGAGCTGCGGACGGCGTAGCGGTCGGTGTTCGTGCCGCCGCCCGAGAGTCGCTCGGCGGTCCACACCTGCGCGGCACCGGTCGTGGCGTCGGAGGCACGCGGGGTGATCGTGCCGGCCGGGACGGTCCCGGTCGTGGCTGCGGCGGTGAACGCCTTCGAGCTCTGCTTGCCGACGAGCTGGTAGGCGTGCCCGTCCTGGAACGGTGCCGCATCGGCTGCGACACCGGTCGCGCCGTCGACGAGGAAGGTGGTGACCGACTTCGCCGGGACGGTGAGTGTCGCCTGCTTGGTCACCGGGTCGATCGACACGGCGTCGCCCCGCACGAGTGCGTTGGCGGTGACGTCGTCCGCGGGGGACTCCGTCGTCACGATCGGCGTGACCGTCGCTCCGGGAGCGATGTCCGCGAACTTCGACAGGTCGATCGTGATCGTCCGAGCCGAGGTCGACGGGTTGGCGTGTACAAGGGTCGCGCCGGTGCCGTCGGCACGGAGCGCTGTGGTGGTCTGCGCGTCGGTGGAGGGGATGAGGTGGTCACCGGGCTGCACGTAGTGGGTGAAGTTGCGGAGCGTGTTGTACTTCGCGTTCGTCTTCACGGAGCAGCTCGGGTCCGCGTCGCCGTCGGCGATACGTCGCTCGGAGTCGCCCTCGGCGTTGCAGTCGAAGTCGATGAGGACGCTGCCCCAGTTGAGCTTCTCGACCTTCTCCATGTTGTAGAGGTCCTCGACGGGCTGCCACAGCACCCACGCGGTCGGCTCCAGGTTGCGGAGGTCGTCGATGAGGTGCGTCGCCATGCCGATGCCGTTGTCGATGTTCGTGAGGTTGTGCTTGCCGCTGGAGTCCCAGTTGCCCTCGACCTCGCTCATCCACAGCGGCTTGCCGGCGGTCTTCGCGATGTCG
The DNA here is from genome assembly GCF_001865025.1 of Plantibacter sp. MMLR14_011. Classification (NCBI taxonomy): domain Bacteria; kingdom Bacillati; phylum Actinomycetota; class Actinomycetes; order Micrococcales; family Microbacteriaceae; genus Plantibacter; species Plantibacter sp. MMLR14_011. The sequence goes on from NZ_MJGW01000001.1 coordinate 450,656, forward strand.
CGCGCGACGACGCTGCCGCCCTGGCCGTAGCTGTGGACGTTGAGCTGCGTGACGAGGTCCCTGGCGGTCTGCGACCAGCCGTTCCAGTTCGTCGCGAAGATGCCGGGGTTGGTCTCGTCCATGGCCGCGATGACGGCCTCGGTCGAGGTGCCCTCGGCGGCGAGGCGCTCGGCCAGGGCCTTGATGACGGTGTCCTGCATGGCCGGGCCGATGTGCGCACCCTCCTGACGTCCGCCCTTCGGCCAACCGGTGGCCTCGTCGATCTGGGTGCCCCAGTAGTTCGTGTTCGGCTCGTTGAAGGGGTCGATGGTGTCGAAGTCGACACCGGTGTCGGCCTCGAGGTGGTCGACGACGGTGGTGAGGTAGGCGACGAAGTCGTCGACGCTCTCCGGCTTCAGCTGCTCGTCGGCGGCGTTGAAGTTGCCCGACGCGTAGCCGCTCTCGGTCATGAAGTACGGCGGGGAGTTGCTGAACGCCTCCCACTTGGTGATCTTGTCCTTGAGTGCCGTGAGCCACCAGCGCTGGGTCTCGTCGGCGTCGAAGTCGTAGGAGGCCGGGTCGTCGGCGTCCCAGGCGGCGGCGTAGCGGTCGCGGTCGGCGTAGTCGGAGGTGATGGGGCCGTCGGCGTCGCTTGCTGCGAGGTCCGGGTTCCACCAGCCGTCGACCGCGCCGCCGGCCCGCAGGTAGGGCGGGACGTCGCTCGCGTTGCCGCCACCGATGTTGTAGCGCGCGATGTTGAGGTTGAGGCCGTCCTCGCCGAACACCTTGTCGAAGAGGTCCTGGCGGACGTCCGGAGGGTAGTCGCCCGTGGCGTTGGCGAACCAGACGAGGCTCGTGCCCCAGCCTTCGAACGCCTCGTTCTGGTAGGCCGGGTTGGGGGTGATGGTGAGGGGAGTGCTCTCCGCGGCGGACGCGGGTGCGGCCTCCACGGTGGCGAGTGCTGGTGCGATCGCGGCGATGCCGAGGGCGACGGCGACGGTCGCTCCGATCGTTCGTCGGCGGACTGGTGACGGCAGTGTCATCGGTGGTTCCTTCGTTGGAGGCCGTGGTGCAGGGGATGTTCACGTGAACATTTAGCGGCGTCGAACCACCGTGTTCACGTCAACATTTCCGACGAGTATGGGCGACCCCTCGCTCGGGTGTCAAGCGATGGCCGGTCGCTGAACCCGTCGAAGTGCGGCACATCGTCGTTCCTCGGTGGCGCGGACGACGAACTGCCTCGCCTCAGTGCGCGGGCGGGGGAGCCGTGCTCGCGCGGACGACGAGGGACGTCGGCGTGAGGGGCTCGGTGGAGAGCTGCGGGCCCTCCTCGATCTCGCGGAGGAGCGTGGTGATCGCCCGGCGTCCGATCTCGTCGAAGTCCTGGTGCACCGTCGTGAGCGGTGGCCAGAACGAGTCCGACTCCGGGGTGTCGTCGAAGCCGACGACGCTGATCGACTCCGGGACCGCGCGCCCGCGCTCGTGCAGGGCGCGCAGGAGTCCGAGCGCCATCTGGTCGTTCGACGCGAACACAGCGGTGATCTCCGGGCGCTCGGCGATCTCGAGGCCGATCTCGTACCCGGAGGTCGTCGACCAGTCGCCACGGAACGCTGGCGGCGGCGTGATGCCGGCCTCGCGCAGGGTGTCGGCCCAGCTCTGCTCGCGTCGAGCCGCCGAGTACGAGGTGCGGGGTCCGGCGATGTGCCAGACGCCCTGGTGTCCGAGGTCGAGGAGGTGCTGGGTGGCGAGTGCGGCGCCTTGTGCCTGGTCGTTGTCCACCACCGGGTAGTCGGTGCGTGCCGCGGAGTCGATGACGACGACGGGGAGACCTGCGGGCAGCTCGACGTCGGCGCCGTCGACGATGTGCGACTCGATGACGATGATGAGTCCGTCGACGTCCTGCTCGCGGAGGCTGTCGAGTGCGACCGCGACATCGCGCTGCGTGGGGTACTCGACGGGGACGACCGTGACCGAGTAGCCGGCCCGTGCGGCCTGGACCGTGATCGCGTCGAGCGTGCGCATGTTGCCGTAGGAGGAGAGCGTGAACATCGTGATCCCGATGCTGCGGGTGCGGCCCGACCGCAGCGCTCGCGCCGCCTTGTTCGGGCGGTAGCCGAGCTCGGTCATCGCCTCGAGCACGCGGTCGCGGGTGCCGTCGTCGACGTTGGTCAGGCCGTTCGCGACGCGGGAGACGGTCTGCGAGGAGACGCCGGCGTGTGCCGCGACGTCCGCCATCGACGGTGCTCGCCTGGCGCGGCCAGGCGCTCTCCGGGTGGTGTCCGTCATGGTCTCCCTATCGTCGCATCCATCCTTGCATGTTGACGTGAACATGCTATGGTACCGATCAGATGTTGACGTAAACATCCATCGTGATCCCTCCCCGCACGGCTCCACCGCACGACGGTTCCGCCCGAATCCCAGCAAGGAAGCTGCCCATGACCACCACGACCGCTCGCACCGGCCGGCCACCAGCGGTCCGTGTCCACCGACGCGACCGCCGGGATTGGAAGGGCTGGGCGTTCATCGCCCCCTTCATGATCGTCTTCGCGCTGATGATCATCGCGCCGCTCGTCTACGCGCTCTACCTCAGCTTCTTCCAGGAGAAGCTCATCGGCGGCAACGCCTTCGTCGGTTTCGAGAACTACGCCCAGGTCCTCCAGGACCCGAAGTTCTGGGAGCCGTTCGGTCGCGTCGCACTGTTCTTCGTCGTGCAGGTGCCGATCATGCTCGCCCTGTCGCTCACCGCCGCGCTCGCGCTCGACAGCGCCAGGCTCCACGGCGCCGCCTTCTTCCGCATTGCACTCTTCCTGCCGTACGCCGTCCCGGGCGTCGTCGCGGCGCTCATCTGGGGCTTCATCTACGGCGACCAGTTCGGTCTCGCCGGCAGCTTCAACGACCTCGTCGGCGCGCAGATCCTCGAGCCGTTCAGCTCCCAGGCCGTCCTCGCCTCCATCGGCAACATCGTGACGTGGGAGTTCATGGGCTACAACATGCTCATCTTCTACGCCGCCCTCCGCGTCGTGCCCGGTGAGATCTACGAGGCGGCCGAGATCGACGGGGCCGGACAGTTCCGCACCGTCTTCAGCATCAAGATCCCCGCCCTCCGCGGAGCCCTCGTCATCGCGACGATCTTCTCCGTCATCGGCTCGTTCCAGCTCTTCAACGAGCCGAACCTGCTGAAGAACCTCGCGCCCAACGTGATCACGAGCAACTTCACCCCGAACATGTACGCCTACAACCTGTCCTTCGCCGGCCAGCAGTTCAACCTCGCGGCGACGGTCGCGATCATCATGGGCGTCATCACCGCCGTCATCGCCTACGTCGTGCAGGTGCGCGGCTCCCGACAGGAGAACAGCTGATGGCCACCGTCTCGAACCCGACCGTCCGTCCGCAGACCGTGTCGACCAGGACCGCCCGCAACCCGCGTGCCTTCGACCGGCCCACCCGGAAGCGCCACGACCCGCGCCGCAAGCGCTCGATCGTCCTCACGATCGTCATGGCCGTCTTCCTCATCTACTCGGTCGTCCCGATCCTGTGGCTCGTCATCAACGCGACGAAGTCCCAGCCCGACCTCTTCACCTCCTTCGGCCTCTGGTTCGGCGACGGCGGGTTCAACCTCTGGCAGAACATCGTCGACACCCTGACCTACCGCGACGGGCAGTTCGTCGGCTGGTTCGGCAACACACTGCTCTACGTGGTGGTCGGTGCCGGTGGGGCGACGCTGCTCGCGACGATCGGCGGGTACGGCCTCGCGAAGTTCCGGTTCCCCGGCAAGCGCGCCGTCTTCGCGATCATCCTCGGCTCCATCGCGGTGCCGGGCACGGCGCTCGCCGTCCCGACCTTCCTGATGTTCAGCCAGCTCGGCCTCACGAACACGCCGTGGGCCGTCATCCTGCCCTCGCTCGTCAGCCCGTTCGGCCTGTACCTCATCTGGACGTACGCGGTGGACGCGGTCCCGACCGAACTGCTCGAGGCCGCCCGCATGGACGGCGCGGGGGAGTTCCGCACCTTCTTCACGATCTCGCTTCGACTCCTCGGCCCCGGCATCGTCACGGTGCTCCTCTTCGCGATCGTCGCGACCTGGAACAACTACTTCCTGCCGCTCATCATGCTGTCGGAGCCCACCTGGTATCCGCTCACCGTCGGCCTCAGCCAGTGGAGCGCCCAGGCCACCGGTGTCGCCGCGCAACCGATCTTCAACCTCGTGATCACCGGATCGCTCCTGACCATCGTCCCGATCGTCATCGCGTTCCTCTTCCTGCAGCGCTTCTGGCAGTCCGGCCTGAGCGCCGGCAGCGTCAAGGGCTGATCCCCGCCGTTCCCAACCCGCACCACCGCATCACCAACCGGTCCCTGAACTTGTCGAAGGGCACCACCTCCGCCCGTCGACAGGCTCAGGGACCGGGGCATCACCTCCTCCTCCCAACGCAGTGAAAGGAAACACCCATGAAGCGCATCTCACCGTCTCGCACGGTTCTGCGCCGCGCGGCCACGGCGGCCGTCGCGTCCGCGATGATCGGAGCCTCGCTCGTCGCCTGCTCGTCCGGCGGCGGCAGCACCGCCTCCGGCGACGCCAAGGACATCGAGTCCGCCCTCGAAGCCGGTGGCGAGATCACCTACTGGTCCTGGACGCCCTCCGCCGAGGCGCAGGTCGCCGCGTTCGAGAAGGCCTACCCCAAGGTCAAGGTCAACCTCGTCAACGCCGGGACCAACACCACCGAGTACACGAAGCTGCAGAACGCGATCAAGGCCGGTAAGGGTGCCCCCGACGTCGCGCAGGTCGAGTACTACGCCATCCCGCAGTTCGCGCTCAGCGACTCCCTCGTCGACCTCAACGCCTACGGCTTCGGCGACCTGAAGGACGACTACAGCCCCGGCCCGTGGAGCTCCGTCAACATCGGCGACGGCCTCTACGCCCTCCCGCAAGACTCCGGCCCCATGGCCATGTTCTACAACAAGACGGTGTTCGACCAGTACGGCATCGCCGTGCCGACCACCTGGGACGAGTACATCGCGGCAGCCGCACAGCTGCACGCGGCCGACCCGTCGAAGTACATCACCAACGACTCCGGTGACTCCGGCTTCGCGACCAGCATGATCTGGCAGGCCGGTGGACGTCCGTTCACCGCCGACGGCACCAAGGTGAGCGTCAACCTCGCCGACGAGGGCTCCAAGAAGTGGGCCGACACCTGGAACCAGCTCGTCGAGGGCGACCTGCTCTCCGACGTGCCCGGGTGGAGCGACGACTGGTACAAGTCGCTCGGCAACGGCAGCATCGCGACGCTCATCACGGGCGCCTGGATGCCCGGTGTGCTCGAGTCGTCCGTCGCCGAGGCCTCCGGCCAGTGGCGCGTCGCCCCGATCCCGACCTACGACGGCAAGCCCGCGAACGCCGAGAACGGCGGCGGTGGCCAGGTCGTGCTGAAGCAGAGCAAGAACCCGGCGCTCGCCGCGGGCTTCCTCAAGTGGCTGAACAACGACGAGGACAGCGTCAAGGTCTTCCTCGACAACGGTGGCTTCCCGGCGACGACCGCCGACCTGAACTCCGACGCGTTCCTCTCCGCGGCTCCCGAGTACTTCGGCGGCCAGAAGATCAACGAGGTCCTCGTGCAGGGCGCGAAGGACGTGTCGACCGGTTGGCAGTACCTGCCGTACCAGGTCTACGCGAACAGCATCTTCGCCGACACCGTCGGACAGTCCTACGCGAACAAGGCCGACCTGAACGACGGTCTCGCCGACTGGCAGAAGCAGCTCGTCGAGTACGGCAACACGCAGGGCTTCACGGTCACCGAGAAGTAGCCGAACGGCACCTGTAGCACCAGCACCATCGACCGCGGCCGGTCGGAGGGTCCTCCGGGATCCGCTCCGGCCGGCCGTGGTCGCTCCATCCGCACCCCTTCATCACGGAGCCCCAGCATGCCCACCTTCTCCATCGGCGACGACGACTTCCTGCTCGACGGTCAGCCGTTCCGGATCCTCTCCGGAGCCCTCCACTACTTCCGGGTGCACCCCGAGCAGTGGGCGGACCGCATCGCGAAGGCGAAGCTCATGGGGCTCAACACCATCGAGACCTACGTCGCGTGGAACCAGCACAGCCCCGAGCGCGGCGTGTTCGACACCACGGGCGTGAACGACCTCGAACGCTTCCTCGGCCTCGTCGCCGACGCCGGTATGTACGCGATCGTGCGTCCCGGCCCCTACATCTGCGCCGAGTGGGACAACGGCGGCCTCCCCGGCTGGCTGCTGCACGACCCCGAGCTCGGCCTCCGTCGCAGCGAGCCCCGCTACCTTGCCGCCGTCCGCGAGTACTTCGAGGCGCTGCTGCCGATCATCGCGCCGCTGCAGATCGACCGCGGCGGTCCCGTCATCCTCGTGCAGGTCGAGAACGAGTACGGCGCCTACGGCGACGACCACGACTACCTCCGGACGCTGACCGACTGGACCCGCGAGCTCGGCATCACGGTGCCGCTGACGACCGTCGACCAGCCCACGCCCCAGATGCTCGAGGACGGGAGCATCCCCGAACTCCACAAGACCGCCTCCTTCGGCAGCCGCTCGCTCGAACGCCTCGCGACCCTGCGCGAGCACCAGCCGACCGGGCCGCTCATGTGCTCCGAGTTCTGGGACGGTTGGTTCGACCACTGGGGCGAGCACCACCACACGACGCCCGTCGCGGAGACGGCGGCGGACCTCGACGCGCTCCTCGCGGCCGGCGCGTCGGTAAACATCTACATGTTCCACGGCGGCACGAATTTCGGGTTCACCGGTGGCGCGAACGACAAGGGGCAGTACCGCTCGCACGTCACCTCCTACGACTACGACGCGCCCCTCGACGAGGCGGGCCACCCGACGGAGAAGTTCTTCGCCTTCCGCGACGTGATCGCGAAGTACGCCGAGGTGCCGACGGAGATCCCGCCGGCTGCGACGGATGCCCCGGCGTTCACCGCGTCCTTCGAGCAGGAGGTCCCGTTCGCGGACGTGGCCGACGAGATCGCACCGCTCCAAGCGTTCGACCGGATCCCCACGATGGACGAACTCGGAGCGTTCAGCGGTCTGGCGCGGTACCGGGCGTCGCTCGGGGGACGTGGCGGCGTGCTCCGGTTCGCCGAGGTGCGCGACCGCGTGGTCGTCTCCGTCGACGGCGTGCCGGTCGGCGCGCTCACCCGCGAGTTCCAGGAGCGGTCGATCGTGATCCCGGCGGGTGAGGCGCTCGAACTCCTCCTCGAGAACCAGGGCCGAGTGAACTACGGCAAGCGCCTGGGGGAGCCGAAGGGGATCATCGGGCCCGTGTCGCTCGACGGCGTGGAACTCACGTCGTGGGGCGTCGCCCCCGTGGCCCTCGACCGACTCGACGCCGTGGTGGACGCAGCAGCCACGCGGACGTCCGACGACACGATCAGCGGTGCCGGGCCGGTCCTGCTCACCGCCACCGTCACGCTCGACGCGCCCACCGACCTGTTCCTCGACACCGCGGCCTGGGGCAAGGGGCTCGTCTGGGTGAACGGCTTCCTGCTCGGCCGCTACTGGTCGCGGGGGCCGCAGCACACGCTCTACGTCCCCGGCGGCCAGCTCCGTGCTGGGGAGAACCGCTTCACGGTGTTCGAGTTCCATGCGCTCACGACGCCGACGCTCTCCTTCCTCGCCCGCCCTTCGCTCGGCCCGACCGAGTTCTAGCCGCCCACGATCCGGTCGGCGTCGCCCGCACAGACGCGGCGCCGACCGCACCACCCGGTCCCTGACCCCTGTCCCGGTCCCTGATCCCAAACTCGGTCCCTGACTCCAACCCCGGTTCCTGAGCTGAACCCCGGTCCCTGAGCTTGTCGAAGGGCACCAGGATGGCCCGTTCCCCGCGTCGCGCCAGGCTCGAACCCTGGTCCCGATCGAGGAGTCCGATCCCCGACTCCGATGTCAGGGGCGACGGCTACCATTGGTGGGTGGTCACAGCTCTGTATCGCCGGTATCGGCCCGAGACGTTCGCCGACTTGATCGGTCAGGCGCAGGTGACCGATCCCCTCATGACGGCCCTGCGCACCAACCGCGTCAACCACGCGTACCTGTTCAGCGGTCCACGTGGTTGCGGCAAGACGACGTCCGCGCGCATCCTCGCCCGCTGCCTCAACTGCGCCGAGGGGCCGACCGACACCCCGTGCGGTGTCTGCGCGAGCTGCGTCGACCTCTCCCGCGACGGCTCCGGCTCGCTCGACGTCGTCGAGATCGACGCGGCCAGCCACAACGGTGTCGACGACGCCCGCGACCTCCGCGAGCGCGCGATCTTCGCACCCGCACGCGACCGCTACAAGATCTTCATCCTCGACGAGGCGCACATGGTCACCCCGCAGGGGTTCAACGCCCTGCTGAAGATCGTCGAGGAGCCGCCGGAGCACGTGAAGTTCATCTTCGCGACGACCGAGCCCGACAAGGTGATCGGCACGATCCGCTCCCGCACCCACCACTACCCCTTCCGGCTCATCCCGCCGGCGCAGATGCTCGACTACGTCCAGCAGCTGTGTGAGAGCGAGCACGTGGGTGTCGAGGCCGGGGTGCTGCCGCTCGTCGTCCGGGCCGGTGGCGGTTCCGCCCGCGACACGCTGTCCCTGCTCGACCAGCTCATGGCCGGGTCCGAGGGTGACTCCGTCGACTATGAACGCGCGGTCGCCCTGCTCGGCTACACCCACACGGCCCTGCTCGACGAGGTTGTCGACGCCCTGGCCGCCCGCGACTCCGGTGCCGCCTTCAGCACCGTCGACCGCGTCATCCAGACCGGCCAAGACCCACGCCGCTTCGTCGACGACCTGCTCGAGCGACTCCGCGACCTCATCGTCGTGGCCGCCACGGGCGAGAACGCGGCGGCGGTCCTCCGCGGGCTCCCGCAGGACGAGCTCGACAAGATGCTCGCCCAGGCGCGGGCGTTCGGCATCGCCGAGCTGTCCCGCACGGCCGACGTCGTGAACGAGGCGCTCACCCAGATGACGGGCGCGACGTCGCCCAGGCTTCACCTCGAGCTCATGATGGCGCGCATCCTCGTGCCCGCAGCCGACGACTCCGCTCGTGGTGCATTGGCCCGGGTGGAGCGGCTCGAGCGTCGCATCGGTGTCGACGGTGCTGCCGCCGAGGGCGGTCAGGCCGCGGTCTCGGCGCAGCCCGTGGTCGCCGACCGCGCTCCGGCCCCTGCCGGCGCGGCCCCCGCGAGCACGGCGGCGAGCTCCGCCCCGGCTCCCGCCCCGGCCGCCGCCTCGACAGCATCCGCGGCCGCCGACCGTCGACCGGCGCAGGAGCCCGACCACGCGCAGACCGCCGCACCGACCCCCGCAGCCCCTCGCGTCGGCCCGGTCACCCTGCAGCACATCCGCGACGCCTGGCCCGAGATCGTGGCGCAGGTCGAGAAGGCCGACCGCAAGGCGTGGATGATCGTCGTCAACACCCAGGTCGGCGGGTACTCGGACGACGACGTCCTCACGCTCGTGTTCGCGAACAACGGCGACCTCAACGACTTCAAGGCACGTCATGCGCCCGGCACCGGTGTCGCGGAGGTCCTGCGCACGGCGGTCCTCGACGTCCTCGGCGTGCGGGTGAAGTACCTCGCCAAGGTCGCCGGTGCCGACGAGCCGCCGGCACCGCGGGCCACTGCGCCCGCCGTCGGCGCTCCGTCGTCGGAGTCGTCCGCCTGGTCGACCCCGAGCCTGCCGCAGACCGTCCCCGCCCCCGCTGCCCCGTCGTCGTCCGACGGCAGCGGCGGGTCGGGAGCCCGCTCGTCGTGGCCCACCGTCGCACCAGCCGGTGGCGAGCCCACCTCCGCTGTGCCGGTCGACGCCGAGTCGTCGACCGCTGCGTCATCGCCCGCGGCCCCGGCGGCCCCTGCCCCGGCAGAGCAGCAGACCTCCGTCTCCGGCTCCTCGTGGGCGACGGTCGCACCGCCTGCCGACGAGCCCGAGGCGTCCTCGGTCCCTGAGCCTGTCGACGGGCAGCCCCCGGTCCCTGAGCCTGTCGAAGGGCCCGCGCCTGCCTCGTCGACGCAGCCGTCTCCGGTCCCTGAGCCTGTCGAAGGGCAGCCCGGGCGACCCGCCGGATCCGGAGCCCCCGGGACGCCGGCCGGCTCACCCGCGCAGCGGCAGCCGTCGGCCCCGCCGCGCCAGCAGGCACCCGCCCGAGGCCCGTCCAACGGCGACGCGCTCGGCTCTCGCACCGTCACCTGGGACGTCGTCTCGATCCCGTCCGACGACGACGCACCGCCGCCCGACGACGAGCCGCCCTACCCCGACCCGTTCGAGTCGTCGGCTCCTGCTCCAGCCTCGTCGGCCGGCGCGCCGTCCGCAGCGCCCGCCGGCTCCCCGCAGGCCGCACCGCCTGCGGCGCCGGTCGCCGAGCAGCGCCCGCAGCCCCCGGTCCGGATGCGCCAGGCGCCCCCGGTGCCGACGTCCCACCCCGCGGGTGACAACCGGTACGGCGAGAGCGTCGTCCGCGAGCTCCTCGGCGCCACATTCATCGAGGAGCAGCCGCACGAGCCGCGCTCCGGAGGGCGGTAGGCCATGTACGAGGGAATCGTCCAAGATCTGATCGACGAGTTCGGGCGGCTGCCCGGCATCGGTCCGAAGTCGGCGCAGCGCATCGCGTTCCACATCCTCCAGACGGAGTCGTTCGACGTGTCGAAGCTCGCCGAGCTGCTCACCGTCGTCCGCGAGAAGGTCAAGTTCTGCGAGATCTGCGGCAACATCTCCGAGCAGAACCTCTGCAGCGTGTGCCGCGACCCGCGCCGTAACCCGGCCCTGATCTGCGTCGTCGAGGAGCCGAAGGACGTCGTCGCCATCGAGCGCACGCGTGAGTTCCGCGGCTTCTACCACGTGCTCGGCGGCGCCATCAGCCCGATCGACGGCGTCGGACCCGACGACCTGAACATCCGTCGTCTCATGCAGCGCCTCGCCGACGGCACCGTCACCGAGGTCATCATCGCGACCGACCCGAACCTCGAGGGGGAGGCGACCGCCACCTACCTCAGCCGGCTGCTCCTCCCGATGGGCATCCGCATCACGCGCCTCGCTTCCGGCCTCCCCGTCGGCGGCGACCTCGAGTACGCCGACGAGGTCACCCTCGGTCGTGCCTTCGAGGGTCGCACCGTCGTCAGCGGCTGACCCCCCCCGCCTCCTCGCCCGCCCCTCCACCCCCTTTTGCCATCGGCCCTTTCTCAGGAGTCGGCCGGTGTGTCGGGGCTGGTGGGTTGCGCCGTGCCGAGGGACTCCTGAGTCAGGGCAGCCGGGCGCGCCTCAGGCGTCGGCGGAGGGCGCCGGCCACTCAGCGACCACCGGCCGGGCCGACAACTGTCGTCCGATCGCGGAGAAGCCGAGCTTGCGGGCGACGGCGCGTGAGCCGGGGTTCGTGTCGGCGGCCCGCCACTGGGGGAGGAGTCCGGCTGCGAGGGCGTGCTCGACCGCGGTCGAGGCGAGCCGGGTCGCGAGACCGGTCCCGCGAGCCTCCGGTGCGGTCAACGCCGTGACGTGCGCGACGCCCAAGGGCCACGACCGGTAGCCGGCGACGGCGAGGACCCGACCGTGCTCGCGCACCGAGAACAGCGGCGAGGTGATGCCGAAGATCCCGCTCTCCGAGGCCTCGTCATCGCCCACCTTCGACAGCAGCGACTCGATGGCCGGGTCGCTCGCCTTGCTCGCCACCACGTCGATCTCCTCGGCCGGTCGGAACCGCCCGGGCAGCAGGTAGTCGAGCGTCGCCGGCCCGAGGACCTCCGCGACCTGCACGCGCGAGCGGAGGAACTCGACCGTCCCGACGCTCCTCGGCGATTCGTCCTCGATGGCGAGCCGCCTGGCGGTGTCCTCGTCGGGCACGATCGCGAGGGCGCTGCCGTCGATCTCGACGACGCCGATCCATCCGGGCGGGCACGCCATCGAGCCGGCGTTCACGACGACGGCGACGCGGCCGGCGGAGAACCGCGCGGTCGGCGAGGCGAGTCCCTGCCAGAGGCGTCGCACCGTCGCGAGCACCCGCGCGTCTTCCTGCTGCATAGGCCAACCCTACCGAGGCACATCCGCCTCCCCGCCGCAGGAGATCGGCCCGACAGCAGGACCCGACGGGCCGAAGCGTCCTGCTGCGAGGCGGATCTCCTGCCCCGGAGCGGGTGAGGGTGCCCTTCGTCACATGAACGGCGCGGAATGCCCGGATGGGTAGGATGATCGCTGGGCCGCTCGTGCCCGCACCGACTTCCCCAGGAGATCCGATGGCATTGATCGTGCAGAAGTTCGGCGGGTCCTCCGTCGCGGACGCCGAGAGCATCAAGCGCGTGGCGAAGCGCATCGTGGAGACCCGCAAAGCGGGCAACGAGGTCGTCGTCGCCGTCTCGGCGATGGGCGACACGACCGACGAACTGCTCGACCTCGCCCACGAAGTGACGCCCATCCCGGCGCCCCGCGAGCTCGACATGCTGCTGTCCAGCGGCGAGCGCATCTCGATGGCACTCCTCGCCATGGCGATCAGCAGCATGGGCTACGTCGCACGCTCCTTCACCGGCAGCCAGGCCGGCATGATCACCGACGCCCAGCACGGTGCAGCGCGCATCGTCGACGTCACCCCAGTGCGCCTGCGCGAGGCCCTCGACGACGGCGCCATCGTCATCGTCGCCGGTTTCCAGGGCTTCAACCGTGACACCCGCGACATCACCACGCTCGGTCGTGGCGGCTCCGACACCACGGCCGTCGCGCTCGCCGCCGCCCTCGACGCCGACGTCTGCGAGATCTACACCGACGTCGACGGCATCTTCACCTCCGACCCCCGCGTCGTCCCGAAAGCCCGGAAGATCGACCGCATCTCCAGCGAGGAGATGCTGGAGCTCGCGGCCTCGGGCGCCAAGGTCCTTTACATCCGCGCCGTCGAGTACGCACGCCGCCACGGCGTGACGCTCCACGTCCGGTCGTCCTTCAACAACAACGAAGGCACGCTCGTCCTCAACGACGCGGGCCGCAACAACCCAGGAGCAGGTGAGGCACCCATGGAGCAGCCCATCGTCGCCGGAGTCGCGACAGACCTCAGCGAAGCCAAGATCACCGTCGTCGGCGTCCCCGACCTGCCGGGCAAGGCGGCGGAGATCTTCACCATCGTCGCGAAGTCGGGCGGCAACGTCGACATGATCGTCCAGAACGTGTCGACCGCCGTCTCCGGCGTCACCGACATCTCGTTCACCCTGCCGAAGCCCGAGGCGCAGCAGGTCCTCCGCGCGCTCGCGGCGGAGCAGGAGCGGGTGGGCTTCTCGGCCATCCAGCACGACGACCAGATCGGCAAGCTCGCCCTCGTCGGTGCCGGCATGCGCACGAACACCGGCGTCTCGGCGAAGCTCTTCGAGGCGCTCAGCGCAGCGGGCATCAACATCGAGATGATTTCCACCAGCGAGATCCGCATCTCGGTCGTGACGCGTGCCGACACCCTCAACAAGGCCGCGAACGTGGTCCACTCCGCGTTCGGTCTCGACGGCGAGGACGAAGCCGTCGTCCACGGTGGCACCGGCCGCTGAGCCGGCTCGTCCACAGGTTCCGGAACCGCCCTTCGACAGGCTCAGGGGCCGGAGCCTGGCCGATCCTGATGCAAGATGGTTCACAACAACCCCCTGAAACCAGAGGAATCCCCATGAGCAACGGTGTACGTGTCGGTGTCGTCGGAGCGACCGGTCAGGTCGGCAAGGTCATGCGCCGCCTGCTGGAGGACCGCGAGTTCCCGATCAGCGAGATCCGCTTCTTCGCGACGGCTCGTTCGGCGGGCACGACGCTCCCGTTCCGTGGCCAGGACATCGTGGTCGAGGACGTCGAGACGGCCGACCCGAGCGGCATCGACATCGCCCTGTTCTCGGCTGGCGCGACCGGCTCCCGCACGCAGGCTCCGCGGTTCGCCGCCGCCGGTGCGCTCGTCATCGACAACTCGAGCGCGTGGCGGATGGACCCCGAGGTCCCGCTCGTCGTCAGCGAGGTGAACCCGCACGCCATCAAGGACGCGGTGAAGGGCATCGTCGCGAACCCCAACTGCACGACCATGGCGGCCATGCCGGTCCTCAAGGTCCTCGATGCCGAGGCCGGCCTCACCCGCCTCATCGTCAACACCTACCAGGCCGTCTCCGGTTCCGGGCTCGCCGGTGCAGCTGAACTCGCCGGCCAGATCGAGGCCGCGGTCGCCCAGGGCGACCTCACCCGACTCGTCCACGACGGTTCGGCGATCGACTTCCCGGCTCCCGAGAAGTACGTCGCCCCGATCGCCTTCGACGTCATCCCGCTCGCCGGTTCGATCGTCGACGACGGCCTGGGCGAGACCGACGAGGAGAAGAAGCTCCGTAACGAGAGCCGGAAGATCCTCGAGCTCCCCGAACTGCTCGTGTCGGGCACCTGCGTGCGCGTGCCCGTGTTCACCGGCCACTCGCTCGCCATCAACGCCGAGTTCTCGCGCGACCTGTCGCCGGAACGTGCGATCGAGCTGCTCCGTGACGCTCCGGGCGTCCAGCTGTCGGACGTTCCGACGCCGCTCGAGGCCGCCGGTGCGGACCCGTCGTTCGTGGGGCGCATCCGTCCCGACCAGAGCGCGCCGGCCGGCAAGGGCCTCGCGCTGTTCATCTCGAACGACAACCTGCGCAAGGGTGCGGCCCTCAACGCGGTGCAGATCGCCGAGATCGTCGCCGCCGAGCTGCTCGCACAGCCCGCAACGGTCTGACCGGCCCTCCCTCCACCCGATCGGGGACGACGACATGGCCCGCCAGCGACCACGCCTGCGCCGACGGTGGCTGGCCGCGTTCATCGCGGCAGCCATCGCCGTCACCGCGGTGATCACCGTGAGTGGCCTGCGTGCCGACGTCCAGCAGACGACGGTCGCCCGCGCCGACACCTCCGGGTCCGAGGTCGCCGTCGGACCGCTCGTCGCGTTCTACGGCGACTCGTACACGAAGGGGTCGGCAGCGTCGTCGCCGGCCGCCCGTTGGTCCTCGCTCGTCGCGAAGGCCGAGGGCTGGACGGAGTACAACGCCGGCTACCCGGGCCTCGGGTTCGTCCGCAAACGCGACAAGGTCGGCGATGTCACGGCCGACGTCATCGCGCAGCACCCCGAGGTCCTCATCGTCGCGCTCGGCATCAACGACAACTTCGAGTGGACCGGCAACGAGCAGGCGATCCGGGAGGCGATCCTGCCGGAGTTCCAGCGGCTGCGCGACGGGCTGCCCGGCACCCGCATCATCGTGGTGGAGCCCTGGTGGTACACCGCCGAGCGACCGGCCTCCGTCGAACAGATCATCGGATGGGTGCACGACGCCGCCGACACCATCGGGGCCGACTACATCTCCGGGGCGTCGCACTGGCTGGACGAGGACCCGGCGACGTGGATCTCCGCCGACGGCCTCCACCCGAGCGACGCCGGGTACGCGCACCTCGCGCAGCGCATGCTCGAGGAGCTCGACGCCCTCACCCCCGCGCTCCCCGGACGCTGACCCGGCGGTCGGGCAGACGGGCCGAAGTGTCTCGACATCGAGCGATCTCACAGCATGCGATCAGCGACAGCACGCGGGTGGAGAGCTCGGGCCTCGCCGCGACTAGACTGCTCTGGTGACCGAAACCATCGACGTAGCCCTCATTGGTGGTGGCATCATGAGCGCCACGCTCGCCGCCCTCATCCACCAGGTGCAGCCTGACTGGAAGGTCGAGGTGTACGAGCGCCTGAGCGACGTCGCACTCGAGAGCTCCAACCCCTGGAACAACGCCGGGACGGGCCACGCCGCGCTGTGCGAGCTCAACTACATGCCGCAGGACGCCCACGGCCACGTCGACCCGGCGAAGGCCATCGGCATCAACGAACAGTTCCAGCTCAGCCGTCAGTTCTGGTCGCACCTCGTCGAGGAGGGCCTGCTCGGCGCACCCGACACCTTCATCAACCCGACCCCGCACATGACGTTCGTGCGCGGCGACAAGGACGTCGAATACCTGCGGAAGCGCTACGAGGCGCTGAAGGATCAGCCGCTCTTCGCGGGCATCGAGTTCTCGGAGGACCCGGCCGTCATCGCCGAGTGGGCTCCACTGCTCATCAACCGGCGTGCCGTCGGCGAACGCATCGCGGCCACCCGGATCACCGCGGGCACCGACGTCGACTTCGGTTCGCTCACGCACAAGCTCTTCGGCGCAGCGCCGAACGCCCACGTCCGCACCAACCACGAGGTCCGGTCGCTCAAGCGGCTGAAGGACGGCACCTGGCGCATCCGAGGCCGTCAGACGCTCGGACGATCACCGATGGAGATCAACGCCCGCTTCGTCTTCGTCGGCGCCGGCGGATGGGCGCTCAAGCTGCTGCAGAAGTCCGGGATCCCCGAGATCAAGGGCTACGGCGTCTTCCCCATCGGTGGGCAGTTCCTCCGCACCGACAACCCCGCGGTGGTCTCGAAGCACCAGGCCAAGGTCTACAGCCAGGCCTCGGTGGGGGCCCCGCCGATGTCGGTCCCGCACCTCGACACCCGCGTCGTCGACGGTCAGGCGAGCCTCCTCTTCGGCCCGTACGCGACGTTCAGCCCGAAGTTCCTCAAGCGCGGATCGATGCTCGACCTCGTCACCCAGGTGCGCCCGCACAACCTCCTCCCGATGCTGGCGGTCGCGAAGGACAACCCGAGTCTCATCACCTACCTCATCGGGCAGCTCCTGCAGTCCCGCAAGCAGAAGATGGACAGCCTCCGCGAGTTCCTGCCGACGGCGAAGGACGAGGACTGGTACCTCATCGAGGCCGGGCAGCGAGCCCAGGTCATGAAGAAGGACAAGGCCAAGGGCGGCGTCCTGCAGTTCGGCACCGAGGTCATCACGGGTGCGGACGGCACGATCGCGGGACTGCTGGGCGCTTCGCCCGGCGCATCGACGGCCGTGCCGATCATGCTCGACGTCCTACGCAAGTGCTTCCCCGACCGGATGACCGCGTGGGAGCCGAGGATCCGCGAGATGATCCCGACCTACGGCTCGACGCTGAACGACGTCCCCGAGACGGCGGCGAAGGTCCTCGAGAGCACCGCCGAGGCCCTCGACATCTCGCTGTAGCCCCGACACGGGTGCTCGCCCGGCCCGTCGTCGGATGCGACAGGTGCAGCCCTGGAACCCTAAGCTTGCCTGGTGGCGAAACTGTACTTCCGATACGGGGCGATGAACTCCGGCAAGAGCACCGCTTTGCTCCAGGCGGCGTTCAACTACGAGGAGCGCGGCCACCGCGTCCTCCTCGCGAAGCCCTCGCTCGACACGAAGGGCGACGCCGCCATCGTCAGTCGCCTCGGCGTGACCCGCGACGCCGACTTCCTGCTCGCTCCTGACGACGACGCCGTCCTGGTGTTCGCGGAGCACCGTCGCCGCGTCGTGCAGGAGACCGGCGAGGACGTCAGCTGCCTGCTCGTCGACGAAGCCCAGTTCCTCCACGGGGAACAGGTCGACGACCTGCTGCGCATCGCGCTGCTCGAGGGCATCCCGGTCCTCGCCTACGGCATCCGGACCGACTTCCAGACCGTCGCGTTCCCCGGGAGCCGCCGCCTCCTCGAGGTGGCCCACAGCCTCGAGGAGCTCAAGACGATCTGCCGGTGCGGTCGGAAGGCGATCTTCAACGGCCGCCGGTTCGGCGACACCTTCGTGTTCGACGGCGACCAGGTCGCCATCGACGGCACCACCGTCACCTACGAATCGCTCTGCGGCGTCTGCTACCTGCAGGAGTCCGGCGGTCGCCTGTCCAGCACGCCCACCGCACCTCCCACCAGCGAAGGATCACACGCATGAAGCTCTCCGTCATCGGCTGCGGCTACCTCGGGGCCGTGCACGCGGCCGCCATGGCGTCGATCGGGCACGAGGTCGTCGGCATCGACGTCGACCCCGCCAAGATCGAGGCGCTCTCCGCCGGACGCTCGCCGATCTTCGAGCCCGGCCTGCCGGAGCTGCTGCTGGCCGGCGTCGAGTCGGGCCGCCTGCGGTTCAGCACGGACATGGCCGACGCGGCCGGGGCCACCATGCACTTCGTCGCGGTCGGCACACCGCAGAAGGCCGGCTCCAACGCGGCTGACCTGCGGTACGTGGACGCCGCGGTGACGGCCCTCCTGCCGCATCTGTCGGCAGGAGACGTCGTCGTCGGCAAGTCGACCGTCCCCGTCGGCACCGCTGCGCGCCTGGCCGAACTCGTCGCCCCGACCGGCGCCGTGCTCGCCTGGAACCCCGAGTTCCTGCGGGAGGGCTTCGCCGTGCAGGACACGATCGCGCCCGACCGACTCGTGTACGGGCTGCCGCCGGCTCCCGAGGACGCCGCCGTCGCTCGAGCCGCCTTCGACGAGGTCTACGCGCAGGCACTCTCCACCGGCACGCCGCTCGTCGCCACCGGGTACTCGACCGCGGAGCTCGTGAAGGTCGCCGCGAACGCGTTCCTCGCCACGAAGATCTCCTTCATCAACGCGATGGCGGAGATCGCCGAGGTCACCGACGCCGACGTCACGGAGCTCGCCGACGCGATCGGCTACGACGCCCGGATCGGTCGCCGCTTCCTCAACGCCGGTGTCGGGTTCGGCGGCGGCTGCCTGCCGAAGGACATCCGCGCCTTCACCGCTCGCGCCGAAGAGCTCGGTCGTGGGGAGTCGGTGGCCTTCCTCAAGGAGGTCGACGCGATCAACCTGCGTCGTCGTCAGCGCGTCATCGACCTCGTCGTCGAGGAGCTCGGCGGGAGCGCCTACCAGAAGCGGGTCGCGGTGCTCGGGCTCGCGTTCAAGCCCGACAGCGACGACGTCCGAGACTCGCCGGCCCTCGACGTCGCCGTCGGCCTCAACGGACTGGGTGCGAAGGTGCTCGCCTTCGATCCGGAAGCGGTCCCCAACGCGCGTCGACTCCACCCGCAGCTGACGTTCGCGGACTCGGCGGAAGAGGCCGTGACGGACGCGGACATCGTTGTGGTCGTGACCGAGTGGAAGGCGTTCCGCGCCCTGGACCCCTCGGCCGTCGCCGAGCTGACTGCGGGCAAGACGATCGTGGACGGACGCAACTGCCTCGACGTGGACGCCTGGCGGGGCGCCGGGTGGCGTTACGTCGGTCTCGGTCGTCCGTGACCGGTGACGAGTAGCCGGACGACGAGCACGATCGTCGCGCCGAGCAGGCCTCCGGCCCCATTGGCGTAGACGTCGGCGATCGTCGCGACCCGCTCGGGGAGCAGGGTCTGTCCGAGTTCGATCGCGATCGAGAACAGGGTCGTCGTCAGTGGCGCGACCCACCAGAGCCGCAAGGGCAGCTCCAGGGCGAGCAGGGCGCCGAGCGGGATGAACAGCACGACGTTCGCGGCCGATTCGACGAAGCGGTAGTCGAACCAGGTCGGCGCGCCCGCAGCCTGCAAGCGATCGAGGATCGCCAGCAGCGTCGTCCGGCCGTCGGCGTCGACGGGCGTCGGCCAGAACGCGATGCCGAGCATGACGCACAGGCAGAGCAGCAGCAGGATCCCGATCACGATGCGCGGCGTGCGGGTCATCTGCGGTGCGGCTCCAGATCGGTCGACGAGGGTGCTGACAGCACCTCGCAATCGTAGGCCATGAGCGGTCGTGAGCCCGGTTGCCGCGTGTGCCGTCCACCCCTGAAAGGGGGCGTGCACCGTCCTTCGGTGGCCGTCATCCGGCGGTTAGGCTGTGCCTACCCGAACAAGGAGCACTCTTGGCTGACCCACGCCCGGCGACGGCCGGCATCCGCCTGCCCGGCCGCCGGCGTTCGCGTCTGTGGTGGATCGCACTCGCCGTCCTCCTCGTCGTCCTCGCGCTCGGAGCCTGGCTCGGCGTCCGGGCGTCCCTGGCGAAGAACGCGCTCGAAGCCGCCCAGTCGGAGGCGAAGTCGCTCCAGTCGGCCGTGCTCAAGGGTGACGCGAGCGGCACCGAGGTCACGCAGCGTGCCCTCACCAAGCACACCGGCGAGGCGGTGTCGCTGACGAGTGATCCCATCTGGCGGGCGGCCGAGGCGGTCCCGTTCCTCGGCGTGAACTTCTCCGCGGTGCGACAGGCCGCCGCTGCGACCGACGACGTCGCGGTCGACGTCGTGCCGAAGGTCGTCGAGATCGCCGATCAGGTGAACCTGTCGTCCCTGCTCCCCGGGGACGGGTCGATCGCGACGGAGCCGCTCCGCGCCGTCGCGCCGACCGTGGCCGAGGCGGCTGCAGCGGCTGACGCCATCGCCGGGCGCGTGGACACGATCGGCACGGACGGTGCGCTGCCGGTGGTCGCGGACGCCGTCGAGAAGCTCACCCGCACGATCACCGGTGCATCCACGATGCTCGACACCGCGGCGCGGGCCACGGCGCTCCTGCCGGACATGGCGGGAGGGGCCGGGCCTCGGAACATCATGGTGATGATCCAGAACAACGCGGAGCTGCGCTCGAGTGGCGGCATCGCCGGGGCGGTGGCCCTCATCCACGCGGAGAACGGCGTCATCTCCTTCGTCGGCACCCGGGGGAGCGACGACTTCTCCGGATTCCCCGCCCCGGTACTCCCGCTCACCCCGTTCGAGCAGAACGTCTACACCGACAACCTCGGCCGGTACATCCAGGACACCAACCTCACGGTCGACTTCAGTCGCACCGGCGAGCTCGCCGCAGCCATGGGGACCCAGGTGTTCGGCGTTCCCATCGACACCGTGGTCGCCGTCGACCCCTACGTCCTCGCACACCTGCTGGAGGCGACCGGCCCCGTCGCCCTCCCGGACGGCACCGAGCTCACCGCCGACAACGCGGCGAAGACGCTGCTGAGCGACGTCTACGCCCGGTTCCCCGACCGGCTCGTGCAGGACGCGTTCTTCGCCGCGGTCTCGGGTGCGGTGTTCGAGGGCATGATCTCCCGCTCGCCCGACCCCGGCGCGCTCGTCCAGGCCCTGTCCGCGTCCGGTGCGGAGAACCGTCTCCACGTGTGGAGTGCGGTCCCCACCGAACAGGCGTTGATCGCCGAGACGAGCCTCGCCGGGATCCCACCGGCGACCGACGACGCAGCCGTGTACACCGGGATCTACCTCGAAGACCTGACCCGCGCGAAGATGGACTACTACCTGGAGTCGAAGGTCGACATCAGCGACGCCCGGTGCACGAAACAGGGCGCCGAATACGTCGTCGCCGTCACCCTGACGTCCACCGCACCGGCGGACGCCGCGACCTCCCTGCCGGACTACGTGACCGCGGGCGGGCGGTTCGGCACCCCCGCAGGAGACATCGCGACGCGCGTCGTGATCCACGGCCCGCTGGGTGCGAGCCTGCTCGGTGCGAGCGACGGCGAGGACCTGCCGGTGAAGGCCGTGACCGACCCGAACGGTCGTCTCTACGCCCAGACCGACGTGACCCTCACTCCGGGGGCGACAACGGAACTCGTCTTCACGGTGCTCGCTCCGAAGGCCTCCGATGTACCCCCAAACCTGGTCACAACCCCCGGAATCACGGGCAAAACGACCATTTCAGCCTTCCCTCGGTGCGGCTCCTGACATAGCATGACAACACCTCAGGAAGCCACGCACCCGAATTCGTGACCCTGGGGAACCTCGCGCGGACGCCCACCCGAAATCGGCGGACGCAGGGGGTATTCGACGTTCCTTGGGGATATCAACATGAAGCGCACCCTTGCCCTAGCATCGCTCTGCCTCCTGGCAGTCTTCGCGGCCCCGACCGCCGCGAGCGCAGCGACTGACTCGTCCACCTACGGCCCTGCCGGCTGTGCGACCCTCACACCGGTGTCGGTGACCCAGGGGGAGTCGACCGTCTTCCGCTGCGACGGCACCTTCGACCCCGGCACTCCGGTGACGGTCACCGTCGCCGGGCCCGGCTGCAGCATTCCCGCTGCGAAGCCGAACACCGCCGGAGCGACCGAGCAGGCCGCCGAGCAGAGCGCCGTACCCACGTCCGGCACGTTCAGCGCCGACGCCGCCCGCGCGTTCGCGGTGACGATCGAGACCAGCAAGACCGCCTCCGGCACCTGCATGGTCACGGCGACCCAGGGCGCCACCACGGAGAGTGCCTCGTTCCAGGTCTCGGAGCGCGAGTTCGCCTCGACCGGCTTCGACGGTGGAGCCCTGCCGTGGATCGGCGGAGGCCTCCTCGTCGTCGGTGCCGGCGTCGTCGGAGCGATGGCGATCCGTCGCCGCAAGACGGCCTGATCCGTCGGTCGGGATGCGTGGTCCGGGCGGTCGTCCGCTCGGACCACGGCCTGACGGGAGGGCACCTCACCCTCCTGGGCTTCGGCCTGGCACGGTCCTCACCCGGCGTGGCGTCAGGCGGACAGGGCGTACCCCCAAAGGTGGTCACATCCGCGGAATTCCGCGGTTTTTCAGCCCAGGCGAGCGAGCGGCTGCCCTAGCATGATGACGGCCATGGAGGCCACGAGTGAACAGCGCTCGGCTCCAGGCCGTGTCCGCATGTCGCATCACGCAGCGCATGCGCCATCCGCACACCTAGGGGCCCGCACATGAAACGAACTCTCTCCGCCGCCGCACTCGTCCTCCTCGCCGTCGTCGCGCTGCCCACCGCAGCCAACGCGGTCGAGGGCGACAGCTACGGTCCAGGCAGCTGTAACTCGATCACGCCGGCGAGCGTCGCGCGCGGCGCGGCGGTCTCGTACTCGTGCTCGGACTTCTGGGCCGCGAACCAGACCGTGTCGATCACCATCGACTCCTCGGTGGCCGGCGTCTCCGCTCGCACGCTGTCGACCGTCGCTGACGCCGCCGGAGACATCCAGGTCTCCATCGACACGGCTGCGGACCCCGCGGGCACCTACACGCTGACCGCGACCCAGGGCACCGTGACCGATTCATCGGACTTCACCGTGCTGGACCCCGCGGACGCCGCTGCTGCCGCCGCGTCGGCCTCCGACCCGTCTGCCGGGGGCAACGCCCTCGCCGACACCGGGTTCGCCGGAACCGCCCTCCCATGGGTGGCCGGTGGGCTCCTCGCCGTCGGTGCTGCCGCGCTCGGCACCGTGGTCGTGCGTCGCCGTCAGCAGGCGTGAGAGCACGGATCGGCCGGGCGGCGATGGCGGCGTCCGGCTGATCCGGTCCGGGATGCACCGATTCCAGGAAGTGGCGAACAGCCGCTGAAAAATCGGCTATCCTAGACAAGGCCTTCGGGCCATCGGGGTGTGGCGCAGTTTGGTAGCGCGCTTCGTTCGGGACGAAGAGGTCGTGGGTTCAAATCCCGCTACCCCGACAGCAAAGCCCGGTCAGACAAGAAATCGTCTGGCCGGGCTTCTCTGTTTTCGTGGGCTGGCGGTCCGCTGGGCTGGCGGGTTGCACATCCCGCTACCCCGACAGCAAAGCCCGGCAGATACGCAAGTATCCGCCGGGCTTCTCTGTTTCTCGGGCTGGCGGGTTGCACATCCCGCTACCCCGACAGCACAGCCCGGAAGGTCCCGGTCCCTGAGCCTGTCGAAGGGCAGTCCGGCCCGGTCAGACCACCGTGCGACGGGGGAGGAGCGTCACGAGCGACGCTTCCGGCCGGCAGGCGAAGCGCACGGGCGCATAGATGGACGTGCCGACACCCGCCGACACGTTCAGGTACGCCGAGCGGAGGGCGTGGCGCCAGACGCTGAGCCCCTTCACCTGCTTGCGAGGGATGTCGCAGTTCGTCACGAGTGCCCCGTAGCCCGGCACACAGACCTGACCACCGTGGGTGTGACCGGCGAAGATGAACTGCGCACCCTGCGTCACGAACGCGTCGAGCACCCGCCGATACGGAGCGTGCATCACGCCCACCGTCACCGTGTGCGCCAACGACGGGTCGTCGGTCTCCAACGTCTCGGCGTCCAGCCGTTCGTCGATGAGGGCCGTCAACGTGTCCAGACGGTCGAAGTGCTTGTGCGGGTCGTCGACGCCGAACAGGTCGAGGCGGGTCCCGCGGACCGAGATCTCACCGACCGCGTTGTTGAGGTCGATCCAACCGAGTTCGTCCATGAAGAACCGCTCGAGCGCACCCGTGTCGAGCGTCGTCGGGGAGACGTGCTTCGAGGAGGTCTGCGTGAAGTACTTGAACGGGTTCTTCGCGGTCGGGCCGTAGTAGTCGTTCGAGCCGTGCACGAACGCCCCGGGAACCCCCGCGAACACCGAGAGCGCAGCCCGGATCCCGTCGATGCCCTGCTCATGCCCCAGGTTGTCGCCCGTGTTGATCACGACGTCCGGTCGGAGATCGGCCAGTGACCGCAGCCAGGCCTGCTTCCGACGCTGCCAGGGCGCCATGTGGAGGTCGGAGAGGTGCAGGACGGTGATCGGCTCGGCGTCGGGCGGGAGGACCGGAGCGGTCACCCTGCGCAGCGTGAAGGCGTTGCGCTCGATCACCGACGCGTACCCGAAGGTGAGGGCCCCGAGGCCTGCCACGACGGCCGCTGCCGTTCCGAGTCTGCCGCCGGTGCTCATGGGTGCCGCCATCGATCGTCTCCTCCTTCGGTCGCCGAGTGGTTCCGACCGTCCCACGAGCGTACCCGCTGGCCCCTCCGAAGACGCCCGGAGCGCATCCGCGGGTACGACGAAGGGCCCGGTCGACATCCGACCGGGCCCTTCGTCATCGCGTCAGAGCGTCAACACTTGTCCTTCGTGATCGACACCGTGATCTTCGCGTCCTTCTTCGCCTGGGATCCGGCTGGCGGATCCACCCCGGTCACCTTCGTGCCCGTGGCCGCAGGGTCCGCGACGCACTTCTGACCCACGTTCGAGAACCCGGCACCCTGGATGGCCGCCTTCGCATCGTCGAAGCTGGCGGCAGCACTCACATCGGGGACGACGCCGACCAGGCCGTTGCTCGTGTAGACGGTGATGATCGAGCCCTTCGGGACCGTGCCGGCAGGGTTGGTGCTGGCAGCCTGACCCACGGGGAGGGCGGAGTCGGCGGCGCCGCCGTTCGCGAAGCCGAAGCCGGCATCCTCGAGGATCTTCTGTGCCTCCTCGATGGACTTCCCGGCGACGTCCGGCACCTGGACGGACTGGCCGTTGATGAGGGATGGATCCGGGTCGCCGAACGCTGTGCCGCCGTACTTGCCGTTGGCGACCTCCATGATGCGCGGCCAGATCGAGTGACGGAGGACCGCGACCTGCCCGGCATCGAAGTAGGTGCGTCGGAGGTTGACGTGGCCGGTGGCATTGAAGACCCCGACGACGGTAGCCGCGGAGGTGCTCGCACCGCTCATCCAGGTGGCCTCGTTGTTGTCGGTCGTTCCGGTCTTGCCGATGAGCGGGATGCCGTCACCGATGCGCGACGCGCTCGTCGTACCACCGTTGAAGGTCGCCTGGAGAGCCACGTTCGCGGTCGCCGCGACGTTGGGCTCGAGGCCCTGGCGGCAGTTCGCCGCCGGAACGGGGATCTCCGTGCCGTCGGGCTTCACCACGCGGTCGATCGCGATCGGGTCGCAGGTCACGCCGCCGGATGCGAAGGTCGCGAAGGCCGTCGCCATGCTGAGCGGAGCCACCTCGTTCGTGCCGAGCACGGTGGCGGGGGACTGCAGGAGCGGCCCACCGTCGGCGCGGTGCACGCCCATCGACTCGGCCGTCTTGCGGATGCCGCAGAGGTCGAGCTGCTTGGACATGGCGATGAAGCCGGTGTTGATGGAGGCCTTCGTGGACTGCAGCGCCGTGTAGTAGCCGCCGTTGCCGCCCTCGTCGTTACCGGGGTTCCAATCGGAGCCGGCGTAGACCGTGCCGCCGTCGGCGCAGGAGTCCTTGAACGTACCCCACGGCGATCGCTTGCGTCCGTCGACGCCCTCGTTCAGGCCGTGGCCCTCCTTGAGCCACTCGGCCAGGGTGAAGGTCTTGTACGTGGAGCCGGGCTGGAAACCGCTCGATCCGCCGTAGTCGTAGTCGGTGTTGTAGTTGACGCCGCTGAAGTTCGCTCCGGTCGCAGCGATCTCCGGGTCGTTCGTGTAGTCCTTGTTCTGCGCCATCGCGAGGATCCGGCCGGTCTTCGGCTGGACCGTGACGGCGACCGCGCCGATGTCGAGCTGGTCGCTCGCGTGCGGGATGTACGCGTCGAGCGCGCTCTGTGCTGCCCACTGGAGGTCGAGGTCGAGCGTGGTGAACACGCTGTAGCCGCCGCGGTTGAACGCCGCCCACCGCTCGTCCTCGGTCTCACCGAAGATCGGGTTGTTCTGGAACACGCGGGTGACGTAGTCGCAGAAGAACCCGGAGCCGGGGCTGATGTTCACGGCGGTCTGGCAACCCGTGCTGGCCGGCGTGATCGTGGGCGTGATCACGGTGGCGATGGCCACGTCGAACTGCTCCTGCGTGATCTTGCCCTCCTTGATCATCTGCTTGAGGACGTAATCGCGGCGGTCCTTCGTCAGCGCGTAGCCGTTGGCCGCGCCGTTGGTCTCACTCTCCGGGCGGTCGAGACGCAGCGTCTCGGGGTTGTTCACGATCGCCATCAGCGTCGCGGCCTGCTCGAGGTTGAGGTTCGCCGCGGTCGTGTTGAAGTAATAGTTCGCTGCGGCTTCGATGCCGTAGGTGCGACCACCGAACCCGGCGATGTTCAGGTAGCCCCGGAGGATGTCCTGCTTGCCATAGCGCTTCTCGAGGCCGATGGCCATGCGCATCTCCTTGAGCTTGCGCTCCGGAGTGGTCTTGGTGGCCTCGTCGTACGCGGCCTCCATCTTCTCCTTGTCGGTGATCGCCTCGGCCTTCTGCACGAGCACGTTCTTCACGTACTGCTGCGTGATCGACGAACCACCCTGGAGGTCGTTGCCGGACAGGCTGATCGCGGCCGCACGGATCGTACCCGTGAGGTCGACACCGCCGTGCTCGTAGAAGCGCGGGTCCTCGGCCGAGACCGCCGCGTCCTTCACGAACTGGTTGATCTGGTCCCAACCGACCTCGATGCGGTTCTGCGTGTAGAACGACGCGAGCAGCTGCGGCGTACCGGCGCTGTCAGTCGCGTAGATGTTGGACTTCTGCGCCAGCTCGTCGAGGGCCAGGTAGTCGGGCAGACCGTCGAACACGTTGATCGTGCTGTTGGTCGCGATCCCCGTGACGGCGAGCGCCGGGGTGACCGTGGCGGTGACGAGGACGCCCGCGGCGACACTCAGGCCGAGGAAGCCGAGGAAGCCGCCGAGCACACCGGTGGCCGTGCGATGTTGTTGAGGCATGGATCGATGCTAAGCGACAATCCTGAAAAAGGCCCGCTCAGGGCTGCGTTGAAACCCGATCGTTGCCGCCGGGCGACGCGACGCGGCTGTCGGTCGGCGTGCGACCGGCAGCCGCATCCGATCATCCGGGCGAGCCGTTCCCGTTCCCGTTCCCGGCTCCGCCGCCGTTCCCAGGGGCTGCGGGCCCGCCGTCCTCGCCGGTCCCATCGGTGTCCGCGCCGTCGCCCGGTGCCGGTGTCGGCGCCTCGCTCGGGGCCTGCGTCGGGTCGGCGGTGGGTGTCGGAGCGGGCGTCGAGTCCTCCTCGCTACTGCCGGAACCGTCGCCCTGCAGCGTCGCGCGGTCCGCCTCGGGGAAGTCGCCACCCGGATACTTGGCGAGCGCGGCGGACATGACCGCCGGCCAGATGTAGTGCCGCATGGACGCGACCTGGGTTCCGCCGATGTAGGTGTCGCGGAGGTTGACGTGTCCGCTGACGTTGAAGGTGCCGACGACCGTCGCGACCGTCGTGCTCGCGCCGCTCATCCAGGTCGCCTCGGCGTTGTCGGTGGTGCCGGTCTTGCCGATCAGCTCACCGACGCCGTCGGTGCGGGCGCCCGAAGCGGACGCGGTGCCGTTGGAGACGACGCCTTGGAGGACGTCGTCGGCCGCCGCCGCCACTTTCGCATCGACGGATTGACGGCAATTCGCCGAGGGGACCTCGGCGGTGGAACCGTCGGGCTTCGTGATCGAGTCGATCGCGATCGGGTCGCACGTCTTGCCGCCGGCGGCGAGCGTCGCGAAGGCGGTCGCCATGCTCAGCGGAGCGACCTCGTTCGTGCCGAGCACGGTCGCGGGGGAGTTGTTCAACGGTGCGCCGTCGGCACGGTGCACGCCCATCGACTCGGCGGTCTTGCTGATGTCGCAGAGGTCGAGCTCCTGCGCCATCGCGATGAACGCGGTGTTGATCGACTGCTGCGTCGCGCGCCTGACGGTGTAGGACCCGGATTCGCCCTCGTCGTTCCGCGGACTCCACCCGGCCTCGGCCTGCTCCGTCCCACCCGGGACGCAACTGTTGGTGAAGGTGCCCCAGTCGGATCGACGGTTCGCGTTGATCGACTCGTTGACGCCCTTGCCCGACTTCAGCCAGTCCGTCAGGGTGAAGATCTTGTACGTCGACCCGGGCTGGAAGCCCGCCGATCCGCCGTAGGCCTGATCGGTGTTGTAGTTGATGGCGCTGTAGTTGGAACCCGTCGCGAGCACGTCGGGATCCTGCGAGTAGTCCTTGTTCTGGGCCATGGCGAGGATCCGGCCACTGCCCGGCTGGACACTCACCGAGACGGCACCGAGGTCGAGCTCGGTGGTCGTCTTCGGCACGTACTCGTCGATCGCGGCCTGCGACGCGGCCTGGAGGTCGAGGTCGAGCGTCGTGAACACGCTGTACCCGCCGCGCTTGAAGTTCGTCCACCGTTCGTCCTGTGTGGCGCCGAAGATCTCGTTGTTCTGCAGCACGTTCGTCACGTAGTCACAGAAGTAGGCGGATGACCCGGCTGCGGAACAACCGGTGATGGGAGGCACGATCGTCGGGGTGATCGGGATCGCCACGGCGGTGTCGTGCTGCTCCTTGGAGATCTTCTGCTCCTTGAGCATCTGGTCGAGGACGTAGTCCCGACGCGTCTTCGTCAGGGCGTAGCCGTTGGCCGCGCCGTTGTCGGCGCTGTCGGGCTTGTCGATCCTGAGGTTCTCGGGATTGTTGACGATCGCCAGCAGTGTCGCCGCCTGCTCCAGCGTGAGGTTGGCCGCCGTGGTGTTGAAGTAGTAGTTGGACGCCGCCTCGATCCCGTAGACGCGTCCGCCGAAACCGGAGATGTTGAGGTACCCGCGGAGGATGTCCTCCTTGCCGTACGTCTTCTCGAGACCGATCGCGAGTCGCATCTCCTTGAGCTTGCGCTCCGGGGTCGTCGCGGTCGCCTCCTCGTAGGCCGCGTCGCTCTCCTTCTTGTCGGGGATCGCCTCGGCCTTCTGCACCAGGACGTTCTTCACGTACTGCTGCGTGATGGAGGAGCCACCTTGCGTCGACCCGCCGGCGGCGTTGTTGACGACCGCCCGGACGGTGCCCGCGAGGTCGATGCCACCGTGTTCGAAGAAGCGGGGGTCCTCGGCCGAGACCGCGGCGTCCTTCGCGAACTGGGAGATCTGGTCCCAGCTGTCCTCGATCCGGTTCTGGTCGTAGAAGGAGGCGAGGAGCACCGGGTTGCCGGCGGAGTCCTTGGCGTAGATGCTCGACTTCTGGGCGAGCGAGTCGAGCTGGAGGTAGTCGGGGAGACCGTCGAAGACGGAGATGCCCGTGGAGGTGGCGAGACCGGTCATCGCGATGGCAGGGGTGACCGCGGCGGTGGCGAGCACACCGGCGGCGACGCTCAAGCCGACGAAGCCGAGGACGCTCTGCGCGACCGTCTTCGCGGGGGTACGTGGTTCAGGCATAGGATCGAAGGTAAGCGGGGAAACTGTGAGCGAGCTTCACTTGGGGCCCGCCATGAGCATCCCCTGCGCCTCCGCCTCTCCGTGCGGAGCGCCCGATCGAGGAGAGACATGACCCGCTGGGAGTACCTCACCACGCCGTTGATGATCCACAACACGGCAGCCATCCTGAACAACTGGGGCGGGGAGGGTTGGGAGCTCGTCCAGGTCGTCACCGGTCCGGAAGGTGGGCTCGTCGCCTACCTGAAGCGCCCCATCGCCGACTGACCCGACGCCCCGGAGGAACCCCCATGTCCCAGATCGCCGCCCGACTCGCCGAGCTCGGTATCACCCTGCCCACCGTCGTCCCGCCCGTCGCGGCCTACATCCCCGCGGTGGTCTCCGGTGAGCACGTCTTCACCTCGGGCCAGCTGCCCATGACCGACGGCAAGCTCCCCGCCACCGGCAAGGTCGGCGAGGGCGACGGACTCGTCTCGCCCGCCGACGCCAAGACCTACGCCCGGACGTGCGCCCTCAACGCGCTCGCCGCGGTGGAGAGCCAGATCGGTTCGCTCGACCGCGTCACCCGCATCGTGAAGGTCGTCGGCTTCGTCGCCTCCGACCCGGCGTTCACCGGCCAGCCCGGCGTCATCAACGGTGCGTCAGAGGTCCTCGGCGAGATCTTCGGCGACCTCGGCGTGCACGCCCGCTCCGCCGTCGGCGTCGCCGTGCTCCCGCTCGACTCGCCCGTCGAGGTGGAGCTCATCGTCGAGTTCGCGTAGCGCGCGACGTCACAACAGGAGATCCGCTCCGGAGCAGGAGAACGTAGCTACGTTCCTCCTGCTGCGGAGCGGATCTCCTGCGTTCACCACTGATGCCTGCCTTGCGCGATCGCGTCTGAGACCTCGCGCTCGACGAGTGTCCAATCATGCATGACCTGCTGGTAACTGAACCGCAGGACGGTGTGACCGGACAGCGCGAGGCGGCGATCCTGCGCGAGGTCGCGGCTCCGCTGTGATGCATCCTGGTGCGGGGCGTGTCCATCGAATTGCAGGATAAGGCGCTCGCCGACGAGACCGTCGACACGGTGACCGTCGACCACGACCTGCTGACGCATGTGAATCCCGATCCGCGCGAGACGGATGCGAGGTATCGACTCGATGCCGGAGTCGGAGAGGTGGCTGGTGCGGTCGATCACCCTCCGGAACCGGCGGGAACGGGTGGGCATGAGTCTGAGCCGGTCGAGGTCGGCATCGCCGATGCGGACAGCCGATTCGAAGACCACGAGTGCGCGTTCGAACGGTTGGCACTCGGCGATGTGGAAGAGTGCATTGACCGGTGGCTGCACCAGCGTGCGGGCGGACACTGGTGCCGGGGTCGCGCTCCAATGGAGCCGTAGCCCTGATTCGATCGTCGCGGCAGACGTCGACGGGACGGAGAGGTGGACGAGTCCGTCGGAGAGGTTCCACCAACCGCGACGACCGGCGATCGTCAGACACGTCAATCGTCCTCCGCGCGTCGCCGCGAAGAGCAGTTGGGGATCACACGCCTCGGTCACCAGCCAGTTGCGTCTGACGACTCGGACCGAGCCTGATCGCTTCGCGCATTCGATGCCGTGCCTGGTCGCTCCGGCATCAAGCGCGTCGAGACGATGCACGATCCCGTCGTGCCGGTCTATCCACGGGATGAGGTCCATCACCTCAGCTTCGCGGGCTGGGCAGGGCCACGGCCGCCGCCCCGGGGATACGGGGATGAGCTGCCCGAGAGCCTGCCCTGTGGAGCACAGGAGATCCGCTCCGGAGCAGGAGAACGTAGCCACGTTCCTCCTGCTGCGGAGCGGATCTCCTGCTTCGGGGCTGCGCGGACCTAGGTGTTCTTCACCATCTTGTCGGTGATGATCTGCATGACCGTGGTGTCGGCGAGCGTCGTCGTGTCGCCCACCTCGCGGCCCTCGGCCACGTCGCGCAGGAGACGGCGCATGATCTTGCCCGAGCGCGTCTTCGGCAATTCGTTGACGAGGTAGACCTCGCGGGGGCGTGCGATCGGACCGATCTGTTCGCCGACCCAGCTGCGGAGCGCGCCGGTGATGTCCGCGAGTCCGGACGCCTGCTCGAGGTGGGACTCCTTGATGATGACGAAGGCGACGACCGCCTGCCCGGTGGTCTCGTCGGCCGCACCGACCACGGCCGACTCGGCCACCATCTCGTTTGCGACGAGCGCCGACTCGATCTCAGCGGTCGAGAGTCGGTGCCCGGAGACGTTCATGACGTCGTCGACACGGCCGAGCAGCCAGACGTCGCGGTCCGAGTCGAGCCGGGCGCCGTCGCCGGCGAAGTAGAAGGGGCCGCCCTCGACGTCCCAGAACTTCTCCCAGTAGGTCTCCTTGAACCGCTCGGGGTCGCCCCAGATGCCGCGGAGCATCGACGGCCAGGGCTCGGTCACGACGAGCAGTCCGCCGCCGCCGGCACCGACCGCGTCACCGGCGTCGTCGACGACGTCGATGGCGATGCCCGGGATCGGGACCTGCGCGCTACCGGGCTTCGTCGACGTGACACCGGGAAGGGCCGACACCATGATCGCCCCGGTCTCCGTCTGCCACCAGGTGTCGACGATCGGCGCGACCTTGTTGCCGATGATCTTGCGGTACCACATCCATGCCTCGGGGTTGATGGGCTCGCCCACCGAGCCGAGCAGGCGGAGTGACGACAGGTCGAACTGCTTCGGGATCTTCCGGCCGAGCTTCATGAAGGAGCGGATCGCCGTCGGAGCCGTGTAGAAGATGCTCACGCCGTACTTCTCGATGATCTCCCACCAGCGTCCCGGGTGCGGGGCGTCCGGTGTGCCCTCGTAGAGCACCTGCGTCGCGCCGTTCGCGAGGGGTCCGTAGGTGACGTAGCTGTGGCCCGTGATCCAACCGATGTCGGCCGTGCACCAGTACACATCGGTCTCGGGGTGCAGGTCGAAGACGTTCTTGTGGGTGAACGCCGTCTGCGTCAGGTAGCCACCCGAGGTGTGCAGGATGCCCTTCGGCTTCCCGGTGGTGCCGGAGGTGTACAGGATGAAGAGCGGCTGCTCGGCGGGGAACGGCTGCGCGTCGTGCTCGGGTTCGGCGTCGGCGATGGCCTCGTGCCACCAGAGGTCGCGTCCGGCCGTCCAGTCGACCTCGTTCTCGCCGCGACGGACGACGAGCACGTGATCCACGGTCGCCTGCTCGGGCAGCTCGCCGCGGCTCGCGAGCGCCGCGTCGACGGCGGGCTTGAGCGCGGAGACCTTGCCCTTGCGGTAGCCGCCGTCGGCGGTGATGACGAGCTTGGCCTCCGCGTCGTCGATGCGGGAGCGCAGGCTGTCCGCGCTGAACCCGCCGAAGACGACCGAGTGGACCGCGCCGATGCGCGCGACGGCGAGCATCGAGACGATCGCCTCCGGGATCATCGGCAGGTAGATGGCGACCCGGTCGCCGGCTTCGACGCCGAGGCTGGTGAACAGGTTGGCCGCGCGCTTGACCTCTGCCGTGAGTTCGGCGTAGGTGATGGTGCGGGTGTCGCCGGGCTCGCCCTCCCAGTGGAGGGCGACGCGGTCGCCGTTGCCGGCCTCGACGTGCCGGTCGAGGCAGTTGTAGGCGACGTTCAGCTCGCCGTCGTCGAACCAGGTCGCGAAGGGAGGGTTCGACCAGTCGAGGGTCTCCGTGAACGGCTTGCTCCATGTGAGCAGCTCGCGGGACTGCTCGGCCCAGAAGGCGAGCCGGTCACTCGACGCCCGCTCGTAGAGCTCGGCGCTGGCGATCGCCTGCGCGGCGAACTCCTCCGACGGTGGGAATCGTCGGTCTTCGTGCAGCAGGCTGTCGATCTGAGTGCTCATCGTGTGTGTCTCGCTCCCTTGCGAATCCGCGTTCCTGACCCGACCTGCCCAGGCGGGTCGAGTCCGTGCCATGCACGAGCGTAGCGCGTTCTCGGTTGCGGATTTGTCACTCATCCGAACAAATCCACCGGCCCAGTCTGTGAATGATCTGGGCATGGTAGGGAAACCACTCGATCTGGGGTCGTCTGAATGCTTGTATTCCCCGTCCGCTGGCGTACACTTGGACCCGGCCGAATATACATTCGTGCATGCAGTGCCAGCGATTCCCCCCAATCCGGCACTGTAGAGGCGGCACCCATTCCCCCCAATGGGTGCCGCCTTCTTCTGTCTCCGGCGCTGGCTGCAGGTGGCTGCCGGTGAGTATTCGATTATTGCTTATAGTTCTGCCACTATCAGCTCTATGCTTCTGAGATGACCGATCTCCTCCTGGCCGTCGTCGTCGACATCGTCGGTTCCCGCCGTCTCGACGACCGCCCCCGAGCTCAGCGCGCGATCCAGGACGTCTTCCTCCAGGTGGAGGCCACCTGGCCCGCCGAGCAGCCGCTGCGTCCGACGGTCGGCGACGAGTTCCAGGTCGTGTACGCGGACGTCGCGACCGCACTGCGAGCCACCACCCTCGCGCGACTGCTGTTCCCCGCGGAGGTCGATTGCCGGTTCGGCCTCGGCTGGGGCGAGGTCACGGACATCGACGCCGGGCAGGAGGCCCGCATTCAGGACGGTTCCGCCTGGTGGCGGGCCCGAGCCGCCATCGACGAGGCGCATCGGCGAGAGGACAAACGTCAGCCGTACCTGCGATCGTGGTTCGAGGGCGAAGCGCCCCAGGACGGAGACGCCATCGTGAACGCACTCCTCACCCTGCGCGACCACACGATCGATCAGATGCGGAACCCCCGACAGCGACAGCTCGCCGCGGGCGCGCTCCTCGGCCGATCGCAGGAGTCGATGGCTGCCGAAGCCGGCATCTCGCAGTCCGCGGTGTCGCAGAACCTGCAACGATCGGGCGGTGCCGCGCTCGTCTCGGCCCTCGACCTGCTCGCCGGATCGCCGGCCCGATGATCACGGCCGTCCTGCTGCTCATGATCGGGGTCGCCGACCTCTGTCGGGGTGTGGTCCGCGGCCCGCGCTGGTCCCCGGTGATCGGGCTGGTGGTGGTCTGGCTGTTCGCCGTGCTGGGCCTCGGGCTCGACTGGTGGTGGCCGACGCTGACCGGCCTCGTCGCCCTCGGATGGATCGTGGCCATGCCGTCCTCGGACGCGTCACGACCGCGCGGGTTCTGGCCCGTGCTCCTGCTCGGTCTCCTCGTCGTCGTCTCCACGCTCGTGTTCGGGGCGGGCGGGACCGCCGACAGCCCCGCTGCACGGCTCTACGCGGGCTTCGACCTCGGCGTGCTGCAGGAGGTGCCCCTGGTTCTCGCCGTCGCAGCCGGGTCGACGCTCGTCTTCCTCACGCGGAGCAGCAACCTCATCGTGCGGGCGTCGCTGCGCCGCGCGCGTGAGGACGACGAGCCGCAACCGACCGCGGCACCCGCCTCCGCCTGGACGGTCATGATCCGCGGACGCGAGTTGGGGACCGTCGAGCAGAGCGCCACGCCGCGGCGTCCGACGACGCAGCTGCTCGGCGGCCGACTCATCGGCCCGCTCGAACGCGTCTTCATCGTCGTCCTCGCGCTGAGCGGCACCGGCATGGTGATCGCCGCCCTCGTCGCGGCGAAAGGCATCGTGCGCTTCCCGGAGATCTCCGAGGATCGCGGGGTCGGCGGCAAGGCGGAGGAGTTCCTCGTCGGCAGCTTCACGAGCTGGGCGATCGCTGCTGCTGCGGTGCTCTACCTCTGGGTGATCGCCGCCGGCTGAGGCGACACGGGGTCCCGCGTCGGTTCACGCGGGACCCCGTGTCTCATCGCTGCTCGAGGAACGCCGCGAGCTGTTCCTGATCGGGGTACGACGCCTGGGCGCCGGCGCCGGTCGCCGCGTAGCTGCCGACGGTCGAGGCGAATCGCGCCGCGTCGACGAGCTCGTCGCCGGCAGCGAGTCGCAGCGCGAGGGCACCCATGAACGCGTCGCCGCAGCCGGTGGTGTCGACGGCGTCCACCGTCGGCGACGGAACCGGTGTCGGGGCGGCCTCGCCGTCGATCACGACACTGCCTGCGGCCCCGGTCGTGACGACGGCTCGTCGGATGCCGTGGCTGCGCAGCGCCGTTGCGGTCGCCTCCCACCCGGCCTCCTCCGGGTCGACCCCGGCGAGATCGGCGGCCTCGTGCTCGTTCACGAGGAGGACGCCGGTCGCGTGGAGGAGCTCCTCCGGCACCGGACCGTAGGGGGAGAGGTTGAGGAGCACGAGCGCGCCGGCCGCGGCGCCCCGCCGGGCCGTCTCGAGCACGGTGTCGATGGGTACCTCGAGGCACAGGCAGACGACGCCGGCACCGTCGAGCGCCGTCCACGCCTCGCCCATCCGGTCGGGCGTGAGGGTGCCGTTCGCCCCAGGCGACACGATGATCGTGTTCTCCCCGGCGTCGTCGACGGTGATGACCGCGGTACCGGTCGCGACGTCGTCACGTCGGGCGATCCGGGTGACGTCCACTCCCGAGCTCGAGAGCGACTCGAGCAGGAGCGACCCGTGCGCGTCGTCGCCGACCGCGCCGACCATGGTGACGTCGCC
Organism: Plantibacter sp. MMLR14_011; assembly: GCF_001865025.1. Classification (NCBI taxonomy): domain Bacteria; kingdom Bacillati; phylum Actinomycetota; class Actinomycetes; order Micrococcales; family Microbacteriaceae; genus Plantibacter; species Plantibacter sp. MMLR14_011. Next base: position 486,673 of record NZ_MJGW01000001.1, read on the forward strand.
GCCGAGTCTGCCTGCGGCGACCGCCTGGTTGGCGCCCTTGCCGCCGGGGATGACGGCGAGTTCGGATCCCGTGAGCGTCTCCCCGGGCTGCGGGAAGCGTGCAGTGCGGACGACGAGGTCCGCGTTCAAGGACCCGACGACGACGATGCGTGGACTCTGCATGGTGACCCTCCTAGGCTGCCGAGGCGGTCTCGGCCGGACGGACCTCGGCGCCGGCGGGCTTCGGGATGAGGAACGACACCAGCAGGGCGACCGCGGTGATGCCCGCGCCGACCAGCATGGCACTCGTGTACCCGGCCGTCGACGTCCCTCCGGCGGGTGCGACGGCGATCTGGACGGCGGGGAGGACGACGAAGCTGAGGCCGGCGCCCAGGTTGAAGGCGCCCGCGTTGAGGCCGGGCAGGAAGCCCGGGTTCTCCTTCGGCGACAGGACGATGCCCAGCCCGTTGAGCATGATGTTGCCGATGCCCGCGTAGGTCGCACCGATGAGGACGGTCGTCGCGATGAGCACGGGGAGCGAGTGCACGCCGACGAGCGCCATGATGACGATCGAGACGATGCTGCCGATGAGACCGATGCGGAGCACGTTCAGGTAGCCGAGCGTTGGCGCGAGACGACCGGCGAACGGGCCGACGAGCCAGCCGACGAGGGCGTACGGCGTCAGGAACGCGAGCGAGGCGAGGTCGGCCTCCATGCTGAAGCCCGCGTCGGCGTTCTGCGCGATCGAGGTGACGAGGCCGTTGGCGACGGCGAAGACCCCGGTCATCGTGAGCAACGTCGTGAGCAGGAGTGCCCAGGTGCTGCGCTGGCGGAGGTACTTCGTGGCGACCAGTGGCTCGGCGACGCGGTTCTCGACGGTCCAGAAGATCGCGAACGCGACGAGGGCGACGACGATGAACCCGCCGACGAGCAACCAGTTCGCCGCCGCGAGCTTGCCGGCCTCGTTGAACGCGGTGAGCAGTGCGGCGATCGACACGACGAGCGGGAGCACGCCCCACCAGTCCATCCTCGTGCCCTTCGAGGGCTGCGAGTTCGCGGCCCACAGGACGACGAAGACGATCGCGACGGCTGCGACGACGGCCATGGTCCAGAAGACGGACCGGAAGCCGTGGTTCGTGACGAGCCATCCGCCGGCGAGGGCGTCGATCCCGGCGATGCCGCCGTTGACCGCGGTGATGAGGCCCATCATGGCGCCGTACCGCTTCGGGTCGGTGACCTCGGCGCGCAGCATCAGCAGGGTGATGGGCACGACCGGCCCGGACACGCCCTGGATGATGCGGCCGACGAACAGCATCTCGACGTTCGCGGCGAGGGCCGCGACGACGGTGCCGACGAGCATGATGACGAGCATGCCCGTCAGGACGCGCTTCCGGCCGACGATGTCGCTGAGGCGGGGGAGGAAGACCGAGAACAGCGCCGCCGTGGTGAAGAACATGGTCTGCGACAGGCCGATGGTGGCGTCGTCGGTCTGCAGTTCGCGCGCCATGCTGACGAGCGCGGGGCTCAGCATGCTGGCGTTCAACTGGAACGCGACGCAGGCGGCGAGCAACGCCGTCATGAGGGCGCCGATGCGCACGGCGGGCCTCGTGGAGTTCAGGAGGTCGCTCACAGTTCGATCTCCCCGATGTTCTCGAGGGCGTCGGTGACGAGGCCCCAGAAGCGTGCGTGGTCGAGCTCGGTCGCTGCCCAGGTGCTGCAGTCGTCCGGAGCCGGGCTGCGGAAGTCGGCGACCGTCATGCCGAGGGTGAGCGTGCCCGTGAGTTCGATGTCGATCGGCACCTTGACGGTCCGCACGATCGTCGGGTCGATCACGTAGGCGACGGCGCACGGGTCGTGCACGGGCGGGCTGTCGAAGCCCTGCGCGTCCTTGTAGGTGGTGCCGAAGAACTCGAGCAGCTCCTCGACGAAGCGTGCCGGGCCGGTGCCGATCGTGGCGATCCGCTCGACGACCTCCGGGGTGGCGAGGGCCTGGTGCGTGAGGTCGAGGCCGACCATGACGACGGGCCAGCTCTCGTTGAAGACGATGTGCGCGGCCTCAGGGTCGATCTTGATGTTGAACTCGGCCACCGCCGACCAGTTGCCGACGTGGTAGCCGCCGCCCATGAGGACGACCTCCTTGACGCGCTCCACGATGCGCGGCTCCTTGCGGGCTGCGAGGGCGATGTTCGTCAGGCCGCCGGTCGGGACGAGGGTGATCTCGCCCGGTTCGTGCGACATGACGAGGTCGATGATGAGGTCGATGGCGTGCCGGTCGTCGAGGGCGATCGCCGGTTCGGGGAGGACGGGGCCGTCCATGCCCGATTCGCCGTGGATGTCCGGTGCGTTCTCGAGTGGGCGCACGAGCGGGCGGTCGGCGCCGGCGGCGAACGGCACGTCGGTGATCCCGGCGATGCGGGCGACGGCGAGGGCGTTCCGGGTGACCTTCGGGAGCGTCTGGTTGCCGACGACGGTCGTGACGGCGAGCAGCTCGATCTCGGGGTTGCCGTGCGCCAGGAGGATGGCGATCGCGTCGTCGTGGCCTGGGTCGCAGTCGAGGATGATCTTGCGGGGCATGGTTCTCCACATCGTTGGGGTGCTGGGGAAGCGGGCGGCAGGGCACGTAAAGCGCTTCAGGTCCGCCGGGAGCAGCCTACGTCAAGCGCTTTAGGTTCGCCAAACCGGGTCGTTCGGCCCAGGGTTCCGCGGCCCCGATACGATCGACGGGTGCCCCTCGAACCGAACGATCCCCAGCCACGCGCCGCCCGTCGCGTGACGGCGGCGATGGTGGCGGAGCGGGCCGGGACGTCGGTCGCGACCGTGTCGCTCGTCGCCAACGGCAAGGACGCCGGTCACGTGTCGGCGCAGAACGCCGAACGGGTGCGTCAGGCGATCGCCGAGCTCGGCTACGTCGCCGACCACGCCGCGCGGGCGCTCGCGAGTGGGTCGAGCAACCTGGTCGTCTTCGTGACGCCGGATGCCTCGAACCCCTACTTCGGTGCGGTGATCCGAGGACTCAGGGCCGGCCTCGGCGACGCGTACCAGCTGCTCGTGTCGGTGACCGGGGAGGGCGACGTGCCCACGGCGGCGGCGCTCGGCCGATTGGCGGCCCTCCGACCGGCCGGGCTCGTGGTCGACGCGCCGAGCGAGGCCTTCCTCGAGGAGCTCAGGCTCGACACCGCGCTCGTGTTGCTCGACGCACCCCGCCTCCCGACGACGACGGCGGAGGCCGCGTCCGGTGCCGTCGTCGCCGACCGACGTGCCGTGTCCGTCGACTTCGACCTCCTCGGCGGTGTCCGAGCACTCCTCGACCACCTCCACGTCCTGGGTCACCGGCAACTCGGGTACCTCGGTGGGCGCACCGCGACGGACACGTTCCTCCTGCGTCGACTGCTGCTCGAGCGCGAGGCCGCCGTGCGCGGGATGCGCGTGCACGCGGACGATCGCGCGGAGAGCATCATCGACCTCGAAGCGGCGGCCGCGGCGTTCGTCGACAGCTGGCCGCGGTGGCGCGACGCCGGGGTGACCGCGTTGGTCTGCGCGACCGACACGCATGCGTACGGGGTGCTGCAGTCGGCGCGGGCGATGGGCATGCCGGTGCCGGCTGAGCTCGCCGTGGTGGGGTTCGACGACCTGGCGTCGTCGGTCGTGAGCGACCCGCCGTTGACGAGTGTGCGGTTGCCCGGTGAGGCGCTCGGTCGCGCAGGCGCCGAGCAACTCCTCGCCCGGATCGAGGGTCGGACGGTGGCACCCGCCCCGGTGATCGCCGCGGACCTCGTCATCCGCGCCTCGACGATCGGTCGCTGAGGTGCACTGAGGGTCGCCGACGACGCTCCACAAGCGAAGCCGGTCTCGTGAGTTTGCGAGGTCCGTGCCTCCGCGCCTCGGGGTTCGAGCCTGGGCTTCTACTCTCGCCGCATGTCCGATCGATTCGTCGTCTCCATCCCGCCCGAGGTCACCCCTCCTGATCCGCCGGGGGCGTCGGCCGACGCCGAACCCGCGCGAGCAGGCGAGTCGCGCGGTGTCACGGCGCTCGCCGACTTCGGCGCGCTCGCGCCCTACCTCGCCGATCCGGGGGTCACCGACCTCTTCGTCAACGGCTCGTCCGGCCTCTGGCTCGACCACGGTGCCGGGCTCGTCCGGGAGGCGGGATGGCGCTCCGATGAGGCGACCATCCGCGCGCTCGCGGTGCGCCTGGTGGCGAGGGGCGGGCGGCACGTCGACGAGGCGACGCCGTGCGTCGACGTGCGTCTGCAGGACGGGGTGCGGGTCCACGTGGTCCTCCCGCCGGTGTCGACGCGAGGGACGCTCCTGTCCATCCGGGTGCCACGGGACGAAGCGCTGGGGTTCGATGCGCTACAGGCCTCCGGGATGTTCCCGGCGACGGTCGCCGAGCTGCTGCGCGACGCCGTAGCGGCCCGGACGAACATCCTCATCACCGGTGCGGGCGGCTCCGGGAAGACGACGCTCCTCGGCGCCCTGCTCGGCCTCGCCTCGCCAGCCGAGCGGCTCGTCGTGATCGAGGACGTCGCGGAGCTGCGGATCCTCCACCCGCATGTCGTCGCACTCCAGTCGCGCCAGGCCAACCTGGAGGGGGCCGGCGGTATCGACCTCGAACGCCTCCTGCGCGAGGCGCTCCGCATGCGTCCCGACCGGCTCGTCCTCGGCGAGTGCCGGGGGCCCGAGGTGCGTGAGCTGCTGTCGGCGCTCAACACCGGGCACGACGGCGGTGCAGGCACCCTCCACGCGAACTCCGTGACCGACGTGCCCGCCCGTTTGGAAGCGCTCGGTGCGCTCGCCGGGATGAGTCAGGAGGCCGTCGCCCGTCAGGCGACGAGCGCGATCGGACTCATCGTGCATCTGGCGAGGCTCCCGATCGGTCGGCAGGTGGTCGCCGTCGGCCGCCTCCTGATCGACGAACACGACCGCCTCGCCGTCGAGGAGTTGCCGTGACCCGGCCCTGGGTACTCCAACGGGTGCTCGCGGCGCTTCCCGGCGCGACTCCGCCCGAGGACGACGGTCCCGCCCGTGTTGCGCGCACCACCCGTCATCTGGCCGTGCTGCTGGGTGCCGGCGTCGCACCCGGCAGTGCCTGGAGGCATCTCGCCGTGGAAGCGGACGCCGATGCGCGAACGCGATCAGCAGCGGTGTCCGTTGGCCTCACGGCGGATGAACCGGACGACGAAGCCGGCCCGGCGAGCGATCATCGGGCCGACACGGCGGTGTTGTCAGCGGTGGCCGATGCTGCCGCGCACGGCGGCGACCTGCCGGCGGCGATCGCCGCCATCGCTGATCAGGAGACGGGTGCCGGCGCGCGCACGGCCTGGGCGGGCCTGGCCGCCGCTTGGCAGGTCGCTGCCATCAGCGGCGCGCCGCTCGGCGTCTGTCTGCGCGACCTCGCCGGGTCGCTGCGCGAGTTGGACCGCATCGGTCGCGACGTCGGCACGGCGCTCGCCGGACCGTCCGCGACGGCGAGGCTGGTGCTCTGGTTGCCGCTCGTCGCCGTCCTCCTCGGGATGGCCCTCGGCTTCGACACGCTGCGGACGCTCTTCGCGACGCCTCCGGGACTCTGCTGTCTCGCGGCCGGCGTGGTGTTCCTCATCGTCGGTGCGCGCTGGAGTTCGGCGCTCAGTGCACGGGCGGCCAGGCGCGACCCGGCGCCGGGGTTGTCGCTCGACCTCGTCGCGGTGGCGATGGCGGGTGGAGGAGCGGCGACGGCGGCCCGGTCGATCGTCGAGGAGGCGTGCGAGCGGTTCGCCGTCCCCTACGACGGTGCCACGATCACGAGCGTCCTCGCGCTCTCTGCCAGGGCCGGGATCCCCGCCGGCGAGCTGCTCCGCAGCGAGGCGGAGCAGCAGCGTGATCAGGCGCGGTCCGATGGCGAGCGGGCTGCAGCGATCCTCGCGACCCGCCTCATGATCCCGCTCGGGGTCTGTGTGCTGCCGGCCTTCCTCCTCGTCGGTGTTGCTCCGCTCCTGCTCAGCGTCGTCACGTCGACGACGCTCGGCTTCTGACCAACGGTTCGACGCCGACCCGCCTTGCTGCAGCGGCGTTGCCGCGTCAGCCGCGGGAGCGTGGCAGTGCGCGCCAGCAGCGTGCTCCGATGAGCACGGTGACGGTGATGATCACGATCGGCACGAGGATCCACGCGACGTCGCCGGACCATCCAACGCCGATGCCGTCCTCGTCGGCGAAGGCGAGCACGTTGACGAAGAAGAACCGTGCGTGCGCTTCATCGAGTGTCGACTGCTCGACCACCGCGAGCATCCCGAAGGTGAACAGGGCGAACGAGAACCAGTAGGCGAGGATCGCGACGCCGCCCCAGATGACCCCGATCGACCAGGTCGGTCGCAACCGGGCCGGGTCGTCGGCGTAGCGGGCGGCCAGGGCGCGTGGTGAGCCGAGGTCGGCCAGAGCGATCGTCATCGGTCGCCGATCGACCGAGAGTTCGTCTCGGAGTGAACGGATGATCGAGCGGCGTTCCCGCCCCGTGACTACGGCCTCCAGGTGCCAGTCGAGGCGCTGGAGGTATGAGTCGCGTCGCCAGCGGTCCGCGAGGCTCAATCCACGGGCAGCGCGCTCGGCGAGCAGGTCATCCGCCGTCGGGTGCTTCTGGTCGATCATGCTGATGCTCCTTCAGGGTGAATTCCTCGTTCGGCGATGTCGGTCATCGCCCTCCAGCGGGCGATGGCGTCGAGCCTCGCCGCGTCTCCTCGTTCGGTGATCGCGTAGTACTTCCGTGCTGGGCCGCCCGAGGAGGCGACCCGACGCGCGGTCACCAGTCCGTCGCGTTCGAACCGGCTGAGGACCGGATACACGACGCCGGTCGCCAGATCGGCAAGACCGAGGGCTCGGAGACGTTCGACCAGCTCGTACCCGTAGGTCTCACCGAGGTGCACGGTGGACAGGATGAGCATCGGCAACACGCCGCGGAGGAGTTGCGAGTCGCGCGCCGCCAACTGTTCATCCATGACTATTACTCAAGCATGAATAGCGGTCGGGTGCAAGGCGAGATCGCTCCACAACCGGCCGGTCGACGCGGCCCGTCACCGACGTCGGCTCCGCTCGCGCGTCGCTGGACGCGTTCGCCGAACATGGAGGTGTTCGTGCCACGAGCGCAGCACTCCGGTGCGGGGAAGGAACATCATGATCACGATCGGTCGTCGAATCGAGCAGCGTGTCACGCGCGAGGTGCGGCGCGTCCTGCAGGACGAACGGGGGTCCGCCACGGCGGAGTACGCGGTGGCCACGATGGCGGCCGTCGGGTTCGCAGGTCTCCTGGTCGCCATCCTCCGCGGAGACGAGGTGCGGGGCATCCTCACCGACCTCATCCGACGAGCCCTGACGGCGAACGGCTGAGCCGTGCGGCTGAGTGTGCCGACATGCCGTTCGGAGGATGGCGCGGTGACGGCGGAGTTCGCGGTCGTCGTCCCGGCCGTCGTCCTCGTGCTGGCGATGGGGCTCTCGGCGGTGCAGGTGGGGCTGACCCAGCTCCGCGCGACCGACGCGGCTGCGGACGCCGCCCGGAGTCTGGGGCGAGGCGACGACGCCGGGACCGCGGCGGGTCGGGTCGCGCGCGTCCTGCCGGGGGCGACCATGACGAGCGGTGTGGAGGGCGACCTCATCTGCGTGCGCGTCGACGCGGTGGGCGGATCCGGCCTCGCCGGCGTCGTCCCGGTGTGGGCATCCTCATGCGCCATGGGTGGCGGCCGATGAGCGTGCAGCCGCGTCGGATCACCCTCCGCGCGGCGCGTGCCCTGCGCGACGAGACCGGAGCCGGGTCGGTCCTCGCTGCCGGCATCCTCGGAGCCCTGGTCGCCGTCCTCATGGCGACACTGCCCATCGTGACGCTGTTCGCCGCTCATCAACGAGCGGCCAACGCCGCCGACGCAGCCGCGTTGGCGGCAGCCGACACTGCGTCCGGCCGTCTCCCAGGCTTCCCCTGCGAAACTGCTCGCATGATCGCGGCGCGCAACGATGCGTCGCTCGGCACCTGCAGTGTCAAGGGCCTCACGGTCCTCGTCGACGCCACGGTCGACACGGCCTTCGGCGCCATCACGGTCGCTGCAAGAGCCGGACCTCCTCCTGAGGCGTCCGGCGCCGTCGTCGGGGTGCCCGTGGCCGCCACCTATTAAGAGGTAGCGGTGCGATCGGTCAGCCCTGACCGGAGTCGGTCGTGAAGACCGCCTCCAGGAAGCGGTAGTCGACGGCGCTCGGGGCTCCGGAGTCGTCGTACTCCTCGCCGGTCGTCCGGGCGTACCGGTAGACCTTGCCGGCGTTGCCGCTCGGCACGTCGACGGTGGGCGTCGGTGATCCGTGGTCGCTGAGTCGGGCGCTGATCGTCTTGCCCTCCAGTGGACCGTCGGTCAACTTCACGGTGTAACTCGTCTGGGTACTCATGGCAGACATTCTGCTCCGAACGCCGCAGAACGCAAGGGGTTGGACACGCGCGTGGCCGCCCCACGATTGGACAAGCCTGCTGTGCACGTGTGTATGGTGTGCCTGATGGAAGGAGCCTCGTGGCAGGCAAGAAACTCGTGATCGTAGAGTCACCGACCAAGATGAAGTCGATCGCCGGATATCTCGGTGACGACTACGAGGTGCTGTCCTCGGTCGGTCACATCCGCGACCTCATCGAGCCGAAGAACCTTCCCGCCGAGCTCAAGAAGGGCTCGCTCGGCAAGTTCTCGGTCGACGTCGACAACGGCTTCGAGCCGTACTACGTCGTCTCCGACGCGAAGAAGAAGACCGTCGCGGACCTCAAGCGCGCACTCAAGAACGCTGACGAACTCCTCCTCGCGACTGATGAGGACCGCGAAGGCGAAGCCATCGCGTGGCACCTCCTGCAGGTCCTGCAGCCCAAGGTCCCCGTCAGTCGCATGGTCTTCCACGAGATCACCAAGGATGCCATCCTCGCCGCGAAGGACAAGACGCGGCCCCTCGACACCGACCTCGTCGACGCCCAGGAGACCCGCCGGATCCTCGACCGTCTCTACGGGTACGAGATCTCGCCCGTGCTCTGGCGCAAGGTCGGCCCCGGACTGAGCGCCGGACGCGTGCAGTCCGCCGCCACCCGACTCGTCGTCGACCGGGAGCGCGAGCGCCTCGCCTTCCGCGCCGCCTCCTACTGGGACGTCATCGCCCGCTTCCTCCCCGAAGCAGACGCCACCGGAGCACCCTTCACCGCACGTCTCGTCCGGCTCGACGGCGACCGCGTCGCCACCGGCCGCGACTTCGACGACCTCGGACAGCTCAAGGGCAGTGCCGTCCCGCTCGACGAACAGCGGGCCACGGCGCTCGCCGGCGCACTCGAGCAGTCGAAGGCGACCGTCCTCTCCGTCGAGTCCAAGCCGTACTCCCGCCGTCCGGCGGCTCCCTTCACGACCTCCACGCTCCAGCAGGAGGCCGGTCGCAAGCTCCGGTTCTCCGCTCGCCAGACGATGAGCGTCGCGCAGTCGCTGTACGAGAACGGCTACATCACCTACATGCGTACCGACTCGCCGTCGCTGAGCAAGCAGGCGATCGACGCGGCCCGGAAGCAGGCTGCTGCCCTCTACGGCGCCGAGACGGTGCCCGACAAGCCGCGCCTCTACAGCGGCAAGAGCAAGAACGCTCAGGAGGCGCACGAGGCGATCCGTCCCTCGGGCGACACGTTCCGCACGCCGTCCTCGCTCGCCTCGACGCTCCGCGGCAACGACTTCAAGCTGTACGACCTGATCTGGAAGCGCACGGTCGCAAGCCAGATGGCCGACGCGAAGGGCTCCACGGCGACGATCACGCTCGAGTCGAAGACCGACGTCGGCCGCGCCGAGTTCACCGCCTCCGGCACCGTCATCACCTTCCGTGGCTTCCTCGCCGCCTACGAAGAAGGCCAGGACGAGGACCGCAACTCCCAGGACGACGCGTCCGAGGCGAAGTTGCCGCCCCTCACCGAAGGCCAGCAGCTCGGCATCGAGGACCCGGAGGCGAAGGGGCACGAGACCTCGCCGCCCCCGCGCTACACGGAGGCCAGCCTGGTGAAGCGGCTCGAGGAGCTCGGCATCGGCCGACCGTCCACGTTCGCATCGATCATCTCCACGATCATCGACCGCGGCTACGTGACGCAGCGCGGTCAGGCGCTCATCCCCAGCTGGGTGGCGTTCAGCGTCGTCCGTCTCCTGGAGGAGTACTTCGAGGAGCTCGTCGAGTACGACTTCACCGCAGAGATGGAGAACGACCTCGACCGGATCGCCGGCGGCTCGGTCGACCGCGTCGACTGGCTCAAGGGCTTCTACTTCGGTGACGACTCAGGCCGCGGCCTGCGTCAGGTCATCGACAACCTCGGCGACATCGACGCCCGCCGCATCAACTCGATCGTCATCGACGACGGCGTCACGCTCCGGATCGGCAAGTACGGCCCGTACCTCGAGGTCACACCCGACGGTCCGCCGCCGGCCGAGGGGGAGGAAGCCCCGACGCCGCGTCGGGTCAACCTGCCCGAGGACCTCGCACCCGATGAGCTGACGCCCGCGAAGGCGCACGAGCTCATCGACGCACCCGTCGTCGGCGACCGCGTCATCGGCGTGAACCCGACGACCGGTAAGGAGATCGTCGCGAAGGACGGACGCTTCGGCCCGTACATCACCGAGGTCGACCCGGAGCCCGAGGCGGAGCTCTCCGTCGACACGGCGACCGGCGAGGTGACCGAACCTGCTGTGGGCGCCAAGAAGAAGGCCCCCGCCAAGAAGAAGGCGGCAGTCGAGAAGCCCCGCACCGCGTCGCTCTTCAAGTCGATGGACCTCGCGACCATCGACCTCGAGACCGCGCTCAAGCTCCTCGACCTGCCGCGGGTCGTCGGCGCCGACCCCGAGTCGGGCGAGGAGATCCTCGCGCAGAACGGCCGCTACGGTCCGTACCTGAAGAAGGGCACCGACACCCGGTCGCTCACCTCCGAGGACGACATCTTCGCGGTCGACCTCGCCGGTGCCGTCGAGCTGTTCGCCCAGCCCAAGTACGGAGCCAGGAAGGCGTCGAGCGCCCTCAAGGAGTTCGAGGCCGACCCCGAGAGCGGGAAGCCGATCAAGATCAAGGACGGCCGGTTCGGCGCGTACGTGACGGACGGCGTGACCAACGCGACGATCCCTCGCGGCGAGCAGGTCGAGGACGTCGACTTCGAGCGAGCGGTCCAGCTCCTGGCGGACAAGCGTGCGAAGGGCCCGGCGAAGCCGAAGGCCGGTCGCAAGGCTCCCGCGAAGAAGGCACCCGCGAAGAAGGCTCCGGCCAAGAAGACCGCCGCCGCGAAGACGGGGACCGCCAAGGCGACGGCCACGAAGTCCGCGACGGCCACGTCGACCGCCCGTTCGGAAGCGGCGAAGAAGGCTGCCGCGACGCGCGCCGCGAACAAGGCGGCTGCGGCGAAGGCCGACGCCGTCACGTGAGCGCGGGAGGACGCCCTCGGGGCCTGTTCATCACCCTCGAGGGCGGCGACGGCGTCGGGAAATCGACGCAGGCGCGGCTGTTGAGCGACTGGTTCGAGCAGCAGGGGCGGACGGTCGTCCGGACCCGCGAGCCGGGCGGCAGTGAGCTCGGTGTCGAGATCCGCGAGATCGTGTTGCATCACCGAGGCGACATCAGCCCGCGTGCCGAGGCCCTGCTCTACGCGGCGGACCGCGCACACCACATCGCCACCGTCGTGCGCCCGGCTCTCGCGAGGGGCGAGGTCGTCCTGCAGGACCGGTACCTGGACTCGTCCGTCGCCTATCAGGGCAGCGGACGCGTGCTCGACGCCCAGCAGATCCGCGACATCTCGCTCTGGGCCGCCGAGGACCTCCTGCCCGACGTGACCGTCCTGCTCGACTTGGACGTCGCCGTCGCCCGCGGCCGTCTCGACAACGCCAACAAGCGCTTCGACCGGCTCGAGGCCGAGGCGCAGGACTTCCACACCCGGGTGCGGGAGTCGTTCCTCGCCCTCGCGGCCGCGGAGCCCGAGCGGTTCCTCGTCGTCGACGCCGCGCTCCCACCCGAGCGACTGGCCGCCGACATCCAGGCCCGCATCGCGCCGCTCCTCTGAGCGCACACCGTCCCGGTCCCTGAGCCCGCGCCCTTCCGGTCCCGGAGCGCGCGCCCTTCCGGTCTTCGTGCGCATGCCCTTCCGGTTCCTGAGCCTGTCGAAGGGCGAGCGTGAGGGGTCGGCACTTCGACAAGCTCAATGACCGGTGGAGCAGCTCAGTGACCGGTGGAGCAGCTCAGTGACCGGTGGGTCGGCTCGGTGACCGGCACTGACCCCGCCGGCTCACGTCGGTACCGCCCGGTATCGTAGTCGCATGGCTTCCTGGACCGACTTGACGGGTCAACGCGACGCGATCGAGCTCCTCCAGTCGGCGTCGGACCCGATCACGCCCAAGGGCCTCACCCACGCCTGGCTCATCACCGGGCCGCCCGGTTCCGGTCGCTCGACCCTCGCCTACGCCTTCGCCGCCGCGCTCCTCAGCCGCGAGCCCGGGGGCGACGACGTCACCCGTCGTCAGGTGGAGGCGCGCACCCACCCCGACCTCTCCGCGCTGAGCACCGATCGCGTGATCATCACGATCGACGAGGTCCGCGACCTCGTCCGGAACGCCTACCGCGCGCCGTCCGTCGGTCGCTTCCGCGTCATGGTCGTCGAGGACGCCGACCGCATGACCGAGCGCACCTCCAACCTGCTGCTGAAGTCGCTCGAGGAACCGCCGAGCAGCACGATCTGGGTGCTGTGCGCGCCGAGCGAGGCCGACCTGTTGCCCACCATCCGGTCGCGCGTCCGCTCGGTCCGCCTCGGCGTCCCCACCATCGACGACGTCGCCGAGCTGCTGGAACGGCGGGACGGCGTGGCGCCCGAGCTCGCCGAACGCGCCGCCCGCGAGGCGCAGAGCCACGTCGGCATGGCCCACCGCCTCGCGACCGACCCCGGCGCGCGGCAGCGCCGTGAGTCCACGCTCCGTGCCGTGCTCGACATCCGTAGCGCCGGCCAGGCGGTCGTCACCGCTGGCCGCCTCCTCGAGCTGGCGGGCGACGATGCGAAGGCGTACACCTCGCTGCGCGACGAGGCCGAGCGGGAGAGCACCCTGCGCTCGCTCGGCGTCGAGCCCGGTCAATCGGTCCCGCCGGCCCTCCGCTCGCAGGTGCGGGCGATGGAGGAGGACCAGAAGCGGCGCGCCACCCGCAGCCTGCGCGATGGCCTCGACCGGATCATGGTCGACCTGCTCTCGCTGTACCGCGACATCGTGCTCCTGCAGCTGGGGCACGACGCCACGATCATCAACCGTGAATTGCGTCCGGAACTCGAGGAAGCCGCTCGCCGGACGACGCCTGCGGTTACGATCGAAACCTTGGAGGCGATCTCCGTCGCCCGCACACGAATCGAAGGGAACGTCGCCCCGGCGCTGGCCTTGGAGGCCATGCTCGTGTCGGCGGTCCGGTAGGGAGCCTCTGTGACTTCGCCCAGGCAGCAGCCGTCGGACTCGACGGGATCGACCGGTGCGCCCCGTCGCAGGGGTCCCGGTGCGCGCCGTACGGCGCGGGTCGCCCTGGTGGCCGGTCTCGCGGTCGCGGCGCTCACCCTGAGCGGGTGCGTAACCGCCTTCCTGCCGCCGAAGGCCGCCGAGCCGACGACGTCGTCCTCCTCGCCGGCGACGAGCGACGTCGACGCCGAGCTGAAGCCCTTCTACGAGCAGAAACTCGACTGGAAGACCAGCGGCTGTGCCGACGGCTTCGAGTGCGCCACGGCGAAGGCGCCCATCGACTGGGACAACCCCTCCGACGGCGAACTCTCCCTGGCGCTCGTGCGGCACCAGGCCACGAACGGCAAGCCGATCGGCTCGCTCTTCATGAACCCCGGCGGCCCGGGTGGTTCCGGTTACAGCCTCGTCGCCGACAGCCTCGATTTCGCGGTCGACAAGGACCTCCAGGAGAACTTCGACGTCGTCGGCTTCGACCCCCGCGGTGTCGGGAAGTCGACGCCGGTGAAATGTCTGACCGACTCGGAGATGGACGCCTACCTGTACGACGTCACGCCGGGGAAGCGCGGTTCCGACGAGTGGATCGCCGCGAACGAGAAGGCCGCGAAGGACTTCGGCGACGCGTGTGCGGAGGAGACGGGCAAGATGCTCGAGTTCGTCGACACGCAGAGCGCCGCGAAGGACCTCGACATGCTGCGCGCCGCCGTCGGCGACAAGCAGCTCTACTACCTCGGGTACTCGTACGGCACGTTCCTCGGAGCGACCTACGCGGAGCTCTTCCCGAAGAACGTCGGGCGCCTCGTGCTCGACGGCGCGATCGACCCGTCGACGTCGAACTTCGAGGTCGTCAAGGAGCAGGCCAAGGGCTTCGAGAGTGCTCTGCGCGCCTACCTCGAGGACTGCATGACGGGCAAGGACTGCCCGTTCAGTGGCTCGGTCGACAGCGCGATGACCGAGATCAAGACGCTCCTCGACGAGGTCGACGCGAACCCGATCCCCGGCGACGACGGACGTGAGCTGGGCGGCAACACGCTGCTCACGGCGATCATCTACCCGCTGTACCAGGCCGATGCCTGGCCGTACCTCAGCCAGATGTTCGACGAGGTCATGCAGGGCGGGACCGACATCGCCTTCCAGTTCGCCGACGGCTACAACGGTCGCAACGAGTCCGGCAAGTACGCCGACAACCAGACCGAGGCCTTCAACGCGATCAACTGCCTCGACTACAGCTACGACGACGACAAGACGAAGATGGCCGACGAGGCGAAGCAGCTGGAGGAGGCGGCTCCCGTGATCGGCGAGTACATGGCCTACGGCGACACGTTCTGCGCCAACTGGCCGTACCAGACGCGGACCGAGCGTGGGGAGATCCACGCGAAGGGTGCTGCGCCGATCCTCGTCGTCGGGACGACGAACGACCCGGCCACGCCGTACGTCTGGGCGCAGAACCTCGCGGAGCAGCTCGACAAGGGTCAGCTGATCACCTACAAGGGTGAGGGTCACACCGGCTACAACAAGGGCAGCGACTGCGTGAACCAGGCAGTCGACCAGTACCTCATCGACGGCACGGTGCCGTCGAAGGACCCGATGTGCAGTTGACGGTGGGATCCTGATGACCATGACGGCGCCGGCTGAACTCGGGCTCCGCGAGCGGAAGCGGCTCGCGACGCGTCGGGCGATCCAGCACGCGGTGCTGACGCTTGCGAGTGAGCAGGGGCTCGAGAACGTGACGGTCGAGGAGGTGAGTCGTCGGGCGGAGGTCTCGCCGCGGACCTTCTTCAACTACTTCGGGACGAAGGAGGAAGCGCTGATCGGCGACATCCCGCTGATCCCTGACGGCGACGCCCTGCACGCCTTCCTGACCGCGGGGCCTGCCACCGACGTGCTCACCGATCTGGGGGAGCTCCTGGCCAGGACTGTCGGTGACGCCGACGAGGACGTCGAGATCCACCATCTCCGCAAGGACGTGCTGCGCGACCACCCGCACCTGCTGGGTGCGCGGATCGCGAGCATGCGCGGCTTCGAGGAGGGCCTCTACAAGGTCGTCGAGCGCCGGGTGTTGAACGACGACCCGACGCTCGCGGAGGACGCCGAGGCGCTGTTCGACCGCTGCTGGATGGTGACGATGGTGGGCTTCGCCGGCCTGCGCCACGCGTGGCGTTGCTGGGCCGATGCGCCGACGCCAGGGTCCCTCGCCGAGCGGATCCGTCGTTCTTTCGCCGAGCTGTACACGACGGTCCAAAAGCTGCGCTAACATGGATACTCGTGCGCCGGGCGACCAGCGCACGCGCCGCCCTAGCTCAGTCGGCAGAGCATCTCACTCGTAATGAGAAGGTCAAGGGTTCGATTCCCTTGGGCGGCTCCACCAGCTTCACCCGGCCGTTGCCCTGGACACCCCAGGTCAGCGGCTATTTTCTTGCCCCGACCCGGCCGCACACGTCTCCTGGCTTTGGCCGTCAGGTGTGGTTTTCGGCCCGATTGACAGCAACGCTGACAGCAACGGCTGACAGCAACGCCCACGCACGACGACGATCGCCGGCGCACGACAGCGGTCGGTTGAGGCTTGGGCCTCGAGCGTCGAGCGCGGAGTTCATCGCCGCAGAAGCGCTCTTCAGCGTCGCTGTAGCGACGTGCGAGTAGATGTCGGAGGTGATCGCCATGTTCGAGTGTCCAAGGATTTCCATGACGACACGCATCTGCACACCCTGCGAGAGGAGCAAGGATGCGCAGGTGTGGCGCATGTCGCGGAGCGCCGAGTGCGGCTCAGAATTTGATCGCCTGAGTAGCTACACCGCCAGTCCGGGCGGCAGTGCGTCGACGACGACTTATGGGAACCGTGAGTCATTGATCGCGTGTGGGGTCCCTTCCTTGCGTGACGTTGGGCGGAACACTCTCCTGGGTTCTCGTCTCGCTCCGACGCAGGCGCATGATCGATAGTCACGGCAACGGCAACGGCAACGGCAACGGCAACGGCAACGGCAACGGCAACGGAAGTACGCCTCTATATGGGGTGCGGCCAACGCGGCAGGACGAGGGGACTGCCCGATTCCGGGTCCTGGATGACACGCGCGTCGAGTCCGAATACTTCGGACACAAGCGACTCGGTGATGACCTCGGCCGGGGTTCCGGTGTCGACGACCTCACCGTCTTTCATCGCGATGATGTGGTCGGCGTAGCGTGCGGCTTGGTTGAGATCGTGCAGGACAGCGACGAGCGTATGGCCTTGCACACGGTTGAGTGTGCGGCACAACTCGAGCAGTTCGATCTGGTGGCTGACATCGAGATAGGTGGTTGGCTCGTCGAGCAGCAGGATCGGTGTCTGCTGGGCCAGTGCGACCGCCATCCACACTCGCTGGCGCTGCCCGCCTGAAAGCTCGTCGACGAGGCGGCCGGAAAGCGCCCGGATTCCGGTGGAGTCCATCGCTGAGGCGACTGCGGTCTCGTCGTCGGGCGACCAGGGTGCGAACAGACGCTGATGTGGGTAGCGTCCCCGCGTCACCAGATCGACGACGCGGATGCCGTCGGGCGCGACGGGACCCTGTGGGAGCAGGCCCACCTCGCGCGCCACTTGTTTGGTCGGCATCTTGTGCAGGCTGCGGCCGTCGAGCAGCACGCTACCGCGCGTCGGCGGTAAGAGTCGGGTGAGGCTCTTGAGGAGAGTGGACTTGCCGCAGGCGTTGGGCCCGACGATCACGGTGAATGCTCCGTCGGGGATATCCACCGATACGTCTTCGCAGACCAGCTTGTCGGAGTAGCCGAGCGCGGCACCGTCGACGATCAGTCGGGTCATCTCTTCTTTCCCTCTCGCAGGAGTAGCCATAGGAAGTACAGTCCGCCGATCGACACCGTGACGATGCCGACGGGCAGGGGCGAATCGGGGTGGATGCGTTGGGCGACGACATCCGCGAGCAACAGCAGCAACGCTCCTACTGCGGCCGTGGGCCCTAGTGCGAGTCCGTCGGAGCGCACGAGGCGCCGGGCGATCTGCGGTGCCGCCAGTGCGATGAACGAGATCGGGCCGACCGTCGCCGTCGCGAGTGCGGTGAGGCCGATGCCGACGACGATCGCCGACACCTGCACCGCGCGCACATTCTGTCCCAGCGCCGTTGCGAACGGCGTCCCGATTTGCAGGAGTCGCATCGGCCGGCTCAACGCGATGGCCGCCACGATGAACACTGCCGAGCCGACGAAGGCGGCAGCGAATGTGGGCCACGAAACACCGGAAAGATTGCCGGCACCCCAGAGGCTCGCCATGATCGCATCCTCCACCGTTGCCGTCAGCAGGATCCAGACGTTCACCGACGCGAGCATGGCGCTCACGCCGATGCCCACGATGATCAGCCGCACCCCGCGCACGGAACCTTGCTTCGACGACAGGAGGAACACGAGGAACGCGGTGACGATGCCGCCTATGAGTGCCGCGATCATCGTCTCGACCGAGCCGCCACCGATGAGCAGCATGACGATCAGGGCGCCGGTGTACGAACCGGTCTGGAACCCGATTACGTCGGGGGAACCGAGCGGGTTACCAGTGAGGTTTTGGAAGATCGCGCCGCTCATCGCCAGGCACGCACCGAGCAGCACGGCCATGAGGATGCGGGGCGCACGCCATTCGAGTACGACCATGTTGGTGTAGTCGTCACCCTGACCGACGAGGGCGCTGAGCGCCTCGACCGGTGATATCTGCGCCGATCCCGAAAACACTGCGAACACAGCCAGCAGCACGATGCCGACCCAGAGGGCGGTACAGAGGCGAGCTGACAGCCCATCCACCAGCAGGAATGGCCGCGAGTGCGGGCCGATGCGGTGTACGCGTCGGCCGAAGTCGAGTTCGGTCACGCCGTCATACCTCCGAGACCCGGAATCGGCGCACCATGTAGATCAGCACCGGGGCACCGATGAACGCCGTGACGACGCCAACCGGTACCTCGCCCGCCGTGATGACACGGCCCAGCACATCGGCGAACCCCATCACGGTGGGCGCGATCAGCACCGAGTACGCGAGGATCCATCCCTGGTGAGGGCCCACGATCATGCGCGCGATGTGTGGGGCGAGCAGGCCGAGGAAGCCGATGGGTCCGGCCGCCGCGGTCGCTCCGCCGGCGAGAAGGGCGATCGCGACGAGCGCGACGATCCGGATGCGGTTCGGGTGGGCTCCCATCGCGACGGCGGATGCTTCGCCGAGCGAGAGCAGGTTGAGTGATCGTGAGCTGAGCATCGCAAGGATCAATCCTGCGACGATGAACGGCACGATCGCGAGCGTCGCGTCGAGCGGTTGCGAGGCCGTGGTCCCGGCCGACCATCCGCGCATCTTCTGCAGGACCTCGGAGTTCGACAGCAACACGGCCGACGAGAACCCCGACAGCACGGCCCCAAGGGCGACACCCGACAGCGTCATGCGCACCGGGTTGCCGCGGGCCGAGCCGGTGTTGCCGATCATGAAGACCAGCACTGAGGTGATCATCGCGCCCGCGAACGACCACCACATGTATTGGGAGATGTCCGTCATCCCGAAGAATGCCAGTCCCACAACGACCGCTAGCGATGCGCCTGCGTTCACTCCGAGGATGCCGGGGTCGGTCATCGGGTTGCGGGTGACAGCCTGCATCAGGGCCCCGGCGACGCCGAGGGCTGCGCCCGCGACGAGCACGAGGACCGTGCGCGGCACGCGAGAGAGCCAGACCGTCTGGGAGATGGCGTCGGCGGGGTCGGGGTGGAAGAGCACGTGCACCACATCGGCCGGCGGAAGGCTGCGCGAACCGACGAGCATGCTGGCTGCGAGCGCCGCCAGACATAGGAGCGCCAGCGGGATCAGGCCGATCCACCGCCGTAGGCTCGAATTGCTCGCGGCGGACGCACGCGGGTCCGCCCCGGACAGGGAAGTGTTCGGGGCGGACACGGATGCCGTGGGCTGCGAGGGCATCGGAAGGTCAGGAGACCTTGGTCGACGAGGAGACGAGCGCGGCGACGTCGTTCAGCCACGCCGCGTAGGTCGAGGCGGTCATTGCGCCTTTCGAGCTCCAGGCGCCCAACTGGTCGGCCTGCACGGCGGGAAGCGCGTCCCACAGTTCGGAGCTGAACGAGAATTCTTCGCTGTAGCCCTCGACGAGCAGGATGTCGGCGGGGTAGGTCGAGGCATCCTCCCACGCGACCTGGCCCCACGGGTTGCCGGTCTTGGGAGCGTCGGCGCCGACGATGGTGGCGCCGAGCTCCTCGAGCAGTTCAGCTTGCGCGAAGCCGACGCCGGTGTAGAGCATCTCCTTGGCGGGGCTCGTGAGCATCAGGTTCAGTTTCTTATCGGTGATGGCATCGCTGAATGCTTGCCTTGCCTGCTCCAGGTCTTCGTCGGACTGGACGATCGCCTCGGAGGCCACGTCGCCGCCGAAGAAGTCGGCGATCTCGCGGGTGTCGGCGATGCGCCCTTCGATCGTCTCGCTACTCGGCAGCGGCACGAACGGCGCGACGCGGGTGATCTGCGCATTGACGTCTTCGTCGAACCAATTCCAGCCGTCGGCCGTGCCCTGGCCGATGATGGCGTCGGGTCGCAGTTTGGCGAGCTTCTCGACATCGATCTCTCCGTCGGTGCCGACGACCTCGATGTTGGAGATGTCGGCATCGCCCATCACGAAGGGGTTGTCGCATTCGTATCCGAAAAGAGCGACGGGCTCGACGCCATACTCGTGCAGCGAGCTGTATGCGTAGCAGTCCATGACGATGTTCTTCGGTTGCGTGTCGAAGTCGATCGCAAAGCCGTTAATCGAGGGGTGCTCGAGGGTGACGCCGCCGCCGCTGCCGGCGGACTGTTCGGGGGCGGCTCCCGTCGAAGCACAGGAGGCGAGCAGCAGGGCGGACGTGGCGACGAGGACAGCGAGGGAGGACCGGCGGAGCACAGCGAAGACCAATCTTTCGGCGGAAGGGGATCGTCTCGACTGTAGCAAAGTTAGGGTAGGTAATCCTAACTAGCTAGTGGCCGGCCCTGAAACCCTGGGCGTGCTGCTAGACGATGACCTGAAGTCCGAATCAGGCACCGCCTCATGCGTCGGAAAGAGCACAGACGTAGCAGTTGCCTCGCCGCGTGGGGATGGCATCGACGCGGACCCGGCGTTTCAGGCCACGAACGTCCACGCGGAGTATGTAAGGCACCTCGACGCGCGCAAGCTCGACGAGGAACGCGTTCTGAACGCGTATGGGATGCATGGCACCGTCCTCGACGTTGAGGGCGTTCAGACTGCTGAATCACCCAAAGCGTCATCCACCAGGGCGGTACCCCTGCGGCCGGTCGAATCGAGTGACGGGACTGTTCAGTCGTGCGCGCTGAACGGGATCAGGGCACACGCTGCCTGATCGGTACCGATGAGGCGGGCGAGTTCTGCCTCGCAATCGGCGGCGCCGAGCTGTCCAGATCGAACGACGACGACCAAGCATCGCTGCGACAATGAGGCGACCGCTTCGTACCAGCCAGTCGGTGTCGGCGCCAGGCTATCGCGTTGCTTGAGCAGGCAGACACCGTTGACCGTGACCCGCAGCTCGGTAGGCGTGACGTCGACGGCACCAGGCGCGTTGCTGACGACCTCGCCGAAGCGAGACCAGCCAAGGCCGCGGAGTCCGACGACGATGTCCGACTGCACCCGCTCGACGATGATCAACATCGGAATTGGTGGCAACGCACTACCGCCCGACTGGAAGATCTTCTGATACATCGCGCCTCTCAATTCCGGAGCTCAAACCTACCGCCGAATCCCTGTCGTGGAGCCGTTCTATCCGCAATGCGCGATAGTCGTGCGATTCTCAGAGTATGAGGTCATCGGACCGTTTCTGCGTCCTCAGGAGCTGCTGGGACGGCTAGAGACCGAAGGCTCGGACGGGCAGATCCCCGGCGCAATTCTCCTGGGTCTTTTCGCGATCGTGTCATTCGGATGTGGCCTGTGGGGCAGGCGAGGTTCGGCGCACGAATCGCTGACGATCTTCGCCGTGAGGGCTACACCCTCGATCGGCCGGTGCCACTGCGCAGCACCCATCTCTTCTGCAAGTGGAGCCGACGCAACCAGATCTCCCGTGAGGCGATCTTCGCGGTAGGCGCGAAGCGCGGCGGCGGGGACGGGCGATGACCTCACTGACGAAGATCAGCCTCCGAAAGGTGGGATCTCCGTCACCAGGGTCGACTTCGACTTCGCTGTGACACTTCTCAGATCCGCTGGTTCCGGCTCACTCGGCTGCGCTCCGGAGGCGGTGGACGGCGTCGACGATGGTGTCCGAGTCGCACCCGTAGAAGTCGGCACCGCTGAAGGGGTTGAGTTCGATCAGACGGAGCCCGTCCGGCCCGTCCCCGACGTCCATGATGAACGCCGACTCAGGGAGAGGCAGGGAATCGAGGACACTCGCTCCGCACCGGCGCGCAGGGTGGTCCGCCTCGATTGACGCGCCGGCGGTGCGCCCGTCGGCGGCGTATCCGCTGCCGGCGACGACGGTGCCGCCGACGACCACCAGGCGCCATTCTGCGTACACGTCGACCACTGGAGAAACGATGACGGGCAGATCTGCGTCGTCGTAGTAGAAGCCGTAGTCGAGAGACTCCAACGTGATGGATGCACGCTCGAGTACGCGACCACTGAACGGCTTCAATGGGCTGTCGGGGCGAACGAAGACGCGGTCGCCGAATGCTTCGGGTGCGCCGGTTGCAACGAGTTCCGAGACGGTCGTGAACACCGATGTCGGTGTCAGGAGCAGGTCTCTCACCGCCGGGTGCCAGCTCGAACATGCGAACCGGTCGGTCGCGCAGAACGCGCCAGGTAGCCACTGCGCCTCGCGGGCGATCCAGTCCGCGTTCGCCAGGGACCCGTGGAACACCACTGGTCCCGGAACGTCCGGAAGTCGACCGTCCGCGAGCCAGGCGTCGCTCCAGTCGAGGATCGTCCCGCCCGCTCGGATGATCGCTGCTCGAAGCGTTTCGTTGCCGCTGCTGAAGACCCCGCGCTCCAAGGCCCACGTCGGAGCTGTACCTGCCGTCATCGCACCAGTATGAATCACGATCGAACCCTCCCCCGGATGCTCGGAGCGCCGGGGCGCCCACTGGCAAAGGAATTGCTTTCAACGCGGTATCGCGGGGCGAACTCATCGCGCGTTACAACCGCTGGGCGTCGCAGCTCGCAGAGTGGGCTGAGCAAATCCAAAGCGGCGCGGCGTCACCGGCCCAATACCTCGATCAGCTGGCGCGCTTTCGCGCGAATCTCCTACACACCGAGCCTTGAAGATCTGCTGACTCGTCCGGAGACACTGAAGGGCCATGCATCACGCCACCGAGCCGCGCCTGCGGGAACGACTCAGTATTCGCACCCGGTTTGCATCTCGCAGTATTTCGATCCTGCCTCCATTAAGAGACCGTCTCGTCATCGGCGCGGTCTAGCCTTGAAAAAACAAACTAACGGATGGAGCTGGATAGTGATCGAAGTTGAATTCATCCCGATTGGGGACAAAACAAACACGGGAGATGCAATCTTGTGTCATTTTACCGAACCGGGTACTATGATCGATCGGGTAGTTCTGGTCGACGGCGGATTTAACGAAACGGCGACACAGATCGCTGCGCATGTCCGAAAGTACTACGGCAAATCGCACATCGATCTCATGGTGTGCACCCACCCCGATGATGACCACATCAACGGTTTGTTCGGAGTGCTGGACGAGCTCACGGTCGGAGAGCTGCTTATCCACCAGCCCTCGGCCCACGGATACACTTCCGACGATGTTAAATCCGCGAAGGTCAACGATCTCATCAAGCTCGCTCAGAGCAAGGGGACGAGCATCACGACCAGCGCGTTCGCGGGCGCGGCGTTCTTCTCGGATGCCATCAGAGTCGCAGGACCAACGCAGGACTACTACAAGTCTCTTCTAGGAGACCAGGTCACCGAGGACTCTCTAGCAAGGAAAGCTTGGTCGGTCCTGAAAGCGTCTGCTGCGGCTCTGCGAGGCGCTCTCGCGTCCGTGGGCAACGATCCGGGTGAAGGAACCCTTACCGACAACGGCGGAACAACAGCGCGCAACAACTCAAGTGTCGTCCTCGACATTCAAGTTGAGGGTTATCGAGTGCTCCTGACCGGAGACGCTGGAGCGCCGGCGCTGGAGCGTGCAGCGAATTTCCTGGAGGCGTCCGGACGGAGCGCTATCGGGGTTCCGGCGTTCATCGACGTTCCGCATCACGGTTCTCGCCACAACCTCACAACCGAAATCATGAACCGGATTGCCGGTCCGGTGGTTGGTGCTACAGGTCAGCGAACTGTGTTCGTGAGCGTCGGCAAGGAAGCAGACGATTTTCCGCGCCCCGAAGTCGCGAACGCCTTCACCCGACGCGGTTACTCCGTATGTGCCACTAGAGGCCAGGTCATCAGGTGGCAACGAAACGCGAACCCGCGACCCAGTTGGACACCACTCACCCCGTTGACCTGGCTCGATCCGGATCAGTAGAGCTCTGTGGATCATTCGTACGAGCGGGCAACACAACTTGGCCCCTCGGGTGCCGTTCTGGCACCGCTGACCATCTTCGCTCTGCTCACCTTCCAAGCCCAGGACATCGGTGACCTCGTTCGCTCGGTGATCACCATCGCGGCTGCTGCCGGTTTTCATGTCGTCGCGATGCGACTCGTTCGCGATCGTGGCAACAAGATCCAAGCCTCCTTGTGGTCGTCCTGGGGTGGTAGCACCACCATTCAAGGTCTGCGATGGGAGGGACAATCTGACCCCTCCGTGGAGCGCTTGCACCGCAGAATTCAGTCGATGTGCGGCCTTCAGCTCCCCACGCGATCTGAAGAGCAGCAGGATCCACATGCGGCGGATGAGATCTACAAGGACGCGGCGGCGCGACTCCGGGAGATGACACGGGACCACGTTCGGTATCCCCGCGTCTATTCGGAGTTAGTTCAATATGGCACAGCCCGAAATCTCTACGGCGCCAAGCCCGCGGGCATCGCTGTAGCCGGCGCTACCTTCACTGCAAGCGTGCTGGTGGCTCTGGCCGGGGTTTACGGCGTGTGGGAGATCAACTGGTGGCTGCCTACAGCAGCAGGCATCGCAGCTCTGGGCATCGCTGGCGGATGGGTGACTGTGATCAACCGTGAGTACGTCTTGACTGCCTCTAGACGGTACAGCGATGCGCTGCTGTCCGTCCCAAACGCGCCTGGGCCTGTTCCCTAGCTGCTGCTGCCACGCTAGCTGGCGTCGCAGGCAGGCGTGATGCCATTACAGCTGCCAGGTCTCTCAGCAGCCAGACCGGTCGACGCCAGGTCTCAGGATCGATATCGTTCGCTTATGCCAATTTCAGGGGATGCGTTCGTCGACGGCCGAGTCGACATGGAGAAGCTTCGTGAGCTTCTTGAGCTTGGTGCCGAGCAGGAAGCTCTGGACTTCAAGGCGACCATCGACTTCTCGAATCCTAAGCATCAGGTCGAGCATGTCAAGGACCTGATAGCAATGATGTCGCTCGAAAATGGCGGGTACGTCATCGTCGGTGTCAATGACGATGGTGCAGTGGCCGCTGACCAGCCCGAAATCACTCCGAAGCACTTCGATTCAGCAGCACTGACGCAGAAAGTCTCAGCGTACGTTGACGGCCGGGTAGATATACGAAGTGCTGTCCACGATTTCCCCGTGGCAACTGGCAGTACCCGTAAGGTGGCGCTCATCTACGCCGGACCACCGCCGGGACTGTTCCCGCTGGTCGTCACGAAGCACGGCGAGTACACCCCCGCGGGCGCATCACGCCCTAAATCAGTCCTCCGCATTGGTCAGGTAGTCATACGCAACGGGACGACAACCGACGTCCTTGGCGCACTTTATTGGGAGCGAATCCTGGGGCGCTACCGAGCCAAAATTGAGGCTGACGCTCGTCGAGGGGCCGACGCACTCATGGGACGAGTTGTGGGCCTGCTGGAACAGGCAGAACGCGGCGGAGAACCTACCGCTCCCATCGATGCAGGAATGGAGCTGACGACATTCGTAGCAGCGGCGACGATACTCATCGAGTCAGGCAGCATTGCACGAATGGATCAATTCCTGATACCGACTCTCGGGGATCTGCAGGTTCGAGTGTCGGGATCCGAATATGAAGATGCTCGTCTTGTTCTCGATCGCGTTTTCGTTCTCGCTGCAGCAGCCATGCTCTACGGCACGGAAGCTCAGTTCAACCATGTGATGGATGCGCTAGCCCGGTATTACAGCGGGATACCTCGAATTGCAGACGCCACCAATCCATCCGAAATAAGGCGCGCAACAGCCTGGCTTGATGTTCTAGTTCGTCTATATACTCTCGGGAGCCTCGCCGTCCGCCGCGAGAAGTGGTCCCAGCTTCGCGCGCTTGTGCTTCATCGCTACCAAGTGACGGCAAGCTATGGGTATGCTTCCTGGCTGCGTCATGCAATCACACAAGCCGCGCGGGCTGACGTGCTCACACCGCCGGATGACGAACGCGCAGAAGACCTTGCGGGAGCGGCAGTCATCTCGCGCGCACGGCTAGTCGCACTCGACGTTCCACAGCTCCGCCCCGATTTACCTGATGGCATGGAGGTAAGTGATATCGTGCTCGACAGCCTTTGTCAGTTCGATATTTTGTGGTGCATCATTGCGCAATCTGCTACGACGCGTCCCGGCACAATGGACTTCTACCCCAGCAGCTCCGAACTCAACCAATATCGAGCCGATCCTGCGTTTGAACTGATCGCAACCAATGAGACTGCGCGACACATACTCTTTCCGAACTTGAGCGATTCTCAAATCGTAGAGCTTGTGACCTTCGTCTATGAACGAGCGGAACAGCAGTCCTGGAACTTCAACGGCTTCTGGGGCGAGCTCCCCGGCGTGTTCCAGCTGTGGGCGGAGCGCGTTGCGCCTAGCCGTTGAGACTTCGAGCCATGTCGCTTGTGATCGCAACTCCGGCGCCTGTGCCTTCGACGTCGAAACAGCGCGAGGGTCTGGTGACGTCCCGGCTCAACTACATCAGGCCGCGCTGATCTAGAGCTAGTCGGTTGGGTTCCCAAGGCTCGCGCCGTAGGTGCCGACGATGTTTCCACCGGCATCCCGGTCGATCGAGGCTCGCAACATAGGCTGTCGTCGTGGAAACTCCTGAGCATGCATGGCACTACACAACCGCACATGGGCTCCTAGAAATCGTCAGGCGCCATCGCATCTGGGCGACTTCCGCGGCGTACATGAACGATCGAAACGAGATTCGAGAGGGGCGGGATGCCATACGTCGCGCCCTGGACCGACGAAGGCCGCAACTCGAAGAATGGCAGCTAAAGCTGCTTGCCAAAATGGGGATCGACAGGGACCCGACGCCGATCTCCGTCTTCCTGCTCTCCGCTGCCCTCGACGGTGACTCGCTCACACTGTGGAGAAGCTACGGAGCCGGCGCCGAAGCTGAATACGCCATCGACCTCGACCCGAGCGTCTCTTTG
Organism: Plantibacter sp. MMLR14_011; assembly: GCF_001865025.1. NCBI lineage: Bacteria > Bacillati > Actinomycetota > Actinomycetes > Micrococcales > Microbacteriaceae > Plantibacter > Plantibacter sp. MMLR14_011. The sequence goes on from NZ_MJGW01000001.1 coordinate 513,566, forward strand.
TGGCCAGTGATTCAGAACGACGCCGAACAACACCCCGAACCACCACCCGGCTACTACGAGAACGCTCAAGAAGAAGTCGAACCCGGGCACTTCGCCCAGATGTACGATCCCGACGCGGCGTCAGTACTCGTAAGCGGCTGGGGGAAGGTGGAGTATCTGCGAGACACCAGCCGTGTTGTTGAAGTTGAACTCGAGGAGATCATCGGCGGTCTCAAGAAGTCCGCGGAGGGATCTTTTTACATCATGTTTTCGGACTATCAGGGAGGACTCGATCCCACGGTCTTCTTCAAACAGCCCGGGTTCAGCGATGAGGTTGAAGTGCGTTCAACCTGGCGAGTGGATCCATGGTGGCGATTTGTACTTCACCGCGTTGGGCGATTTGGGATCACTCCTTATGTGGAGGTCGCAGCGAGTAGAGGGAACCCGGACCGCCAACACTGGCGTGGCATCGCGCGAGACGAAACAGGGTTGCTACCGATTCGCTCTATTCGAATTGGCCCAACTCGAGGCGAAGACGATGCAGAGGTAACTCTCCGCGCCTTGCTAGACGCGTACGGATACGGTGGGGTGAAGATCTTACGGAGCTCGACGCCTTACCGCTGACAGCCCCAATCAAGGCACTGTCGGTGGATCATCAGCGGAGGGTTCCCCTTTGTCAGGCGCGACCACACGACTAGCTTCAAACTCCCGCTCAGACCAGTCATTCGATTCTTCGTCGTGGTCAGCTCATTCATGGCCGCAGAAGAGCAGGTGGACGCCGTGCCAGGTGCCGAAGGGCTTCCTGGAGCACTGATAGCTGAGATGCGTGAACTTGAAGCCCAGCTGGGCATCGTAGATCGCCGTCGCGGGTACGCGGCCATTGTCGGCGATCACGCACTAGCGATCGACGTAACACTCTAAATTTGGAACTTCGCCGGTCGGCCGGGACGCTGACTGTCGCAGTTCATGAGCGAATGGCTGATGCTGAGTCACGGCTAGCTGAACTTGAAGCACTCGACGACGACGACCTCCACGTAGTTCTTGTCTATATCGCTCGCATCAGCCAGCTGCAAGCCGCCTACCCGAACTACTATGCCGACACCTCGACGTTCACCAACTATGTTACCGCTCGCTTGCAGACATAGCGGACGCAGCGTTCTGTCCAGGTGTCTCGTGAGGGATCCGCTTGTCGGTATGGGTGAGGCCGGTACGGAATCAATAGATTGCATAAGATATATGTATTGTGCATATTCTGAGTGAGTTGTCTACAGGCTCGGCGCGTCGACGCCGGGCATATTTCTACTCGCACCAGGAGATCGGCGCTGACGTAATCGGGAAACCACCGTGGCCCGTACAGGTACAAAAGCACACCACGACCCGCACCTCACCATCGATATGAGCAAAGTCGAGATCCTGTGAACGTATCCTCGCCCAGACCTGGACGGTCATCGGGGCTTGAAAGACACTGAGCCGACTCAATGGCGCGAGCCGGGATCGTCCTGAATACTTTGTACATGACAGTTCGGCAGCATCACACCGTTCCCAAGATGTACCTGCGCAACTTTGCAGATGCCGCTGGGCTCGTCATTCAGGTTGACCGGGACCATCCAGAAGTTCCATTCAAAGCTTCCATTCGCAAGGCGCTCAGGGAGCGAGGGTTCTACCGTATCGAGACCGAGGACCTCGCTCGCGAGGATGACCGCTTGACCCACGACCCCGAAGCTATAGAGTCTGCGCTGGCCGAAGTTGAGGGCGCCATCGCGGCTACGCTCCATAAACTCCAGAAACCGGGGTCAGAACCTGACAAGGAGGACTGGTACCGCCTGATCCAGTTCACTGCGCTACAAACTGTGCGAGGTAAGCGTTGGCGAGACGATTTTGCGTCAATCGCCACGCACCATGCGCGCATGATGGTTTTGGCAAGCCTGGACGAAGTCAGAGTGCGATCCTGGTTGTCTGATCAGGGACTGCCATCGAGCTCTCACGATGTCGAGAAGTTCGTTGAGTCAATGAAGGGGCGGGGATTCCCGCGGCTGGTACCGCCCCAAGCGATCCTTGTTCAGGAGAGCCTGAGGATGGCGCTTGGTGATCCAGACACAGACGATGTCGGGCTGCAGCAGTACTTGGCGGGGAAGAGATTGGGATTGCTGAGGACATCTCGTGTAGCTGTGTTGACTAGTGACGAGCCGGTCTGTTGGTGGACACCTGACGATGCTCCAGTTGGATACGCGACCGCTCCGATTGTTTGGGTGCCGCTCGGTCCCCGCCTCGTTCTGCAGTTTCGCGAGCCTGGCTTTGACATGGTCGCTAGCGGGCTGCCAAACACGCAGGATTCGCTCGTCGAGTTCGTGAATCGCAGAGTTGCGGGGCAGGCAGAACGTTGGATCGTCCATCACACCAGCGACAGTCCTCTGACCGGCCTTCAGATACCTGGCCGCGAGACCTGGGGCGAGGAGCTTGTCACAGAGTATCTAGACGACGAGGGTAACCGTCATGATCTCTTCGTTCATCGCCGAACTCGCTCGGATGACTAGCCGCCGACACCGCGTGCGATGTGCTGTCGTCTCTGGATGCAGCAGGAGCCCGGCTGTCGGGTGAGCGACACACCGTATCGATGTCGCCCCAAGCGTTCACCCGAGACCTCCGCTCGACGGAACGACCTATCGTTCAACTAGTGCACTCACAATCGATCGTTTTCGGAGCAGCGTGGGCGCTCGGCGCCGAGGCCTGCGACACGCCGTGCAGACGCCAACCGAAACTGTCACCCGAAACCTCCATGCTCCGAAACCGCCTACCGACCGTTATCGGTGGGTGGCCGTAGATTTCTCCTATGGCCAACGTGATCGTGTGCGCCCGCGTTTCCACTCGTGAGCAGAACCCGGAGTCTCAGGAGCGAGAGTTGCTCGCTGCAGGTGCATCGCGAGTCTTCGTCGACCGCGGTGAGCCGAGCCGTGTGTCCGAGCGCCCTCAGTGGGTTGCCTGCCTCGACTACCTCCGTCACGGCGACACGCTCGTGATTCGCGCGCTGGATCGCATCGCTGGTCCCGCGGTCATGGCGATCCAGACGATCGCCGAGTTCCATGACCGAGGTGTGAACATTCGCAGCCTGTTCGGTATCATCGCGGTCTTCGCTCAACTCCGCGTCGACACCATTCGAGACAACACTCGTCGAGGCCTGGCGAATGCTCGCGCTCAAGGCTGGATCGGAGGCCGGCCCTCGGTTATGACCGAGGAACGCACTGCAGAAGCGCTCCGCATGCGATCCGAGGGGCGCAGCGTCGCTCACATCGCCAAAGTGCTCGGCGTCGGAGCTTCGTCGGTCTCGCGGGCGATCGCGAAGGTGTCGATGTGAGGCAGGAGCCTGAAGCGGCGGTGCAGGCGCTCGTTCGGCAGCTCAGACTGATCGAGGAACTCGAGTGCCATCGTGACGGGAAGCACTTCGACCTCGCGTTGCCGGCTTCCGACCTCGCAGGCGACGACGCTCTCATGGACTACCTCCAGACGAGCCATCTCGTCGGGAACTGTCTGTCTGTTTCGCTTGACGCGTTGCGCACTGTCCGCCTCGTGCTCCTGGATCCTCACGTCCAAGGCGGGCTCCGGCTGCCGATGGTCGCGCAATACGCCATTCTGCGCACTGCAACAGAAGCAGCAGCGCTGGCAACCTGGCTACTCCAGCCGCACGATCGCGGAGAACGGGTCGGCAGATCGTTGCAGGCCCGAATGGATGACGTACTCCGCGATGACCAACTCGCGACAGTCATCACGGATTCGCTCCCTGGAGACAGCAAAGCTGTCGTCGCCGAGCATCAGCGCCATCGTCGTGAGAACGCGAGGCAGATACGCGAACGGAAAGCGCACCTCCGGGCCCTTGCTGCTGTCGCCGGCATCGAAGTGACGGTGTTTCAACGAGGGCTCCCCGGGTTCGGGCCGATCATCGCCCAGGCCTCTAGTGAGATCGGTAGTAGGAGCACGGTAGCTCGCGCCACCTGGCAAATGATCAGCGGCCTCACTCATCCGTCTGCATCGCGGACCATGACGCTATCCGCCGTGGACTTCCAAGACGACACCTCCAACCGGGCCCTGTTCACCGCCGACCCAGCTGTCATCGTTCACGCGACGGACGCAGCCTTGCGCTTTCACCTGGCAGCGCTTCGCCTGGCATCTGTGCGTGGTGGGAACGCCGCGGTAGCGTTTGAGCCGAGCGCTGCTAGCTCGACTTGATATATATTATCAGCGCAATTTTTCCGAGTCAGCGACCTACACGACACTGGCAATCGGTTCTGATCCTGCTGATGTACTCCTCGTGTCGGCCCTTGACGGTGTCGCGCCGTTCGTGGAAAACTCCGTCCCTTCCGATTCAATTCGAGGGTGGAGACAATCAACTGGCTAATGTTCGCGATTGCGTGCGTGACCCTCGCGGTCACCATCGGTGTTCCGGTATGGCTCTCGCGTCAGCAGAACCCGAAGCGCGAGCTGGTGTACAGATACTCAGTCGAACGACTACTGGGACCCAATGCCCAGGGCCTCGGGCTCACCCTGATGCACAACGGTGCCACGCTGGAGAATCCTTACCTGGCGACGCTCACCGTTGAAGCGACGGGGCGAGCGGATATCGGATCGGATAGCTTCGATGCGGCAAGGCCTCTGCGTTTTCAGATTTCAGAGCGCATACTCGTCGACTTGGATGCACCAGAGAGTGAACCGCGCGTGGCTCATCTGCGGCACGATTCACAAGAGGGTTCCTACTGCATACCGCCGGCTCTCATTAAGAAGGGCACATCTCTTCGATGCCGGTTCCTTATTGAAAACAAACCCACGATAACGGTCGATAATCCCTTGCGAGATATTGAAGTCTTGCCACAAAAAGCCTACGCGAGGGCGAGAACTATTTCGCTCTTGGTGACCAATGCTTCGATCGTGATTGGGGCGGCCAGTCTCGTTTGGCTTCTCTTCGTGGTGTTCCCACCGGTAGAGCAACCGTGGGTTGTGGTAGTTGCCGGTTTCATGCTTCCGATCACTGTCGTCATTCTCGCTTTCCGCTCATCGAAGGCTGAGGTTCAGAACAATCCGCAGTGGAGTGAAGGTCTTGTCCTTCAGGCAAGGAGGGATGCCGAGTAGCTCCTTGGGCGTCATCGGGCGGCCGGAGTGAGAGGTGCTCGTGTTTTCAGGGTCGGGATCGCGTGTCCGGGATGTCCGGATCTCGGGCTAGCGTCGAGGTATGAGCGGAAGTAGGGCAAGGAAGAAGCGACAGGCGCTGAATGCGCGTCCGGCACGAGTGGTCAATGCTGAGATGATTGCACAATCGGCAGATGCGATTCTGCGAGTGGCGTTCGACGACATTGCGTTCCAAGGACGTACCACCCAAGTCATCGTCGGGCTGTGCCGCGCGGCGTTCGTGCAGAGTCGAGTCATCGCTGCGCTAGCCCACGAAGACCTCCTGTCGGCCGCGGCGCCGAATCGCCGTCTCGTCCTCGAGATCGCACTTCGTCTCCACTGGCTTCAAGATCTCACTCCGTCTGAACGCGCCAAAGCCGTAGACACGATGCTGGAGAAGGATCGGAGGGACACGAATCGGCTGCTGGACTACCTGCAAGATGCGGGTCACGGCGCGGACTTCGACCGCGCGGAGATGAACGCTTTTGAGCTTGAGAATGAATCGAACGGCACCATTCACCAGCAGGCGACAAGGATCTGGTCGGCGGTCGAGTCGACCTCAGTGAAGCCTTGGTCAACGTACGCGATGTGGCTCGAGGAAACGAAGTTTGCTCACCCGTCCGGTGCCTTGGCGGGCAGCTATGCGCCGACACGAGACAACGTCCACATCTCTCATGGCGCGCCTGAGTCGATGGACCAGGACCTCGACGCACACCGCCTCCTCCAAATGCAGATCGTCCTGTCGACGGGCTTCCTGCTCAGCGAGGAAGAGCCGTCACGAGAGTTCGCCGATCGGATCACTGCTGCATTTTTTGCGGGGTGAACGGTGGGCACACGTTGCGGCCCTGCGACCGGCGCTGGACCTGTCGGGAACGATCGTTTCTGACCACCCGCCAGTCGGTCCGGCGATGTGGCGAGATTCCGCTCGTGTCGGATGCTCAGAACTCGGTGTCTAAACCCGAGCTGCTCGAAACCTCAGAGGGCGGGGTTTCGCCCGGGAGTCTGATTGATGACGGCGGGGGGGGGGGGGCTCATTCGCGAGGCGCAGATGACAGCAACGCGGGACTGACATGACAAACTCACGCGGACCCTGGCTTGGAAAAACCCTGATCAGCCGACTACCGCGGACGCCGACGGACTCCATCGCCCTCACTCGTAATGAGAAGGTCAAGGGTTCGATTCCCTTGGGCGGCTCCATCAGCTTCACCCGGCCGTTGCCCTGGATCACCCAGGTCAGCGGCTGTTCTGGTTTTCGGGGCGCTTCCTCGTCCGCCGCCGAATCCGGTGCGGAGACAGCCGTAGGATGAGCTGATGGGTGCACTCGCCAGAGCCACGAACGCACAGATCGATGCCGTCAGCAAAGCCTTCGCATTGGTGTCATGGCCGCTGGGTCGCGACGATTTCAAGGCGCTTGCGGAGCGTCTCGGGTGGCAGCTCAAACTGGAGAGGTCGAGCGGTGTCCAGCACCGTTCCGGGTATCCCGTGAACCTGCCGACCGTTCGTTCGCTCGTCGCAGATGAAGCGATCGCCCAGGTCGTGATCGCGGTCTCCGACAAGAGCGACGACCCCGGCGCGCTGCGGGGTGCCGCTCAGGAGTTGCAATCGGCGCTGAGCGTGCACCTCGGTCAGTCCTCCGGCTCCCAGGCCGGCGACCCGTACTGGGAACTGGCGAACGGCGGCAGGATCTGGCTGAAGACGGTTCCCAAGAAGGTGCTGTTCGTCGTCGAGGGGCAGCGGTTCGCGGACGTGGAGCGGAGCGAGGAGCGGCTGCGCATCGATCCCGGCCGCACGCCGGGCGCTGACGATGACACTGACTGATCCCGTCTGGTCGATTGCGGCGTCATGACGACCCGTCCGCCGGCCTGATGAACACGCTCGCGATCGCGGTGAGGAGGATGAGCGCGGCAGCGATGACGAGGCTGAGTTGCAGCCCGGCGACGAATCCCGTCGAGCCCGTGAGGAGCGCCCCGAAGACCGCGATGGCGACCGCACCGCCGAGTTGGCGGAAGGTGTTGAAGACCGCACTCGCGGTGCCGGCGCGCGATGCTGGGACGCTGGCGAGCACCACGGAGGTCACCGGCGGCATCGCCACGGAACCTCCCGCGGCGGTGAAGCAAGCGAACAGGCCCACCCAGATCGGCGACCCCAGGTTAACGGTGGCGACGGTGCCGACGAGCCCGACCACCATGAGGAGCAACCCCGACACGATCGGGACGCGCACCCCGAACCGGTTGGCGACGGTGCCACTGACGATGTTGCCGACGACGGCGAAGAGGGCCGACGGGAGGAACACCAGGCCCGCGAGCAGCGGCGGCAGTCGGAGCTGCTGCTGCAGGAACAGACTCAGGACGAACACCGTCCCGAAGTTGCTCACCATGAACGCGAATCCGACGGCGAGGGCGATGCGCATACCGCTCGATCGGAAGAGATCCAACGGCATCATCGGGTGCGCGCTCCTGGCCTGGATGACGAGGAAACCGACGATGCCGACCAGCGCGACGCCGAGGCTTGCGACCACGACGGGACTGCCGAACCCGTTCGCCCCGCCCTCGATGAGTCCGAACACCAGCGCCGTCGCCGCGATGAGCCAGACGAACTGTCCGGCCCAGTCGAACGGCTCCGGCCGTGAAGGGGACGACGCGACCGTCCGGAGCAGGGTGATCATCATGATGCAGACGGGCAGGTTGATCGCGAACACCAGTCGCCAGTCGAGCGTCGTCAACGCGCCACCGAGGACCGGCCCGAGTGCGGTGGCGACCGCGCCGCCGACCGCCCAGACACCCAGGGCGCGAGCGCGCTCGCGACCTCCCGGGAACGCCTCACGGATGAGCGCCATGGACGCCGGCAGCATCAACGCCGCACCAGCGCCCTGCAGGGCTCGAGCGGCGATGAGGACACCGATCGACGGGGCCACCGCACACGCGATCGACGTGACGAGGAAGACGGTGATGCCGATGCCGAACGCCCGCTTCGCGCCGAACCGCTCCGAGAGGTTGCCGGCGAGGAGCAGGAGGGCCGCGAACAGCACGGTGTAGGCGTCGATCACCCACTGCAGCGATGCCGTCGTTCCGCCGAGGTCTCGCGCGATGCTGGTGAGCGCGATGGTGACGATGAGGATGTCGAGGGTGATCAGGAAGAACCCGAGCGCAGCCAGCAGCAGCGTCAGGCGTTGTCGCGGCGTCCGGCCTTCACGGTCGGCGAGGCCATCGTCCGAGGTCGGCGATGACACGCGGTGTGCTGCCCCGTTCCCGTGGTCGATCTGCATCCCTCGATCACACACCACCGGCGGCGAAGCAGGGATACTCCGCCAGGGCACGTCTCAGGGCGGCCCGAGCACGTGAGACGCTGCGCGCCTGCTCAAAACGAGCTTCACGAGGTCGAGGATGGGTGTCCTGCGGGAACACCCCAGCGCCGGAGGCCGCGTCATATCGTTGTCGGCATGGACAATCGAGACGGGGTGCGCGAGTTCCTGACGACCCGTCGGGACCGACTCACGCCAGAGCAGGTGGAGCTGCCTGGCGGAACGAACCGACGCGTACCGGGGCTGCGTCGCACCGAGGTCGCGATGCTCGCCGGAGTGAGCGTCGAGTACTACTCGCGTCTCGAGCGCGGGAACCTCTCGGGGGTGTCGGAGGCGGTCCTCGACGCGATCGGCACCGCACTGCGGTTGGACGACGCGGAGCGTTCCCACCTCACGGACCTCGCTCGGGCGGCGAACGAATCGCCGATCAGGGCCCGCCGACGGTCTGCGCCGGCCGGCGTGCGGCCCGGTATGCAACTCGCCCTCGACTCCATCACCGCAGGCCCGGCGTTCGTCCGGAACGGCCGGATGGACGTGCTCGCCGAGAACGCACTCTTCCGCGCGCTGTACGCCGACCTCTACGCGCTCCCGGAGCGCCCGGTGAACCTGGCTCGGTTCGTGTTCCTGCACCGCGACCTCGCGGAGGCGTTCTACCCGAGCTGGTCGACCTCGGCCGACATCAACGTCGCGATCCTCCGCACCGAGGCGGGGCGCAACCCGCACGATCGGGCCATGCAGGACCTGGTGGGTGAGCTGTCCACGCGCAGCGAGGAGTTCCGCGTCCGTTGGGGCGCGCACAACGTCCGCCATCACACGTCCGGCGAGAAGGTGTTCCATCATCCGGTCGTCGGCGAGCTCCGCATGATCTACGAGGCGATGGAGCCGATGGACCAGCCCGGCCTGAACTTCTTGATCTACAGCGCCGAACCCGGCTCACCGAGCGAGGAGTCACTCAAACTCCTCGCCAGCTGGGCGGCCACCTCCGAACACCCCTCGCCCCAACACTGAAGCAAGGAGCACCAAGCATGGAGTACACCCGCCTCGGAGCGACCGGACTCCGCGTCAGCCGCCTCGCGCTCGGCTGCATGACCTACGGCGATCCGAACCGCGGACTCCACCGTTGGACCCTGGACGAAGCGGCGTCAGCGCCGTTCTTCCGGCAGGCGGTCGAGCTGGGGATCACGTTCTGGGACACCGCGAACGTCTACCAACAGGGCAGCGGCGAGGAGTACGTCGGACGCGCGATCACGCGGTTCAGCCGCCGTGAGGACATCGTCCTCGCGACGAAGGTCTCGGGGAGGATGCATGACGGGCCCGGGGGATCGGGACTCTCCCGAACGGCCATCCTCGAACAGGTCGACGCCTCGTTGCGACGACTCGGGACCGACCACATCGACGTGTATTACGTCCACCGCTTCGACGAGGAGACCCCGGTCGAGGAGACGATGCAAGCGCTCGACGACATCGTCCGCGCGGGGAAGGTGCGCTACCTCGGCGCCTCCTCCATGTACGCCTGGCAGTTCGCGAAGCTGCAGACGGCCGCAGCGGTCCACGGGCTGACACCCTTCGTCGCGATGGAGAACCAGTACAACCTGCTGAAACGCGAAGAGGAACGGGAGATGATCCCGATGTGTGCGGACACCGGCGTCGGCCTCACGCCGTACTCGCCGAACGGTAAAGGACGGCTCGCCCGTCCGCGCGGTGCAGCCACGGACCGCTCGAACATCGATGAGGTGGCGAAGGCGTTCGACACGGACGCCGACGGCCCGATCATCGACGCCGTCGAGGAGATCGCGGTCGAGCGAGGCATCCCGATGGCGCAGGTCGCACTGGCCTGGGTCCTGCGGAACCCGACGGTCGCAGCTCCCATCATCGGTGCCACCAAACCGGCACACCTCACGGATGCCGCCGCCGCACTGGACGTGCAGCTGACGGACGACGAGGTCGCCAGGCTCGAATCGCCCTACGTGACGCAAGCGCCCTTCTGGTGGTGACCCTTGCTCGACCCGGTTGCCTCGGCGACTGAGACGCCTCGTCGGCGGTGTCAGCCGGCCGAGCGGTTCCGGCGGGCCAGCGGGAGGCGGACGATGAAGGTCGTTCCGGGGTCTCCGGTGGCGAAGGCCTCGATCGTGCCGCGGTGCGCGTGCGCGATGGATCTGGCGATGGTGAGTCCGAGGCCTGAGCCGCGGATCGTCTCCTCGCGCACGTTCCCGGCTCGGTGGAACCGTTCGAAGACCCGGGTGAGTTCGTCCGCCGGGATGCCGATCCCCGTGTCGGTGACGCGGGTGAAGGTCACCGCGTTGTCGAGCATGATCGAGAGCAACTCCCGGAGGCGTGCTCGATCACCGACCAGCTGCAGCGTCGGCACGGCAGCCGTGCGCAGATCCACACCGTCGGGGAGGCCGATCCGTCATCGCTCGTCGGCCGCCTCCAGGACGATGGCACTGAGGTCGACGGGGCTGAGCCTGGATTGGCTCGGGCGACGTGTCGATGCCGAGCGGGGCTGCTCGATGTGGTGAGCCGAGGAACGACCGGAGCCGTCAGCCGCCCCCACGTGCACTCCCTGAACCCGTCCTACGGGCAGGAGACCGGGCCCGAGCTCGGACATCGGGACCGAGGTCGGAGACGAAGGTACAGCTCAGTCGTCGACGCGGGACACCGAGGAGCCAGGGATGAGGTGCGCCTCGAGGTACTTGACCGTTGGGGCCGGGCGTTCGCCGGCCTCGATGTGGTCTGCGATGAGGCGCGCGGCGTGCTTGGCGATCTTGCGGGTCGGTTGCACGATGACCGTCAGTTTCGGGACGAGCGCTTGTGCCAGTTCGCGGCTGTCGAACCCCACCACCGAGATGTCGCGGCCGATGCGGAGACCCGAATCGTTGATCGCGGTGACCGCGCCGAGGGTGAGTTCGTAGTTCGCCGCGAAGAGCCCCGTGGGACGGGGGTATCGTGCGAGCAGTTCCTGGGTGGCTCGGTATCCGGCGTCGACCGTCAGCGGCACGAAGCGTTCGAGCGCCGGGTCGGCCTGGATCCCTTGCGTGAACAGCGCCGTCTCGAAGCCCTCCGTGCGCAGTCGCATCGAGGAGATCGTCGATTCGCCGCCGACGAAGCCGATGCGGCGGTGACCATGGTCGAGCAGGTGGCGCGCCCCGAGCGCGCCCGCCGCGATGTTGTCGAGGAAGACGCCGTCGGCATGCACGTCGTCGATGTGCCAGTCCACCATGACGACCGGGACCTGCGAAGCGGCGGCGCGGAGAGCCGGAACGTCATGTGGCGGTGTCACCGCGATGATCCCGTCGACCATCCGATCCATGAGCAGGTTGACGGAGTCGTCGGCCGGATCAGGGCTGGCTGCCACGATGACGCTGAACCCTCTCGGGCGGAGCGCTTCCTCGACGCCGGCGACAATCGTGAGGTGGAAGTCGTTGTTGATCGCCGGAAGCAGGACGCCGACGGTCCTCGATCGCCGTGAGCGCAACGATCGGGCGTTCTGGTTCGGCCGGAACCCCAGCTCGCGCGCGGCCGTCTGAATGGCGTCCCGGTTGGCTTCGAGGACGTTGCGCCCGTTGTAGTACTTCGAGATCGTCGCGAGCGAGAGGCCCGTGGCCCGCTGAATGTCCTTGTAGGTCGTCACAGCCCAGCCTTTCCTGGTGTCGCCGCTCACCACTCTTGCTCGGGCACCGCCGAGCGAGAGGCGTTTCCGCTCAGCATAGGCCAGCTCGGCCGTCTGTTCGTGCGACCTTTGTTGATCAGCACGAATCGTTTCGACCATGGGCCACGCGGATGTTCTCACGCCTATCGCCCTGATGATACCGCCGTACGAAAGATTTCGAAGTCGACACCTGTGCTTGACTCGTGGATTTCGCTTTCTTAGCATTCACGGAGAACGTAACGTTTCGCCCAAACACTCAAGGAGGAGTTGTATGCAGACACAGACGAACGGTGCCCGGAGGTGGAGGCGCGTGGGCGTCACCACGACCGCCGGGGCCCTGGTGCTCGGGCTCGCCGCATGTTCAGGAGCCGACGGTGGGGCGTCGGGTCTCGACGGCGATACGGTCACCATGTACACCTGGGTCGGTGGGAAGGCCGACAAACAGCAGTGGGCCGACTACATCGCCGGAGGAGTGCACGCCGACCCCTCGATGTCGGTGAGCTTCTCCGGACCGCCGATCGGCGATTACTACACGAAGCTGCCCACGGTGATGCGCAGCAGCAGCGCGCCCTGCCTGGTCACGTTCCAGAACGGGCGGGTGAACCCGTACGTCGAGGGGCTGGAGCCGCTCGACGAACTGGCGAAGGAGAATAAGCTCGATCTGTCCGCCTACAGTTCGGCGATGCTCGAGCAGCTCCGGGTGGACGGTGAGCTCTACGCCCTTCCGTTCAACGCCGGTCCGACCGTGATCCTCTACAACAAGCAGATGTTCAAGGACGCCGGCGTCGCCGAGCCGTCGAACGACTGGACCACCGACGACTTCATCGCCGCGGCCAAGGCCACGACGAAGGACGGCGTCTACGGGTTCGCGATCGGCCAGGGGTCCAACCCCATCAGCACGCTGATGGCGGCGGACGGACATCCCTACGCGGACGAGAACGGTCCGCTGCTCGACGACCCGGCCTTCCACGACGCGCTGCAACTGCTCGTCGACCTCGCCACCGTGCACAAGGTCGCGAAGCCGCTCGAGGCGGCCGCCGGCGGAACGTTCCCCGACATCGACGCGTTCAACACCGGCCAGTCCGCAATGGAGATGCAGGGGCTCTGGGATCTGCAGCACGCTCAGGAGTCGCTCGGTAAGGACAACGTGGGCATCGCCGTCATCCCGAGTGCGAACGGGCAGTCGAAGGGCTTCATCGGCGGCTCGGGCTTCGGCATCACGAAGACGTGTGGTGACAAGCAGAAGGCGTTCGAGGCCATCACGGCCATGACCAGCAAGGCGGGTCTCGACGAGGTGACGAAGTCGCAGGCGTCCGTGCCGGCCCGGCTCGACTCGCTCGACGCCTGGTCCGCCAATGTCGGGTCACCGGAGTTCACCGAGGTGATCCGGCAGATGACCGGTGATGCGACGCCGTCTCCGGTGCCCGCGAACCAGTCCCAGCTCGACACCCTGTTGACGCAGTACGAGGTGGAGGCGTTCTCCGGTCAACGCACGGTCGCCGAGGTGCTCGAACAGGTGAAGGCAGGCCTCGCGCAATGACGTTCGTGCGTCTCGACAGCGCGGAGGGTGAGGTCATCGACGGCGCGGTCATCGACGGCGCGGTCACCCGACCGGAGCGTCCGAGGGGTCGGCCTCGCCGCCGGCCCCTCGGGGGCCCGCGTTGGGTGGGATGGGTATTCGTCCTCCCAGGGCTCATCGGGCTGGTGGTCTTCATCGTCGTCCCGCAACTGGCGTCGCTGATCCTCGGGTTCTCCGACTCGACCGTGCTCGGTGGGACGGAGTTCACCGGCTGGGAGAACTACGCCCGGCTGTTCCGTGATTCGCAGTTCCTCAACAGCGTCCTCGTCACGGCGATCTTCGTGCTCGTCTACGTTCCGGCGAACATCGCGATCTCGTTGGCGATGGCGATGTGGCTGCAGACCCGCATCGCCGGTCGGAACTGGCTGCGCGTGATCTTCCTGATCCCGGCCCTGTCGCCGATGGTGGCGAACGCCGCGGTGTTCCGTCTGCTGTTCCAGCAGGACGGGGCCGTCAACCAGGCGCTCGCAGCCGTCGGGCTTGCGCCGATCCCATGGCTCAGCGACGGCAACTGGGCGCTCGCCGTCGTGATCGGCGTGTCGCTCTGGCAGTCGTTCGGCTACAACATGATCGTGCTCGGAGCCGGGCTCGACTCGATCAGCCCCGATGTCATCGCCGCGTCGCGCATCGACGGCGCCGGTCGGTTCCGTCGGCTGTTCTCGATCACCCTTCCGCTCGTCAGCCCGGCGCTCTTCTTCACCACGGTGTTGACCGTGATCGGCGCGTGGTCGACGTTCGCCCAGGCCTACGTGATCACGGGCGGCGGACCCGGCAACAGCACCATGACGATCATGCTGTACCTCTACCAGACCGCGTTCTCCAACAACCAGCTCGGCTACGCGTCGGCCATCGCGACCGTCCTGTTCGTGATCATCGCGATCTTCACCCTGTTCCAACTCTGGGGACAGAAGAAATGGGTGCACTATGACTGATCAGCAGCTCGCGGTACGAGGCCCTCGGCGGCGTCACCGGGGACGCACGCTCGGGTTCGTGGCCAACTCGACGATCGCTTGGCTGTTCGCGCTCGTGTTCTCGTTCCCGCTCATCTGGACGTTCTTCACCGCGTTGAAGCCGGCGAACGAGGTGTTCGGTGCGCGGATCACGTTCATCGGCTCCGAGGTCCTCTGGTCGAACTTCGCGGACGCCTGGGTCGAGGTCGACTTCGGACGGCTGCTCACCAACAGCCTGGTCGTGGCGGCCGTCTCGACCCTGTTGACCCTGATCGTCGCGACCCTGACGGCGTTCGCGTTCGCCCGGCTGCGATTCCCCGGTCGGAGCGCCGTCTTCGTGCTGTTCATCATCACGCTGACCTTGCCGGCCGAGGTCGCGGTCGTGCCACTCTTCCTCGGCTTCGACCAGGTCCGGCTCGCCGACACCTGGATCGCGCTCATCCTCCCGGGCCTGTTCGGCGCGTTCGGGGCCTTCCTGCTCCGGCAGTTCATGCTGCAGATCCCAGCGGAACTGGAGGAGGCGGCCCGGCTCGACGGTGCCTCGACCTGGCGCATCCTCACCAGCGTCATCGTCCCCCTCGTGCGACCGGCCATCTCGGTACTCGCGATCTTCAGCTTCCTCGGCAGCTGGAACAGCTTCCTGTGGCCGTTGATCATCCTCAACAGCTCCGACAAGTGGACGATCCCCATCGGCATCGCCGGCTTCACGACCCAGACGGGCACGCAATGGGAACTGCTGATGGCGGCATGTGTGATGACGATCGCCCCGGTGGTGGTCGTGGTCGCCGTCGCCCAACGACAACTGGTGGCCGCGATCGGCGCGGGCGCCTTCGGCGGCCGATGAGCCGCGACCACGAATGGAGACCCATGAACCTCGAACCGCTCGACCCCACCTCCCTGCCGGCACCGGTCGACGTCTCGGACAACCGTGTAGCGCTCGCAGCGGTGGATGCCGTCATCGACGCCGGTCCGTACGACGCCACCTGGGATTCGCTGTCGCACTATCGGGCTCCGCAGTGGTACCGCGACGCCAAGTTCGGTGTGTTCCTGCACTGGGGTGCCTTCTCCGTGCCGGCGTTCGGCAACGAGTGGTATTCGCGCACCATGTATCGGCGCGGCACCCCCGCCTTCGACCACCATGTGGAGACCTACGGCCCGCACGACCGCTTCGGATACAAGGATTTCCTGCCGCACTTCCGCATGGAGCGCTTCGACCCGCAGGCCTGGGCTGCACTGTTCAAACGCGCCGGCGCGCAGTTCGTGGTGCCCGTCGCCGAACACCACGACGGCTACACGATGTACGACACCGCCCGCTCGCGGTGGAAGGTGACCGAGGTCGGCCCGCAGCGTGACGTGATGGGCGACCTCCTCGAAGCGGTCGACCAGTCGTGGCTGGTCACGGGCGCGTCGAGCCACCGGGCCGAACACTGGTTCTTCATGAACGACGGGACGACGTTCGACTCCGACGTCCGCGACCCCGCCTACAGCGACCTCTACGGACCGGCGATGCGCCAGGAGACGAACCCGACCGAGCGCTTCCTGGAGGACTGGCTCTTGCGCACGGTCGAGATCATCGACTCCTACCGACCGCAGATCCTGTACTTCGACACCGGCATCGAGACTCCCTCGTTCGAGCCCTACCTCCGGAGGCTGGCGGCGTACTACTACAACCGGGCGGCCGAGTGGGGACGTGAGGTCGTCATCAACTACAAGTGGGAGTCGTTCGCGCCCGGGTCCGCGGTCCTCGACATCGAGCGTGGCACCATGGACGGCATCCGGCCGGAGGTGTGGCAGAACGACACCTCGGTGTCCCGGACCTCATGGAGCTGGGTGGAGGGGCACGACTACAAGGACGCCTCCGAGCTCATCCAGGAACTCGTCGACGTCGTCTCGAAGAACGGGAACCTCCTGCTCAACGTCGGTCCGCGTCCCGACGGGACGATCCCCGAGGAGGAGGTCGCGTTGTTGGAAGCGGTCGGTGACTGGTTGGCCGTGAACGGAGAGGCGATCTACGGGTCGCGCCCGTGGATCGTGTTCGGGGAAGGGCCGACCGCACCCGCCGCCGGCTCGTTCACCGACGCCGCGGCGGCCGTGTACACCGCCGAGGACATCCGATTCACGCGGATGACCGAGGTCGGCCACGAGTACGTCTACGGGATCGGACTTCTCCGTCCGGAAGACGGCCGGATGCGCATCCGCAGTTTCGGCTCGGACTGTCGGCTCCTCAACCGGCCGATCGTCGACGTCCGGGTCCTCGGCTCACGGGAACCCGCCGAGTGGACACGCACACGCGAGCATCTCGAGGTCGTGCTGCCCGACTCGGAGCTGACGGGTCCAGGTGGCGCCGTGGTGCGGATCGAGCTGGCGCCCGCGGGCCCGGCGCTCCGCACCGACTTCTTCCACGGCCTCAACATCTAGTGGCGGCGAGCCGAGGCGATGATGCACGGCTGCGGAACGCTCCGGTGGCACCGTCCGGTGACCACGCTCGAACCGAATGAAACGGAGAACACAGACATGATCAAGATCGACAGCGTGCCCACCCGACGACTCGCCAGCGGGGCGTCGATACCGGCGATCGGAATGGGGACGTTCGGGTCCGACCGATACGGCGCGGACGACGTGGCGGCGGCGGTCGGCGGAGCGATCCGAGCCGGGTACCGCCTGATCGACTGCGCCTCGGTGTACGGCAACGAGGCGCAGGTCGGTGCCGTGCTCCAGGAAGAGATCGCCCGCGGCGTGCCGCGCGAGGAGCTCTTCGTCATGTCGAAGGTGTGGAACGACGCCCACGAGCCGGCGGCCGCGATCGCCTCGGTCCGACGATCCCTCCGGGACCTCCGACTCGACACCCTCGACGCCGTCTTCGTGCACTGGCCGTTCCCGAACCACCACGCACCGTTCGCGGATGCGGCCGACCGCGACCAGCACGCGCGCCCCTACCTCCACGAGGAGTTCATGGCCCTCTGGCATGCCCTCGAGAGCCTGGTCGATGAGGGGGTCGTCCGGCACCTCGGGACCTCGAACGTCACCATCCCCAAGCTCACGGCCATCATCTCCGATGCGCGGATCCGCCCCGCGCTGAACGAGATGGAGCTGCACCCGTGCTTCCAACAGCCCGAGCTGTTCCGGTTCTGCCTCGACCACGGCATCCAGCCGGTGGGCTACTCTCCCCTCGGGTCGCCGTCGCGACCGGATCGTGACCGCATCGACTCCGACGTCTCCGACATGGACCACCCCGTCGTCGCATCGATCGCCCGTGCGCACGGCGTCCATCCGGCGCTCGTCTGCCTCAAATGGGCGGTGCAGCGCGGTCAGATCCCGATCCCGTTCTCGGTGAAGGAGTCGCAGTTCGTCGCCAACCTGCAAGCCGTGATCGAAGACCCCCTGACCCCTGCCGAGCTGGAGGAGTTGCGTTCAGCAGAACGGAACAACCGACTCATCAAGGGTCAGGTGTTCCTCTGGCCGGGCGCCGGCAGCTGGCTCGAGCTGTGGGACGTCGACGGGACGATCCCGGGATGGCACGGTTACGCAGCAGACGGCGCGACGGTCCCTGCGACGGCTGGAGCGTCCGCGTGATCACCGGCCCACTCGTCCACCCGCCGCTGCTCGAAGCGCTCGCGTCGTCGGGCCACGGCTCCGGGGTCCTCATCGCCGACGGCAACTACCCCTACCTGACCGGGACCCGTCCAGGCGCACGACTCATCCATCTCAACCTTCGCCCCGGCCTGCTGGACGTCACGACGGTGCTCGACGCCGTGCTCACGGTCGTGAACGTCGAGTCGGCGACCGTCATGCAGACCCCGCCCGGCGTCGAGGCCCCCGCGCAGGACGACTACGCGCGGGCACTGGGCTCCGAGGTGCCGATCGAGCGGGTCGAGCGCTTCGCGTTCTACGACCGCGTGCGATCCCCGGACGTCGGCGTCGTCATCGCGACCGGAGACGAACGTCTGTACGGGAATCTCCTGCTCACGATCGGCCTGCGCTGACACCGGAAACCGACCGCCCCTATCGATGTTGCAACACCGGATCGCATCCGAGGAGACCATGAACGCGACACCCGAATGGAACGACCCTGCCGTGTACGAGCGGGGGACCGAACCCGCACATGCCACGCTGGTCACGTACGACAGCCTGGCGAGTGCGGTGCGGGCGGACCGCTCCGCCTCGCCGTTCAGGCTCAGCCTGGACGGTGACTGGCGGTTCCGCTGGTCCCCGGACCCCGCATCCCGGATGCCCGACTTCGAGCGGGAGGACGTCGACGACTCGGACTGGGACATCCTCCCCGTCCCCGCAAGCTGGCAGGTGCACGGGTACGACTTCCCGATCGGGGTCAACACCGTGCTGCCGTGGACCGGCGCGAACGGCCACCACGAGCAGCCGCTTCCGACCGGCGACTACCCGCACGCCCCGACCCGCTACAACCCGGTCGGACTGTACCGGACGAGCTTCGAACTCCCGGCGGACTGGGACGGTCGGCGGACGTTCCTCCAGTTCGAGGGCGTGGAGTCGGCGTACACCGTCTGGATCAACGGTCATCCGCTCGGCTATCGCGAGGACAGCTACACCCGCGGCGAGTTCGAAGTGACGTCGCACCTGCACGCCGGGTCCAATGTGCTCGCCGTCGAGGTGTACCGATGGTCGACCGGGTCCTACCTGGAGAACCAGGACAACGTCCGACTCTCCGGCATCTTCCGGAGTGTCAACCTGCTCTCCAGGCCGTCCGTGTTCGTCCGTGACTTCACGGTCAGGACTCCGCTCGCGGACGACTGGTCCGAGGCGACACTCGAGCTGGACGTCGAGGTACAGGACGGTTCAGGCGAGCTTCACGGAGAGCGCCTCCACGCGCGGGGGACGCTGTTCGACGGGACGGACGTCGACGCGCCACAGCTCTGGTCGCGCGCCGCATCCGTTTCATCGGAGGCGTCCGAAGGGGGAGTGTCCGCCACGCTGGCGGAGTCCGTGCGGCCGCCTCGGCTCTGGACGGCCGAGCACCCGGAGCTGTACACCCTCGTCGTGGAACTGGTGGATACGGACGGTTCGGTCGTCGATCGCGTGTCCACTCGCGTGGGGTTCCGACGCGTCGAGATCGTCGACGGCGTGTTCCTGATCAACGGCCGGCCGCTCTCGATCCGAGGCGTCAACCGACACGAGTGGAACCCGCGGACCGGTCGCACCCTCAGCCTGGACGACATGGTCGCCGACATCACCCTGATGAAGCGGAACAACATCAACGCCGTCCGCACTTCCCACTACCCGAACGACCCCCGGTGGTACGAGCTCGCCGACGAGTACGGGCTCTACATCTTCGACGAAGCGAACAACGAGACCCACATCAACCGCGTCGACGGCGACGGACGGCCGAACATCCCGGGAGATCGACCCGAGCTTCGAGCACCACTGCTCTGGCGCATGCGGAACATGGTCGACCGGGACAAGAACCATCCCTGCGTGATCGCGTGGTCGATCGGCAACGAATCGGGCGTCGGTTCGAATCTGCGGGCCATGTACGACTGGGCCAAGGCCTACGACCCGTCACGGCCGGTCAGCTATCAGGATTCGACCGGCTCCGGTTCGCCGATCGTCCCATCGGACCACTCCGACTTCGACGGCGACTTCTACCCACCGGTCCCGCAGCTGATCGAGCGAGCGACCCGAGACCCGAGGCCGTACCTCCTCGTCGAGTACGCGTTCAGCCAGGGCAACACCTCCGGCTATCTCGACGAGACCTGGAACGCGATCCGGCAACACCCCGGCCAGGTGCTCGGGGGCTTTCTCTGGGACTGGGCCGACAAGGGACTGTGGTGGGACGTGCCGGGGCGGCCGGGGGAGGAGTTCCTCGCCTACGGCGGCGACTGGGGCGACGATCCCAATGAGGAGGGAGCCCATATGAGTGGGCTGGTGCTCGCCGACCGCACGCCGACGCCGAAGCTGCAGGAGGCCAAGCTGGCGCATCAGCCGGTGAGCATGACGCTCCTGGATCCTGACAGCTGGGTCGTCGCGATCACGAACGAGTACCTGTTCACGAGCCTGGACGAGCACCGATTGCGGTGGGCGGTCACTGAGGACGGTCGAGCCGTCAGCAGCGGAACGATCATCGGCACTGCACTGTCGATCGGGCCGTCGCAGCGTACGGAGGTCACCCTGCCGTGCGAACTGCCGGCGGAGCGGCGTCACCGAGCCGAGTACCGACTCGAGCTCTCGATCGAGCTCGACGCACCGACTCGGTGGGCGCCAGCAGGGCACGTCGTCGCCCGAGCCCAGTTCGCCCTCCCCGTGCCGGGGGCTGCGCCGGAACCGCTAGCTGTGTCGGACGCAGCAGCGCCTCGACTCCAGGAGAGCGATGGCTTGATCGAGGTCCACGGGACCGGCTTCTCGGTCACCGTCGACCGCACGACGGGGCGGATGACGTCGCTGCGATACGACGAGCGGGAGCTGCTCGCGAGCGGCCTCATGCCGAACTACTGGCGTGCCCCGAACGACCCCGAACTGTCCATCCCGGAGTTCAGGGAGACCCACCCGGAGCCGTCGCTGCCCTGGCGTGGTGTCGGCGAGGCCTGGGCCGTCGGCTCGGTCGAGACGACCCACACGCCCGGCGCGGTCCGCGTCATGGTGAGCGGGTCCGTCACGACCACGGTGCCGTTCCGTCCGAGCCAGCGCATCACGACCTCGCCGCAGTCCATCGTCTACACGATCCATGGCGACGGGCAGGTGGACGTGCTGTCGACGTTCGAACCCGTGCCCGACACGCCCAATCCGCAGGTCGTCGGGACCACCTTCGGTCTCCGGCCCGAACTCGCGAACCTCGAGTGGTACGGACGGGGACCATGGGAGTCGACCGTCGACCGGCGCAGCTCGGCGTTCTTCGGCAGGTTCTCCGGCCGGGTCGCGGACCAGATCACGAGATACAGCCGACCGCAGGACACCGGGAACAAAGCCGACACCCGCTGGGCGGCGCTGACCGACGACGCCGGCAGCGGGGTGCTGATCGTGGCTGAGGGAAGCATGTACCTCAACGCCCAGCCGAACAGTCCTGACGAGCTCGCGGGACGTCGCCACTGGTACGAGGTGCTCGCATCCTGGCGGACCGTCGTCCGCGTGGACGCAGCGCAGGAGGGGGTGCAGGGCGGAAACTGGGACCTGCTGACCCGCCCGGAGCAGTACAGCAACACACCGGCGAAGGGCCCGTACCGCGTGCTCTACAGCCTGCTTCCTCTCCGCGAGGGTCAGGACCCCGCGGTACTGGCGCGGTCACCCCTCCGCTGACCGTGCCCCCAAGGGTGCGCCGGACACGCGCTGTTCGCCGGTTCCCGGTTTGACTCTCGTTTCGCGGCCGCGACGATCAGCCTGGACGTGGCCAGCGATGAATTCGGCGCACTTGTATGGGTCCTCGGTCCTGCTCGCTGTCTCCGACGAGAGCGACGACCCCGGCGCGCTGACGCCTCGTCGGCGGTGTCAGCCGGCCGAGCGGTTCCGGCGGGCCAGCGGGAGTCGGACGATGAAGGTCGTCCCGGGGTCACCGGTGGCGAAGGCCTCGATCGTGCCGCGGTGCGCGTGCGCGATGGATCTGGCGATGGTGAGTCCGAGGCCTGAGCCGCGGATCGTCTCCTCGCGCACGTTCCCGGCTCGGTGGAACCGTTCGAAGACCCGGGTGAGTTCGTCCGCCGGGATGCCGATCCCCGTGTCGGTGACGCGGATGATCGCATCCACGCCGTCCGAGCGCACGCTCAGGAAGATCTCGCCGGCGCGGGTGTAGGTCACCGCGTTGTCGAGCATGATCGAGAGCAACTCCCGGAGGCGTGCTCGATCGCCGACGAGCTGCAGCGTCGGCACGGCAGCGGTGCGCAGCTCCACGCCGTCGGGCAGGCCGAGCCGTCGTCGCTCGTCGGCCGCCTCCAGCACGATGGCGCTGAGGTCGACGGGTTCGTCGGTGATCTCCAGGTGGGGTGCGCTCGCTGCGAGGAACTGTTCAGCCAGACGCCCGAGATGATCGGCGCTCCGGCGGACGACGGCGAGCTGGGCTTGCACCCGGGGTGCGACGTCCGAGTCGTCGTCGAGCATATCGAGATAGCCGAGGATGCTCGTGAGGGGCGTCCGCAGTTCGTGGCTCAGGCTCGTCAGTGACTCGGTGCGCATCCGGACGGCTTCGGTGAGCTCGGTCACGTCCTGCCCGACGAGGACCGCCCCGTTCGGTGCCCCGTCCGCGCCACTGACCGGCCGACCGTTCGCGACGAGGGCTCGTTGCCTGCCGGGAGGCCCCACCCAGTAGAAGAAGTCGCGGACGTCCTGTCCGTCGAGGACCCGCAGGACCGGTTGGTCCTCCACCGCCAGCGGGGTGAGACCGTCCGCCGCCCAGATGAAGCGGGCGCCCCCGGTCGACGCGTCGTAGCCGGCCAGTGCCGCGAGTTCGACGGCGAGTCGGTTGTTGAGGATCTCGGTGCCGTGTTCGTCGAAGAAGACCAGTCCGACGTTCACCTCGTCGGCGACGGTGCGGAGCATCACGGCCAGCCGGTTCTGCCGCTCCAAGGCTTCGACCTTCGCTTCGCCTTCGGCCCGCACGCTCGCCTGGGCGCGTTCGAACCGTTGCGACTGCAGGCCGACGGCGAGGATGACCAGCACGAGCAGCAGGGTGAGCGCGATGAGCTCGCTCACGTCCTGCGTGCTCACGGGGCCCTCGCCGTACAGCAGGCCGGGCAGCCAGACGACGAGCACGCTCCCCACGAGAGCGAGGACGACGCCGAGGCGTCCGAAGCTGTAGGACAGCCAGAGCACGGGGAAGGCGAGCAGTACGATCGAGGCGCCGAGGACGGGGGACACCGCGTGGTTCACAAGTCCCACGACGGCGAGGTCTGCGCTGACCAGGGTGAGCGCCCACGGGCGGGCGATCCGCTCCCACGGAAGCACGAGCGTGGCGACGAGCGCGAGTCCCATCACGGCCCAAGCCAGTTGGAGTTCGGTGACACGGAGGACGGCCGGACTGGTGATGCCGACGATCGCCGTGACGATCCCGACCCCCAGCGCCAGCGGTCCCTGACTCCGGCTCAGCAGGCCGAGCCGTGGGTGGCGCTCGGTGCCTTCGATCCAACGTGGCATCGGGCCTCCCAGGTGTCCCGCCCGGTGTCGGGCAAATTCACTGTATCGCCGCCGCGACCGATGGACGGCACCCGTGATCCGCCTCATCCGACGGGCCAGTCGGCGCGCGCGTCCACCTCGATGGGCGTGTCCGAGTGACCGATGCCTACACTCGTCGCATGGGCTTCTTCCGACGCAAACGCCAGCAGCCACCGACGCCGCCCGCCGCGCCCGATCCCGCGGCGGCCGGCCCAGCCGATCTCGACGACCTCGACGAGCGGGGATGGGACGCCGTCACGCAGGCGGTCTCGCAGCACTACCCCGGGGCCCGTGAATTCCACGTCGCCTACTCGCCCGGCCTGCACTTCGGGTCCGCCCTGCAGGGGTGTTCGGCGCTCCCCGGGCCCGACCACTGGTTCTACGTCACCTACGGGCTCACGGAGCTGTGGGGCAAGGACTCCGACGATCCGACGACCAGTGGCTTCGGATACGAGCTGACCATGCGTGTGCGCCGGTCACCGACCGAGGAGACCCCGCCTGAATGGCCGTACCGTGCGCTCGTCGTGCTGGCGCAGTACGTGCGCAGCGGACCGCAGGAGCTGTGGTTGGGGGATCGCATCCGACTCGCGAACGGCGTGACCGACGACCCCGACGGTGCCCTCACGACGCTCGCCGTCAGACTCGACCCGGTGGTCGAACCCATCGAGACGCCGAACGGCCGGGTCGCCTTCTGGCAGGCCGTCGCGCTGACCGACACCGATGTCGAGGAGGCGAAGCGGTCGACGACGGACGAGGTGCTGGAGCGTCTCGCAACGGACAACGCGCTGCTGATCACCGACCCGGAGCGCCGCTGAGTCGTCAGGCGAACCGCGTCAGGCGAAGCGCGTCGGGCGCGATCGCTCGTCGTCCACGACGGTGAGGGCGAGTTCGCAGAACATCGACTCGGCCCAGGAGAACCAGGGGCGTGAGAAGACGGCGGGATCATCGACGTCGATGCTCTCGTGCACGCGGCCCGTTCCGGCATCCGTGTCGGCGATCATGCGCAGCAGATGGCGACGGTCGGCCGGGGTGCCCACCAGTCCTTCGACGGCGAGTGCGATGGGCCAGACCCGCCGATCACGGGTGTGCGGACTGCCGACGCCTCGCAACACCGAGCCCTCGAACCAGTACGGGTTCGCCGGACTCAGCACGACGTCGCGCGTGGCCGCCCAGACGGCCGGATCGAGGACGGTCGGTGCGATCAGGGGGAGCGAGAGCAACGACGGGGTGTTCGCGTCGTCCATGATGAGGCGGCCCCCGAGCCCGTCGACCTCATACGCGTAGATCGGGACCCCGCCCGGCCCGGGCACGATCCCATGCGCCCGGACGCCGGCGACGAGTTCGGCGGAGAGGGCGCGGGCATCCTCGGCCAACGGCATGTCCTCGAGCACCTCGGTCGCGATCTCGGCGAGCGAGAGCAGAGCTTCCGCGGCGAAGAGGTTGGCCGGGATGTTGAACCCGAACGTGCACGCGTCGTCGGACGGGCGGAATCCACTCCAGGTCATGCCGGTGTGCGCGACCGCGGAACCCCGGCCGCCACGCGGCAGCGTCTCGGTGGGGATGGTGGTCGTCCGTTCGAACCGGTACGGAGACGTCTCGTGCTGTTGCTCGGCGCGGAGCTGATCGACGACGGTCCGCAGCACGCCGGGCGTCGGCGCGTCGAGCAGGAATCCGGTCCGTCCGGTTCGGCGCCACAGCGCGTGAGCGAGGGTGACCGGGTAGGCGAGACTGTCGACCTCGTACTTCTGCTCCCAGACCTCGGGATCCTCGCACACGTCCGCGGGATCGTAGCGGGCACCCGTCGGTCCGTCGTTGAACGCGTTCGCGTAGGGGTCGTGGGCGATGAACCCGAACTGCCGGCGGACCACCTGCTCCACGAGGTCGGCCAATTGCCCGCTCTGCTCGACGAACCGCAGATACGGGGTGAGCTGGGTCGTCGAGTCGCGGAGCCACATCGCCGGGATGTCGCCCGTGATGACGAACACCCGTCCCGCCGGATCGACGCCGACGGTCTCGGTGAGCGTGGCGAGCAGCGCCCGGCCGACCAGGTCGCCGATGCGGCCGTCGGTGACCCGTCCCACCTCCACGGCGGCGTCGGCGAGCAGCTCACGGGTGCGGGCGTCCGGGGCGAAGGGGGTCAGTGTCCCCATCCGGTGTCTCCTTCCTCATCGGTGATCCGCACGACGAGGGCGTCGGACGGAGGGTCGTGGCTCGGGGCCGTCCAGGCGACCACCTCCGCGGGAGCCGGCACCGGACGACCATCCGCCCAGGACCCGAGTCCATCGAGACCGAGGGTGAACGCGACCGCGGCCGTCGACCGGGCAGCGACCTCGACCCGTTCGACCGCGAGCACACTGCGCCGGCGCGGACGGAGGCCGAGCTCATGGCGGCGGCCGTAGAGCGGCACCGGCAGGGAGACAGCCCGATCGGTGTCGTTGACGAGGTCGGCGGTCAGCGTGACCGTGCCTCCCTCGCGCAGCGCCTCCGCGGTGAGCGTCGCTTCGACGGGACGCAGCCGGACCGACACGGCGGAGGCGCCACTGCCGAACAGTCCGCCCACGGGATGGCGGGCGTCGACGTAGCCGCGGGCCGTCTCTCGACGCTCGTCGTGCGCGACGGGCCACACGCCGTCGGCCGAGGGGAAGGTCGCCGGGAGCAACCCGCCACCGACCCCGGTCGCGAGGACGTCGACGATCGCCGCACCACCGTTCGGGCCGGGGAACGGGGCGACGATCAGTGCGTCGGCCAGCGTGACGAGTGGCTCGAGCGGGCGCGGGCGGCCGTCGATCAGCACCGCGATCACGACGGGGACGGCTGCCCGAGCGGCACGGAGGAGGTCGAGTTGCGACTCGGGTAGGGCGAGGCGCGCGAGGTCGACACCCTCGCCGTTGGTGGTGTCGGGAGCGGGGCCGTCGACGGCGCCGTTGTCGGCGAACTCGTCGTCGTAGCGTCGTCGACTCGTCCCACCCAACACGACGACCGCGGCGTCCGCCCCGGACAGCGCCGCGTCCACCTGTTCCGCGACGTCACCCGGAAGACGGGAACGGTGCGAGGCGCCCTGCGCGTATCGCACGTGGCCCGTACCGTGCCGTGCCTCGAGTGCGGATCGCACGGTGGAGGCCTGCGGGTCGTCGTCCGGCCGCGGCGGCGTGTAGTCACCGAGCTGGGCTTCGAGATCGTCGGCGTTCGGGCCGATCACGGCGACGACCGCGGATGCGGAGAGCGGGAGGACGCCATCGTCCTGCACGAGGACGCAGGACTGCGCCGCCGCGCGGTGCGCGAGTTCGAGGAACTCCCTCGGAGGGCGATCTTCGGCCGGACCTGCGACGGCGTGTTCCGGCTGCGCTTCCTCGAGCAGGCCGACACGCCGCTTCAGCGCGAGGACCCGGTCGGCGGCGCGGGTCACGAGCGCCTGATCGAGGAGTCCGCGTTCGATCGCCTCCTCCACGTGCGTGAAGGCCTCGTCCCACAGGCTCAGATCGACCCCCGCTGTGATGGCGAGTGCCGCGGCGCTCGCCGGGTCGGGCGTACTGTCGCGCAACCGGTCCACCGCCGTGCCGTCGGCCATGACGATGCCCTCCCATCCCCAGTCCTCGCGGAGGACCCCGGTGAGGAGGTCCGCGTTGGCACTGCACGGGACACCGTCGATGTCGTTGTACGCCGCCATGAACCCGGACACGCCGGCCCGAGCAGCGACGTACGCCGGCCGCAGATGGATCTCACCGAGCTCGCGGCGTCCGATCGGAGCACCGGATCCGTTCCGGCCGCCGATGCCGGCACCCTGCCCGGCGAGGTGCTTCGCGACCACGGCGATGCGGTCGTTTGCGAGCTGCCCGTGCGGGTTCCGCCCCTGCATGCCCCGCACGGTCGCCTCCACGAGCAGCGCCGCCAGCGCCGGGTCCTCGCTGAAGCACTCCTCCGCACGACCCCAGCGCGGATCCCGCAGCACGTCGAGCCCGGAGACGAGCGCCACGTGCGTGCCTCGCGCCCGGGCCTCGGCGGCCACCTCGGCGCCGAGGCCTTCGACGAGGTCGACGTCCATCCCGGCACCGAGTGCGAGGTTCACCGGGAGCGTGGTGCCGCCGAGCGCCATGAGGCCGTGCGGGACCTCCTCGACGAAGAGCGTCGGGAGGCCGGACCCGCGGGTTCGGACGACCTCCTGTACCGCTGCGTAGGCCTCGGCGCTCCGTTCGGGTGGGACGCCGTTCTCCCAGCGCACCTGCGACCACGGGTCGGCGCGCAGGACGCCGTAGATCGCGCCGATCCCACCCCACCGGTCGACCTCGCGCCGGAGCACGTCGGTGACCCGTGGGGCGCCGTCGACCCATTCGACGGCCTCCCACCCCTTGAGACGCTGGTTGATCTGGCCGATCCGCTCGCGCAGGCTCAGCTCGGCCGACGACCGCGTCATCCCTTGACCGCTCCCGACACCAGCGCCTTCTGCATCTGCTTCTGGAGGACCGTGTAGACGAGGTAGACCGGAAGCAGGGTGAGCAGGGTTCCGGCCATGAGGACACCGTAGTCGGTGCCGGCGTCGACCTTGAGCGTCGGCAACGCGACCTGGATCGTGCGTTGGGCGGTGTCGGGGCCGATGAGGATCAGCGGATAGAGGTAGGCGTTCCAGAACGACAGGAAGTTCAGCAGGAGCACCGTGGCGATGCCGGGGATGCAGATCGGGAGGTACACCTGACGCAGGACCTGCAGGGTGGATGCGCCGTCCATGGACGCGGCCTCCTCGAGTTCGCGCGGGATGGTCCGCATGAACGCGGTGAGGATCACGATCGACAGCGGGAGCGCGGTGGCCGGGAGCAGGAGCACGACGAAGGTGCGGGTGTGGAACAGCCCGACGGCGGCGGCGAGGAGGAACGTCGGGAACAACGCCGCGAAGGCGGGGATCAGGAAGCCGAGGTTGAAGACGTTCTCGATGACCTTCCCGAGCCGGCCCTGCGCCCGTGCGAGCGCGAACGCCGCGGGGAGGGCGAGCAGCAGGGTGAGCACGAGCGCACTGATCGTGGTGAGCGCCGAGTTTGCGATCGCGAGCCCGAGGTCCGCCTGCCGGAACGCGGTGGCGAAGTTCGAGAGGTCCCACGATGTCGGCAGCGCCAGCGGCGACTCGAAGATCTCCTCGTTCGTCTTGAAGGACGACGAGATGAAGTAGTAGAAGGGGATGAGGAGGATCGCCGCGTACAGCCAGGCGAGGGTGCCGCTCGTGAGGGACCCCAACCGATCACGGAGGGGGAGGACGGTGCGTGATGCCATGAGAGTCTCCTTGATCCGATCAGTGGGTGGCGCGCAGGGTCCGGCGGATCAGCCACATGCCGAGCAGCCCGAGGACGAACAGAACCACACCGACCGCCTGGCTGTAGCCGAGGTCCGTCTCGACGAACGCCTTGCTGTAGATGAGGTACGACAGCGTCATCGTCGAGGTGCCCGGTCCGCCCTGGGTGAGGAGGAGGACCGTCTGCGCCGAGTTGAACAGCAGCGACAGGAACTGGAGCATGGTGACCACGCCGATGAAGTCGCGGGCGATGGGCCAGTACATGCGCCAGGCGATGCGCCAGTCGCTCGCGCCGTCCACACGGGCCGCCTGCACGATCTCCGCGTCGACGCCGTCGAGACGGGCGGCGATGAGCACGGCCGAGTAGCCGATGCCGCTCCACAGCTCCACAGCGATGATGGCGCCGAGCGCGGTCGACGGGTCGGCCAGCCAGGCGTTGCCCGCCAGGCCGAGCGGCGCGAGCAGGCCGTTGACGAGTCCGTCCGGGTTGAGCATGGCGTAGAACACCATGGCGGTCGCCGGCGCCGAGATGAGCGCAGGGATGAACAGGATGTACCGCAGGACGCGGTGCCCACGGGGCTTCTGGACGACGTAGAAGGCGAGGAGAAAGGCCAGCACGATCATGATCGGGAGTCCGACGACGATCTGGACGGCGGAGTTGCCGAGGGCGGCCCAGAAGGTGGCGTCCGCGAAGACGACGCTGAAGTTGTCCAGGCCCGCGAACGACGGGGTTTCGAGCATCCCCGGCCAGCGTAGGAAGGCAATCACGAAGATCGCGACGACCGGCCCGATCATGAAGACCGCGTACCAGATGAGCGCCGGGAGGGCGAGGCCGGGGAAGCGCTCCCGGAGCGGAGAGCGACGCGGACGAGCGCCAGGTGGTCGGGCGGAGACGGGTCGTCCCGTCGTGGGGGTGACTTCGAGCACGGTCATGATGTCCTTTCGGGCCCTCAGGCCGCGTCGTAGGCCTGCTCGAACCGGTCGATGATCTGGTCGGCGCTCGCGGAGCCGTAGGCCATCGCGGTCACCCGGATCATCGGTTCGAAGACCGCATCGGGGATGAGCAGATCGGGCAGCATCACCGGGGTCACCTGATCGGTGGTGAGCTGCGAGGCCTGCGCGACGAGGGGGAAGTCGGTGCTCACGACGTCCGTGATCCGGTTCATGTCGCGACCGGAGCCGAGGATGAACTCGCTCGTGACCTCGGGGGAGTAGAGGTTCTGGATGAAGGGCTTCAGCAGCTCGAGCTTCTCCGCGCCGTTCGCGCTGATCCAGATGCCGTGTCCGTTGTAGCTCTGGATGACGGTCGGATGGTCGACGACGCCTCCCTGCGAGGGTGTCGGCCACCCGCCGACGGTCACCTCGGCTGCACGCTCCGCGGGGACGAGGGCGAGGGCGGACGACATCGCCGGCACGATCGCGGCCTTCCGGGTGTTGAACTGCGTGAGTTCCGAGTCGGAGGTGTACCCCTGCACGTTGTCGACGAACACGCCGGCATCCCGCAGTTCGACGAAGTGCTCGACGCCGGCGACGGCTCCGGGGAACTCGGAGAGCTTGCCGGTGGAGAACGCTCGGGTGGCCTCGTCCTTCGTGAGGAAGCCCTGCAGGATCTGCAGGAACAGCTTCTGCCCGCTCCAGTCCGATCCTCCGACGGTGACCGGCCCGATGCCCTTCGACCGCAGGGCGTCGGCGACGAGGATGAGCTCGTCGGACGTCGTCGGCAACTCGACGCCCGCCTCCGCGAGCAGGCCGGTGTTGAACGACACCGGCCAGTTGGTCCGGGTGAAGGGGAACGCGCGGAGGTGTCCGTCCTCGTCGGTCCACTCCTCGAGGGCCTCCGGGATGATCTTGTCGCGGAGGCCCCAGTCGTCCAGCAGATCCTCCACCGGGATCGTGGCGCCGAGCCGGGTCCAGGAGAGCGTGCGTCCCTGCAGGTTCACCATGGCGATGTCGGCCTCCTTGCCCGCGAGCGAGCTCGTCTCGAAGACGATGGGGAGGTCGGAGCCGTTCTTCAGGAGGGCGACGGCGCGGTCGGTCGCGCGGGAGTAGGCGGCCACGACGTCCGAGAAGACCTGGGCTCCGGAGACGGCGCCGCTCAACTGCGTGTGCACCGAGATCGACCCGGGGATGCCGGACGCCGGAACGAGGGGGCCGCATCCCGTGAGCAGGGGGATCATCACCCCGCCCCCGATCACCGTGCCGAGGAACGTACGTCTGCTGATGCCATCGGTCATGAGACCTCCTGAGAGCTGCGGTGCGTCGGGATGGGACGTGATCGTGTTCTCCGCGTGGGGCTTGTGTAGCGGTACACATCAACGTGCGGTCAATGTATACCGCTTTACAAGATCCGGTCAAGCCCCTACTCTCGGACACGATGAACGACAAGAAACCGGCTCGCGCGACCATCGCCGCCGTCGCCGCCCGCGCGGGGGTCTCCCCGTCGGCGGTGTCGCACGTGTTCAACGGACGACCGAACGTGTCCACGGCCACGGCGGACCGCATCCGCCGCGCAGCCGACGAACTGCACTGGCGGCCGAACTACGCCAGTCGCAAGGTCAGCGGCCGCGGCGGGCGCAGTCTCGGCCTCGTCGTGACGCGTTCCGGCGACACGTTCGAGCGCGACCCCTTCTTCATGCGGCTGATCGCCGGTCTCACCGAGCCCCTCGCAGCCATCGGTTGGTCGTTGTCGCTCACGCTCGTGCGGGACACCGACGAGGAGCGCGTGTACCGCGAGTGGTGGAGCGAGCAGCGGGTGGACGCGTTCCTGCTCGTCGACGTCCGCGACGACGACCCCCGGATCCTGCAGGTGCGCGAGCTGGGGGCGCCGGCCGTCCTCCTCGGTGCGCCGGTGGACGATCTCGTGCCGGCCGTCACGGTGCACGACGACGCGGCCTACGAGGAGGTGCTGGAGCATCTCGCCGCACTCGGTCACCGCGCGATCTCCCGCGTGAGCGATTCTCCGGGCCTCGTCCACTCCAGGGAACGAGACCGTCGCTTCGTGGAGGCTGCGGAACGTCGGGGTATGACGCCGACGGTGCTGCACTGGGAACCGTCCGCCGAGGATCCCGTCGCCGACGTGCTGCGGCGCTCCGGCCCGGCCACGGCACTGCTCGTCGACAGCGAGGCGATGGCCGCCGAGATCATCGCGCACGCGCCGGAGCTGGGCGTCCGGGTCCCCGAGCAGCTGTCCGTCATCGCCTGGGAGGACTCGTGGGTGTCGACCCTCGTGCGCCCCCGCATCACCGCGCTCGACGCTCCCGTCGAGGAGAGCGCGAGGACGGCGGTGAAACTGCTCGAGCGGCTCGTGAACGGCGAGCGGGTCGCCTCGCAGACCGTCTCGGCGCGACGACTCATCGTGCGGGAATCCACCGCACGGGCGCAGGCCCCGGACCAGACCCCCATCGAGAAGGACGAGTGACACCGTGACCGACCACACTCCGCGCTTCGGAGCGAACTACACACCCTCCAAGGACTGGATGTTCCAGTGGATGGGCATCGACGCCGACGTCGTCCGCAGGGACTTCGAGGCCTTGGCCGGTCTCGGTCTCGACCACGTCAGGGTGTTCCCGCTCTGGCCGGTGCTGCAACCGAACCGGACGCTCATCCGACGCCAGGCACTGGACGACGTCTCGCTCGTGGCCGACCTCGCCGCCGAGTTCGGACTCGACATCGCCGTCGACGTCATCCAGGGGCACATGTCCGGGTTCGACTTCGTCCCGGCCTGGCTCGTCAACTGGCACGACGGCAACATGTTCGTCGACGAAGCCGCCGTCGACGCGCAGGCCGCGCTCGTGTCCGCCGTCTACGACGCCGTGCGGGACCGCCCGAACCTCATCGGCCTGACCCTCGGCAACGAGCTCAACCAGTTCCAGCCACCGAATCCGGCCGCGATGCCCGCTGACAGCGATCAGGTCGCGCACTGGTTGACCAGACTCCTGGAGGCGCCGGTCGACCCTGATCCCCGGCACCTGCTCACCCACAGCGAGAACGATCACCTCTGGTATCGGGACGGGCATCCGTTCCTCCCGGTGCACGCCTCGCGGCTCGGCGACATCACGACCGTGCACTCCTGGATCTTCAACGGCACGGCGAAGCGCTACGGCGGGCTGTCCACGCAATCCGTCCGCCACGCCGAGTGGATGATCGAGCTGTCGAAGGCGTTCGCGACCGACTCGGGGCGTCAGGTGTGGCTGCAGGAGGTCGGTGCTCCGTCGATGAACCTGGCGGACACCGAGATGCCGGAGTTCGCGGCCCGGACGGTGGAGGGCGCGCTCTCCTCGCCCGGTCTGTACGGGATCACCTGGTGGTGCTCGCACGACGTGTCCCGGTCGCTCGGCGACTACAAGGACCTCGAGTACTCGCTCGGCCTGCTCGACGTGGACAACGCGGTCAAGCCGCTCGGCCGTCGCTTCGCCGAGCTCGTCGCGGATGCGCGCGGCAGCGCGAGGGACCGGGTGCTCGCACGCACGGTCGGCGTCGTCGTCGATGTGGACGAGCACGACCTCCCGATCGCTCGGGCCGACCTCGCACCGGGTGGCGTCGTGTTCGAGCGTTGGCACGAGCTGCGTGAACAGGGCGAGGCAGTCACCGTCGTGACGTCTCGGACCGCGGCGGATCCCGCTTCGCTGGCGAAGCGTGGCATCACCGACGTGCACGCCGTCCCCAGCTCGGGATCGGTTCGATGACGGAGTCCGACGACCGCGGTGCGGTCGTCGGGAAGGTCGGCTGACGGGCGTCAGCGGCGATCGCTCGCCAGCAGGCCGAAGACGACCGTGTCGGTCCACTCGCCCTTGTTCCACCAGTCCTGCCGGAGGTGGGCCTCGCGCCGCATGCCGACCCGCTCGGCGAGCCGCGCCGATGCGGTGTTCCGACCGTCCATCTGCGCGGCGACCCGGTGCATCCCCGGCGTGCTGAACGCGAGGTCGAGGACCGCGCCGACGGCCTCGCTCGCGAACCCCTTGCCGCTGTGTGCCGGGTCGAGGACCCAACCGATCTCGGCGACGCCCCGCTCGTGGTCGGTGTACCAGAGCAGGACCTCGCCCACCGGCGCACCCTCGTGCTCGACGATGAGCGCGAGCGCACGCGACGGGCTGCTCAGGCCGGTGCGCTTGAGCCGCTCGGCGCTCTTCGTCCGCGCGACCTCCTCCGTCCACGGCTCGTCGAGGAGGTAGGTGGCGACGGCCGGCCGTCCGTAGACCGCGAGCAACCAGGCCACGTCCGACGGTTCGTGCGGGCGGAGGACGAGTCGATCGGTGGACAGCGGGAAGGTCGTGGGAAGGGAGGTGCTCACGTCGATCAACGATACGAGATGGCGCTCCGCACCGCGCAGCGGGCTTTCCGGACCGCCCACGGGTACGGCAACATGGATCGCGCCGACTCGCAGATCGTTGAAGGGGACCTCGTCCATGACCGCACCGCACCGCAGCCGAATCGCCCTCGTCTGGGGCTCCGGCCTCCTCGTCGCCGGACTCCTCGCCGGATGCTCGGCACCGTCCAGCGGGGATCGCGACTCCGCGGCGCCGTCGTCGACCCCCACCGCCACGGCGACCGCCGATGCCGCAGACGGGCCCGCCGACTACACCGCGTTCTGCGCGGCCAACCGCGCGGCGGCGACCGCGAAGTCAGGCACCGTCGGCGAGGACCTCGAGGCCGTGCAGGCGCAGGTCACGACGATCCGCGACCTCCTGCCGCTGGACGACGTGAGCGCCGAGGTCGCAGCCGGCGCGGAGGTCTTCGCGACCTCCGCTGAGGAGACCGCCGCGATCCTCGCCGAGTTCCCGGCCGACAGCCTCGTCTCCGACGTCGGGCTCGACCCGAGGTTCACCGAGTCACAGGCCGTGCAGAGCGCCGCGACCGACCCGGACTACCAGGCGTTCATCGCCTGGACCATCCAGACCTGCGGTTTCGACACCGAGTGATCGCGCTGCCGGCCGTCACCGCGTCTGGGCGATGATCGCCTCCGCGACCGTCTGTGCACCGTCGCCGGAACTCACGGCGTAGAACGTCTCACCGACGGTGAGGTAGAGCGGCGACCGCGGACCGTCCATGCGGCGCGCGACGAACGCCGATTCGCCGTCGACCGCGCCCTCGAGGATGACCGGCTCGAGCGCCGCCGCCATGTCGGGCTGAGCTGTCAGCTCGTCGATGATCGTCGCGCCGTCGCGCACGACCAGGATGTCGGTGTACCCGAAACCCTCAGCGAAGAGTTCGCAGCTGAACGCACCGACGCGGGCGCTCGCGGCGTCCTCCAGATCGCCGATCGGCTGGGCCCGTGGGTCGATGACGGTGCAGGTGGTGGTGGCCTCGCCGTACTGCAGCGCTGAGACGATCCCGGCCTCGTCCAGCCCGCCGTCGCAGCTCGCGTCGCCCTCGCGTGGCGCGAGCGCAGGCCAGGCGAGCTGAGCCTCGGAGGCGGGCTCCACCGTCGAGAAGGTGGTCTCCGCCGCCGAGGCGAGGTTGTCGAGGACCTCGCCCGACGGCGTGCCGTCGAACCGGCTGCCGGTCGAGGTCAGCCCGGAGGCGGTGATCGACAGCTCGACCCAGGCCGAGCCGACGGGAGCGGACACGCGCCATCCGGTCTCGCCCGACGAGGTGGTCGCCTCGACACCGGCGATCGTCCTCGTGTCCTCGGACGGTGTGTCGCCGGTGTAGGGCGGTGCCCAGTCGTCGGCAGCGCCCGGCAGGATCTCGATCGAGAGGTAGGCCCAGTCGCCCGCTCCATCGCCGATCATCTGCTGTCCGGCGCCCACCCGCCAGGAGCAGGCGAGCCCGCCGGCCGCCGTCAGGACGGCCAGATCCACGGCGTCGGACGGCTGCACGGCCTCGACGACGTCAGCCGGTTCAGCCGCGAGGACGCCGGCGACGGTGTCGAGCGATGCGAGGTCGCTGCACGCGAGGAGGTCGGTCGACTCCGGGGTGCTCGGTGCATCGGAGGTCGGCGACGCGTTCGGCGTCGCGGACGATCCGCACGCCGATGCCGACAGCGCCACCATCACGGCGAGTCCCGCACTGATCCCGACCGAACGCATCCCCGCACCCCTGATCCCCATGCGCCGAGACTATCGGTGGCGCACGTCGTCCGCTTCCGCGGGAGGATGGAACCGGCGTCGTGTGGATGCCATCACCGAACCGAGGAGTTCTCCGTGACCACGACCCGTCGCGCCCTGATCCTGATCGACGTCCAGCAGGAGTACTTCGCCGGTCCGCTCGCGATCCAGTACCCGCCGCGCGACGAGTCGATCCTGCGGATCGCGGACGCCATCGACGCGGCGACGACGGCCGGAGTCCTCGTCGTGGTCGTCCAGCACTCATCCGGCAGCGGGGCCCCGGTCTTCGATCCGGACACGAGTGCGTTCGAGCTGCACCCCGAGGTCGCCCGCCGGGTGCAGCCGTCCTGGAAGGGCGTCGTGAAGCAGTACGGTTCGGTCTTCGCCGGGACCGAGCTCGAGGCGTGGCTGCGCGAGCAGGGCGTCGACACCGTCACGCTCGTCGGGTACATGACCAACAACTGCGTCATCGCCTCGGCAGCAGGCGCCGAAGAACTCGGTATCGACGTCGAGGTGCTCTCCGACGCGACCGGAGCCATCGACCTCGAGAACGCGGCCGGGTCCGTCGACGCGAAGACGGTGCACACGACCCTTATGGCGCTGCTGGATTCGAACTTCGCCGCCGTGGCGACGACGGCGTCCTGGACGCAGGCCCTCACGGACGGCACGGCGTTGCCGAAGGACGACCTGGTGTCCTCCGCCACGCGCGCCGCCGGTCGCGACTAGCCTCCCGCCGCCGATCAGTCGGTGACGGCGACGTCCCGGAGGTCGAGGTGCTCGCTGACGAAGTCGGTGGGGAAGCCGGTGACGCCGTTGCGCACGACGGTGAGGGTGATCCCGGTGTAGAGCCAGTCCGCGGCGTGGTCCTTCGAGACCAGCGCGGCGGCTTCGCGGAGTCGTTCGTCGGCGACCTTCGGGTCGATCGCGGCCTCCGCCTCGGCGACCAACGACTGCACCGCCGGGTTGTCGTAGCCGAAGTAGTAGTCCGGGTCCGCCCAGTGCTGGATGTCGCGTGCCTCGACGTGGTTCACGAGACTGAGGTCGTAGTCGTGGTTGGTGTAGACGTCGTTCAACCACGTGGGGAACTCGACGCTGTCGACCGTCAGGGTGACGCCGACGGCCTTGAACTGCGACACCAGGACATTGGTCGCGGCGGTGCCGTAGTGGTTCGGGACGGTGAGCGTGAGCGCGAGGTCCTCCTGGCCGGCCTGCGCGAGGAGCGCCTTCGCCGCGTCCGGGTCGTAGCTCACGACGTCACTGAGGTCCTCGTAGCCGGGGTCGAGCTCCGGGATCGGTCCGTACTGCAGGGCCGCGGCGCCACCGACCGCTTCGACGATGGCGGCGTGGTCGATCGCCGTCCGGAGGGCCTGGCGGACGAGGGGGTCGTTCAGGGGCGCGCGCTGGTTGTTGAAGGCGAGGGTGTACTTGTCGGTGGTCTTCCCCTCGACGATCGTCAGGCCGTCGGCACGCTCGACCTGGTCCCGCAGGTTCGCGTCGAGACCGATCTGCACGTCGACCTCGCCCGCGAGGGTCGCGTTGACGGCCGAGGACGCGTCGGGGATGTAGCTGAAGACGACCTCCTGGACCTTCGGAGCGTCGCCCCAGTAGTCGTCGTTCCGCTCGACGGTGATGCTGTCGCCCTGCTTCCACGATGTGAGCGTGAACGGCCCGGTGCCGTTCGCCGTCGTCGACAGGTCGTTGTCCGCCCCGGCCTGGAGGACGATCCCCGCACGACCCGTCAGTGCCCACAGCAGGTCGGAGTCGGGGGAGCTGAGCTGCAGCCGGACGGTGCGCTCGTCGACCGCCGTGATGCTCTGGAGCTGCTCCAGGTCGAGGTGGTCGACGAACGCCTCGTTCTGCTGGACCTGCGTGAGCGAGTCGACCACATCGGCGGTGGTGAGCGGAGCGCCGTCGTGGAAGGTCACGCCGTCACGGAGGACGAAGGTGTAGGTGAGCCCGTCGGCGCTGACCTCGTGGCGCTCGGCGAGGGTGTCGACGATCTCGTTGTCCGTCGTGCGCGAGACCAGCCCCTGGTAGACGTTGTCGATGAGGACCTGCTCGAGTGCGACGCCGGAGGTCGTGCGGATGTTCAGGTCCGAGGGCTCGAGGACGAGGCCCACGCGGAGTGTCGCGTCGGTGTCCGCGGTCGGCGTCGTCGCCGGGTCGGCGCAGCCCGTGAGGACGAGGAGGGAACCGGTGGCCGCGATCACGGCGGTGAGCAGGTGACGACGCAGTCGATGACGGGGCATGGGGAACATTCTCGCGGATCCCGGCACCGGTCCGAGCCGGTCTGCCCGAGCCGGGTCAGTCCGAGGCGTCGTCCGACAGCGAGCCGCTGATGACCGCGAGCGTCGCCGACTGGGCGCGCTGCGCACGATCGCCCCGTCGGCCCACGAGCAGGCCGACCACGGATTCCGTCACCAGCATGATGGCCGCCCGGGAGGTGTGCACGAGTTCGT
Source organism: Plantibacter sp. MMLR14_011 (assembly GCF_001865025.1). NCBI lineage: Bacteria > Bacillati > Actinomycetota > Actinomycetes > Micrococcales > Microbacteriaceae > Plantibacter > Plantibacter sp. MMLR14_011. The sequence goes on from NZ_MJGW01000001.1 coordinate 552,066, forward strand.
CCCGGAAGGTCGCGTCGATGGGAGCGACCACGAGCGCGACATCCGCGAGTTCGGCGACGGCCGAGCGCGGGAAGGAGGTGATCGCGAGGACGGTCGCGCCACTCGCCCGAGCTGCCGCGGCCACGTCGACGGACGCCCGGTTCGCGCCCGAGCCCGACAGGACCAGACACGCCGCGCCCGGGCCGAGGTGGGTGGCGGCGATCTGCTGCCCGAGCGTGTCGGGCAGGTACTCGGCCGGCCGGCCTGCGGAGATGAGCCGCATCGCCAGATCGGAACCGAGCGGTGAGGAGAGGCCGTTCGCCGCGATGAGCAGTCTCGGCGCCTCGTCGAGCACGCGGACGAACCGTTCGAGCGTCTCCTCCGTCATCGCCGACGTCGTCTGGCCGAGGCGACCGGCGAAGTGGTCGATGGCCCCGCGGAGGGTGCCGAGCATCGTGTCGTCGCCGTCGTCGCGGGTGGTCGGTGTCCCGAGCGCGACCTCGCGGGTGAGGGCGACCCGCAACTGCGGGTAGCCCTCGTACCCGAGCGACTGCGCGGTGCGGATGACCGTGGCGCGGCCGACACCGGCGAGGTCGGCGACCTCCTGGGCGGTGCGCTCGATGCTCGCCTCGATGTCCTCGGCCACCGTCTCGGCCACCCGGCGTTCGCTGGGCTGGAGCGACGGCGCGAGCATCGCGATCCTGGCCGTCGGCGGGGCGTCAGCGGACCCTGTCCACATTGCGGCTCCTCGTCGTGCGGGCGGGAAGGGCGGTACGGGTGGTGCGGGCGATGCCGGGGCCCCGGGTGATCCTGCGTCGGATGGCTCCCGAGATCGCGTCCATCGTCATGGTCACGACGACCACCACGATCAGCAGCATCCCGACTGTATCCCACTGGCGATAGTTGGTGTAGTTCGCCAGCATGCTGCCGATCCCGCCTGCGCCGACGAGCCCGAGGACCGCCGAGGTGCGGATGTTGATCTCGAACCGGTAGAGCGCGAGCGACAGCAGTGCCGGTGCGGCGGCGGGCCAGAGCGCCCAGCGCGTCACCTCGGCGGTACCGCCTCCGGCAGCGCGGACGGCCTCCGAGGCGCCCTCCTGCACGGACTCGATCGTCTCGTAGACCCATTTCCCCTGGGTGCCGACGCCGGCGATCCCGAGCGCCAGCGCGCCCGTGAACGGGGTGAGTCCGGTGATCGTGAGCAGGATGAGGGCGATGATCACATCCGGGACCGCGCGGATCACGGCGAACACCCCGCGCAGCGGCAGCCGCAGCCAGACCGGACCGACCGACCCGGCGGCGAGCATGCCGAGCGGGATCGAGACGAGGACGCAGAGGATCGCGCCGATCCAGGCCATCGAGATCGACCGCCACATCTCGGTGAGGGCCCGCGGGAGCTTCTCCCAGTTCGGGCTCTCGAACATGAGCCCGCCGAAGTGCACGAGCTGCGCCGGGACGGTCCCGAGGTCGCGCCAGTCGATCGGCAAGCCGGCGGTCGCGGCGATGACGACGATCCCGACGGCGACGGCCGCGAGGGTCGGGACGAGCCGCGAGGGACGGCGGGGGAGCAAGCTGTTCGGATCGGTCGCGGTCATACGAGTCGCCTCCGCAGCAGGTTGGACGCGACCTCGATGAGGACGACCACGACGAGGATCTCGAGGACGATGACCGAGACGTCGTCGTAGGCGTAGAACGCCCGCCGCTCGTCGAGCAGCCGACCGATGCCGCCGGCGCCCACGATGCCGAGGATGGCGGAGATGCGGACGTTGAGCTCCAGGGTGTACAGCCACTGGTTCGCGAACAGCGGCCAGACCTGCGGGAGGACGGTGACGCGGTTGATCTGCGACTGCGTCCCACCGGCGGCCTTGCCGGCCTCGATGTACGGGTGGTCGGCGGAGTCGATCGCCTCGGAGACGAGTTTGACGATGATGCCGAGGTCGAAGAGGAAGAGCGTCAGGAGGCCGGGCAGCGCACCGACGCCGACCATGGCGACGAGGATGGTCGCGTAGACGAGGTCGGGCACCGCTCGGATGACGTTGACGATCGCGCGCAGGATGCGACGCGACAGGCCGTTCGGGTTCGTCGGGGCCGCCGCCCACAGCGTCAGCGGGACGGACAGCAGCGCAGCGGCCACCGCACCCACGAGCGCCATCTGCAGCGTCTCGAGCATCGGTTGCACCGTCCGTGGCAGGAAGGCGACGTCGGGTTGGAAGAGCTGGAGGAGCAGACCGGAGCCGTTGTCCCAGTGGGAGATGAGCGCGCCGAAGTCGAGCTGTACGCCGCCGATCGCCGGGAGGCAGGTGGCGATCGTGAAGGCGGCCACGGCCCCGATGATGAGCGCGGTCCGCAGCCGGGTGCTCGGCCTGGGCGGCAGCTGCCAGTCGGTCCCGGGCGGCAGCTTCACGTCGGTCCTGGTCGCCGTCATCGGTCCAGCCGATCGTCGGGCTGGATGGGGCGACCGTAGATCCGCTCGAAGTCCGCCTCGGTCGCGTCGGCTGCGGAGCCGTCATAGACGAGTTCGCCGTCGCGGAGCCCGATCATGCGGGTCGTGTAGGTGCGAGCGAGGTCCATGAGGTGGATGTTCACGAGCACCGTGAGACCCGTCTCGGTGTTCACCCGGCGCAGGTCGTTCATCACCGTGTGCGCGGTCGGCGGGTCGAGACTCGCGACGGGCTCGTCGGCGAGCATGACGCTCGGCTGCTGCGTGAGGGCGCGGGCGATCGCGACGCGCTGTTTCTGCCCGCCGGAGAGTTGCGCCGCGCGGGTCCAGACCTTGTCGAGCATGCCGACCGACTGGAGCGAGCGCAGGGCGAGCTCCCGGTCGGCGGCGGTCGTCAGGCCGAGGAGGTTCCGGTACGTCGGGGTGCCGGCGAACCGGCCGACGAGCACGTTGCGGTACACGCTCGTCCGATCGGCCAGGTTGAAGCCCTGGAAGATCATGCCGACGTGCCCGCGCAGCCGACGGAGCTGTCGGCCGCGCAGACCGGTGACGGTGTGCGGCCCGACGGCGACGGTCCCGCTCGTCGCCGGCACGAGGCCGTTGATCGTGCGGATGAGCGTCGACTTGCCGGAGCCGGAGAGCCCCACGACGGAGACCATCTCCCCGGCGGCGATGTCGAGAGAGACGTTGCGGAGCGCCTTCGTGCCGTTCGGGTAGGTGACCGAGACGTCGTCGAGACGGATGGACCACGACGCGGAGGCCGCGAGCTGGGCTCGGGCCTCCGCGCGATGCTGATCAGTGTTCATGCACCGGATTCCTGGAGAGGGTCGATCGGTTGAAACGGGTCAGTTCGAGAACTGGTCGAGGATCTCGCCATAGCGGGTGATCTCGTCCGGTGCGGTCTTGTCGGTCCAGCCGGAGAGGCCGACGAGGTCGAACATGACCTGCTTCGCCGCATCGGAGGAGTCCGCGTAGCCCGCCATGAGCGTGGTGAGCTGCTTCGTGAGGTCGGCCGGGAGCGACTTCGAGACCGCGACGCCGCCGTTGGGGATCATCTCGGTGTAGGCGAACGCGACGACCTTGTCGGCGACGTCGGGCGCCTCCTTGAGGACGGTCGTGCGCGCGTCCCAGTAGCCGAACGAGACCTCGGCGTCGCCGTTGTAGACGGAGAGGACCGCGTTGTTGTTGCCCTCGACCGGCACCTGGGTGATGTCGGCGTCGGTGTCGATGCCGGCGTCACGCATGGCGACCACGGGGTACTGGTACCCGGCGGGCGAGGTCGCGGCCTGCAGGGCGACCTTGGTGCCCTTCGAGATCTTGTCGAGGGCCTTCAGCGCGGCCGGCCCGGAGCCGGTCCCAGCGTCGGCGCCGGGCTCGATGCCGTTGCAGTACGAGAGCGGGGTGTCGCTTGCTGCGTAGGTGACCATGACCGGAGCCTCGGCGCAGTACTTGTCGGGGTTGTTCGTGTAGGCGACCGACGCGTACGAGGTGGCGCCGAAGCGGACGTCGCGCAGGACGAGGTTCGCGTCGTAGCGTTCGGTCGCGTTGTAGAGCGAGCCGGCGTCGGTGATGATGACCTGTGCCTGGTCGCTGCCGAGGGCCTCGACGGTCGCGGCGTAGTCGGTCGCGACGACCCCGTTGACCTCGATGCCGAGGTTCTCCGAGAGGTAGCTGGTGAGCGGGTCGAGTGCTTCGGCGAGGTCCTCGCCCTCCACCGACGGCACGAGGGAGATGGTGATGGAGTCGGGCCAGGACGCCGTGCCCGTCGCCGACGGGGAGGAGGCGGCGGGGCTGCAGCCGGCGAGGGCGAGGGCGGCGACGGCCGCGACGCCGGTGAGGAGCAGGGTCTTGCGCATGTTCGGGGTGCCTTTCGAGGGTGGAGGGTGGTCAGGAGGCGGACGGAGCGGGACTGGAGGTCGGGGAGGCGTCGGGGAGGCGCGATGCGGCTGCGGCCCACGCGATGATCTGGTCGTACAGATCGGCGAGCGAGCGCCCACGCATCGTGGCGGTGGCCGTCGAGCGCTCGAAGGTCGCGCCGACGAGGGCGGTGTCGGCGCCCAGTTCGGCGGCGGGAGCGAGGTCGTTCTCGACGATGTCGCCGACGGCGAGGACGGGGCCGGCGGCGAGCGCGTCGCGGATGAGCGGGACGAGGCCTGCCGGCTTCCCGACGGTGAAGTGCACGGCGTCGAACGCCTCGGCGACGCCCCAGGACTGGAGGACGGCCGTGATGCCGTCGCCGGGGGCGTTCGTGGCCAGGACGAGTCGGGCGTGGGCGCCCAGCGTCTCGAGGAATGCGGGCAGGCCCTCGGGGGAGTCGACCGCCGCCTCGCTCGAGCCGAGCAGAGCGCGCGAGTCGTCGTAGGACGCGCCGATGACGTCGGCACCGACGCCGGCTTCGCGGGCGATCCGGGTCACGGCGTCGTAGCCGTCGCGGGCGTCGGTCTCGCCGTTCGAGAACGCGGCGAGGGCGGCCTCGGCGCGCATCGCGAACTCGGAATCGCCGGTGCGCTCGGCGATGGCGCGGGCGAAGGCCGTGATCGGCCCGTCGCCGAGGGCGAGGGTGCCGTCGAAATCGAAGAGGATGGTGGGGGCCACAGGCGCTCCTTCTGAGCGGGTCGTTCACACGGCCGCTCCTGCGGACGCTGCGTCCATCATGGATGGCGAGTGTGGACGCAATCACCATGGCGGGTGAACGGCGGGTGAATTCACCGACGCACGAGCCGCCTATGCTGTGGTGCTGTGATGATGACGGAGCTCGCGCGACGAGCAGAGACCGAACCCTCGACCGTGCTCGAGGAGCACTCCTGGTTGGGTGCGGCGATCGACGACGACACGGCGGCCCGCCGGTTCGCCTCCTGGGGAGCGTCGACCGTCATCGACGAGCACACGGGTGGGCCGGTGATCCCTCGTGTGCTCTTCGAGGCGCTCCATGCGCGCGCCGACCTCACCGCGGTCTGGCCGGTCGGGAACGCCGGGCTCCTCCACGTCTACGGCTACCTGCTCTCGTCGGTCCCGACGCCCTACGGGTTGAAGCGCGACCGCTGGCTGGACGGAGCGCTCGCACGCGCGTTCGGGCTCCCCGACGACGAGTTCGTCCCGTGGGCCCGTGCGTCGTCCCTGCTGTCGCGGGTGACGGCGGCCGCGCAGGACCTGCTCGCACGACCGGCACGGACTGCCGACGGCCCGTCCGGTCGGATGCGTCTGGCGCTCGGCGACCCGACGGAGACCGACGCCGTCGCGCTCGCGTACGGCATCGACGAGCGCCTGATCACGACCTTCCCGGTCGCCTCCGGAGCAGCGGTGCTGGAGGAGTGGGACGCCGACCCCGACCGTCCCCGGTGGAACGCTGCTGTCGAACGCTGACGTGGATCAGGCGTCGGAGGATTCTCGGCGGGCGTCGCCGCGACGTACGGATCGCACGCCGGATCGGCGGAGGCGCCCGGCGACGAGACCGGCCAGCTCCATGGCGAGGACGTAGCTCACGACGCGGACCGCGAGCAGCACGATGACGAGCACCGGCGAGACGAGGTCGGGTGAGATCACCGCGAAGGACAATGCCCAGATCGTGACGCCGCCGGCCGCCGCAGCAAGCCAGGTCGTGGTGCGGGCGGGGTGACGGCGGCGCGCGAGCACCAGGTCGATCGCCGCGGCCGGAACGACGAGCGCGACGATGATCGCGGGGCCGAGGGCCGTGACGGGCAGTGCGAGGAGCCCGGTGACGGCTGCGGTGAGCGCCGTCGCACCGGGGACGCCCGTCCAGCGCCTGGCGAGCATCGGCATCACCATCGTGACGGCGGCGATCGCGGCGTAGAGCACGGGGTTGAGCACCGCGGCGGTCGAGGTCAGCGGGCTGACGAGGAAGAGGATGACGGCACCGACGGCGCCGAAGGCCGCACAACGCAGCAGGGTCGTGGTGGTCGCGGATCTCATGGCCTCAACAGGGTAGTGGTGGTGGCAGGACGACGGGCGAGCCGAGCCCGAAGGCCCGACCCGCCCGATCGGTCAGGTCCGGGTCAGCGCCCGGTGACGAGGCGGCGTCGGATGACGAGCCCGGTACCGAGCAGCAGCAGGACCGCCGCCCCGACCACCAGCGGTGCCACGGTCGTTCCGGTCGAGGCGAGCACCGGACCCGGCGTGCTCGCGATGGCCGTGGACGGACCGGAGGCGAACGACTCGCCGCCCGGCGTCACGCCGGTCCCGAAGGCGGTGTTGCGGATCGAGCCCGCGTTCAGGTCCGCCTGGGTGACCGTGTAGGTCGCGGTGCAGACGACCTGGAGCCCGGGGGCGAGGAGCGCCGTGCCCGTCGGGCAGGTGATCGCGGAGAGCGTCCCGGTACCGGTGAAGTCACCTTCCTGGACCGCGACGTCACGCAGCGTGACGTTACCGGTGTTCGTCACCTGGAACGAGTAGGTGATGACCTGTCCCGCAGTCGTGGCCCGCTCGACGTCGGCCGTCTTGACCACCGAGAGACCGGGGACGGGCGGCGACGGGATCGTGACCTCGGACGGCGGCGAGACCGGCGGGACACCGTTCACGCTGTTCGGCGGCGTCGCCGTCGCGGTCGCCGAGTTCGTGATCAGGCCCGCGTCGACGTCGGCCTGCACGACCGTGTAGGTGGCCTCGCAGGTGATCGTCGCGCCCGGTGCCAACGAAGCGGCTTCGGCGGGGCAGACGACGTCGGACACCTCGCCGGCGCCGGAGAACTCCCCTTCCACCACCGTCGGGTTCGTCAGCGTGACGTTCCCGGTGTTGGTGAGGAGGAAGGAGTAGGTGACGACCTGGCCGACCGCGAGGCCGCCTTGGGCCACTGCATCGGCCGACTTCACGACCGTGATGGCGGGTGTCGCCGGGAACGCGACCGTGGTCTCCGACGGCGGCGAGACCGGGGGCGTGCCACCGTTCGGCGGGGTGCCGGTCGCGGTCGCGGTGTTCGTGACCGATCCCGCGTCGACGTCGGCCTGGGTCACCGTGTAGGTGGCCTCGCAGGTGACGGTCGCCGCCGGGGCGAGCGAGCCTGCCGCGGGCGGGCAGACGACCTGGGACAGCTCACCGGTCCCGGTGAACTGGCCCTCGACGACCGAGACGTCGGAGAGCGTGACGTTCCCGGTGTTGGTGACCAGGAACGAGTAGGTGACGTCCTCGCCGGCGTTCGCGACCGTGGTCGGCGTCGCGGACTTCGCCACCGTGATGGCGGGCGCTGCCGGGAACGCGACCGTGGTCTCCGACGGCGGTGAGACCGGGGGAGTGCCGCCTGCCGGCGGGGTGCCGGTCGCGGTCGCCGAGTTGGTCACGGAGCCGGCGTCGACGTCGGCCTGCGTGACCGTGTAGCTCGCTTCGCAGGTGACGGTCGCCGCCGGGGCGAGCGAGCCGGCTGCGGCCGGGCACACCACGTCGGAGAGCTCGCCGGTGCCGGTGAACTCGCCCTCGACGACCGAGACGTCGGTCAGGGTGACGTTGCCGGTGTTGGTGACGAGGAACGAGTAGGTGACGTCCTCGCCGGCGTTCGCGCCCGTGGTCGGCGTCGCCGACTTCGCGACGGTGAGCGCCGGGGCCTGGGCCACGCCCGGGATGGTGACCTCGGACGGCGGTGAGACCGGCGGCCGGCCCTGCGGCGGTGTCCCGGTCGCGGTGGCCGAGTTGGAGACGGTACCGGCGTCGATGTCGGCCTGCGTCATCGTGTACGTGGCTTCGCAGGTCACCGCCGCCGCGGGTGCGAGCGTCGCGGCTCCCGGCGGGCAGACGACGTCGGAGAGTTCACCGGTCCCGGTGAACGTGCCCTCGTCGACCTGGACGTCGGTGAGCGTGACGTTGCCGGTGTTGGTGACGAGGAAGGAGTAGGTGATCTCGTCGCCGACGGCGTACTCCGCCGCAACGGGGGACGCGGACTTCACGACGGTGATCGCGGGAGCCTGCGGCACGAACTCGACCGTGGCGTCGGCCGGCGGGTTGAGGCCCACGCTCGTGATGTTGTCGGGCCCGTTCGTGAACGTCCCGGCGACGGGCGACGTGACCTCGACGGTCACGGCGCAGGAGGTCATGCCCTGGCTGAGGTTCCCGGTGACGTCGATCGACGAGCCGCCCTCGGGCGCGGTGACGACACCCGACGGGCAGGTGGTCGAAGCGTCGCCGTCGGCGATCGTCAGGCCGGCGGGCAGCGCGTCCGTGAAGGACCAGCCGTTCTTCGCCGCGAGTTCGTCGGTGTTGGTGATCGTGAGGGTCAGCGTGGACGTCTCACCGGCGACGACGCTCGCCGGGCTGAACGACTTGTCCAACTGCGGGGAGACGTCGAGCACCTGGATGTTGTCGAAGGCGTGGTCGTTGCCGGCCGTGCCGCCACCGGTCAGGTTGCGGGCGACGATGCCGACGGTCGCCCCGGGGAGCAGGACCGCACCCGGCGAGACGTAGGTGCCGACACGGACGTTCTCGGCCCCCGCAGCGCCGGTCGCCGGTGCGGTGACGGACCGGGAGCCCGCTGCGGTACAGCCGTTGATTGCCCCGACGGAGTGCGCGCCGCCCTGGTCGTCGGTGAGGAAGAACTCGAGGACGGGCTGCTGCGACGCGTTGCAGGACACCGCGGCGAGATCCACCGAGGTCGTGAGGTACCGGCCCGCGCTCGTGAGCGCGATCGGGTCGACGGTCGCGAACTCGACCGCGTTCGGCGGGTTCATCGTGAGGGTCTGCTGCGAGGTCCAGGCACTCACGGAGTGGTTGGCCGTGTCGCCGGCGCCGAGGGCCCAGGCGAGCTGCCGCGTGCGCCCTTCACCGGACGCCGACGCCGCGAGGCACTGCGGCTCCGCGGACGAGGCGAAGCTCGTGATGTTCCCGTTGCACTGGGTGTGGTCGCGCCAGGAGGCGTCCGCGGTGTACCGCGTGCCGTCGGCTCCGACGTAGTCCTCGAGGTACGTCGGCGACGTCACGCCGTTCTCGAAGTCCTCGGAGTAGACCACCGAGCCCGACTGCGGGGTCCCCGGCGTCCCCGGCACCGCCTGCGCGCTCGAGCCGACCCCGACGAGCGAGAGCGCCGACAGGACGGTCACCCCGATGATCCCCATGGTCGCGCGACCGGCGGACGGTGCCCCCCACCGGTTCCGCCACCGAGCGCGGTGACTCCTTCGACCCGTGTGCTGCTGCATGTGTGTCGCCTTCCCCGTGAAGCGGCGGTGCGCCCGCCGAAAACCTGGCCCCAGCTGCGGGGCCGAGGATCAGTAGAGCGGCAACCCCGACGCGGTCCGGGCGGATCGGCCAAAGACCACCCCGCATCCTGCCCCGGGTGTTCCCCGACAGGTGGCGGTCACTTAGGGTTGACCCGTGCACACCGGTTGGAAGAGGTACTTTCCCTCCCTCGGGGCGGGGTTCCTCCACCCCACGGACGTCGCCCCGGTCACCCGTCTCCTCACCACGGCCATCCAGGAGGAGGACTGGGACACGGTCGTCTCGGTGATCGAGTACGAGTGGGGGATCCTCATGGCGCTCGACCTCGCGACGCTCGACCGCGCGCTGCAGGCACTCCCGGTGCGCGTGCTCTCGAACCACCCCATCGTCTTCACCGTCCGGGAGATCCGCCTCAACATCCGTGGGGAGACCGACGCACTCGACCAGTCGGTGGGGCGGTTCCAGCTCCCGACTGATCCCGACGACATCCGTGACCGCGCCCGCTCCGAGCTCGCGCGCATCAGCCTGAGTGCATCGACGGCGTTCATGATCGCCTACCGCGTGCACGGCCGGCACCAGCGGGCGTTGCACTACGCGCGGATCACCGAGGAGCTCGCTCGCCGAGCCCGCGTGCACCGCCCGACCGAGTTCGCGCCCCGCGTCCCCACCGCCCTGCTGCAGGTGGGGATCACGAAACTGCTCGTGGGAGACCTCCACGAGGCGAGCCTCGTGCTGCGTGAGGCGTACGAGCTCCGGCACGAGTCCTGGGACGGCCGGAACGGTGGGGACGCCTCCGGCAAGCTCGCCCTGCTCTACGCGGTGCGCGGCGAGATCGTGGAGGCGGACCGCTGGCTCGAGCGCCACGACGACGGGGGCGGCGCGCACGGGTGGATGGTGCCCCTGGTCCAACTGTCGGGGTCCATCGCCCGCGCCTTGATCGCCATCGCCCGCGTCGACCGTGCGGCGGCGGAGGCCGCGCTCGCGACGCTGGAGCTCCAGGTCAACCGTGAGCGGTCCTGGGCCCCGTTCATCACCTACGCGCAAGCGCAGCACGCACTCCTGTGGGGCGATCGACGGGCGGCGCTGCAGCTCATCGAGCGCACCCGCGTGTTCGCCGGTCGCAGCCTGCGTCATGCCGGATCGGAGCGACTCCTCGACGCCGTGGAAGCGTCACTCCTCCTCGCCCTCGACCGCCCGACGGAGGCCAGCGTCCTCCTCGACGGTCGTGACCGGAACGCCCACACCGCGGCGGTCGCCTCGCGGCTCGCGCTCCTGACCGACCGCAAACCCCTCGCGCGGGAACTCGCCACCGCCGGGCTCGCGGAGGAGCACATCGACGCCGGTGCGCAGACGGAGCTGCTCATCACCTCGGCGCTCGCCGACGACTCGGACGAGGACGGTCGGCGGCATCTCCTCCAGGCGATCGCCACGACGGCGCGGACCGGGATGCTCACGCCCTTCGTGGTCGCGCCGCGCAGGCCGCTCCGACACCTCCTCGGCATGATGTCGCCCAGCGAGACCCATGCGCGGATCGAGCGGACGCTCGCCTCGAGTCCCGAGCCGACGCCGGAGACCGTGCAGCTCGTGGAGCTCACCGCCACCGAGCGCCGGATCCTGCAGCTCTCTGCGGAGGGCCGGACCCGGCAGGACATCGCACTAGCGCTGTACGTGTCCGCGAACACGGTGAAGTTCCACTTCCGGAACGTCTACCGGAAGCTCGGCGTCGACTCCCGCGAGGACGCGCTGGCCACCGCGCGGCGGTTGGGGTTGCTCCCGACCGAGCGGTGAACGTCACTGGTCGCCACGTCGCCGGAGTCTTCAGCGGATAGGACATCGCCTCGCGGTTCGCAAGCCCCCATCCGCTCGCACCGCCTCCGCCGAAGCTGGTCTGAGTGGCCGCGACCCGCGGCCCGGGAGAGGAGCACCATGACGGAGATCACCGCACACCACGGCCTGCTGAAGGACACGAACCTGCACGTCGACGACACCGGTGGCACGGGACGCCCGGTCGTCCTCATCCACGGTTGGCCGCTGTCCGGTGCGTCGTGGAAGGAACAGGTCCCGGCTTTCGAGGCCGCAGGCTACCGCGTCATCACCTACGACCGCCGCGGCTTCGGTCGCAGCGACAAGCCGCTCACCGGTTACGGCTACGACCGGCTCACCGACGACCTGCAGGCGGTGCTCGAAGCGCTCGACCTGCGCGACGTGACGCTCGTCGGGTTCTCGATGGGTGGCGGTGAGGTCGCCCGGTACTTCAGCCGCCACGGTTCGGAGCGCATCCACAGCGCGGTCTTCGCCTCCGCGGTTCCGCCGTACCTGCTGCAGACGGCCGGAAACCCTGACGGGCCCCTCCCGGTCTCCGAGGCCGCGAAGATGACGGCCGGGCTCACGGCGGATCAGGACGCGTTCTACGACCAGTTCACGACCGACTTCTTCTCAGTGGACGGCGAGCTGAAGGTCACAGAGGAGCAGCGTCAGGAGGCCCTCGCGCTCGCGCACCAGGCGTTCAAGCCCGCCGCACTCGAGGCCATGGCGTCGTTCGCGAACACCGACTTCCGCGACGACCTGCCGAACGTCACCGTCCCGACCCTCGTCATCCACGGCGACAGCGATGCGACCGTCCCCTTCGAGGGCTCCGGTGCACGGACGCACGCGGCGATCCCGTCGTCGACGCTGTACGTCGTCGAGGGTGCGCCGCACGGCGTCAACGTCAGCCACGCGGAGGAATGGAACCGGGCCGTCCTGGACTTCCTCGCGAAGTAGGTCCGGCAACCGCATGCGGTGACGCGCGGCGCACCCAGCGCTGCGCGTCACCGCGTCTCCGGGTCAGCGGGACGCCGACACGCCGCCCGCGACGGGGAGGGCCAGCGACCAGGCGTCGGCTCGCACGGTCGCATCGTGCCGCACGGCGTACCGCTCGCCATCGGCCGGATACGCGCGGAAGGTCCGAGCGGGGTGCCCGGTGTGGTGGATCTCGACGATGGACGCGTCGATGAGGATCCGGACCTCGTCGCCTTCGATCAGCTCGCCCCGCCAGATCAGCTGCGTGTCCGAGCCCTCCAGCTCGAGGGAGGCCGTGCCTGCGCCTGTGAGTCGCACCTCCGCCTGATCAGGGAGTTCCGCCGCGTCGACGAGCTCGGCACGGAGCCTCGTCAGCTCCCGCGCCGGTATCAGCTCGACCTCGTCGCCGCGGACCACGAGCTCGCGCGGGAACGTCAGCATGCCCGACCACCCCTGCTCGTCGGTGTCCGCCTGCGTCCGGCCACGCACGCCCTCGGGTGCGATCTCCTGGGCCCAGCCCCAGAGCAGTACCCGCTCCGACTGTCCGTCCGAGCCGTCGGACTGCACGGCCTGCGGCGCGTAGAAGCTCGACCCCTCGTCGATGATGCCGGTCCGGCGGGCGCTGAACACGGGTCGCCCGGTGGCGTCGTCGAGCTCCATCGAGCCGAGGACCCAGGCCACCCCGCGGTGCGGACGGCCGTCGAGCCACAGCGAGACCAGCAGCACCCAGTCGTCGCCGACGCGCACGAGCTGGGGGCACTCCCACCCTTCGCACGGAGCGAGCTCCGAGACGACCGGCGCCTCGGCCGTCAGCAGGTACCCCTCCTCGGTCCAGGCGTCGAGGTCGTCGACGCCGTAGAGGAGCAGTGCGCCACCGACGTCGGAGCGACCCGCGCCCTGGATCGCCCAGCGGCGCCCACCCAGCTCGAAGACGAACGGGTCGCGCACCATCGTCACGCGCTCATCGGCGGGGAGCGAGGCCGCGACGACACGTTCGCCGCTCCAGTCCTGCGCATCCGCCGAGCCGTGGACGACGACGACCTCCGACAACCCGTGTCGATCACGCGCGCCCGAGTACACGACGGCCGGCCGGCCCTGATCGACGACCCCGACGCCGCTCCAGCAGCCGAAGCCGTCGGTGGTGTTCGGGCGTGGAGCCAGGGCCACCGGGTGTTCCTCCCAGGCGAGCAGGTCCGGCGAGCTCACGTGACCCCAGTGGATGTCCTCGTGCCTGGCCGACCCCGGGTTGTACTGGAAGAAGACGTGCCAGCGACCGTCGACGAACATGATGCCGTTGGGGTCGTTCAACCACCCGGCCTCGGGTCGGGGGTGCAGCAGCGGGAAGCCGCGGTCGAGGACGTGCGTTGCGTGGAGGCCGGTCATGGCTTCCTTTCGGTTCGAGATCGGTCGGATCGAGGGGAGGGCGGTGGTGTCGGTCACTTGCTGACGCCGGCGGTGAGCCCTTCGCGCAGCGGCTTCTGGCCGAAGACGAAGACCAGCGCAGCCGGGATCATGGACAGGACGACACCGGCGAGGACGGTCGCGACCGACCCGGTGCCGAGGTTGCCCTGCAGGGTCACGAGCCCGAGCGGGAGGGTGAAGTTCTGCTCGCTGATCGTGAGGATCAGTGGTCGGAAGAACTCGTTCCAGTGGTAGTTGAACGCGAGGATGCCGACGATCGCGAGGCCCGGGGCGGCGAGCGGCAGGTAGATGCGGAAGAAGATCTTCCACGGTCCCGCCCCGTCGATCTGCGCCGCCTCGGCGAGCTCCGGCGGCAACCCCATGAAGTACTGCCGCATGAGGAAGGTGCCGAACGCCGTCGGGATCATCGGGATGATGAGCGCGAGGAGCGTGTCCGACAGTCCCATGCCGCGGATGAGCATGAACACGGGGACGATCGTCACCTGCATCGGCACCATCATCGTGGCGAGGATCAGTCCGAACAGGATGCGCTTGCCGCCGAAGTCGAAGCGCGCGAACACGTAGCCGGCCATCGCCGCACTGAGCATCTGTCCGGCCGCGATGAGGAGCGTCACCAGTGCGCTGTTCCACGTGTAGAGCAGGATCGGGATCTTCTGGAAGACGTCGATGAACGCGCCCGGGCCGAACTCGGTCTGCCCGGTGGCGACGTTCGCGGGGGTGAGCGCGGTGATGAGCGTCCACACGACGGGCGCGAGCGTGAGGAACGCGGCGATGACGAGGACGAGGAACTTCCCGGCCGTGGCGAGTCGGCGGCGTGATGAGTCGGGGGTGACTGCTGCGATGGACATCTGGGACCTCATCCGTAGAAGACGAAACGCTTGCTCAGTCGGAACTGTGCGGCGGTGACGAGCATGATCAGGAGCGTCAGCACGATGCCGATCGCTGCGGCGAGACCGAAGTCGAGCTGCTGGAACGCGGACTCGTAGATCACCATCACCGCGGTGCGGGTGTCGTCTCCCGGCCCACCGCGCGTGAGGACGTACGGCTGGTCGAAGATCTGCAGGGCGCTGATGATGGCCATGACGGAGGCGACGAGCATGGTCGGGCTCACGAGGGGCAGGGTGACGTTCCGGAACTGGCTCCAGCCGTACGCGCCGTCGAGGGACGACGCCTCGTAGACCTCGCGCGGGATCGCGGCCAGTCCACCGATGAACAGCAGGAAGGTGAAGCCGAAGTTCTGCCACACGTAGACGAGGAGGACGACGATCTTCGCGCCGAACCCGGTCGTCAACCAGCCGATGTTCCCGACGCCGAAGAGTCCGAGGAACTCGTTGACGAGGCCGAACTCCTGGTTGAACAGGTACGACATCACGAGCGACACGGACGCGGCCGACAGCACCAACGGGAAGAACAGTGCGGAGCGGAAGAAGGTACGCAACCATTCCGGCATCCGCGACTGCACGAGGATCGCGAGCAGGAGGGCGACGGCGAGCTGCAGCGTGACCGCCACCACGACGAAGCCGACCGTGTTCAGGAAGGACACGCGCACCGTGGGGTTGGCGGCGAGGTCGACGAAGTTGCCGACGCCGACGAACTCGGGTGCCGAGATGATGTCCCACCGGAAGAAGGCGAGGACGAACGACCCGATGATCGGGACGAAGCTGAAGAGTCCGAGGCCGATGAGCGTCGGGGCGAGGAACACCCAGACGAGCAGTCGGCTGCCGCGAGGGGCACGCTTCCGGCGTCCGGTCTCGGCCTCGGGCGGGACGACCAGGGCCCGGGTCGCCGTCGGTGACTGCAGTGCCATCATCGTCCCTTCAGTGCGAGCTCGAGGTCCCGCTGCATCGTCTCGAGGCCACGGCGGACGCCGTTCGGGCCGTTCGTGATCGTGCCGACCACGTTCTTGATGAGAGCCGACTCCACGGCAGCCTGCTGGGGTGGCGCGGGCATCGGGCCGGTCGTCGGGAACCGGTCGAGGGTGTCGTAGAAGACCTCCCAGTGCTTCGGGCCGATGTCACCGCCGTACAGCTCGGCGTTGAGCGACCTCCGGGGCAGTGACGAGTCGGGCTGGCTGTGTGCGATCGACATGCCCTCGACGGAGATGCAGTACTTCATCCACTCCCACGCCTCGTCCTTCCGTTCGGAGGTCTGCATCATCGCGTAGCCGCCGGCTCCGAACTGGTGGCGCTGGCCGCGCATCTTCGGGAAGTAGGTGACGTCGTACTCGTCGTCGCCCAGGCCGGCGTCGTTGAGGCCCTTGACCCAGAACCCGCCGGCCGGCGTCATGCCGACCGAGCCGCGGGAGAAGAGCGAGACGAGCTCGTTGCCGCCGCCTTGGGCGGGGTTCGCGGCGATGCCCTCGGAGACCATGCGCTGCAGGACCTCGAAGCTCTCGACGGTGCGGTCGCTGAGTGCGTCGGCGTTCTCCCACAGGTATCCGCCACCACGCGGGGTCTCGTCCGGGTAGAACTTCGACCACATCCAGTCGCCGCCGGGTGCCTTCTCCTCAGTGAGGAAGCTCGTGTCGTTGATGTACAACCAGGGCACGACGCCGCCCCAGAGACGGTTGTTCCAGAAGTACGGCAGGAACGAGCCGGGGGCACTGGCCTGCATGGTGCGGCCGACGGTGAAGAAGTCCTCGACCGACCAGTCGTCGCGCGGGCGCTCGAGGCCGGCCCGCTCGAACGCGGAGGTGTTGTAGTACATGTTCGCCGCGTTGAAGTTGTCGGGCAGTTGGAACAGGTTGCCCTTGTACATGAACGACTCGATGAGCGAGGGGTTCACGTCGTCGAAGTACTCCTGCAGCTCGGCGGCGTCGCGCTGCACGTACTCGTCGATCGGGTGGGCGAGTCGCTCGGCGAACAGCTGCGTGCCCTCCGTGGCGACCGACACGATGTCCGGCGGGGTGCCGGCCGCGACCATCGTGAGGATCTTGGCGAAGAAGTTGCCCCAGTCCTGGCCCTGGATCGCGATGATCCGGACGGGGATGTCGGGGTGCAGCTTCTGGAAGCCGTCCACGAGCGACTGCCGGGCAGCGGCGTCCTGGGCGGTGCCGAAGAGGGCGACGGTGAGGGCGTCGTCACCTCGGCCGGGGATGTCTCCGCCGGTGAGGCGCGGCCAGGAGATGGCCGTGCCCGCCAGACCGAGACCGAGCAGGGCGAGTGCCGCCCTGCGACTCAGATCAACCACGTTGTTGCTCCTGCGAAATCGGGGCCGACCGTTCGCAGGGCGCGGACGATGAGCCGTGAATGGAGGTGCTGAACGGATTCAGCAGACGAAACATAACACAGCTCCGCGCGATATGCTGAACTGATTCAGCAAACCGCACGAGGGAGTGTCATGTCCACGCAACGCCGCCGCACGACCCTCGCGGACGTCGCGGAGCGCGCGGGCATGTCCAAGGCCGCGGTGAGCATGATCATGAACGACCGCCCCGGTTCCCGGCTGTCCGCGGACGCCGTCGAACGGGTACGCGCCGCCGCAGCGGAGCTCGACTACCGCCCGAACCCCGCGGCCCAGGTGCTGCGCCGCGGGAAGACCAGGACGATCGGGTTCATCTCCGACGAGGTCACGCTCACCCGGCACGCCTCGGGGCTCATCGGCGGTGCGCTCGAGGTGTCGAAGGCCCACGACCACACGATGCTCATCGCGGAGACCGAGGGGATCGAAGGTGGTCTCGCCCGCGCCTTCGAGACGATGATCGACCACCGGGTCGACGGCATCCTCATCGGCCTCCTCGGCGCCCGCCTCATCGACCTCCCCGCCACCTCGACCGGTGTCCCCGTCGTCGTGCTCAACGGAGCGTCCTCCTCGGGACACGCGAACGTCCTGCCCGACGAACGTGCGGCCGGGTACGCGGTCGCGAAACGGCTCGTCGACGCGGGCCACAGACGGATCGGCGTGGTCGGCGACCTGCCGCAGGACGTCATCAACGATCCGCGACAGACGGCCACGGTGGCACTCCGCTTCGCAGGCATCGCCGCGGCGTTCGCGGAGGCCGGGATCGAACCTGCTCGGGTCGACATCGTCGAGTGGCAGCCGGAACCCGGTTACGAGGCGACGGCCACGCTCCTCGAGCGCCACCCGGACGTCACGGCCATCCTCGCGGCGAACGACGGCGTCGCCTTCGGTGCCTACCAGGTGCTGCTCGAACAGGGACGTCGGATTCCGCAGGACGTCTCCGTCGTCTCCTTCGACGACGAGATCCTCGCCGGCTACCTGCGCCCGGGCCTCACCACCGCACGGCTGCCCTACCAGGAGATCGGCGCGCTCGGAGCCTCGATGCTCCTCGGTCAGCACGCCCTCGGACACGAGCTGGTCACCATGCCGATCATCGAGCGCGACTCGCTCATCGCCGCGGTGTCGACCGACGCCGGTTGACGCCACCCGAACCCAGGACCCAGCAGAGAGAGATGCCATGCACGCAGCCCCCACGACCGACGTCCTCATCGCCGGCGAGACCCTCATCGACATCGTCCGGCGGCTCGACGGGACGCAGGCGGAGAGTCCCGGCGGCAGCCCGGCGAACGTCGGGATCACCCTCGGTCGGCTGGGCCGCGTCCCGGCCCTGGTGACCCATGTGGGCGACGACGAGCGAGGCGCGGCGATCCGCTCCTGGCTCGACGCGTCCGCGGTGACCCTCGTGTCGGCTCCGACCGGCCGGACGTCCACGGCGCAGGCGACCCTCGACGCCGAAGGCGCGGCCACCTACGAGTTCGACCTCTCGCTCGATCTGGAGGCCTCGGGTGCGCCGGACGCCGCCGTCGTCCACACCGGCTCGATCGCCTCGGTCCTCGAGCCGAGTGCCGACCGCCTCCGCGAGTTGGTCGAGGCGCGTCGTCCCTCGGCGCTCATCACCTACGACCCGAACATCCGGCCGTCGCTCATCGACGACGCGGCCCGCGTCCGTCAGGCGGCGCTCGACTGCATCGCGCGCGCACACGTCGTGAAGGCGAGTGACGAGGACGTCGCGTTCCTGCTGCCCGGTGTGGCGCCGGTCGACGCCGCTCGGGAGTGGGTCGCGGCCGGGCCGGGACTCGTGGTCGTGACGATGGGTGGTGACGGGGCGGTCGCGGTCAGAGGCGGCTCCGTGCTCGAGATCGAGACGCCGCGGGTGCAGGTGGCCGACACCGTCGGTGCCGGCGACACGTTCATGGGTGCGCTGATCGACGGACTGCTGACCGCCGGTATCGCAGGGCCCGGGGCCGAGGAGCAACTTCGTGGGGTGTCCGACGAGGTGCTGCAGCAGCTGCTCGACCGCGCCGCGCGGGCTGCGAGCATCACGGTGTCGCGGCCGGGGGCGAACCCGCCCACCTCGGCGGAACTCGACGCCTGAGGCGCTGGGCGCTGGGCGCCTGAGCCTCAGGACGGCTGGGATGCCGGCGCTCCCGTCCCCGCGAACCGCTCCGACGACACCACCTGCTGGGCCGCCCGACGGAGGGCGAGGATGAGCGGTTCGGTGAGCACGGTGCCGAGCACGATGTACTGCACCGCGAGCTCGGGTGAGTCCGCCGGGATGCCGTCGATCTCGGCTTCGGCGATGCTGCGCGCTGCGTCGACGTAGCGGTCGAGGACTGCGGGTGGCACGGTGAAGCCGGCTCGTTCCAGGGTGTCCAAGGCCCCGGCCAGGCCGGCGAGGAGTCCGGGATCGCACTGCGCCTCGATCCCGCCGAGTCGTTCGTAGAGCTCGAGTGCGCGGGTCGTGTCGACCGGACCGCTCGGGCGTGGGGTGACGGCGGTGTGGGCGACGCCGAGGAGGTCGTAGGGCCCCGCCGGCGGTGAGTCGAGCGCGGCGACGACGTTGCGGGTCTCCGCGATGGTCACGCCGGCGGTGAGCAGCGCGCGGATCACGCGGAGCCGGGACACGTGTGCGTCGCCGTAACTCGCCTGGGTCGCCGAGGTGCGCTCGCCCTCGGGGAGGAGTTGCTCGCGCAGGTAGTACTTGATGGTCGCCACCGGCACCTCGGACACCGCCGCGAGTTCCGAGATCCTCATCCTGTCCTCCTCGTCTGGATAGTGCTACTATCCAACTTGGATAGCGTCACTATCGAACAGGAGCAGTCTATGTCACGCGTCGTCGTCGGCCGAATCACCCATCGTCACGAGGGTGAGCTCGTCGTGTTCCACATCGGAATGACCATCAACCAGTGGTGGCGGGTGGACAAGTGGCTCCCGATCTTCGGTGACATGCCGCGCATGCTGCAGGAGCTCGTGTCCGATCCGGAGTCCGGGCTCCTCGGCTCGCACGTCCTGCTCGGTTCCAGTGGCCCGTACCTCGTCCAGTACTGGTCGTCGATCGACAAGCTCTACGCCTACGCGTCGGCTCCGGCCTCCGCCCATCGGCCCGCCTGGTCGCGCTTCAACAAGCGTGCCCGGTCCGCGCCGAAGGCCGTCGGCGTCTGGCACGAGACGTTCCTCGTCGATCGCGCCGAGAGCATCTACGTGTCGACCCCGTCCATGGGGCTCCCGGCGGCGACCGAGGCGGTGCCCGTCGGGTCGCGGCAGCAGCACGCGCGACAGCGGTTCGCCGACGGCCGGACCTCCGGTCAGCGTTAGCGATCAGCGGTAGCGCGGCGGAACGGCGAACGGCGCGGAGACGAGGGCGGCACCCTGTGGGACCTCGCCCTCGCCGCGCCGGATCGGACCGCGCAGGGCGAGGGTGATCCGCAGGCCGTCGGCGGGATCGTGCGCGGCGTCCGGCTGCTCGAAGCTCAGCGTCGGCGGGTCCTCCGAGGTGCTGTAGCTCAGCAGGATCATGGAGCTCGACCCCGAGGCCCGGAGCCGTGGTCTCGAGAGGCGCACCGAGGCTTCGCGGACCGTCAGGACCTCGTCGCGGTGCAGGATGCGTCCGGGGCCGTTCAGCTCGTTCCCGCCCGCGCGGACCGCGACTTGTGGGCCGGCGAAGCCGACGATCGCGTGATTCATGTCGTCGGGAGCGGCGATGAGTCCGGCGGCGTCACGGAGCTCGACGACCTGCAGTCGCCAGCGGATGCGGCGGTCGACGTCGGTGCTCGTCCAGACGTCTCGCACGCTGCCACGGCCACGGTCGAGTGGTTGCCGGACGAGGTCGGCGAACCGGACGAGCCGGGGCGGGCCCGGGTCGGCCGGTGGTCGTGACGCGACGTCGACGAGGACGAGATGAGCGGGGGTGGCAGCCGGTTCGGGTCCAGCTGCTCCGCGCATCTCGTCCTCGTCGGGTCGGGTCGGGCAGGTCGTTCAGGCCGGTGGATCAGGCCTTGGTGTCGACCAGGACGTACCCCTCTTCACCGTGGACCACGGTGTCGATGCCGGCGATCTCGTCCTCGTTCTTCACGCGGAAGCCGATCGTCTTCTCGATCGCGAAGCCGATGATGAAGGCGAGCACGAAGGAGTAGATGAGGACGGCGAACGCGGCGATCGCCTGGACGAGCAGCTGCGAAGCGTCACCACCCATGAAGAGGCCGGTGCCGTTGGCGAAGAAGCCGAGGTACAGGGTTCCGATGAGGCCACCGACGAGGTGGATACCCACGACGTCGAGCGAGTCGTCGAAGCCGAGCTTGAACTTCAGTTCGATGGCGAGGGCGCACACGACACCGGCCACGAGGCCGAGGACGATGGCCCAGATCGGGTGCAGCGAACCACACGCCGGGGTGATCGCGACGAGACCGGCGACGGCACCCGATGCGGCACCGACCGAGGTCGGCTTGCCGTCCTTGATCTTCTCGACGATGAGCCAGGCGAGCAGGGCTGCGGCCGGCGCCGCGATGGTGTTGACGAACACGAGTGCAGCGGTGCCGTCGGCCGCCAGTTCCGAACCGGCGTTGAAGCCGAACCAGCCGAACCAGAGCAGACCGGCGCCGAGGAGCACGAACGGCGGGTTGTGGGGGACGTGGACGCCCTTCTTGAACCCGACGCGGCGGCCGAGGACGAGCGCGAGGGCGAGGGCTGCAGCACCGGCGTTGATGTGGACCGCGGTGCCACCGGCGAAGTCGATGACGCCGACGCCGAAGACGTCCTGCAGGCCGTGCGTGATCCAACCGCCGTAGGCGAAGCTGCCGTCGTCGGCGAGGCCGAAGTTGAACACCCAGCTCGCGACGGGGAAGTAGACGACGGTCGCCCAGATGCCGGCGAAGATCATCCAGGAGCCGAACTTCGCGCGGTCGGCGATGGCGCCGGAGACGAGGGCGACGGTGATGATCGCGAAGGTGGCCTGGAAGGCGACGAAGGCGAGTGGCGGGTAGGCCGCTCCCTCAGGCGTCTCGAGGGCGGCGGTCAGGCCGATGTTCCCCGTGTCGATCGCCCAGGGGGCGACGGTGCCTTCGGAGCCGGGGAACGCGATCGCGTACCCGTAGAGCACCCAGAGGACGCCGATGAGGCCGAGTGCGCCGAAGCTCATCATCATCATGCTGATGACGCTCTTCGCCTTGACCAGGCCGCCGTAGAAGAACGCGAGCCCTGGTGTCATGAGCAGCACGAGTGCCGCTGATATCAGGATGAACGCTGTGTTTCCTTGATCCATTCGAGGTGCCTCTCCGCAGGGACGCGGCTGGAGCGCGTCGGGTGCGCCCAGCGTGACACCGGCGTGTTTCCGATGGCCTGTGCGCGTGTTTCCGGCACGTTGCGGAATCGGCCGCTGCGTAAACAGCACATGACGGATCGCTCGACGTACAGTGGGGAACGAACGGAAGGGAGCCCTGATGTCGACATCGAGCACACCCGAGGACGGCCCGCAGGTCGTCCGCAACGATGACAGCCACGAGTACGAGATCCGGGTGGGGGAGCGCGTCGCCGGGATCGCCGGGTACCGGGAGGAGCCCGGTCGCATCCTCTTCACCCACACCGAGATCGATCCGGACTTCGGCGGACAGGGGCTCGGCAGCGTCCTCGCCGCTGCGGCACTCGACGATGCGGTCGAGCGAGGACTGACGATCGTCCCGTGCTGCCCCTTCATCCAGGCGTATCTCCGGAAGCATCCCGACTTCAGGGGCGAGGTGTCCTGGCCGGAGTGACCGGTCGTCATCCGGCGTGAGGTGGCCGTTCATCCGGACCGAGCTCCGGAAGCATCCGGACTTCAGTGGCGGGGTGTCCTGGCCCGAGCGACCGGTCGTCACTCGGTGCGTGGCAGCCTGAGCAGGACGGCCTCGCACCGGTGGTCCTGCGAGCTCGCCATGTCCCCGCGGAACCAGAGGAGCGAGACCGTCGAGGGGCCACCGGGTGCGACGATCGGACGCAGGTTGTCGACGTCCGAGTCCTCCGTGAGCGGTGTCCACGTCCAGGTCGCTCCGCCGTCGCCGGTGCGACCGTGGAAGATCTCGTGGTGGGCGAGCGGTTGGTCGTTCCGCGGATCGATCGGCGTCGAGACGTAGAGCGAGTCGAGGTCGTCCGGGTCGATGGCGGCGAGTCCGGTGTAGTCCTGTTCGTGCGGGAGGAGGCCGGGGCCGGCGAGGGCGAGCGGGTGCACCTGCCAGGAGCCGCCGGGTGCGAGGCGGGCGAACAGGAACCGGTGGTCCAGGACAGGCCGGAGGCGTTCGGTCGCCTCGTCCGGATGCGCTGGTCCGTCGTCGGCGCGGGCGGAGACGACGGCGGCCACGGTGCCGTCGGGGGCTCGTCGCACGTCGACGGTCCAGCAGTGGGAGAGTCGGTCGCCGGCCCAGGTGCCGCCGTCGGGCATTCGTGAGCCGGCGGCGACGAGGGTGGTGAGCTCGACCTGCGAGGGTGCGTCGCCACGCAACGGATGCGGGTCGACGACGGCGCCGTCGGTCCGGTGGAGCCCGTCGGCGTCGAGGAAGCCGTGGTAGACGCTGTTGTCGTAGTCGCGCGGGTGGTGGTCGGTGGTGATGAGGTCGATGCGACCGGGGGAGGAGACGTAGCGCGTGTAGCCGTTGACGTAACCGACCTTCGGTCGGGTGAAGAGCTTGCCGGCGTAGGTCCAGGTGTCGCCGTCGTCGTCCGACACGAGCGCGCACTGGTCGTCGTTGACAGCGCGGGCGAAGCAGTACAGGCGGCCGTCGAGTTCGTGGAGGTTCGAGTACGTCACGCCGAGTCCACCGGTGTGGGCGCTCCAGTCGAACGTGTGCTCGGGCCCCCAGTGGCGCGGGTCGTGCGGTTCACTGATGCGCCAGCGGGTGAGGTCGTCGGTCTTGTGGCGGGTGTACATCGCGAGCCAGCGCCCGTCGCGCCGCCGCCAGAGAGCCGGGACGTCGTGATCGTCGGACTCGAGGCGTTCGTGCAGGACGACGATGTCGGCGGTGCCGGTGCTGAGGTCGACGACGGTGACCTCGACGTTGCCGCCGCGCTGCTCGCCGTCGACGCCGCCCGTTGACGCGATCGAGCCGACGACGAGGAGGTTCGATGTGGGATCGACGAGCGCGCGCTCGTCCTGGAACCAACACCAGGCGGCGTTGTCGTTGACGACCATCGGCGTGGTGGAGGTGTCGTTTCGGCGCAGCATCGCGACCTTCCGGGTGGGGTTCCGGACGAGGTTACCGGTGCGAGCGTGCGCCCGGCAAGCGCTTTCCGGGCGGCGGTTCGGCTCGGTGTGCGCTCTGGCCGGCAGCGGGACCGGAAGTGCCCCGCGTGGACCGCTTCCGCTCGCCGAGATGTCCCTACCCGACTGCCCTTCGACAGGCTCAGGGACCGAGTGTGTCTGAACACACTTTTTCCGGTCACCGAGCTTGTCGAAGTGCCCACGAGAAACCCTTCGACAG
Organism: Plantibacter sp. MMLR14_011; assembly: GCF_001865025.1. Lineage (NCBI taxonomy): Bacteria > Bacillati > Actinomycetota > Actinomycetes > Micrococcales > Microbacteriaceae > Plantibacter > Plantibacter sp. MMLR14_011. Next base: position 576,525 of record NZ_MJGW01000001.1, read on the forward strand.
GCTCAGGGACCGAAACATCCCGGGTGAACCTCCTCCGGTCACTGAGCTTGTCGAAGTGCCCACGAAGGAGCCTTCGTCGGCGGGGTCAGAATGGTGCGGGATCTGGCTCGGTTCGGTGGTGCTTGCCGTCGGGTGTCGTCCATTCGAGGACTCCGCCTGGTTTGTGGTCGAGGTTCCACCCAGGGAGGTGCTTCATCCGGTGGTGATGTCGACACAGGCAGGCGAGATTCGCGACATCCGTGGTGCCGCCGTCTTCCCACGCGATCGAATGATCGAGATCGCACGCTCTGGCGCGTCTGCCGCAGCCTGGTGCGCGACAGGTGCCGTCCCTCAACCGCACCGCGCGTTGCAGGTCGGCCGGAACGCGGTACTGGTTCCGGCCGACGGAGAGAACCGCACCGGTCTCGGGTTGGACCAGGATCCGGGTGAAGCTGGGCGCGTTCACCGCGATACGCGCTGCGGTCTCGGGGTCGATCGGGCCGTAGCCGTCGAGGGTAGCCGGGGCATCGGAGACGCCGGCCATGCTGAGTGCCGGGACGGTGATCTGCACGGTCGGTGTGATGTGTTCCTGGACCTCGATCGGGTGCGGGAGCACCGGGTTCGATGCGACGTCTTCCGGGGTCACACCGGTCAGGGCGAGGGCCGCGAGCGCGTCGGCCTGGAGTTGTCCGCAGGTGCGGGTGTCACCGGCCTTGCGCGATTCGGCGGCGGTCGCTTCGACTCGCTCGATGATGCCCTGCGCGATCGGCGCGGTGGTGAACAGGTGCACCCAGGCCATGCCGTCGGCGGCCGGCTCGAACTCAACCCGACGGTCGGCCTCAGAGCGGACCGCTCGGGCGGTGATCGATTCCGGATGGAGGCGCTCGCGCAGGACGCGGGCGCGTTGCCGGAGGTACGAGACGGTCGCGCCTTCGGCGACCGGCAGCACCTGCTCGAGGAACACCGCCCGGCCAGCGGCAGGGACGTCGCAGAGCTGGTCCGTGATCACCTGTGCATGCCTCGCCGAGATACGGCCCGCCTCGAGCGACGCCAGCACCGCCGGTGCGTCGTTCACGAGGCGCTCGGCGTCGTTGGTCGCACGCTGGATCGTCCGCTCCGGGATCCGGGTCGCCATCGCGAGGGCCGCACACGTCGACCGGCGAGACAGGGCCTGGCGTTCGGCCGGCGGGAAGATCGCCGGGACCGTGGCGTCCGCGAAGGCATCGGCATAGGCGGCGGAGCGGGCGAGGAGGCGCGCCTTGCGTGCGTCGAGGACGGCCTGCTGCCGGTGGAGGTCCGCCCATTCATCCGAGAACTCCGCGAGACGCGCGGCGTATTCGTCGCTCGCGCGGATCGCGCTGAGCGTGGTCTCGGTCATGGGACGAGTCCACCATGGACCACTGACATTCCAGATGACGAGTTGGGTCGGACGTGGAAGGGTCCTCGTGTGCCCTTCGACAGGCTCAGGGACCGGAGGCCGGAGCGGGTGCTCGGGGCTGGCCGAGGATCACCGAAATGCCGCGGAGCATGCCCGAAGTCGGTCGGTCGCGCAAGTTGTTCTGAGGTGGACATGTGTTATGCCAGGGTCTCATTACCGAGTACCTCGATCGAAAGACACCATGAGTTCCAACGCCACCCCTGACTACCCCGCGACGCCGACGTACAAGCAGCCGTACGCGCCCGCTCCGATCCACGGCGCCGCCTCCCCGGATGACCTGACGCTCCCGCTCTACGGAGCGACGTTCCCGCAGGCGGTCAAGCGCTACCTCCGCAAGTACGCGACCTTCACCGGCCGTGCTTCTCGGAGTGAGTACTGGTGGGTCACGCTGTTCGTCTTCCTTGTCACGCTCATCCCGAGCATCCTGTTCTTCACCGGCGTCCTGATCGGCGCGACATCCGCTGCCGCGCAGCGCGAGGCCGTCGTGTTCGACAGCAGTACCGGCTCTCGGACCTACTACACCCAGCCCGGCATCCTCGAGATCCCCGGGGCTGCTCCGCTGATCCTGACGGGCGTCGTCCTCCTGGGCCTCATCTGGCTGGCGACCATCGTCCCGAACCTGGCCCTCGCTTGGCGCCGTCTCCACGACGCCAACTTCCCCGGCCCGTTCTACTTCTTCTCGCTCATCCCGTCGGTCGGCGGCATCATCCTGCTCGTCCTCTTCCTCCTGCCCTCGAAGCCCGAGGGTCAGCGGTTCGACACCGTGCGCTGAGTCGCAACCCGACGACCGGAACGGGCCGGTGCGGACACGATCGTCCGCACCGGCCCGTTCCCTGTCTCGCCGGACGGGCGTGGACGCCTCAGCCGGCCGCCGCCACGTCGAGCACCCACGTGACGCCGAACCGGTCGGTCACCATGCCGAAGCCGGGGCTCCAGGCGGACGCGGCGAGCTCTTCGACGACCGAACCTCCCACAACGAGTCGGTTCCAGAACACCTCGACCTCCGCGAGCGTCTCGCCACGCACCGCGACGAAGCAGGACTGTCCGGTGACGGTCGCCCCGTGCTCACGGCGGGTCGTTCCGGTGCCGATCAGGGACGCCGCCGGAGCTCCGGGGCTGTCGTACGCCATCACCCGGAAGCCGTCCTCGGATTCGACCTGACCGAAGACGACCAGGTCGGCGCCCGGAGCGTCCTTCGGCATCCCGACGTCGCTGTAGCTCGCGATCGTCGTCCGCCCGCCGAAGACGGACTGGTAGAACTCCAGCGCAGCGCGGGCGTCGCCCTGGAAGTTGAGGTGGGTCGTGGTCGTGATGCTCATGTGTGCTCCTCGAGTCGTGCCGGGCTCCTCCCGGTCGAGCACCACTGTCTCAGGCGTCTAGGACAGATCATGTCCTGCACTCGGACTACGCTCGCACCATGGCCTCACCGACCTCCAGACTCCTGCAGTTGCTCTCGCTCCTGCAGGCACGGCGCGACTGGCCGGGTGCCCTGCTCGCCGACCGGCTGGACGTCAGTCACCGCACGATCCGCCGCGACGTCGACCGGCTCCGCGAGATGGGGTATCGCATCGAGGCCACGATGGGGCCGGACGGCGGGTACCACCTCGACGCCGGGAGCGAACTCCCGCCACTGCTCTTCGACGACGAGCAGATCGTCGCGCTCACCATCGCCCTCCAGACCGCAGCCGTCGCGGGATCCGGGTTCGAGGAGCCGGCGCTCCGAGCACTGACGACCGTGAGACAGGTCCTGCCGTCACGGCTGCGGCATCGACTCGACGCCCTCGAGGTCACCTCGGTGCCCCGCTCAGGCGACGGACCGACCCCGCAGGTGGCCGTGCCGATCCTCCTCGCGCTGTCCGCGGCCATCCGCGCGCGGGAGGTGCTCCGGTTCGGGCGATCCGACGACGACCCGGAACCGCCTCGGCGCGTCGAGCCGCACCACCTGGTCACCTCCCAGGGGCACTGGTACCTCGTGGCCTGGGACCTCGACCGCGACGACTGGCGGATCTTCCGCGCCGACCGCATCGTGCCGAGGACGCCGACCGGACCGCGGTTCCGTCCGCGTGAGGTGCCGGGTGGAGACGTGCAGGCGTTCGTGGCGGCGAGGTTCAAGGGATCCGAGCAGACCGACGCCTGGCCCTGTGTCGGCACCGTCGTGCTCCACCTGCCGTTCGAGGCGGTCCGACCGTTCGTCGGCGACGGCATCGCCGAGCCCCTCGGCCCGGACCGCACGCGCTACACCGCCGGCGCATGGTCGTGGGTGGCGCTCGCCGCCTCCCTGAACCGCTTCGACACCGACATCGACGTCGTCGAGCCGCCCGAGCTCGTCGCCGCGTTCGCGCAGCTCGCGGAGCGCAATGCCGCGACCGCACAGACGGTCAGCCGTGGAGCGCGTCGTCCGGCTGACCGAGACGCACCGCGGTGAACCGGACCGTGAGGCCGGCGCGCGTCGGGGCTGCACAGAACAGCCCCGCCTCGACGTCGGTCTCCGGGTCGAGGTGGGCGACGCGGACCAGTCGCCAGTCCTCGTCGTCCACCCGTGCGCGTACGGTCACGGCGTCACCGTCGCGGCTCGCGCGCACCGTGACCGTTCGTCCGAGCCAATCGGGGACCGGTGCCACCGACCAGTCGGAGGTGCCGTGCGTGACGACCGCGCCGAGCTGGGCGACCCCGTCGGACACCTCGACCCCGGCCTTGATCCACGTCGACTCGGAGGCGCGGAGGAACACCCCGGCCTGATCGAACTGCTCGGTGCCGTCGAGGACGAACGACACCTCGATCGCCGCCCGTCGCTGCATCGGCGCGATCAGCGCGTGCTCCGTGTCGTGGACGAAACCGTAGGAGGTGTGCCGCCAGGCGTCACTGCCCTCGACGGCGTTGACAAGCAGGGAACCGTCCGGCTCCGTCGTCACCGCCGCAGGGGCCGTCGTCCAATGTCCGTGTTCGACCAGGTTCTGCAGATCCATCCGTCCATCCTGACGTATGGATGCGCGCGCTGCCCTCAGATCGCCGTGCCGAACTCGCGGATCGTGATCGCCGAGGCGGTCAGTGGCCCGCCATCGGTGTAGAGCGAGATCCCCGTGTCGCCCTCGGCGAAGTGCACCTGCTGCGAGACGACGGTGTGACCGGCGTTGACGAAGACCTCGACGCTCTGCGTGTCGACGAAGACCCGCAGATGGACCGAGCGTGCAGCCGCGTCGATCGGTGCTGCGGCCCGGGTGTACGGCTGCAGCGAGAAGCCCGCCAGGTCGGACGGTGCGCGGTCGACGTAGAGCTCGGCCCCGGCTTTCCCGATGTTGGTGTGGCGAGAGCCGTCCGCAGACCGCCCGACGGAGAGACCGACGTTGGTCGCGGTGTCCCAGGTGAGGTCGAGTTCGATCTCGTACGCCCGGCCGCTCCAGGGCAGGACGGCGCTCCCGGTGACGGTCTGGTCCGGGAGGGAGACGGTGGAGGTCACATACCCGGCCAAAGCGTCCACGGGTGAACTGAGCAGGCTGTACCGACCACCGGACTGCGCCTCGAGTCGTAGCTCCCGGACGACGGAGTTCTGACCGTTGTAGCCGTCCGAGGCGTCGGTGGGGACGTCGCGGGCCGCGTACTTCCAGTTGTTCATCCACGCGATCGCGAGCCGGCGGTCGTCGGGCGACTCCGCCTTCGGCCAGGTGACGGCGGCATACCAATCCCAGCCCCAGTCCAGCCACTGCGGGGTGAGGTCGTCGGCGGTGAACCGCGTCCCGTCCCACGTGCCCGTCCAGTAGGCGTAGGTCATGGGCAGGCCGATCGAGTAGGCGTCCATGCTGGCGCCCAAGACCCAGTGCCAGCTGCCGTCGCCCGCTCGCATCTGGAACAGGTCCGGGCACTCGATGCCACCGAGGTCGTGGTTCGGGAAGTCGAAGTTGTGCTGCAACTGCCACGTCGTGAGGTCGGGCGAGGTGTAGAAGGCCGCGTAGCGCGCCCGGCCGATGACGCACACCCATTCGTTCCTGGCCGCGTCCCAGTGGACCTTCGGGTCCCGGAACCACTCGGCGTTCTCGATCTCTGCCGGGGTCTGGGCTGCACGTCCGTCGGTGTTCACGATCACCGGGTCGGGGAGCATCGTGAACGTGAAGCCGCCGTCCGTCGACCAGTACAGGTACTGCTCCTGGTACTTCCGGACGCCGTCGGTGGGCTGCGTCGCGAGCGCGATGACCGCACCCGCACCGAAACCGGCGGTGTTCGCGGTGTCGACGACGGCGGAACCCGACCACACCGGGAAGTCCGGCTGCAGCGGCATGACGGTCCCGTGGTGGGTGAAGGCGACGCCGTCGGTCGTCGTCGCGTGATCCCAACCGCCCGGACCGTTGTTCTGGCCGGAGTGCAGGTAGTACAGCTGGTACGCGCCGTTCGTGAACACCGGTCGTTGCGGGTCGCAGAGCCACCCCGACGGCGGCGTCATGTGGAACACCGATCTGAGGGAGGCCTGCGCCTGGGCGGTGGTCGCCGCCTGGGCGGCGAGGGGCGTGCCGGTACTCGCGAACAGGGCGAGCGCCCCGAGGCCGGCGCCCTGGAGGACGGTCCGGCGGGAGAGGTCGTGCGTCATTGCTGTTCCTTTCGTCGGTGCCGCGGGCGCGCCGAAGGCACCCGTGGCGGGATGGTGCTGGATCGTGCGGTGGAAGACTGCTCAGGCGAGCGCGTGCACCTGGTCGGTGGCGGGCGCCCGGTCGAGGACGGCGACGGCCACCGAGACGGGACTGGCGCGTTCGCTCGCGAGGCTCAGCGTCGGTCGTCCGCTCCCGAGGATGACGAGGTCGGAGACGGTGGCGAGACCGCCGTCGACGAACAGCTCGAGCAGCGGGCCGTCGAGGCTCAGGAGGAGTCGAGCCGGCCGGTCGCCGACGAGCGGAACGATGCTCGTGGAGGCGAAGTCGGGGTGCACCGTGTCCATGGCACCGCCCGACCGGGTGACGGAGAGTGACGCCGTCGCCGGGTCGTGGACGATGAGGACCGCACCGTCGGTGTCGGCCGTCAGCCGGAGCCGCAACTCACCCGTGACCGACGGATCCCAGCGCAACTCGACCACGCCGTCACCCTCGAGCCCCAGGTCGACGGCGTCCGAGGACACGGCGACGGTCGTCGGGTCGATCGCGGCCAGTCGTTCCCTGACGAAGGCCGGTGGCTCCTGCACGAGTCGCTGCTCGCCGTCGACCGTGGTCAAGGACAGGCGTCTCGGGAGCGACATCGCGCCCCGCCACGGCGAGGCGGGGAGGTCGGCGGCGTAGCGCCAGTTGCCCATCCAACCGAGGATCACCGCTTCACCGTCCGGAGCGCGGTCGAACCCGACCGCCGCGTAGAAGTCCCGACCGTGGTCGAGCCGCTGCAGCTCGGCCCGCTCAGGCGTGAACACCGAGCCGTCGAAGTCGCCGACGAGATAGCTCATCGACGACCCGTCCGGGTCCTGCACGTCGCTGATCGGGTTGGTGCTGAGGAGCAGGACCCACCGGACCTCGTCCGGGCGTCCGTCGACCGCGAGCGGGATGAGGTCGGGGCACTCCCACACGACGCCGGTGGGACCGACGGGACCGACGGTGCTGAGGTGCTCCCAGGTGCGGAGGTCGGTGGAGGAGTACACGAGGACCTGACGCTCCACGGCCTCCACCGTGAGCACGTGGCGTCCTCGTACCGGATGATCTTCGGGTCGCGGAAGGCGTGCGAGCCGCGGTCGAGGATCGGGTTCTCCGGGTCGCGCTGCCAGGTGAGCCCGTCGTCCTCACTGGTCGCCCGGGACTGCGCCTGCCGACCGTCGGTGGACACGCTCGTGTAGTACGCCGTGAGGCGCCCGTCGGGACCCGCGGCGACCACGGATCCCGAGTACACCTGCTCCTCGGCGGTGTACCGCAGGGCTACCGGATGCTCGTCCCAGTGCTGCAGGTCGACGCTCGAGGCGTGACCCCAGCTCATGTTGCCCCAGTCGCCACCCTCCGGGTTGTACTGGAAGAACGCGTGCCACCGCCCGCGATGGAAGACCAAGCCGTTCGGGTCGTTCATCCAGTTCCGCTGTGGCGTCAGGTGGAAGCCGGGCCGTGGAAGGGCGTGCTGCTCGTCGTGCACGGTCACGCCCTCAGACGGAGTGCCGCGGGACGGCCGGGCAGGCGATGAGCTGCGGCCCGGCGGGCAGCGCGGCGTCGAGACCGAGCAGCCGACGGACGCCGGCCGCTCCGAGCTCGTAGTGGGGGAGGGCGACCGTCGACAGCGGCGGCCGGAGGTGGGCGGCGATGACGTCCTGGTTGTCGAACCCCATGACGGCCATGTCGTCGGGGATCCGCAGTCCGCGCTCGCGCAGCCCGTCGTAGAGTCCCATCGCCACGCGGTCGTTGTGGCAGAAGACCGCGGTGGCGCCTGAGTCGACGACCTCGGCGGTCGCCGCGTACCCACCCTCCTGCTCCGGTGAGGCCGGGAACACGAGGGCGTCGTCGAACGCCACTCCCGCCGCCTGCAGCGCCGAGCGGTACCCGGCGAGCCGGCCGGTCTGCGCCGGTGAGGGGGTCGTCGTGTTGACGAACGCGATCCGTCGGTGGCCGGCCGCGAGCAGCGCCTCGGTCGCGGTCCGCCCGCCCTGCACCTCGTCGGGCACGACGGCCGGGAGCCCGCTTCCGGCGGCGTAGCAGTCCACGAGCACGGTGTCGGTCTGGAGGAGCGCCTCGGGCACGGTGATCTCGTGGTGGAACCAGGTGGAGTACAGGATCCCGCGGACCTGGTGCTCGAGCATCATCGCGATCGCCTCCTCCTCGGCGGCCGTGTTGCCGTCGGTGTTGGCGACGAGCAGGACGTAGCCGTGGCGCCACGCCTCGTCCTGGGCGCCGTGGATGATCTGGCCGGCGAACGGGGTGGTCGCGATCGCGTCGGCGACGAGGCCGATGAACCGGGAGTGCCCCTGGGACAGCGTCTTCGCGAGGGCGTTCGGCCGGTAGCCGAGCTCCGCCACCGCCTCGTGCACCCGACGTTTGGCGTCCTCGCCGATCCGCGACCCCGGCTTGTCGTTGACGACGTGCGAGACGGTCGCCACGGAGACGCCGGCGGCCTTCGCGACGTCGCGCATCGTGATGCCCGAGGTGTTCTTCGGGTGGTCTGAGCCGGGCTTCGGCTGGTCGGTGCTGCTCATCCCTTGGTCGCTCCGCTCTCGAGGCCGCTGATCATCGCTTTGTTCAACACGAGGAACACCAACAGCAGCGGTGTGACCGTGACGCAGACGGCGGCGAACGTCGCCGTCCAATCAGTGTTCCCCATCGCCCCGATGTAGTTCTGCAGGCCGAGCGGGATGGTCTTCAATCCGTCGGAGAGCACGAAGGTGTTCGCGAAGATGAAGTCGTTCCAGATGAAGATGCTGTTGACGAGCACGACGGTGATGATCGTGTTGACCGAGAGCGGGAACGTGATCTGTCCGAAGATCCGGTACGGACCCGCCCCGTCGAGCGACGCGGCCTCGTACATCTCCTTCGGGATGTACTCGTAGAACGACGAGAACAGGTACACGGCCATCGGCAGGGCGAACGCCGCCAGCGGGATGATCATCGACAGGTGGGTGTCGAGCAGGCCGACCTGCGAGTAGTCGATGAACAGGGGGACGAGCGCGATCTGCACGGGCACGATGATGCCGAGGAGGAACAGACCGCGGACGAGCCCGCTGAACCGGAACCCGAGGACCTGGAGCGCGTACGCCGCCATCATGCCGGCGATGACGATCAGGGCACTCGACCCGAGGGTGACGATCAGGCTGTTGACGATGTTGAGCCCGAGGTTGCCGGTCGAGAACGCCCTTGCGTAGTTGTCGAGCGTCCACTCGGACGGCAGCGCGAAGGGGTTGCCACCGGCGAAGTCGGCCGCCGTCCGAAAGCTCGTGACCAGCAACCAGACGAGCGGGTAGACCTGGACGAGCACGATCGCGACGACGGTCACGGTGAGGATCGTCCGCTGCACCCGCACGCGCGGGGTGTGCCGGGGCTTCCGCTTCGGTGTCGACGCCGCCGGGGGCGCGACGTGTTCGGTCGGCCGGGCGGGGAGGGTGGCGGTCATGACTTGTCCTTCCGTCGGAGCAGCAGGAAGATGAGGCCGACGGCGACGAGACACTCGACGACGATGAACATGGAGATCGCGCTGGCGTAGCCGTAATCCGTGTGGACGAACGCCGTCTTGTACATGTAGGTGGTCAGCAGCTCGGACGACTGACCGGGCCCGCCGTTCGTCAGCAGGTACGGGATGTCGAAGCCGCGGAGGGCGAAGGTGGTCGCCATGACCGTCGTCGTGATCCACACCGGCCGGATGTACGGGAAGCGGATCCGCCAGAAGATCTGCCACCAGGAGGCGCCGTCCAGCCGGGCGGCCTCCTCGAGGTCGCGGGGCACGGCCATGAGGGCGGCGTAGATGATGAGCATGTACAGGCCGGTGAACCGCCAGCCCTCCGGGATCGACACCGCGGCGAGGACGGTCTGCACGTTCGACAGCCAGGCCGTCTGGAGGTCGCCGAGTCCGACCCACGCGAGCAGCTGGTTGATCAGCCCGACCGGTTCGAGCGCGTACAGCCGCTGGAACAGGATGGCGATCGCGACCGTCGAGATGACGGCGGGCAGGAGGTAGAGCGTCTTGACGAGCTCGCGGGCCCGGGGGAGGGCGGTGAGCAGCCCGGCGACGAGGAGCGCGCCGCCGAGCTGGAGCACCAGGCAGATCGCGAGGTAGCCGAGGGCGTTGCCGAAGGAGGTCCAGAACACGTCGTCCCGGGTGAGCATCTTGACGTAGTTGTCGAGTCCGACGAACGCCATGTCCGTGATGCCGTCCCACGAGAAGAGGCTGAGGAACAGCGACTGCACGATCGGCAGGAGCACCGCGACACCGTAGAGGACGAGCGGCGGCACGAGGAACACGATCACCGACAGCCTCGACCGGCGGGGCAGCATCGACGTCGACATCGGCTTCCGCCGCCGCGGTGGGCGGGCCGGTGCCGCGCCCACCGCGGTCTGGGTGAGCTCAGTCATCGACGTTCTCCGTGAGGGCCGCGTCCATCGTCGCGATGAACTCGTCCGGCGTGATGTCGCCCTGCACGAGCAGGGTCAGCTCCTGCTGGAGTCGGGTGTTCGTGGCCGGGTCGAGCTGGGTGTCCCACGGCATCGCGATCGCCGGTCCGACGCCGTCTGCCTGCGCCACGGAGCTGGCGTACAGCTCGGTCGCGTTCGCGGGGACGGTGGTCTGCGCGGAGGTCGTCGGCGACAGCGCGCCAGTCGCCGCGTAGAGCTCCGGGTAGCGCTCGAGGGCGAACGCGAGGAAGTCGCGGACGAGCGGGTCGTACGTCTTCGCGTTCACCGCCATGCCGATGCCGGACGGGGTGACGTACTCGTTGTCGGCGGTGACGGCGCCGTCGATGGTCGGCAGCGTGAAGGTGCCGACCGCGTCACGGACGCCGGGGTCGAGCGCATCCGTCGCGAGGTTCGAGAGCTCCCACGTGCCGATGTTGTAGACCGCGGCCTTGCCCGAGGTGAAGAGCGCCTGCGCGTCCGCGTAACCGGTCGAGGAGAAGCCCTCCTGGAAGCAGCCGGCCTGCCCGAGGTCGTACAGCCACTCGGCCGCGGCCTTCCCGGCCGGGTCGGAGAAGGAGGCCTTCCCGGCCTTCAGGTCCTGGATGTACTCGGGACCCGCCATCCGGAACGGGTAGTAGGCCATGTAGCGCTCGAGCGGCCACTGGTCCTGACCGTCGAGCGCGATCGGGGTGACGCCCTTGGCGCGGAGCGCCTTGCACATGGCGGGGAAGTCGTCGAGCGTGGCCGGGACGGTGACACCGGCGTCCTCGAGCAGGGAGCGGTTGTACCAGAAGAACTCCAGCTGGAACTCGAACGGCACCATGTAGAGCGAGCCGTCGTCGAACCGCTGGTAGTTGAGCGCAGCCTCGCGGTAGGAGTCGGCGAGACCGAGGTCCTCGAGGAGCAGGTCGACGTCGACCATGCGGCCCTGCTTCGCGAGCTTCTGCGCGAACGGGGTCGCGTCGGTGTCGAAGAGCTCAGGGAGCTTGTTCGCGGCCGCGAGGGTCTCGTACTTCTGGATGTAGGACGGGCGGTCGGGGGTCGTGATGAGGTTCAGCGAGAAGCCGGGGTGGTCCTTCGCGTACTCGTCGGCGATCTGCTCCATCGCGGTGATCACCCCGCCGTCGGCCGGGCGGGAGAGCAGCCACGAGATCTCGCGGGGGACGATGTCGCCCTTCGGATCGACGTCGGTCGGGTCCGTGGCGCTCGATCCGCCGGCGCAGCCGGAGAGGGCGAGTGCTGCAGCGGCGACGAGGGCCACGAAGGCGGTGCTGCGGGTGGGGCGCATGGTGCGGGGGCGTGCGGTGGTTGGCATGGTCGGAATCTCCGTTGATCGATCACAGGTGGGTGCGGGTGTGCGGGTGGTGGTGCAGGCGGCGGAGCGTGGTGTCGGGATCAGGACGTGGTGCTGGTGAGCAGTCGGTGTGAGGTGGGGTCGTCGTCGGAGCCGCCGCCGTCGCGCTCGAGGAGCGTGCACGCCTCGACGGTGACGGTCCCCTCGCCGACGAAGACGCCGACGCGACCGGCCGGTCGGTCATAGAGGCGCGTGCTGAGGACGACCGCGTCGTCGACGGTCGCGACGCAGAGGTCGCCGTCGACGATCACCTCGAGCTCGTGCAAGCCGGGGGCGAGGTGGCAGGGGCGTTCGAGTTCGACGACGAACGGGACGTCGCCCGAGATCTGCCACTGCTCCGTGCCGGTGCTGGAGCGGGGCCAGCGGTCGAACACGAGGCGGTCGCGCTTCGGCTCCAGGCGCAGGACGTAGCCCTCGTCGCCGTCATCGCTCGCGCGGAGGAGGACACCGCACTCGGTCGTGCCGGGGGCGATGTCGAATCGGGCGACCAGCCGGAAGGAACTCGGTGCGTCCACGGCCGACAGGGCGTCGGCGTACCCGTCGGGGGCGCTCAGGACCGTGCCCGAGGTGACGACGGTGTCCGTCGGCTCGTCAGCGGGCGCGAAGGTGTCGCGGAGTTCGGTGGGCGGATGGAAGGCCAGGGTGCCGTCGGCACGCTGCTCCGCTTCGAGGACCGACATGGTGCCGGCCCACTGCCAGGTGCCCGCGTCGTGGGCTCCCTCACGCGAGGCGATCCAGCCGAAGAAGAACCGGCGTCCGTCGCGGGCGGCGGACTTCGCCGCGTAGTAGGCGCGTCCGTCGAGCGTGTCGTGCTCGGGGACGAGCCAGGGACCGTGCAGGGTGCGCGACATCCGGTACCGGGTCGTGAACGACTCGCTGAACTCGGAGGACACGAGGTACCACCAGTCGCCCCACTGGAAGACCTCGGGGCACTCGTGGGCGATGTAGCGGCGCGGGTCCCAGAACGGCTCGACGGGTTCCCAGGTCGAGAGGTCGGTGGAGGTGCACTGGGCGATGACGCCGCGACGCCGTTCCGGGCCGTGTGCGTGTCGGGCGGTGATGAGCATCCGCCAGACGGCCGCGTCCTCGTCCCAGAAGACGAAGGGATCCCGCCAGTCGGCGGTCTCATATCCTGCGGTGGCGCCGAAGGTGTCGGCCTCCCGGCGCTCCCAGGTGCGCATGCCGTCGGTGCTGACGGCGTGCATGACGAGTTGCAGCGCCAGACCGTCGGCACCGCGGCGCTCCGGGTGCTGTCCCGTGTAGAAGACGTGGTGGATCCCGTCGGGACCCCGGACGATGCTCCCCGTGTAGACGTTGAAGTCCGGCGCGGACGGTCCGCCCGACGGCAGAGCCTCACCGAGCTCGTCGAAATCGACGAGGTTCCGGGTGGTCACGCGATGCCACGGCATGCCGATCTTGGGGACGCGACGTGACTCGTGCAGGTAGAAGAGGTGGAAGACACCGTCCTCCTGCCAGGGGATGACGTCTCCGACCCATGCGCCGTTCGGCTGATGGAACCCTCGTTGGTTCATGACGTCCTCTGCAGTGAATGGTTAATCGGTTACGCAGTTACCGTAGCGAGGCGCAGTGAAGGTGGTCAAGCGGTTAAGCAAAGTTAAGCAGCTCGAGTATCGACTTGCCTCACGCGACATTCGAACGTATGTTCGACACATGACCCGCCCGCGTCCGATCCGCCTCGACCACGACACGTGGCTCGTGATGCGGAACGACCCCGTGATCCCGAAGGCGGTCATCGAACGGCGCCGTGATCGGGGTGGTGCCGACGCGTACTTCGTCATCGCCTGGGACATCGATCCACTCAAGCGGGTGTTGATGAGTGTGCAACCGAGCCTGGAACGCGCGGACGCCCTCGTGCGGTACGACGTTCCGCGCACCGCGTCCGACCGCGACGGGCCGCCGAACGGACTCAAGGCCACCCCGCGCTGATCCACGGGCTCGGCAACCGCCCAGCAGACCCATCGACGACGTATGGACGGCTCATAGGAAGCCCATAGCCGCCACGCCGATGCTCGTCTCACGACCGATCGAGACCACCGATCGCAGACGAAGGCGAGGCGCACCATGAGCAGGATCCCAGCACCCGAGACCACCCCGGACGGCCCGGCCTACGAGGGCCGTCTACTCGACCGGGCCGACGAGGAGGTCGTCGACCAGGGCGTCGCATTCGACCTCGGAACCCTCGTCAGCCGGCGCACGGTGCTGAGCCTCGTGGGCGCCGGGGTCGGGGCCGTCGCGCTCGCCGCCTGCTCCACCGGGGCGTCCGGCAGCAGCAGCACGAGCACCGGCGCCGCGAGTACCGGCACGAGCACCGCGACCGCGACCGGCGACCTCCCATCGGGCGAGATCCCCGACGAGACCGCGGGCCCCTACCCGGGCGACGGCTCAAACGGAGCCGACGTGCTCGAGGAGTCCGGCATCGTCCGCAGCGACATCCGGTCGAGCATCGGGTCGGGCACCACCGCGAGCGGGGTCCCCATGGCGCTCTCGCTCACCATCCTCGACATGGCGAACGGTGACGCCCCGTTCGCCGACGTCGCCGTGTACGTCTGGCACTGCGACGCGTCGGGCGGCTACTCGATGTACTCCGACGGGATCGAGGACGAGACCTACCTCCGCGGCGTCCAGGTCGCCGACAGCTCGGGGACCGTCTCGTACACCTCGATCTTCCCGGCCTGCTACTCGGGCCGGTGGCCGCACATCCACTTCGAGGTGTACCCCACGGTCGCGGACATCTCCGACTCCGCGAACGCCATCGCGACCTCGCAGGTCGCCCTCCCGCAGGCGGCGTGCGACACCGTCTACGCCCTGTCGGGCTACGACGGTTCGAGCGCGAACCTCGCCCAGGTGAGTCTCGACGACGACAACGTCTTCGGCGACGACGGCGGTGCCCTGCAACTCGCGACGGTGACGGGTGACGCGACCTCCGGGTATCAGGTGGCGCTCACCGTCCGGGTGGACACCACGACGACGCCGACCGCCGGTGCTGCCCCGTCCGGCGGTGGCGGGGCTGGCGGCGGCGGAGGAACGCCGCCGAGCGGACGCTGACCGCGGCGCCACCACACCCTCCCGTCCCGACCCGCATCGACCCGAAAGGACTCCTCATGGGATTCCTCCAGAACCTCACCGGCTGGCACGCCCTCATCGTCCTCGCCGTCATCCTGCTGTTCTTCGGCGCCGCGAAGCTCCCGAGCCTCGCGCGCAGCGTCGGGCAGTCGGCACGCATCCTGAAGGACGAGGTGTCGGCCGACACCGACCCCCGCGCCGACACCCCTGCCCCCTGATCATCGGAGCGCATCGTGTTCGGACTCACCATGGACAAGCTGATCGTCATCGGCATCCTCGCGGCCGTGCTCATCGGTCCGAAACAGTTGCCGGTGTACGCCGAGCGACTCGGAGTGCTCGTCCGCACCGTCCGCGACCTCGTCGCCACGACAAAGGCGCGAGCAGCCGAGGAGCTCGGACCGGAGTTCGACCCGGCCGAGTGGAAACGCCTCGACCCTCGACAGTTCGATCCCCGACGGATCGTCCAGGAGGCACTCGTCGAGGAACGTGGGCCGGATGCGCCGCGCGAGCCGGCGGCTGAGGACCAGGACCCGACCGTGCCGTCCGCCCCGGCGAAGCCGGTCGCGAACGGTGGCTGGCAGGCCGCGCTCCTCGAACGGGTCGGACGCGACGGGGCGGATGCGCACCGCGCACCCGCCCCGATCGTGATCACCGAACGCGTCGTCCTCGACGAACGCGTCGACGAACCCGCTAGCCGGCGGGCGTCGTGACGCGTCCGTCCTGGCCGTCCGCCGCGGCGCCGGTGGTCGACGCCGGAGGCAGGATGTCGAGCGGCATCGTGTGGGTGTCGATGAGCGGGTTGTCATCCTGCCCCTTGACGAGTTCCACCGCCTCGGCCTTCGTCTCGACCGTCGGCACGGAACCGATGAGCGGACGACGAGCCGTCTCCCGCATCGTGAGCACGCCGACGCCCGCCACCGCCGCGAAGAACATGATGTAGAACGCGGGCATGAAGGTGTTCCCGGTGACCTGGATGAGGAACTCACTGAACAGCGGCGTCGTGCCACCGAAGAGCGAGACCGACAGGTTGTAGGCGATCGCCATCGCGCCGAAGCGGGACGCCGTCGGGAAGAACGCCGGCAGCGAGGCCGCAGACGGTCCCGCCCACAGGGCGACCGGGGCGGCGACCATGAACAGGGCGATGAAGATGGCCCAGATCTCACCGATCTGCATGACCGCGAACGCCGGCACCATGAGGGCGAGGGTCGCACCGACGGCCATCAGGTAGACGGGCTTGCGACCGAGCTTGTCGGACATCCGCCCGACGAGCGGCAGGCAGGCGGACATGATCAGCAGGACCGGGATGGTCGCGACCGCGGCCGTCAGGTTGGAGACCCCGACGTCCTTCTCGAGGTAGGTCGGCATGTAGCTCGTGAGCGCGTAGCCGGCGGTGTTCGTCGCGGCGACGATCGCCATCGCGATGAGGATCTGGCGCCAGAAGTGACGGAAGATCCCGAAGATCCCCTGGCGGGCCATGGGGTCCTCGTGCTCCGCCTCGATGCCGCCGGCGGTCTCGGCGACCTCGTAGGCCGGGGTCTCGGGGATCTTGAGGCGGAACCACACCGCCACCGCACCGAGCGGCAGAGCGATGAGGAACGGGATGCGCCAACCGAACTCGGTCATGGCGTCAGGGCCGGCGAGGCCCTCCGCGATCAGCGTGGTGAGGGCGACGGTCCCGGCGCCTGCCGCGAAACCGACGTAGGACCCGACATCGAGCCAGGACGCCCAGAACCCGCGTCGGCGGTCGGGCGAGAACTCGGCGACGTAGGTGGACGCGCCGGCGTACTCGCCGCCGGTCGAGAAGCCCTGGATCATCTTGAGGAGGTACAGCGGGGCGATCGCCCACAGCCCGATCTGGGCGGCGGTCGGCAGCACGCCGATGAGGGCGGTCGCCGCGGCCATCATCGACATCGTGAGGAAGAGGATCTTCTTCCGGCCGATCTTGTCGCCGAGCGGTCCGAGCACGAGCCCGCCGAGCGGACGCACGAGGAACGACACGGCGAAACCGAACAGGGTGACGAGGATGCCGGCCTCAGGAGGGAGGCCCTCGGTGAAGACGACGGTCATCGTGACCGCGAGGTAGCCGTAGATGCCGAAGTCGAACCACTCCATGAAGTTGCCGACGACGGTGCCCGAGATGGCGGTGCGGACCTTGGACGTCTTGACGACGAGGACGTCGTCGACGCGGAGGCGCCTGGTCTTGCGGGCCGGCTTCCGGCCGGTTCTGGGGGAGGGGGATGCGGGGGACGATGATGCCGCGTTGTCGCTGGAGTTCACAAGCAGTACTCGTTTCCTGACAGTCGTGTTGAATCGTTCGGCACTCGCGTAGTCGCTCAGTGCCCGAGAAATGCCGGAGGATCGCCATGCTGCACTGGCACGGAGCTCGGGGGAGCTGCACGTCGGGTGGCGGGTCGTTCTCGGGGAGAACGCGTCCTCTCGGCTCTGGACGGGTATAGACCATACCAGGTGTCCAGTGGCGCCTCATCGGGTTGCGACGCGAGCACAATGGGACGTATGGACCTGAGGCGCGGTATCTGGACGGTCGACGGCGGTCTCGGGACGCTGCTCGAAGCGCGCGGTCGAGACGTGTCCACCGTGCTCTGGAGCGCCGCGCTGCTCGCGCACGACCCTGGGGCGATTCAGGATGCTCATCAGGAGTTCTTCGCCGCGGGTGCGCAGATCGCGATCACGGCGTCGTACCAGGTCGGCTTCGAGGCGTTCGATCGGATCGGCGTCTCGGTTCCGGAGACCGAACGGCTCCTGCGGTCGAGCGTCGAGCTGGCGCGTGCGGCGCGCGACACGCGGGCCGAATCGGACCCCGACGGCCCGCTCCTCGTCGCCGCGTCGGTCGGTCCGTACGGCGCGACGCTCGGCGACGGCTCGGAGTACGAGGGTGCCTCCGGTCTCAGCCGGACCGAGCTGCAGCGGTGGCACGAGCGGCGTCTGGCCGTGCTCGTCGACGCGGCCCCCGACCTCCTCGCCCTCGAGACCATTCCGACGCTCGACGAGGCGACGGCGCTCGCCGAGCTCGTGCGGGGTTCGGGAGTGCCTGCGTGGTTGTCGTTCACGGTGGAGGGTGGTCGGCTCCGCTCGGGTGAAGCGATGGCTGAGGGCTTCCGACTGGTCGAGGGGATCGACGAGTTCCAGGCGGTGGGTGTCAACTGCTCGCACCCGGACGAGGTCCTCCCGGCCATCGCCGCTGCGCGGTCCGTGACGGACAAGGCGGTGGTGGTCTACCCGAACTCGGGCGAGCGCTGGGACGCCGACGCCCGCTGTTGGCGTGGAGCCGCCGGGGTCGGCGAGGTGGAGGCCTGGCTGGAGGCCGGAGCGACCGTCGTCGGCGGCTGTTGTCGCGTCATGCCGGCCGACATCGCCGGTGTCCGCGCGCAGGTCGACGGGTGGACGCGTTCCTAACCGACGTTGAATCCGCCGTTGCTCGAGAGCACCTGGCCGTTGATCCAGGAGCCCGCAGGCGAGAACAGGAAGCGTACGAGGTCGGCGGTGTCGGACGGCGTGCCGAGCCGGCCGGCGGGCGTCGCCTCGGCTCCCCAGCGACGGATGTCGTCGGTCATCCAGCCCGTGTCGATCGGACCCGGGTTGATGACGTTCGCCCGCACCCCGCGCTCGCCCAGCTCCACCGCCGCGGCCGTCACGATGCGGTCGAGCGCACCCTTGCTGGCCCCGTAGGGCAGGTTGTGCACGGTGTGGTCGCTCGTGAGTGCGACGATGCGACCGGCCACCCGGGGCGGCGTCTGCTGCACCGGGAGCTGTTCGGCGAAGGCCTTGATGAGCAGCCACGTCGCCCGCGCGTTCACGGCGAAGTGGCGGTCCCAGCTGTCGAGGTCCGTCGTGAGGATCGAGCTGTCGACCGACTCGCAGTGCGACATGACGAGCCCTGACACGGGACCCAGCTGCGCCGCGCGCTCGACGAGTTCGGCCGGGAACGCCGGGTCTGCGAGGTCACCGAGCACGAGCTCGACGGTCACACCGAACGCTCGGCACTCGTCGGCGATCGACTCGGGGTCGTCGGGGGTCCGTTCGTAGCCCACGCGGTCGTCGTAGGGTCGCCAGGCGTTGAGGACGAGGTTCCAGCCGTCCGCGGCGAGACCGGTGGCGAGTCCCGCGCCGATCGAGCGGCGGCGCCCGACCCCGGTGACGATGGCGATGCGGTCGGTGGCGGTGGCGTCGTCGGTGAAGTCCATCCCGAGACCCTACGCGATGTCGAGTGGTCGCCGACAGACCGCGCCCGGCCCCGGTCAGGCGGCCAGGAGTCGACCGGCGATCGCGCGGGCGGTCTCGAACGGTTCGCGGAAGGTGCGCATCCCGACCGTCACGATCGCGCCCTCGTAGAGCAACATGAGTTCGCGGGCGCGCGCTCCGGCGTCCGACAGGCCGGCTTCGGTGATGAGCTCGGCGAAGCGTTCGAGCAGCCACTGTTTCTGCCGGGTGACCTCGGGGAGCACGAGGCCGCTCGTCGCGTGGTCGGGGATCTCCGCGCGTGCGTTGACGGCACTGCACCCCTTGGGGCTGTTGTCGTCCGACCAGCCGATCGCCGCGTCGAAGATCGCGAGGACCCGGTCGATCCCGGGTTCCGGATGCCGGGCGAGGAACTCGTCGACCCAGATGCGCCAGCGCGCGTCGCGATGCTGCAGGTAGGAGAGCACGAGGGCCTCCTTGCTGCCGAAACGATCGTAGAGCGTCTTCTTCGTGACCCCGGCCGCCTCCGCGATGGTGTCGACGCCGACCGCGTGGATGCCGTTCTCGTAGAAGAGCACGGAGGCGGCGTCGAGCACGCGTCGGGCGCCCGGCGTGAGGGGTGCGAGCTCTGGAGTGTCGACCGTCATGCGAAAACTATACCAGTCTGTATACTGCGGGGATGAGTAGACAGATCGGTATACCTGTGGCGCGGATGATTCGTGCCGTCATCGTCCCCCTCGCGGCGATCGGGTTCGTCCTCGCGTGGAGCTCCGGGTTCATCGTCGCGAAGATCGGAACCGAGGACGTGCCGGTGCTCACCGTGCTCCTCTGGCGGTTCGTCCCGCTCGCCGTGGGGCTCGCGATCGTGCTGGTGCTGAGCGGGCAGTGGCGGAACGCCACCCGGGCTCAGCTGCGCTCGCAGCTCGTCATCGGCCTGTTCGCGCAGTTCGGCTACGTCGTGTTCGTCTACGCCTCGGTCGCCGTGGGCATCTCGACCGGGACGACCGCGCTCATCGACGCCGTCCAGCCGCTCGTCATCGCGGCGCTCGCCGGACCGCTGCTGCACGTGCGGGTGCCGGGTGCCCAGTGGCTGGGACTCGGGATCGGCGCGGTCGGAGTGTTCCTCATCGTGCAGTCCCAGTTCGGCGCCTCGGACGCGCCGCCGATCGCCTACGCCCTGCCCGCACTCGCCATGGCCAGCCTCATCACCGCGACGATCCTCGAACGGCGCTCGCCGCACCGATCCCCGGTCCTCCTCGCGCTGACCGTCCACGCGACGGCGACCATGGTGCTCCTCGCGGTGCTCGCCCTCGCGACGGGTGAGGCGGTGCCGCCAGGCGGCGCGACCTTCTGGCTGACGACGCTCTTCCTCGCGCTCGTCCCGACGCTCTCGGCCTACGGGCTCTACTGGTGGCTGCTGCGTCGCATCGGGGTCACGGTCCTCAACGCGCTCCTGTTCCTCGTCGCGCCGACGACCGCCGTCGTGGGTGCGCTCCTGTTCCGGGAGCCGTTCACGCTCCTGACGGCCGGCGGGTTCCTGCTCAGTGCGGCGGGCGTCGCCCTCGTGCTCGTGAGCGACGCCCGCGGTCGCATCGGTGCCCGTCGGGTCAGTGCCCCGCCGGCGGCCGATCCTGTTGACGGCGCATCTCCTCGGCCAGTGCCGGATTCCGCTCCGCAAGGTGCGCGGTGATGTCGTCGACCACCTCGGGCGCCTTGTTCTGACTGAGCTTCGCGCGGGCGTCGAACCGCCTGACACGCATGCGCAGGCCGACCGTGCCCTTCGCGGCCCGCCGGGTGCCGGCCTCGTCCTGGGACAGGTGGCGGCCGTCCGGTCGATGGTCCTCGAAGTGGTCGGTGAGTCGCGAGAGCATCTCGTAGTTCTCGTCCTCGCTGAGGACCTCGGGCGTGCCGTACAGGTGCGCGGTGACGTGGTTCCAGGTCGGGATCAGCTGGCCCTCGGGGTACCAGCTCGGCGAGACGTAGTCGTGCGGTCCCTGGATGATGACGAGGATCTCGTGCTCGCCGAGCTCGTGCGAGCGCTCGTCCGGTCGGCCGAAGTGGCTGACGATCGACAGCTCGTCCCGGTCCTCCTCGAGGATCGCCGGGTAGTGGGAGGCGACGAGACCGGTGCTCGCAGGCGAGACGAACGTCGCCCACGGGTGGTTGCGGATGAGGCGCTCGACCTCGTCGACGTCGGTCATCAGGTAGGTGGGGGTGTGGCGCATGGTGGGGTCACTTCCGGTCGAGACGGGTGCGGACGGCGAGGCCGGCGCACAGGATGACCACGAGCCCGCCGAGCACGGTGGCCCAGTCGAGTCGCTCGCGGAGGATGAGGGCCGCCCAGACGATGCTCAGCACCGGCTAGACGAGTTGGATCTGGCTGACCCTGGCGATCGGGCCGATCGCGAGTCCGCGATACCAGGCGAAGAAGCCGAGGAACATGCTCACGACGCCGAGGTAGCCGAACGCCAGCCAGCTACCGATGGCTGCGGTCGGCGGCTGCTGGACGACCGCGAGTGCCGTGAGGGCGACCATGAGCGGTGATGCCACGACGAGCGCCCGGGAGATGGTCTGCCAGGAGCCCAGCTCCCGTGCGAGCAGTCCGCCCTCCGCGTAGCCGATCGCGGCTGCGACGACGGCGCCGAGCAGGAGGAGGTCCGACCAGGCCATCGGGGCCAGGCCGCCGTGCTGCACCGAGGCGAAGACCATCGCCGCGACCGCGCCCGAGCCGGCGAAGATCCAGAAGCGACGCGTCGGGCGCTCGCCGCCCCGGAGGACGGCGGCGACCGCCGTCGCCGCCGGGAGGAGGCCGATCACCACGGCGCTGTGACCGGCGGGAGCGGTGGTCAGCGCGAAGGAGGTCAGGAGCGGGAACCCGACGACGACGCCGCCGGCGACGATCGCGACGCGCGCCCACTGCACACCGGTCGGTCGCCGCGCTCGCATGGTGGCGAGGGTGATCGCGGCGAGCAGGGCTGCGACGACCGCGCGCCCGGAACCGATGAAGAGCGGCGAGAGGCCGACGAGGGCGACCTTCGTGACGGGGACCGTGAGGGAGAACGCCAGGACGCCGAGGGCGCCCCAGCCGAGCCCGCTGCGGGATAACACTCGCGTCGGTGTCGCGATAACGCTACTCTGTGGACTCATGGACAACGATAGCACCGGGCGGATCGTCGCCGCCATGACCGCTTGGATCGCAGCGGCTCCTCCGGGTGCACGCGTGCCCTCCAACCGGGCGTTGACCGCCGAGTTCGCAGCGAGCCCCGTCACCGTCCAGAACGCGATGCGCCAGCTCGCCGGGCGAGGGCTCATCGAGAGTCGGCCGGGCGTCGGCACCTTCGTGCGGGCGGCTCGTCCGGCGCGGTCGGTGGACTACGGCTGGCAGACCGCTGCGCTCGGCGCGCTCCCGTGGCGCTCTGGCGCGCTGTCCTCGGCGCAACGGTCGGTCGCACCCGCCGCGATCGCGATGCACTCCGGATACCCCGCCCGAGAACTGTTGCCTGAACGGCTGGTCCGCGCCGCGCTCGCGCGCGCCGCCCGCACCGACGTGGCGATGACCCGATCGCCGGCGGCCGGCTCGCCGGAGCTCCAGGCGTGGTTCGCAGCCGACCTCGCGGCAGCCGCACCGCCCGGGGTCGCGCCGCCGACCGCCCGGGACGTCATCGTGATCTCCGGCAGTCAGAGTGGACTCAGCTCGATCTTCCGGGCACTCGTCGGCCCTGGGCAGCCGATGCTCATCGAGTCGCCGAGCTACTGGGGCGCGATCCTCGCGGCCGAGCAGGCGGGCGTGACGCTGGTCCCGGTGCCGACCGGTCCCGACGGACCGGACCCGGACGTCGTGGAGCGCGCGTTCCAGGACACCGGTGCGCGGGCGTTCTACGCACAGCCGACCTTCGCGAATCCGACCGGAGGTCGTTGGTCGCCGGAGACGGGGGTCGCGATCATCGAGATCGTCCGGCGACACGGCGCGTTCCTCGTCGAGGACGACTGGGCCCACGATCTCGCGATCGACGTCGATGCCCGGCCGCTCGCCGCGCTCGACGACGACGGCCACGTCATCTACCTGCGGTCGCTGACCAAGAGCGTCTCGCCCGCGTTGCGCGTCGCCGCCGTCATCGCCCGGGGCCCGGCCCACGACCGGATCCTGGCCGACCTGGCCGCCGAGTCGATGTACATCAGCGGGGTCCTGCAGGCCGCCGCCCTCGACGTCGTCACCCAGCCCGGGTGGCGGTCGCACCTCCGCGGTCTGCGACCGCTCCTCCGTGCTCGACGGGACCTGCTGGTCGCGAGTCTGCGCGAGCACGCCCCGACGGCGCACCTCGAGCGGCTGCCGCTCGGTGGACTGAACCTGTGGCTGCGGCTCCCGGAGGGCACCGATGTGCCGCGCGTGGTCCGCGCATGCGAGAGCCGTGGGCTCATCGTCTCGGACGGCACCGAGTGGTTCCCTGCGGAACCCGCGGGGCCCTACGTGAGAGTCAACTACTCCGGCGAGGACGCGGGCCGCTTCGATGAAGCGGCCCGCATCCTCGGCGGTGTCCTGGCGGACGAACGTGCCTGAAGGTGTTCAGGCGACCGCTCGTTACAGGTCGAGCTTCGCGTTGTCGCCGCCGTCGTAGGTCTCGCCGGTGACCTTGGACTTCACGAACGCGACGGCGGTCGCGATCTTGCCGCCGGGGCTGTCCCAGTACTCGGCGCTGTCGGCCGAGAACTTGAGCAGACCGACGCGCGGGTCGGAGGGGCCGTCCGGGAACCATGCCTCGACGACGCTGTTCCACAACTCTTCCAGCTTGGCGTGGTCCTCGACGACTTCGGCGGTGCCGGCGAGCGACACCCACGAACTGTCCGAGCTCAGCGTGACGCCGGCGTTCGGGTTGACGTCGAGCTGCTGCACGGCGGAGGCGTCCTTGCCGACGATGAACCACAGGTCGCCGTCGAACTCGCGCTCCTGGACGGTGAGCGGGTGGGCGACGAGCTTGCCGTCGAGGTCCACCGTGGTGAGCATCGCGAAGCGGAATTCCGCGAGCAGCTTGTTGAGGGTCGTGTAGGGGTCGGTGTCTCCGGCCATGGGGTCTCCTTCGTCTCGTCGACCGGCCCGTCGGTGTCGGGGTGCCGGTCTGCGTGGCTCGCAGCCTACGACTCGTGGCCCCGACCGCACCTGGATGGCGCCGACCGTTGACGTGAGGCGGATCTTCTGCTCCTGTGGCGAGTCCGGCCGACGTGTCCTGTCGCCGTCTCCGGTCGCCCCATCGCACATCTCGTGCACGAGCGCCATGCTCCCGCCGTTCCCGGGTCCGCTCACTAGCCTGGACTCTTCATCACCGTAGGGAGAGACACATGAACACCTCATCGCTCACGAACCAGATCAACGAGGCGCTCGCGGCACTTGGCGGCGGTCCGTTCCTCACGACGAAGACCACCGAGCAGGACGCCACGACCACGGTCACCGGCACCCTCGGTGACAGCGAGATCCACATCGACTTCATCGAGGAGGGCAACGGCACCGAGGCCGAGAAGGACCACACGGTCGTCGTCCGCGACGCCTCGGGCAAGCAGATCGGCGAGGGGCGCGGTGACTCGACCTTCGCCGACGCCATCTCCGCCTTCGGCTGGGCGGGCGTGCTCGACGCCGTCAAGAACGGCTGATCGCGCCATCATGACCTCGAGGGTCCGGTCTCGTCCGCGTTCGCGGTGGGCCGGGCCCTGTGTCGTCTCCAGGAGGCACCCGTGACGCCACGATCGGACGACGGGCCGGAGGAGGACGACCACTGGTTCGTCGTGAACGGTAGACGCTGGCGCCGGACGGATCCGAGTCTGCCGTCGGAACTCGTCGCGTCCCTCCAGTCCCACCTCGGCCGCGGGCGCTCCGGCGTCGGCGTCGCGAAGCGGGCAGGCGATGACGACGCGGTCGCTGCTGCCCGCCGCCGGGTCGGCCTCGCCAAGCACGGGCTCGGTGAACGCGGCCCGAAATGGTGGGAGGAGCCGGAGGCCGATCGACTCGGGCGCGCCGAGGCGGCGCTGCGGGAGCTCGACGCGCTCGACGAGTCATCAGCAGGGTGATCCGGCCGGGTGGACCTGCTCTCCGCCCGCTCTTGCGTTCTGATCGATCTCGGCATATCGTTTATCGATACCAACGACAATCGATATGGATGTGATGATCATGACCGAGTCCACCGATCGCCCGACGCCGTCCGGCTTCGACCACGCGGCCTGGCAGGCTGCGAAGACCCAGCGCTCCACCCGCAACGACCTCGTGTCCGTGCTCGGTGCCGCCGTCGTCGCGGCGGGGGCCGTCGTCGTCATGCTCGTCCTCCGGCTGCTCGACGTCTTCGGCACCGACGGGACCCGGGTGCCCGTGTTCTTCGACGCCGTCGACACGGTCCTGCCGGGTGCGGCAGGAACCGGCGCCTTCACGATCGACCAGGGCTCGGTCGTCGTCGCCGACCTCCCGGTGGCGACCTTCGTGTGTGTGCTGCTCGCCGCGATCCTGCCGGCGATCGCGAACCTCGTGGTCATCGTCTGCGCGTTCCGCTTCTTCCGCCGTCTGCTGCGTGGCGATGCCTTCGCACCCGGGAACGCACGGCTGCTCTCGATCGCCTCGATCGCCATCCTCTGCGGGTGGATCGCGGACACCTGGTTCGGCACGATGGCCTCGAACGGCGCGCTCGCTGTCGCGACCGACGGGGCCGTCGAGGGGACCCCGTATCCGCTCACCTGGATCCCGTTCTTCGTCGCCATGGCGGTTGGCGGCCTCGCGATCGCCTTCCGCGCCGGTGAGCGCCTGCGCGCCGACACCGAGGGACTCGTCTGATGGTGCCGACGCCCGAGGAGGACGTCGCGACCGGTGTGCACTGCAACCTCGACCGGTTGCTCGCCGACCGTGGGCTCACCCTCGCCCGGCTCAGCGAGCTCGTCGGGGTGAGTGTGGTGAACCTCTCGGTGCTGAAGAACGACCGCGCGAAGGCGATCCGGTTCTCGACCCTGACGGCGATCTGCCGGGTGCTCGACTGCACGGTCGGCGAACTGCTGGAGCTCGACGACACCCGCTGAGTGGTTCGGGCCCGACCTTCAGTGCCGCCGCTCGCGGAGCAGCAACTGCGTGAGGTACAGCCCGCCGACGACCACGGTGACGACGCCGACCGGGACCGTCAGCGGGATCAGATGCTGGGCCACGAGGTCGGACGCGAGGAGCAGGACGCCGCCGACGAGCCCCGTCGCGACCAGCGGGATCCCCGGCGAGCGGGTCAGTCGGCGTGCGATCTGCGGAGCGGCCAGGGCGATGAAGGCGATCGGGCCGGCGACGGCGGTCACCGCGCTCACCAGCGCGACCGCGAGGCCGATGAGGATGGCGCGTTCGCGGGTGAGGCGCACCCCGGTCGCGGCGGCCACATCGTCACCGAGTTCGAGCTGGCGGAGCGGACGGGCGGCGAACGGCATGACCGCGAAGAGCGCCACGAGGCATGCGAGTGCCGGCCAGACGACGGTCGCGGTCGCGGTGTTGAGCGTCCCCGCGCCCCAGGCCGCCGCGAAGAGCGCGACATCGAGGTCGGCCCGGAGCAACAGCCAGCTGTTGCATGCCGCGAGCATGGCCGAGACGCCGATGCCCACGACGATGAACCGGAACCCCGACAAGCCCTGGCGGAGTGCCAGCAGGAAGATCGCGACCGCGGCAGCCAGACCGCCGAGCAACGACCCGGCCATCAACGCCGGCCAGCTGCCGCCGAGGAGGAGGAGCGCGACGAGCATCCCGGTGAACGAACCGTTCGCGAGGCCGATGATGTCGGGGCTCGCGAGTGGATTCCGGGTGAGGGTCTGGAAGATCGCTCCCGAGACACCGAGCGCTGCACCGAAGCCGATCGCCGCGAGGACCCGGGGCAGGCGCCAGTCCAGCACGACCGTGCGGGCCAGGCCGTCGACGCGTCCGGTGAGGACGCCGATCACCTCCTCGGTGGTCAGCGGGTAGTCGCCGAGCGCGAGACCGGCGATCGCCGCGACGACGATCGCCAGGAGTGCGGTGGCGCAGACGACAAGGGTCCGTCGTGCCGGTCGGCGCCCGGTGATCGGACGTGCGGTCTCCCGTTCCCGCGTCGTGCTCACAGGCCCGAGGCCGTTCTGCGTCGGGCGAGCGCGATGAGGACGGGCGCCCCGACGAACGCGGTCACGAGCCCGACGGGCATCTCGCCCGGGAGCACCGCGAACCGTCCGACGACGTCGGAGCACAGCACGAGGACGCAGCCGACGAGGACCGAACCCCCGAGGATGCGGCGCTGATCACTGCCGACCGACCAGCGCACGAGGTGGGGCACGACGAGGCCGACGAAGGCGATCGGCCCGGCGATCGCGGTGGCGCCGCCGGCGAGCAGCGTCACCGCGGCGAGCACCAGGATGCGAGTGCGCGTGACGCTGACGCCCTGTGCTCTGGCGACGTCCGGGCCGAGGGCGATCGCGTTGAGGCTCCGCGCGCTCGCCGCGGCCAGGACGAGCCCCACGGCGAGGAAGGGGAGGACCGGCACGACGACACCGAGGTCGCGTTCGAGCAGGCTGCCGGCGTTCCAGCCGCGCATCCGGTCGAACGCGTCGGGGTGCGTGATCGCGATCCCCGTCGTCAGTCCGGCGAGCACGGCGCCGAAGGCGACACCCGTGACGGTGAGGCGAGCGGTGGAGGACTGCTCGCGCCCGCCCGAACCGATCGCGTACACGACGAGGGTGACGACGAGCGCCCCGCCGCACGCGAGCCAGGCGATGTCGCCCGGCGCCCGGACGCCGAGGAATGCCAGGCCGACGGCGACCGCGAAGCCTGCCCCGGCGTTGACCCCGAGGATGCCGGGGTCGGCGAGCGGGTTCCGGGTGAACGCCTGCATGAGCGCGCCAGCGACGCCCAGGGCCGCGCCGACGGCCAGCGCCGCGACCGTGCGCGGCACCCGCTGATCCCACACGACGAAGTCCGCCTCGTCCGAGCCCGTGCCGAGGAGCGCGGCACGGACGTCATCCGGTGCGATCGGGTTCGCGCCGACGAACAGCGACAGGAGGACGGCGACCGCGAGCGCCGCGACGCCCGCGAGCAGTACTGCGAGCAGGCGGTGTCGCTGCGGCGCCCGCCTCCTCACCGAGGTGTCGCGGGCGGTCAGGATCGCGGTCGGGTTCGTCACGACCCGTCGGAGAGCAGCCGGTCGAGGTCGTCGAGGACGGCCATGCCGCCGAGGGGGCCGACGCCGGTGATCCAGAAGGACTGGTCGACGAGGTGCAGCTCGGGGAAGGCGTCCGAGTTCGCGGTGAGGGAGGCCGGCAGTGTCGAGGTGTCGTCGGGGTCGACGCTCGTCACGAAGACCTGGTCGGCCTTCGCCTCGAGTACGCGCTCGGGGGAGAGGTCGAGGGAGATGTCCTCCCAGGCGTGTTCGGGCGTCGTGAACCCGGCGCACTCGAGGGTGCTGCCGGCGAAGGAGGTGGGGCCGTAGAGCGTGAGGACGCCGTCGCGCGGGCGGATCAGCTGTGCCGTCTTGCCGGCGGTGTCGTGCTCCTTCGCGATCTCCGCGCAGCGTGCGTCGTAGGCGTCGAGGAGTTCGTCCGCGCCGTCCGGGTCACCGAGTGCCTCGGCGACGAACTGCACGTTGTCGCGCCAGGGGTCGGTCTGCGTCGCCATGAACACGGTCGGCGCGATCTCGGACAACTGGTCGTACAGGGCGGAGTGCCGTGACTCGGTGCCGATGATGAGGTCGGGCTTCGCGGCGGCGATCAGCTGCACGTTCGGCTCCGCCACGGTCCCGACGGTGGGGATGTCGGCGGCCTGCTCGCCGAGGTAGGCGGGGACGCCGGCGGTCTCGTTCAGCACCGCTGCGCCCACCGGGGTGATGCCGAGCGCGACGGTCGTGTCGAGCTGCACCGGTTCGAGGACGACGACCCGCTTGGGTGCGTCGGGGATGCTGGTCTCGCCGTGGGCGTGCTCCATGACGTGGGTCGCGCTCGTCGCGGTGTCCGAGGGGGTCGAGGCGCTCGAGCTGCTGCAGGCGGAGAGGCCGAGGGCGGCGATGGAGAGGGCGGCGACGGCGACGAGACGTCGACGATGGGCGAGGGGGAGGGGCACGGATCACCTTTCGAACGGGCCGCGACGGACGCGACCGAGTAAGGCAAGCATAACCTTCATTCGGGCGTGGTTCTGGGGCGAGCGTTCCAGTAGCCCTGCCCGTGGACGCGCTCGGGATCGATCCCGTGGTCGGTCGTCGCAGCGCGCAGGAGGGGGATCCGGGTGCTCTCGGTCACCAGCCAGGCGGCGAAGTCCGCGCCCAGTGTCGCCGCCGACGACCCGTGCAGATGGAACCACTGCTCGATGCCGGCGACGAGCGCGTCACCGCCAGGCCGCCCGGCCCGTTCATGGACCTCGACCGTGTGACGCTCGAGCAGTGGCCCGAGCAGGGCGGTGTCGGCGGAATCGCCGAGCTCGAGGAGGACGTGGGCGCGGACGTCCTCGTCGAGGGAGCGCAGGATCCCGTGGACGGCGGGGAAGGCCGTCTCGTCGGCGGCGATGAGCACGGTCGTCGCGGTACCGGGCGCCCACTGGACACCGTGCGTCGGGTCGCCGCGACGGACGTCCGGCCCCGAGACGAGCAACCGGTCGCCCGGCCGCGCCCCGAGCGCCCAACGACTCGCCGGACCGGCCGGCTCGTGGATGAACACGTCGAGGTCGACCTCCTGCTGCGCCGGCCTGACGCGGTGGGCGGTGTAGCTGCGCATCACCGGGCGGTCCGCCGGTGGGAGCGCTCGCCAGGCGCGCCGCCACGCGTGCTCCGGCAGGCCGCCGTGGAGTCCGTCCGGGTACGCGCCGTCGTCTCCCGGCAGCAGGATCTTGATCCGCTGGTCCCGCTCGTACGGGGCGAAGTCGACGAGCGAGGCGCCGGCGAGGGTAAGGCGGACGAAGCCGGGGGACAGCCGTTCCGTGCGGTCCACGACCGTGTCGAACAGGATGTTCGGCGAGTGCAGGAACGGGACGGGCATCGCATCGAGTCTAGGAGGACCCGGCTGCGGCGTGCCGGGTCCTCCGTCGTTCACCCGCGGCGGACGGCGCGTGCGATCACGGCGCAGATGGGGATGGCGACGACGGTCAGTGCGGCCGCCGCCGGGAGGAGCATGGACGCGCCCCAGGTGCCGAGGATGACCCCGCCGACCGCCCCGCCGGTGGCGATCGAGCAGTTCCACACCGTGACGAGCGCCGACTGGGCCGCGTCCGCGGCGTTCCCGGCGACCCGCGCGATCGCCACCTGGAAGAGCACGGAGTAGGCGCCGAAGGCGAGCCCCCAACCTGCCGCTGCGATGAGGAGGACGACGACCGGGGGATCCCAGGCCACGACCGCGAGGCCGACGGTCCCGAGGAGGGCGGCCGTGAGGATGGTCGTCCCGAGGCGCAGGTTCGCCAGCCGTCCGGCGCCGAGCGTCCCGACGACCGACGCCACACCGAAGGTGGCGAGGAGCACCCCGAGCGGCACGGGCGTGCCGCGGGAGGACAGGACCGGTGCGAGGTAGGTGTACGCGATGTTCTGGCCGATGATGCAGACGGCGAGGGCCACGAGGATCGTGACGACCGCGGGGATGCGGAGCGCCGCACCCATGCGTGTCGAACGCCCGGGGGCGCTGCCTGGCACGCGGGGAGCGACGACGACCGCGATGACGCCGAGGAGCGCGGTGGCGGCGGCGACGATCCCGAACACCGTGCGCCAACCGAACTCCTCACCGAGGACCGCGCCGGCCGGGACGCCGAGCGCGAAGCCGAGCGTGGCACCGGACAGCACGATGCCGAGTGTGGAGCCGAACCGCTCCGGGGTGGTGAACCCGCGCGTGTACCCCGGAAGCATCGCCCACACGACGCCGGCCACGAGCCCCGCGACGAACCGGGTCGCGAGATGCGTGAGCAGGTCGGGCGCGACAGCTGTGCCGGCGTTCGCGAGCGCCGAGACGATCAGGGCGAGCAGCACGACCGTCCGGCGGTCGAGTCTCGCGAGCGCACGGCTGATCGGGATCGCGGCGACGATACAGCCGAGTGCGAAGACGGCGACGCTCTGGCCCGCGATCGACTCCGACACGCCCAGGTCGGCGGCCATCGCGGGGAGGACCCCGGCAGGGAGCACCTCGGTGATGAGCGTCACGAATCCGACGGCGGCGAGGAGCAGCGCGGTCGGGAGGGGAGAGCGGGTTCGGGTGGCAGGAGGGGTCGTGGATCGTGTCGTGCGCACGCTGTCGGTGGTCATGTCGGTGAGTCTCCCGGCCTGCCACTGGTGGCAGGGTCAAGCCGACGAGGATGCTCCGGGAATATCCGTCCTGCGCCGGCCGCTGCTGCATGAGGACACAACTCGGTCGAAGGGGTCTTGCATGCGCATCGGCGAACTGGCGGCGGCCACCGGGAGCACGCCGCGGCTGCTCCGGTACTACGAGGAACAGGGGTTGCTGCGCCCGACCCGCTGCCCGAACGGGTACCGCGAGTACGGGAACCACCTCGTCGCGAAGGTGCAGCGCATCCGCGAGCTGATCGCCGTCGGCATGCCGACCGCGCTCATCCTCCAGGTCCTGCCCTGCTTCGAGGACGACGACACGATCTACCAGGTGACGCCCTCGGCGGAGGTGCTGGAGCGGTTGCTCGAGCATCGCGAGCGACTGGATGCGAAGCTCGGCTGCATCCAGGAGAGCCGGGACGCCATCGACGTCTACCTCCAGCGCGTCGGCGGCGTCGCGGTCTGAGTCGACCGGGTCGACCGAGTCGGCTGGGTAGGCTCGGCGCATGTCACTCGATCCGTACTACCGCGACCGCCTGAGCCTCTTCGACGGGTTCTCCAACGCCGATCGCGCCGCCGCCGGCGGAGCGCTCGACGAGGCGTTCCAAGAACGACTCATCGCGTACGGCGACGACGGGCCGTGGAGCCCGCCGATTGATGTGGTGATCACCGACGAGGTCGTCGACGGTCCGCACGGTGCGGTCCCGATCCGACGCTACGTCCCGGCCGATCCCAGTGGCGTCGCGCTCCTCTGGGTGCACGGCGGCGGCTTCGCGGCGGGGACGCTCGACTGGCCGGAGGCGCACGTCGTGAGCGCCGAACTGGCGGCGCGATCGGCTGCCGAGGTCGTCTCCGTCGACTACCGCCTGGCGGACGGCACGACGCGATACCCGGTGCCGCTCGACGACGTGCTCGCGGTCTGGGAACAGCTCGACGACGAGCGGTCGACCGTTCCCGGTGCGCGGACGGCCATCGGTGGGGCCAGCGCCGGAGCGGCCCTCGCGCTCGCCGCGTCACTCCGCAGCGATCGTCGTGCGGACGCCGTACTGCTGGCCTACCCGTTCCTGCACGCGGTCGTGCCCGCCTTGCCGTCGGACGTCCTGGCCGAGATGGCGGTCCTCCCGGACTTCATGCGGTTCCCGACCGAGTCGATCGACTGGATGGTCGAGAACTACGTCGGTCGACTCGACGACGTGCCCGAGCTCGCCCTGCCGGGAATCGTCCCCGTGACCCCGGACCGCCCGCCGCTGTCGGTCCTGCTCTCGGAGTTCGACGACCTCCGGCCGTCGGGGGAGCTGCTCATCGCGGCGTCGGAGGCGGCCGGTGCACCCGTCCGTAGTCGGCTCGAGCCGGGCGTCCTCCATGGCCACCTCAATCGCCATCCCGTCGCGCCAGGCGTCTCCTCGTCGCTCGACTGGCTGGCCGACGGGCTGCGCGCCGTGGGGAACCACGCCGGCTGAGTCTTGCGTGATCCTCGTCAGCGGGCATACTGGAGTCACACTCCGTTCCCGAATGGAGTTCGGTTTTCGCTTCCGGCTCGCCTGAGCCCGGGTGATCCCGACGCCGCCCCACTCACCGACGAGAAACGGACCACCCATGAGCGAGCATGAACCGGCGCTGCCCTACCGCGACGCGAGCCTGCCGGTGGAGGACCGGGTGGAGGACCTCCTCGGACGGATGACCGTCGCCGAGAAGGCCGGCATGCTCTTCCAGACGATGATCGCCCCGGGCCCCATCGACGAGGCGAACCCGCACATGGGACTCGCGAGCGGCGAGTACATGATCGGCGAGCAGCTCATGTCCCACTTCAACGTCCTCGGCACCGCGCCCGACACGACGGCCCTCGCCGAGTGGACCAACGCCCTGCAGGAGCGCGCCTCGCGCACGCGACTCGGCATCCCCGTCACGCTGTCGACCGACCCGCGCAACCACTTCACCGACAACGTGGGGACGGCGGCCCGTGCCGGCGCGTTCTCGCAGTGGCCCGAGACGCTCGGCCTCGCGGCGATCGGATCGGCCGACCTCGTCGAGGCGTTCGCCGACACCGCGAGGCAGGAGTATCTCGCCGTCGGGATCCGGCTGGCGCTCCACCCGCAGGTCGACCTCGCGACTGAACCGCGCTGGTCGCGCATCGGCGGCACCTTCGGTGAGGACGCCGAGCTCAGTGCCGAACTCGTCGCGGGCTACATCCGAGGCTTCCAGGGCGCCGAACTCGGGCCGCAGTCGGTCTCCACGATGACGAAGCACTTCCCCGGCGGTGGGCCACAGCTCGACGGGGAGGACCCGCACTTCGCCTACGGGCGCGAACAGGTGTACCCCGGCGACAACTTCGACTACCACCTCATCCCGTTCCGCGCCGCGATCGCCGCCGGTGCCGCGCAGATGATGCCGTATTACGGGATGCCCGTCGGGACCGAGCACGAGGAGGTCGCGTTCGCCTTCAACCACGGGATCATCACCGGGCTCCTCCGCGAGGAGCTCGGGTTCGCAGGCGTCGTCTGCACCGACTGGGGACTCGTCACCGACACGTCGATCATGGGGCAGGACATGCCCGCGCGGGCCTGGGGCCTGGAGCACCTGGACGAGCTGTCCCGGGTCGAGCGCATCCTGCAGGCCGGTTGCGACCAGTTCGGTGGCGAGGCCCGACCCGAGCTCGTCGTCGAACTCGTCGAACAGGGGCGCATCACCGAGGACCGCATCGACGCCTCGGTGCGTCGACTGCTGCGCGAGAAGTTCGTGCTCGGGCTCTTCGAGCAGCCGTACGTCGACGCGGGCGCCGCGAGCGGCATCGTCGGGCGCGCGGACTTCGTCGCGGCCGGCGACGCCGCACAGCGCCGTGCGTTCACCGTCCTGACGAACGTGGAGGAGACGCTGCCGGTGCGCTCGCCGCGTCCCCGGTTGTATCTCGAAGGCGTCGATCCCGAGGTCGCGGGCGTGTACGGCGAGGTCGTCGCGGATCCGGCTTCGGCGGACATCGCCCTCGTGCGCATGCAGACGCCGTACGAACCGCGGCCCGGCGGCTTCGAGGCCATGTTCCACGCCGGATCGCTCGACATCCCGGCCGACGAGGTCGAGCGGTTGCGGGCGCTCGCGCTGACGGTGCCGACCGTACTCGACATGCATCTCGACCGACCGGCGATCCTCACCGGGGTGGTGGACGCGGTCGCGGCACTCGTCGCGAGCTTCGGCGGCAGTGACGCGGC
Source organism: Plantibacter sp. MMLR14_011 (assembly GCF_001865025.1). Taxonomy (NCBI): domain Bacteria; kingdom Bacillati; phylum Actinomycetota; class Actinomycetes; order Micrococcales; family Microbacteriaceae; genus Plantibacter; species Plantibacter sp. MMLR14_011. The sequence continues at coordinate 611,078 of NZ_MJGW01000001.1, forward strand.
GTTCCTCGACGTCGTCTTCGGTCGGGCGCTGCCGGAGGGCCGGCTGCCGTTCGACCTGCCGCGCTCGATGGCGGCCGTCGAGGCGAGTCGGTCCGACGTCCCCTACGACACCGAGGACCCGCTCTTCCGTTTCGGCCACGGCCTCACGTACCCCGCCGGTCCTTGAACGCCCCTTTCCGGTCCCTGAGGCGCCCCGTTCCGGTCCCTGAGCCTGTCGAAGGGCGTCAGCGCTCGGAACCGCGCAGCTCCAGACGCACGTCGAGGGTGTGGGTCACGGGTGGGCCCGCTTCGCCGGCGATGAGTGCCAGGAGGGTCTCCGCCGAGACCCGGCCCATGAGCGCCACGTCCTGCGCCACCACCGACACCGCCGGCGTCACGAGCGGTGCCGCCTCGAAGTCGTCGAACCCGACGAGCGGAAGCCGTCGCCCGGCCGTCGCGAACGCCTGCACCGCCCCGATCGCGGCCCGGTTGTTCGCGGCGAACACGGCGTCCACCTCGCCCGACGCCAGGAACCCCGCCACGACCGCCGCAGCGTCCTCGACGGAGTGGGCGCCGTCGGAGACGATCGGCTCGATCGGACCCGTCCCCGTCGCGCCGCCGAGGTCGGCCTCGGCCAGCGCCCGGTGGTAGCCGGCCAGTCGCTCGCGCATCGTGTACAGCTCGAGTGAGTCACCGAGGAACGCGACCCGACGTGCACCCGCGGCGAGCATGGCCGCCGTCGCCCGGGTCGCTCCGCCCGCGTTGTCGGCGAGCACCGTGTGCACCTCGACCGATTCGAGCGGCCCGGTCGGTCGGTCGACGAGCACCATCGGGACGTGCACGATCGTGCTCGTGGCCCAGGCCGTCGTCGCCTGCCGTGGCGGCACGACCACGAGGCCGTCCACGCGCTGCGCGACCAGTCTGTCGACGAGGAGGCGGTGCCGGTCGGCGTCCTCCTCGGAGCTCGCCGACATCAGCAGGTAGCCGTGTTCGGTGCAGACGCGCTCCACCGAGCGTGCCAGCACCGAGTAATAGGGGTTCGCCAGGTCGCCGATGATGAGCCCGATGACCTTGCTCGACCGCCCGGGGCGGATGCTCGCGGCCGCCAGGTTGTGCCGGTAGCCGAGGGCCTCGATCGCCGCGCCGATCCGTTCCGACAGCTCCTGGTTGATGTTCGTCGCGCCGTTCACATACCGCGACACCGTCTTCAGCCCCACCCCGGCCGCCGCGGCGACGTCGTTCATGGTCGGGGGTCGGGAGCTGCGCATGCTCACCATCCTGGCGTATGGGGGATCACGCGACCGGCTCGTCCGCCCCCGTGGCCCTGAAGAGCCCGCTGAGTCCGGGGCGCAGTCTGGTGATCTCAGCCGCCGTCGGCCGGCGTCCCGCGATCGTCGCAGCGGCACTCGCTCCCGCGAGTTCAGCCGCTTCCGCCGGTGTGGCACCGCGTGACATCGCGAAGAGCAGGCCGGCGGTCGACGCGTCCCCGGCGCCGTTGGTCGACACGAACGCGGGTGCGGCGACGGGCGGCGCGACGAGGTCGACGTCGGCCCAGGCCTCGGCGAGCGGTGCGAGCATCCGTCCGCTCAGTCGCAGGCGGTCGACGCCGGCCGCCCGCAGGAGCAGACCGTCCTCGCCGGCCGAGATCGCCACGACGCCGGCGCCCCAGGCGAGCAGGAGGTCCGCGAACGCCGCGGCTTGGGCCAGCGGTGATGCGCTGGTCCCGGCCGGGAGGCGGAGCGTGCCGAGCGCCGAACGCAGGTCGTCGACGCTCGGACTCACGACGTCGGTCAGCGGCAGGGTGCGCCGGAGGATCGCCTCCCAGTCCAGATGGCCGACGGCGCTCGTGGGGTCGACGACGGCGAGGTCCATGGACGTGGTGGCGCCGTGTCGGTGGATCCGTTCGAGCAGCCTCGCGAGGGGCGCCGCGTCGTCGGCGACGATCCCGGGGAGCAGCGGGGGATAGCCGAGGTGGACCAGGTCCGCGTCGCCGACGGCCAGGTGCTCGCCGGTGAACACCTCGTTCGCGCCCGTGTGGTGCCAGAAGGTCCGGTCGAGGCCGGCGGGCTCGACGACGACGCTGTAGGAGGTCGCGGCCCGGTCGGTGACCTCGAGCGCCGGGTGGAGCCGGTCGTGCGCCGCAATGCGTGAGGCGACGATCGCGCCGAGCTCGTCGTCGCCGACGGTCGCGTGCAGGCGGACCGTACTCCCGAGATCGGCGAGGGCGAGGCCGGTGTTCGCGACGCAGCCACCGAGGGAGATGCGGAGCGGGCCGGTGTCGATGAGGGCGCCCGGATCGATGCGTGCGCTCGCGCTCAGCCCCGGCGACAGGTCGACGCAGATGTGACCGGCGACGACGATCTCGCCCATGGACCCTCCGTTCTTCGCCCCGGGCTGACCCGACGCAAGCTAGACAACGTTGTCTCAGGCCACTACTGTGACACACCGAGGGAGGATTCGGAAACCCTCCCCGTCACGATCAGGAGCCGCCGCAATGTCGCTGTACCGCCTCAATCGTCTCTTCAACGCCCGATCCGGTCGCGCGCTCGACGTCGCCGTCGACCATGGGTTCTTCGGCGAGCGTTCGTTCATCACCGGCATCGAGGACATGGGCGAGGTCGTCCGCACGCTCGTCGCCGCGGGCCCGGACGCCGTCCAGCTGACCCTCGGGCAGGCCCGTCTCCTGCAGCAGGTCCCCGGCAAGGACAAGCCGGCGCTCGTCCTCCGGACGGACGTCGCGAACGTCTACGGCAACCCCCTCGACTCGATCCTCTACAGCCACCACGTGCCGCACGCGATCGAGGAGGCCGTCCGGCTGGACGCCGTCGCCGTGTGCGTCAACCTCATGCAGATCCCGGAGCACCCCGAGGTCCGTGAGGCGAACATCCGCTCGATCATGGCCCTGCGCCGCGAGGCGACCCGGTACGGGATGCCGCTCATGATCGAACCCCTCGTCATGCAGGACAACACGACGGCCGGCGGGTACCAGGTCGACGGCGACATCGAGAAGATCGTCACCCTCGTGCGCCAGGCGGTCGAACTCGGCGCCGACCTCATCAAGGCCGATCCGAGTAGCGACATCACCGAGTACGCGCGCGTCGTGCAGGTCGCCGGAGACGTCCCCGTCCTCGTCCGTGGCGGCGGTCGCGTCGACGATCGGACCCTGCTGGAGCGCACGGTCGCCGTCCTCGACGCCGGGGTCAGCGGCATCGTCTACGGCCGCAACATCATCCAGCACGAGCACCCGGCGGCCATCACCGCGGCACTCATGGCGGTGCTGCACGACGGCGCCGACGCCGATGCCGGCCTCGCGATCCTCGAGGCGGCTCGCGCATGAGCGCGGACCAGGTGACGGCCGACCGGCCGACGGCGGAGCGCGTCAACGTCGCGATCATCGGCGGCGGACTCATGGGGCGCGAGATCGCAGCCGCCATTCAGCGCTGGCCGGCGCTCATCGACCACCCGGTGCGACCCCGACTGACGGCCGTCTGCGACATCAACCCGGCGGCGCTCGACTGGTTCGACGAGATCGACACGGTCGTCACGAAGACCACGGACTACCACGAGCTGCTCGCCGACCCGTCAGTCGACGTCGTCTACGTGGCCGTGCGTCACGACCTTCATGAGCAGATCTACACCGACGTCATCCGCGGCGGGAAGGGCCTGCTGGCGGAGAAGCCCTTCGGGATCGACGCGGCGGCCGCGCAGTCCGTCCTCGCGGCGATGGCCGAGCACCCGGAGAGCTTCGTCCGGTGTTCGAGTGAGATGCCGTTCTTCCCGGGAGCTCAGCTGGCGATCGACTATGTGCGGTCCGGGGCGCTCGGCACGATCGTCGAGGCGCGCAACAGCTTCCTGCACTCGAGCGACATCGATCGGGGCAAGCAGATCAACTGGAAGCGCCAGACGCAGTTCTGCGGTGAGGCCGGCGTGATGAACGACCTCGGCATGCACACCTGGCACGTGCCGCTGCGGCTCGGCTGGGCACCCGAGAGCGTGTACGGGGTGCTGCAGAACATCGTCACCGAGCGTCCCGGCCCCGACGGTTCGCTCGTGCCGTGCGACACCTGGGACAACGCGGTGCTGCACAGCTGGGCGACCCACGACGGTGTCCGTTTCCCGCTGACGACCGAGACGAAGCGCATCGATCCCGGGCAGAAGAACACGTGGGAGTTCGAGGCGATCGGTCTCGACGGCGGGGTCCGGTTCAGCACGAAGAACCCGAAGCTCGTCGAGGTGTTCGCGGTGCGGGACATCCCCGGTGGCGGTCGGGAGCAGGTGTGGCAGCAGCTGGACGCGGGCAGCCAGTCGGTGTGGCCGACGGTGACCGGCCCGAACTTCGAGTCCGGGTTCTCCGACACGATCCTCCAGATGTGGGCCGTGTTCCTCGCCGAGCGGCACGGCTCGCTCGGTGACCGGTTCGGGGCGGCGCGCCCCGAGGAGGCGGCGCTCACCCACGACATCTATCGCGCGGCGATCCGCTCCCATGAGGAAAGTCGCGCGATCGCGCTGTGACGTGCGCATCGGCTGGGAGGCCACCCGACCGTCTCCCAGCCGGGAGCGCGTGGGCCCCGCGTTCCGTCCGTGAGCGGAGGCCGGTGTCGGCGGGGTGGGGGACACTCGGGAGATGCCCCACAGACGATGCGTACAACCCGGGTGTGACGCCGCGGCATCGGTCGACGCGCCTGTCGCGCTCTGCGAGGATCACCTGGCCCTCGCCGCCGACTGGGCGGAGCGCCGATGGGGCGTGGTCGACGCCCTGCCCTCGCCGTGCATCATGTGCGGCTCGCGGCTCGGCCGGCACTACCCGTCCGCCTGGTTGTGCGCCGCGTGCGAGTGGCGGCAGGGGGACGTGCCCGACGACGACCTCGCCCGGCCGCGGATCGACGTCGTCTACTACCTGCGCCACGGCGATCGCGTGAAGATCGGTACCACGACGAACCCACGCCAGCGGTTCGCCGCGATCTGGCACGACGAACTGCTCGCCCTCGAACGAGGCGACCGGCACGTCGAGCGTGCGCGTCACGAACAGTTCGCCCGCGAACGCCTCGAACGCTCCGAATGGTTCACGGGGTCGCCCCGACTGCTCGCCCACATCGCCTCGGTCGCCCGCGACGTCGACCCCTGGGACCTCTACAGCCGATGGCTCAGCGAGGCGGCGGCACTGCGTGGGCGATAGTCTGCCGCTCCCGAGCCCGTCGAGGGGTGGGAAGCGCTCGCGGGCACGTGGGCGGGCTGGGGGACCCGGATCGTCCAGCGGGGAGGGCTCAGCGCACCGCGGACGCGGCGCGGCAGGAGTCGCGCTCGACGAGGTGCACCGGGAGGACCGTGCTCCGGCGGTACCGCGCGTCGGGGCGGTCGAGGCGATCGATGATCCGTTCCGCCGCGAGTCGGCCGAGGGCCTCCGGGTCCTGCGTGATCACGGACACCGACGGTCGCAGGAGCTCGGCCAGGGGGAAGTCGCCGAACGCGACGAGTGGGAGCGGTTGCTCGGCGAGTGCGGGCAGCAACGCCATCGTGCAGACGGCGTTCGACGAGAACAGGGCGGTCGCCTTGGAGCCGATCGCCGCCAGCGCACGCGCCGCGCCCTCGCGGGTCGCCGCGCCGAGGGCGATGAGTGCCTCGTCGGAGGGCAGCCCGGCTTCGGTGAGTGCCGCCCGATACCCGCGCAGCCGCTCGGCGGTCGTCGGTAGGGCCAGCTGGTCGCCGACGAAGGCGATCCGGCGGTGGCCGTGCTCGACGAGGTGGGTCGTCGCCGCGAACGCCCCACCGAAGTCGTCCTGCGTGAACGCGTCGGCAGCGAGCCCGCCTGGCGCGCGGTCGACGAACACGAACGGCGTCCGCGACGCCCACGCTGCCAGTGAGCTCTGGTCGTCGCTGATCGGCGCGAGCACCACTCCGGCCAGCTGGCGTCGGAGCATCGGCTCGAGGACCGCGCGCTCGCGGTCCGGGTCGTCGCCGAGACTCGTCACGAGCGTCGACATGTCGTGGTCGCGCGCCGTCCGCTCCACCGCACGTGCGATCTCGGCGAAGAACGGGTCGACGATGTCGGGGACGGCGACCCCGATGACCGACGGGCGGCCCGAGCGGAACGCCGTCGCGAGGGAGTTCGGCACGTAGTCGAGCTCCCGCATGATCGACTCGACCCGTTCTCGGGTCGCCGGGAGGACGTGCGGGTCGTCGTTGAAGACCCGCGAGACCGTCTTCGCGCTCACGCCGGCGGCTGCGGCGATCTGGCGCATCGTGGCCATGCTCGGGTCCCCCCGTTCGGTCCTGCCGGTTCGGGTCAGCGCGCGGTGTAGCCGCCGTCGATCGGCAGCGAGACGCCCGAGATCATGCCGGCGGCGTCGCTCAGCAGGAAGGTGATCGGGCCGGCGATGTCGTCCTCGGTGGCCCACTTGCCGAGCGGCATCGCCTCGAGGAAGGGGCCTTCGATGTCGGGCCGACCCCAGTACCAGGCGGACATCGGCGTCATCACGACCGTCGGGTTGACGGCGTTCACCCGGATGCCGTACTTCCCGAGTTCCAGGGCGGAGACCCGCGTGATGTTGTCGAGCGCGGCCTTCGACGAGCCGTAGGAGATGTGGCCGGAAAGCGCGACGAGGCTCGCCTGGCTGGAGACGTTCACGATCGCGCCGCCGCGTTCCTGGCGGATCATCTCGCGGGACGCGTACTTGGTGACGAGCAGTGACCCGCGTGCGTTGATGCTGATGACCTTGTCGAACACGTCGATGTCGGTCTCCTGAGGGGAGGCGATCTCGCCGCCCCAACCGCCGGAGTTGACGACGCCCCAGATGTCGCGTCCCTCGATCGCGTCGCGGATGCTGTCCTCCGAGGTGAGGTCGAAGGGCAGCGGTTCGGCGCCCGTCTCAGCGGCGATGGCGTCGAGGTGCTCGACGTTGCGACCGGAGGCGATCACCTGCGCGCCCGCTGCGACGAGGTGGCGGACGGTCGCGCCGCCGATGCCGCCGCTCGCTCCCGTGACGAGGATGGTGCGGCCGTTGAAGTCAGTCATGAGGTGGTCCGATCGACGTGATGAGGCCCGTGCGTCGGTGCACCGGGTCGGGAGCATCATAACCACGGAATGACGGTCATGTCACCCGTGACATGGATTTCTGTCGCAGATAATGACACCGGTGACATCTGGTGTTGACACACGCATCCCCTGGACTTACCGTGAGTCGGGCGACGGCGCGACCGCGACCGGTCGGCTCCCAGGAGAGGTCAGGCATCACGATGAGCGGCACGACGACCACCGCCGGGACCGGCCTCGATGGCTTCGTCGACCTCGACGGCCTCATCGATCACGCCCGCTCGCTCGCCGCCACCGGGTCCCGCCGGATCCTCGGGATCGTCGGGGCACCCGGTGCGGGCAAGTCCACCGTGAGCGACGCGATCGCCGCGGCGCTCGGCGACCAGGCCGTGATCGTCGGGATGGACGGCTTCCACCTCGACAACGCCGAGCTCGTCCGCCTCGGGCGACGCGACCGCAAGGGCGCGCCCGACACCTTCGACGTCGACGGTTACGTCGCACTACTGTCCCGCCTCGCCCGTGCCGGACGCACCGCCGATTCGCCGGGCACACCCATCTACGCACCCCGGTTCGACCGCTCGCTCGAGGCGTCGATCGGCAGTGCCGTCCTCGTCCGACCTGAGGTGCCGCTCGTGATCACGGAGGGCAACTACCTCCTGTTCGACGACCACGGCTGGCAGGGTGTCGCCGCGCATCTCGACGAGTCCTGGTACGTCGACGTGGACGACGAGGTCCGCCGCGACCGACTCATCGCCCGCCGCCTCGGTCACGGACACCCGCGCGACGAGGCTGAAGCCTGGGTGCTCGGCGTCGACGAGCCGAACGCCCGCCTGGTCGACGCGACCAAGCAACGTGCCACCCGGATCGTCACGCTCGACGCATCGACGCCGGTGGAGACCGAATCCACCCACGGCGCCTGACCCACCCTGCAGCCCCAGCACGCTCGACCTGCACCACCCGGAACCCGCTCACCGACGAGAAGGCACCACATGACCCAGCTCTCCGACGCCACCCTCACCGCTCTCGACGAGCGGGTGGCCGTCCCCGCCTATGACCGCTCGGCCATCCGACCCGGCATCGTCCACTTCGGGGTCGGCGCCTTCCATCGTGCGCACGGGGCGATGTTCGTCGACCGCGTGCTCGGGCTCCCCGGCGACGAACACGCGTCCTGGGGGCTCGTCGGCGTCGGCACACTGGCCGGTGACGCCGCCATGCGGGACGCGCTCGGCGCTCAGGACCGGCTCTACACGCTCGTGACGACGAGTCCGGACGGCGAGGTCGAGGCACGCGTCGTCGGGTCGATCGTCGAGTACCTGTTCGCTCCCGACGACCCGGAAGCGGTCCTCGCCCGCGTGAGCGATCCGTCGACGCGGATCGTGTCGCTCACGATCACCGAGGGCGGCTACGGGGTGAACGATGCGACCGGGGCTTTCGAGCCGAGCGACGGTGCGACGCTCGCGGACCTCGACGGACTGCCGGCGGGGGCGCTGCCGCAGAGCCCGCTCGGGTTCATCACGGCGGCCCTCCGTGCCCGACGCGACGCCGGTGCGGTCCCGTTCACGGTCATGTCCTGCGACAACATCCAGGGCAACGGGCACGTCGCCCGGACCGCGATCCTCGCCTTCGCCGAGCGCATCGACCCGGCGCTCGCCGCCTGGATCGGTGCCGAGGCGCGGTTCCCGAACTCGATGGTGGACCGCATCACGCCGGCGACGACGGACGAGCAGCGTGCGTTCGTGTCCGAGCGGTTCGGGATCGACGACCGCTGGCCGGTGCTCTCGGAATCGTTCGAGCAGTGGGTGCTCGAGGACGACTTCTCCGACGGTCGTCCGCCGTACGAGCAGGTGGGCGTGCAGCTCGTGGAGGACGTCGAGCCGTATGAGCTGATGAAGCTCCGGTTGTTGAACGCCTCCCACCAGGCGATGAGCTACCTCGGGTTGCTGGCGGGGGAGACGTACGTGCACGACGTCTGCCGCGACGAGCTGTTCTCGCGGTTCCTCCTCGGGTACATGCACGAGGAGGCGAGGCCGACGCTCGCGCCGGTCCCGGGCATCGACATCGACGCGTACTGTGCGGAGCTGATGCGCCGATTCGGCAGTGAGGCGATCAAGGACACGTTGGCGCGGCAGATCGTCGACGGGTCGGAGCGCATCCCGAAGTTCCTGCTCCCCGTGGTCCGTGAGCAGTTGCGGACCGGCGGCGGGATCGCGCGTTCGGCGCTCGTCCTCGCAGCGTGGAGTCGGTTCATCGAGGGTGTCGGTGACGACGGGCGGGAGCTTGCCCCGGTCGATCGGCGGTTGGCCGAGTTGCAGGCGGCCGTCGCGCAGGAGGCGGAGCGCCCTGGGGCGTTCCTGGACCTGGAGGTCGTGTTCGGCGACCTCGGATCGGACGCGCGACTGCGCGAGGCGTTCATCGCGGCGCGCGCGCGGCTGGCGGACGTCGGTGCGCGGGTGACGGTGGAAGAGGTCGTCGCCGCGGGGTGAGTCTGCGGAGGACGGGGCGCGCCCCGTGTGCCCTTCGACAGGCTCAAGGACCGGGGTGGCGGGGTTGTCGAGGACGGCGTCGTTCGCCGAGCGTGTCGTTTTCCCATCTCGGTCCCTGAGCTTGTCGAAGGGCGGTTCGCGTGTCGGTCCCTGAGCTTGTCGAAGGGCAGGCCTGTGCGGAGGCAGGCGGGTGCCTTGGTCTAGGCGGCGAGGTGGATGCGTCCGCCTCGGATGGGGGTTTGGTGGCGGTCGATGTGGCTGGGTGGGATGAACCAGGGGATGCCGTTTTGGGTGGTGATGCTCCAGTGGTCGTCGTGGATGCGGTGGTGGTGGAAGGGGCAGAGGAGGATGCCGTTGTCGAGGTTGGTGGGGCCGCCTTGTGACCACCAGGTGATGTGGTGGGCTTCGGTGAAGGATGGTGGGTGGGTGCAGCCGGTCCAGGCGCAGCCGCCGTCGCGTTCGGCGAGGGCGAGTTGCTGTCCGCGGGTGAACAGGCG